>NZ_JBMEZK010000001.1:0-1059116 GCF_048822715.1 Klebsiella sp. C239 | reverse complement strand
TGAACAGCAGGCCGCCCAGGCGGAAATCGCGTCAACCGCAGCCAATGACGACCCACGCAAAGCGGCCGTCGCCGCGGCGATCGCCCGCGTTCAGGCGCGCAAAGCAACACAGCAGGCAGTTAACGAGGAATAAATGGTTTTCAGAATCGCAAGCTCCCCCTATACCCATAACCAGCGGCAGACTTCGCGCATTATGCTGCTGGTGCTGCTCGCCGCCGTGCCTGGCATTGTGGTCCAGACATGGTTTTTCGGCTGGGGCACCGTCCTGCAGATTGTCCTCGCCGCTCTGACGGCCTGGGCAATGGAAGCCGCTATTCTCAAACTGCGCAAACAGCCTGTTGCGTCCACCCTGAGGGATAACTCCGCCCTGCTCACTGGCCTGCTGCTGGCGGTGAGTATTCCGCCGCTGGCCCCCTGGTGGATGGTGGTGCTCGGCACCGCCTTTGCCATAGTGATCGCCAAGCAGTTGTACGGTGGACTCGGCCATAACCCCTTCAACCCGGCGATGATCGGCTACGTCGTGCTGCTGATTTCGTTCCCGGTGCAGATGACCTCCTGGCTGCCTTCATACGAGATTGCCGCCCATATCCCGGCGTTCAGCGATACGCTGCAGATGATCTTTACCGGTCATACCGCCGCCGGAGGCGACATGGCCAGCCTGCGGCTGGGTATCGACGGCATCAGCCAGGCAACCCCGCTGGATACCTTCAAAACCTCCCTGCATGCCGGACATAGCGTCCAGCAGGTACTGCAGTTGCCGGTTTACGGCGGCGTTCTGGCGGGCCTGGGCTGGCAGTGGGTGAATATCGCCTGGCTGGCGGGCGGACTGTTTCTGCTGTGGCAGAAAGCGATCCGCTGGCATATCCCGGTCAGCTTCCTCGTCAGCCTTGGCCTGTGCGCGACCCTCGGCTGGATCTTCTCGCCGCAGAGTCTGGCCTCGCCGCAGATGCATTTGCTCTCCGGAGCCACCATGCTTGGCGCCTTCTTTATTCTGACCGACCCGGTGACGGCTTCGACAACCAACCGCGGCCGTCTGATCTTTGGCGCCCTCGCCGGCCTGTTGGTGTGGCTTATTCGCAGCTTCGGCGGTTACCCGGACGGCGTGGCGTTTGCCGTTCTGCTGGCGAATATTACCGTGCCGCTGATCGATTACTACACGCGCCCGCGCGTGTATGGCCACCGTTGAGAGAGCGAAGATGTTAAAAACCATGCGAAAACACGGCGTCACGCTGGCGCTGTTTGCCGCCGGCTCCACCGGGCTAACGGCGGCGATCAATGAGTTGACCAAAAGCACCATCGACCAGCAGGCGGCCCAGCAGCAGAAAGCGTTATTCGACCAGGTTTTACCTGCCGACCGCTATAATAACGATCTGCTCAAGAGCTGCTATCTGGTCAGCGCCCCGGCGCTGGGCAAAGGCCAGCATAAAGTGTGGATAGCCAAAAATAACGACCAGCCGATCGGCGCGGTCATGGAAGCCACCGCGCCGGATGGCTATTCCGGAGCGATCCAGCTGCTGGTGGCCGCCGATTTTAGCGGCACGGTCCTCGGCACCCGCGTGACCGAGCATCATGAAACCCCGGGTCTGGGGGATAAAATCGAGCTGCGCCTGTCGGACTGGATCACCCATTTTACCGGGAAAGTCATCCACGGCCAGGGCGACAGCCACTGGGCGGTCAAAAAAGACGGCGGCGATTTTGACCAGTTCACCGGCGCCACCATCACCCCCCGGGCGGTGGTCAATGCCGTTAAGCGCGCAGGCCTGTATGCACAAACGCTGCCTGCGCAACTTCCTGAATTCAGCGCCTGTGGAGAGTAACCATGAGCGAAGTTAAAGACGTCATCGTCCAGGGTCTGTGGAAAAACAACTCCGCTCTGGTTCAGCTGTTAGGGATGTGTCCCCTGCTGGCGGTCACCTCAACCGCCACCAACGCCCTTGGGCTGGGTCTGGCGACGACCCTGGTGTTGACCCTGACCAACCTGACCATCTCCAGCCTGCGCCGCTGGACCCCGGCGGAGATTCGGATCCCGATCTACGTGATGATTATCGCCTCGGTGGTGAGCGTGGTGCAGATGCTGATCAACGCCTATGCGTTCGGTCTGTATCAGTCGCTGGGGATTTTCATCCCGCTTATCGTCACCAACTGCATCGTGGTGGGCCGCGCCGAAGCCTTTGCCGCCAAAAAAGGACCGGCGCTGTCGGCGCTGGACGGCTTCTCTATCGGTATGGGGGCCACCTGCGCGATGTTCGTGCTGGGCTCCCTGCGCGAAATCCTCGGCAATGGCACGCTGTTTGACGGCGCCGACAGCCTGCTTGGCAGTTGGGCAAAGGTCCTGCGCATCGAGGTTTTCCATACAGACACTCCTTTCCTGCTGGCTATGCTGCCGCCAGGCGCCTTTATTGGCCTCGGCATGATGCTGGCGGTAAAATACCTTATCGATGAACGTAGCAAGCAGCGGAAGGCGCAGGCGGCCCGGGCCGACTCTGTCGCACCGTCTGACGCGACAGGGAAAGCGTAATATGAACAAAGCAAAACGCCTGGCGATCCTTACCAGGCTGCGGGACAACGATCCCCACCCCACCACCGAGCTGCACTTCAGCTCGCCGTTTGAGCTGCTGATTGCCGTCCTGCTCTCGGCGCAGGCGACCGACGTGAGCGTCAATAAAGCGACAGCCAAACTCTACCCGGTGGCCAATACGCCCGCGGCGATGCTGGCGCTGGGGGTGGAGGGCGTGAAATCCTATATCAAAACCATCGGCCTGTTTAACAGCAAAGCGGAAAACGTCATCAAAACCTGCCGGATCCTGCTGGAGCAGCACAACGGCGAGGTACCGGAGGACAGAGCGGCCCTGGAGGCGTTGCCCGGCGTGGGCCGCAAAACCGCCAACGTGGTGCTAAATACCGCCTTTGGCTGGCCGACGATCGCCGTGGACACCCATATCTTCCGCGTTTGCAACCGGACGCAATTCGCCCCCGGGAAAAACGTCGAACAGGTGGAAGAGAAGCTACTGAAGGTGGTTCCCGCCGAGTTTAAGGTCGACTGCCATCACTGGCTTATTCTGCACGGCCGTTACACCTGTATCGCTCGCAAGCCGCGCTGTGGCTCCTGCCTGATTGAAGACCTTTGCGAATTCAAAGACAAAGTTTACGCCTGATCGTCTTACTCACGACCATAGCCTAACTTTAGGTTATGGTCCGCATTTAGCTATTTAACCCGCCGTTAACACCACATAAACCGCATTTTCATGGGCTAATATCCGGTTATATAACAAACAACCAGCTCATTCATTTTTTAGCGGCGCAAAATTTCTATGCATTTGTGATCCAGATCATGCTCGCAACTCGATGTTGAAAGAATGTTATTAAAATGGAAATAAAAGTCAGGCAATACAACGGCTGTTCAAGGATCACCAGGATAATAAGCCATGAATTTTTAGGATAATGGACCATATCACTGCTTTATTGCGCAATCAGTAGAATATATCGCCTTTACTAGAAAAATGGGCGAATCAAAAAGATAAAAATAGCAGCGATAACGTAACGGTGAAATTTAACTCTGGATAACATTCATATGACCGGAGCATTATACCGCCCTGATTATGTGTAACAGATTATTACAAAGGCCTTGCCTGATGCGCCAGGATAGTGAACATTACCTGCCGTTTTCCCTCCAAGAATAACTATAAAGGCGGCGGTCCAACGAGATTGCGCCCCGAACACCCCCCAGTAAATATGGGATGTAAAAAAAGAGGTATATGTGTCTACTGCAAACAATAAACCAGCAGAAAGCGTGAGTCTGAACGCTTTCAAACAACCACGCGCGTTCTATCTCATTTTCTCGATCGAGTTGTGGGAGCGTTTTGGTTACTACGGCCTGCAAGGGATCATGGCCGTTTACCTGGTAAAACAGCTGGGTATGTCGGAAGCGGATTCCATTACTCTGTTCTCCTCCTTTAGCGCGCTGGTTTATGGCCTGGTCGCCATTGGCGGCTGGCTGGGCGATAAAGTGCTGGGTACCAAACGCGTCATTATGCTGGGCGCTATCGTGCTGGCCATCGGCTATGCGCTGGTCGCCTGGTCCGGTCATGACGCCGCTATCGTCTATATGGGTATGGCGACTATCGCCGTCGGTAACGGCCTGTTTAAAGCCAACCCGTCTTCCCTGCTTTCTACCTGCTATGACAAAAACGATCCGCGTCTGGACGGTGCATTTACCATGTACTACATGTCCATCAACATCGGTTCGTTCTTCTCGATGCTGGCAACTCCGTGGCTGGCCGCGCGTTTCGGCTGGAGCGTCGCCTTCGCCCTGAGCGTGGTGGGGATGGTGATCACCATCATTAACTTCGCCTTCTGCCAGAAATGGGTGAAACAGTACGGTTCGAAACCGGACTTTGCCCCGGTGCATATGGGTAAACTGCTGGCGACCATCGCTGGCGTGGTGGTGCTGGTCGCTATCGCTACCTGGCTGCTGCACAACCAGGGTATCGCACGCATGGCGCTGGGCGTCATCGCGCTGGGTATCGTGGTGATTTTCGCTAAAGAGGCGATGGGCCTGAAAGGCGCCGCGCGTCGCAAAATGATCGTCGCCTTCCTGCTGATGGTAGAAGCGATCGTCTTCTTCGTACTATACAGCCAGATGCCGACCTCTCTGAACTTCTTTGCTATCCGCAACGTGGAGCACTCGATCCTCGGCCTCGCCTTCGAGCCGGAACAGTATCAGGCGCTGAACCCGTTCTGGATCATGATTGGTAGCCCTATTCTGGCCGCCATCTATAACAAGATGGGCGACCGCCTGCCGATGCCGCACAAGTTCGCTATCGGTATGGTGCTGTGCTCCGGCGCGTTCCTCGTCCTGCCTTTAGGGGCGAAGTTCGCCAGCGACGCCGGTATCGTCTCGGTTAACTGGCTGATTCTGAGCTACGCGCTGCAGTCTATCGGTGAGCTGATGATTTCCGGCCTCGGCCTGGCGATGGTCGCTCAGCTGGTTCCCCAGCGTCTGATGGGCTTCATTATGGGCAGCTGGTTCCTCACCACCGCCGGTGCGGCAATCATCGCCGGGAAAATCGCCAACCTGATGGCAGTACCGGAAAACGTCACCGATCCGCTGGTGTCGCTGGAAGTGTATGGCCACGTGTTCCTGCAGATCGGTATCGTCACCGCGGTCATCGCCGCCCTGATGCTGCTGACCGCGCCGAAGCTGAACCGAATGACTCAGGACGACAGCGCGGACGTAAAAGCACGCGAAACCGCGGCAGCCTGACGCCGCAGGGAAAACCAATTATTTTTAAGCCGCTAACGTTAGGTTAGCGGCTTTTTTTTTACCCCTGGCGGGACTAACATACAGAAAACTGCAGCCACGAGGAGTAACGCATGAAACTGTTCTACAAACCCGGCGCCTGTTCCCTCGCCTCACACATCGCCCTGCGCGAAAGCGGCCTGGATTTCACTTTGCAGAGCGTGGATCTGGCAAGGAAACAGCTGGAAAACGGGGAAGATTATCTGCTGATCAACCCGAAAGGTCAGGTGCCGGCGCTGCTGCTGGATGATGACATCCTGCTTACTGAGGGCGTGGCTATTATGCAGTACATCGCCGATCAGGTGCCGGACCGCCATCTTCTGGCGCCCGTGGGCTCCGTTGCCCGTTACCAGACCCTGGAATGGCTGAACTACGTCGCTACCGAACTGCATAAAGGCTTTACGCCGCTGTTCCGCCCGGACACCCCGGAGGACTATAAGCCCGTTGCGCGCGCGTTGCTCGAGAAAAAACTGCAGTACGTGGATGCCTCGCTGGCGGATAAACAGTGGCTCACCGGCCATCGCTTCACTATCGCCGATGGTTATCTGTTCACGGTGCTGCGCTGGGGCTATGCGATTAAACTGGATATGGCCGCCTGTAGTCATATCGGCAGCTGGATGGCGCAGGTGGCGGCGCGTCCGGCAGTGGCTGACGCACTGGCAGCGGAAGGCTTAAAGTAAGACCAGAGACTGCCCGGCGCTCTGCCGGGCAGAGTCGGAAAGTTACAGTCGGGTGGCGCTGAAGCAGTGCTCCGGCACAGCAATACGATCCTGCGCCGCCACCACCTGCAGTTCATACTCCTGCATGTTTTTGGTGGTCAACATGATCTCGTACACTGCGGCGGTGACGTGCTCAAGCGCGTCGCGCAGGCTGGCTCCCTGCAGCAGTTTCACCAGCAGCAGACCGCTGGTCACATCGCCAACGCCCACCGGCTGACGCAGGCCAAAATCCACCAGCGGCCGGCTGATATGCCAGGCTTCATCTGCGGTCACCAGCAGCATCTCAAAACGGTCCATGCTCATGCCGGCGCGGGAAAGATGCTTAACCAGCACCACCTCCGGCCCCTGGGCAATCAGCTCCCGCGCGGCGGCCACCGCCTCGCTCACGCTGGCGACCGGATGACCGCAGAGGATCTCCAGCTCCACCAGATTAGGCGCAATGATATCGCTGGCCGGCAGCGCATAGCGCACGTGGAACTCCGCCACGCCCGGGGCGACGATGCAGCCCTTCTCCGGATGGCCCATCACCGGGTCACAAAAATACTTCGCCGCCGGATTGGCCGCTTTTACCTGACGCACGATGCCCAGGATATGCTCGCCCTGTTCAGCAGAGCCGAGATAGCCGCTCAGTACCGCATCACAGGTCTGCAGCTTATCGATAGCGGCGATGCCCTGGACGATCTCCGTCAGGTGCGAAGGCGGCATCACACAGCCGGTCCATTTGCCGTACTGCGTGTGGTTAGAGAACTGTACGGTATTGAGGGGCCAGACATTGGCGCCCAGGCGGCGCATCGGGAACTCGGCGGCACTGTTGCCGGCGTGGCCAAACACAACGTGAGACTGAATGGCGAGGATGTTCTTCATTTTCTTACCACAACCCTAAAAAGAAAAAGGGCGTGGTTTCCCACGCCCTGGTAGTATTTTTTTATTTCCAGCAGACCAGGCAGTAATTCTTCTTACCGCGGCGCAGCAAGGTGTAGCGGCCGAACAGGCGATCGCTGTCGGCAAAAACATATTCCGGATCGGCCTGTTTTTCACCGTTGATGGTCACTGCGTTAGAGGCGACGGTTTTACGCGCCTGACCGCGGGACGGCTGCAGCTCGGAATCCACCAGCGCCTGCAACAGATCGGCGCCCTTTTCCATCTCAATCATCGGCACGCCGTCCTGAGCAAGCTGTTCGAAGTCAGCTTCGCTCAGGTCGCTCAGGTTGCCGTTGAACAGGCTCTCGGTAATGCGTTTCGCCGCTTCCAGGCCCTCTTCGCCGTGCACCAGACGCGTCACCTGCTCTGCCAGCACGTACTGGGCGCGCGGCGCTTTACCGCTGTTTTTATCTTCTTCTTCCAGGGCATTGATCTCTGCGATGTCCATAAAGGTGAAGAACTTGAGGAAGCGATAGACATCAGCATCCGCGGTGTTGATCCAGAACTGGTAGAATTTATACGGACTGGTCTTTTTCGGATCCAGCCACACGGCGCCGCCTTCGGTTTTGCCGAACTTGGTGCCGTCCGCTTTGGTAATCAGCGGCACGGTGAGGCCAAACACCTGGTTCTGGTGCAGACGACGCGTCAGATCGATACCGGAGGTAATGTTGCCCCACTGGTCGGAGCCGCCAATCTGCAGCGCCACGCCGTGCAGCTTGTTCAGGCAGGCGAAGTCGTAACCCTGCAGCAGATTGTAGGAGAACTCGGTAAAGGAGATGCCCTGATCGTCACGATTCAGGCGCTGCTTCACCGCTTCTTTGTTGATCATCTGGTTAACAGAGAAGTGTTTACCAATATCGCGCAGGAAGGTCAGCACGTTCATGCTGCCAAACCAGTCATAGTTGTTCGCCGCGATCGCCGAGTTGTCGCCGCAGTCAAAATCAAGGAACGGGGCTACCTGTTTGCGGATTTTATCCACCCACTCCTGCACGGTATCCTCGGTATTAAGCTTACGCTCAGCGGCTTTAAAGCTTGGGTCGCCAATCAGACCGGTAGCGCCGCCCACCAGCGCCACAGGTTTATGACCTGCCTGCTGGAAGCGTTTCAGGCATAACAATGGAACAAGATGCCCCAAATGCAAGCTGTCAGCGGTAGGATCGAAGCCGCAATAGAGCGCGATCGGGCCTTGCGCCAGTCGCTCTGCTAACGCTTCCTCGTCCGTCACCTGGGCTACCAGCCCCCGCTCTTGCAATTGTTTAATCAAGTTACTGCTTGCCATCAAATTCTCCATGTATAAACGACTGCACCTCTGCCGGTACACGACTTTTCGCCAGATGCGAAAAGTACATAGAATAAAGCGCCGGCCCTTTCAGCGCCAGCGCTTCGATAACTAATTTCGGCAATTACGGTGCCAGGCGGTCGATTTTCCAGGCGCCGTTATCGCGCTGGTATAAAAAGCGATCGTGCAGGCGATGTTCGCCCCCCTGCCAGAACTCCATCTGCTCGATGCTGACGCGGAATCCGCCCCAGAAACTCGGCAGCGGCACTTCACCCTGCTGGAATTTCTGCTTCAGCTCGAGGAATTTGCTCTCCAGAATACCGCGGGCAGAGATCCGGCTCGACTGCTTCGAGACCCAGGCGCCGATCTGGCTGTCACGCGGGCGGCTGTGGAAATATTTGACCACCTCCAGCGTCGACAGGCGTTCCGCTTTGCCGATCACCATCACCTGGCGCTCCAGCATATGCCACGGAAACAGCAGGCTGACCTGCGGGTTATTTTCAATCTGATGGGCTTTGCGGCTGCCGAGGTTGGTATAAAACACCAGCCCTTTTTCGTCGTAATGCTTAAGCAGCACAATGCGCTGATAGGGTTGGCCGCGCTCATCGACGGTGGCAACCACCATGGCCGTTGGGTCGGCGAGTTTCGCGTCGCAGGCCTGACGCAGCCAGCGCTCAAACAGCGGCAGAGGTTCAGCAGGAAGATCGTGGCGACGCAAACCGCCACGGGTGTATTCACGGCGCAAGTGCGCGATTTGCTGGAGTTCGTCGTTATCAGACATGGCCATTGAGGATATAGTCAAAAGGTGGCGTTATTGTGCGCCCCCCGGACAGAAATCTCAACGTTTGGCGGTCTGCAGCTGGCAGTTATCGAGGACGATGCGGTCGCGCTTATAGACGGTGGCGGTATCGCCTTTCGACCAGAAGACATAGACGCCGTCGGTGTAGCGCGCGCCGGAAGCCGACAGCCCCTCTGACAGATTCAGCTGCTGATTGTCATAGATAAAACTAACCTGCTGGCGTTGGTTATTGCGATGGACCGTCAACGGTTTCTGGTCGCATTGATACTCCAGCGTGTCCGTCTGCATCCGCTCGACAAACTGGTTGTAATAGCTACAGCCCGCCAGCATAAAAGGTACAACTGCGATAAGAATTTTTTTCATTCGTTTGCCTTCGACTTTCCCGGTCACGGAGGGCACTCCGCCCTCCGTTTAACTTGTCCAGTTTACCGGTCGCGTCGTCTTTAAGATTTCAGTTAACTCCGATTCTGCGGCGGGTTAGCAGGGAAAATAGCGCCCAGCACCGTGGCTTCGCTGGCGCCGGTCACGGAGGGCAGATTACCCGGCAGGCCGGCGATCGTGCGCCAGGCCAGCCAGGCAAAGGCCAGCGCTTCCATATCATCGCCGCTGATCCCCGCCTCATCGGTGGTGGAGACTTCGGTTCCCGGCAGCAGGGCCGCCAGGCGCGCCATTAACAATGGGTTACGCGCGCCGCCGCCGCACACTAACAAACGCTCGCAGCCGCCGCTTAACAATACCTGCTCACTGATGGTCACGGCGGTTAATTCCGCGAGCGTTGCCTGCACATCCTGCCCGCGCAGCCCAGGATAACGAGCCAGATGCTGCTCCAGCCAGCCGTAATTGAAATATTCCCGACCGGTGCTTTTCGGCGCCGGCAGGGCAAACCATGGATCGCTCAGCATATCCTGCAGCAGCGGCAGGAGCACTTTGCCTTCGCTGGCCCATTGGGCGTCCTTATCGTACGGTTTGCCCTGCTGGCGCCAGATCCAGGCGTCCAGCAACATATTTCCCGGTCCGGTATCATAGCCCCGCACCGGCTGGCCCGGCACCAGCAGCGATACATTAGCGATCCCGCCGATATTGAGCACCATCCGCCGCTCAACGGGGTGCGCCAGCAGCGCATGATGGAATGCCGGCACCAGCGGCGCCCCTTGCCCGCCAAGCACCATATCCCGGCGACGAAAATCCCCCACCACGGTGACGCCGGTGTGGGCGGCGATCTGGTTGTTATCGCCAATTTGCATCGTATGCGGCGCGTCGCCCTGGGGTTCATGCCATACGGTCTGTCCATGGCAGCCGATGGCAATAACGTCGGTGGGTTTGAGCTTTTCCTGACGCATCAGCGCCAGCACGGCATCGGCAAACAGCCGTCCCAGTCGGGTGTCCAGACGACCTAGCTGTGAAAGGGTCAATGACTGGCCCTGGCAAATCGCCAGAATCTCTTCTTTTATCGCGTGTGGGATGGGCCAGGTGAGACTGGCCTGCTGCGCCACCATGTTTTCATTTATGGCAGCCAAAACGACATCGATACCATCAAGGCTGGTACCAGACATAACGCCAATAAAGCGACCCGATCTCATGCGTTGTTCCTTCATTCCATGACCCTTGTATGTCCTTCACTCCACCATAAAGTGTCCGCTAATGCTATGTTGTAATAATACTTTTTAACAATAGAGCGACAATTCAGAGAACATCGTAAAGAACCGGCGTTTAGTTAAGGTTGAAGCACCATTAATTATTATTTTTTGTATAGTCCGGAGAGAAGCTATGCCCGCCGACGACTAAATGCCATATAATTAACCGCATGGACGTTCAATTGAACACCTTCGGTGAACAGGAGATTCATAAATGATTTTACGTGTTTTGGCTGTATCGATGATTGGTTTCACGCTCGCAGGCTGCGTGAGCAGCAGCGGCCTGTCCGGCGATGTTTATTCCGCATCTGAAGCCAAACAGGTGCAGAGCGTGACATACGGTACCATCGTGCATACCCGCGCCGTACAGATCCAGAGCGGCGACGACAGCAATGCCATCGGGGCGATTGGCGGTGCGGTGCTGGGTGGGTTCCTCGGGAACACCATCGGCGGCGGTACCGGACGCTCTCTGGCCACAGCGGCAGGTGCGGTCGCGGGCGGCGTTGCCGGTCAGGGCGTGCAGGGCGCGATGAATAAAACCCAGGGCGTGGAACTGGAAATCCGTAAGGATGACGGCAATACCATTATGGTGGTGCAGAAACAGGGCAGCACCCCGTTCTCCGTGGGTCAGCGCGTGGCGATTGCCGGCAGCGGCAGCCAGGTCACCGTCTCTCCTCGATAATCCCTCTGACGATGCGGCCGATTATGCCGCATCGTATTATTCCTCTGCATTTATTACCCCCTAATAGCTTCGCATTAGCATTCAGACATCTTAATTTTTGAATTGCATTAATCATTGCGCCTGCGCAATATTTTATCAGTCATCCCCGACTACTCTTCTGCACATTACTCTTTTTATGTCGACGCAATATCGTTGCCCTTGCTTTTCCCTGTGGAATATTGTCTATGCCCAAACACATGAATCATGTCGTTAAACGTCTTATCGTTTATATTTGTATTTGTTTACTGGCCGGGGTCGGCATGACCGAGTTGATGGACTTTTTTCACACCAGATTCAACAGCACTTCATCTACACTATTTCCTCTGCTGACCAGTTTTCTGATGGTGTTTCATATCACTATTGCCTGTTTTATGGGCATGAAATACTGGAGCAGCAAGCGTCGCTTGTATCTGACCCCTGTCGCTTTCGCCTTTGCCTGTTCGGCGTTGCTGATGCTGGGCACGCTCAGCAGCTATCCGGACTGGCTCAGCTGCAATCCCTCTCCGGTGGTGAAACAAAACGACGCCGTCATATATTATTTCTTTCGCAATATAATGATGGCCGTCTTATTCATGTCATCAATTATTTTGTATTACTTCCGCCGGCGCATCATGCATTCCTGGAAAGCTCATGTAATGACTTTCGCGGCATGCATTGTTCTTACATTAACCATTATTTTTTTATCATGGCTGTACTCCAGCCACTCGCCGAAGCTGAGCATCAATTTTATCGACGACCTGAATCATACTTTCACCCCACTGCGGCAAAGTATTATCAGCTGGCTGCTGATGGCAGTCTGGTTTATCACGCTAATATTAATAATTTGCTTGAGCAAACTGCGCAATATTTTCTGGTATAGCGGCGCTTTTTTTTGCAGCGCATATTTGTTCACCCTCTTCCGACTGCTCTCTACCGTTGGGGAACTCGATCAGGCCTGGTATCAGGCGCGTTTTTTTGAAACGCTGTGCACCCTGTTCCTGATCCTGGTGCTGCTGGTCGACGTCTTTATCCTCTATCGGGAGTCTAACCACAAGTATGTCAACTCCTACCAGAATTCTATCCGCGACCCGCTGACCCGCCTCTATAACCGCAGCTTCTTCTATGACACCCTAAACCAGCAGCTGGCGAAGGTGAAGGCCCAGCATCCGCTGTCGGTGATTATCAGCGACCTCGACCATTTCAAACGCATCAACGATAACTACGGCCACATCGCCGGCGACAAGGTGATCCAATTTGCCGCCTCGGTGCTGGACAGCCATTCGCGCAAGGATGATGTCGCCGCCCGCATCGGCGGTGAGGAGTTTGCCCTGCTGCTGGTCAACACCTCAGAGAACGAGGCGCAGGCGATCGCCGAGCGCATCCGTCTGGCGGTCAGCGCCGAGCAGACCGCTCTGCCAGAGCGGATGACCATCAGCATGGGGGTGTATACCACCCATGACAGAAGTGTGACGGCGGAGGAGTGCGTCCAGCGTGCGGACGAAGCCATGTATGAAGCAAAAAACAGCGGACGTAACCGGGTGGTGATCTGGCGACGCCAGGGCGGGTAAAAAAAGGCCCGGGATAGCCCGGGCCGCAAAAGGATTAATCTTTTGCCTGGAGATCGAGGATATTTTGTTCAAGTTTACGAATTAAGTGGAGCAACGTCTCCACTTCCTGCTTCGAGACCCCCGAGAGGATTTCATCGCGGGTCTTGCCTATCACCTCTTCCATCTCATTGATCAGCGGTTCGGCTTTTTCAGTCAACTTGATGCGTTTGGCCCGCCGATCGCTTGCGCAGGTCTGGCGAGAAATAAGCCCTTTCTCCTCCAGCTGATCGAGCGTACGCACCAGCGACGGTTGTTCAATACCGATGGCTTTCGCCAGCTGGATCTGCGACTGCTCAGGCGGCAGCTGGTGGATGTTATGCAGCGTGACCCAGTGGGTCTGCGTTAACTCCAGAGGTTTCAGGCGATGGTCGATTAGCGCGCGCCAGACGCGAACTAAACGTGCCAGATCAGAACCAAGTGGCGATTCCAATTTCATCTCCTTATAATTAGCTTGCTAAGTTATTATACTGATTTTAGAATAGTGTGCAGCATTTGAATAATCAAAACAAATGAATTACTTGATTCAACAAAAACCAAAACAATGATTTACACTGTTAAAGAGTAGCACGTCCTGAGGTTATCCCTGTTATGGCAAAGGATTTTTGCTTGTGAAACTGAGTCTTAATTCATCCGGATTGCCGCTGCAGGACCTGATGTTCGGCGCATCCGTCTATTTCCCTCCGTTGTTCAAAGCCGTCTTGCTGGGCTTCTTTATCTGGCTGTTTTTACATCGCCAGCTGCGTGACTGGATGTATGCGGGCGACATCTGGCATCCCCTGCTGATGGATCTCTCCCTGTTCGCGCTCGCGGTCTGTCTGGCCCTGCTGTTATTGATTGCCTGGTGATCTACCTGCTATGAAAAAATTAAAATATTTGTCAACGCTGTTGGTGGCGGCCATCGCACTGGTTGCCGCGTGGTTGTTATGGAATTTCTACACTCAGTCCCCCTGGACCCGCGACGGGAAAGTGCGCGCCGAGCAGGTCGGGATCACCCCTCAGGTCTCCGGCAGTATTCTGCAGCTTAACGTGGCCGATAACCAGCGAGTAAAGGCCGGTGAAGTCTTGTTTACCATCGACGACACCCCCTACCGCATTGCGGTGCTGAACGCCCAGGCGCAGCTGGCGAAAGCGCAAGCTGAGGTGGCGAAAGCGCAGGCGGAGCAAAGCAAAGCCGCCAGCGAAGCCCGCCGTCGCAGAAACCTGTCGCAGAATGCCATCTCGGCTGAAGACCTTGAAAACGCCAATACCGCCCTGAATACCGCCACCACCACCCTGGCGGCCGCCAGAGCGGGAGTCGGTGTCACCGAGGCGGCGCTGAAGCATGCGCAGTGGCAGCTCAGCCAGACGGTAGTCAAAGCGCCGGTGGACGGCTGGGTGACTAACCTCTCCACCCGGGTCGGCGATTACGCCACCACCGGCCATCCGGTCTTTGCCCTGGTGGACAGCCATTCGTTCTATGTGCTGGGCTACTTTGAAGAGACCAAACTGCGCCATATTCGCATCGGCGATCCGGCGCAAATCATTCTCTACAGCAATCAGCAGACGCTGCAGGGGCATGTCGCCAGCATCGGTCGCGCGATTGTTGACCAGAGCGTGGAACAGGGAACCGGGCTGGTGGCCAATATCAAACCGAATATCCCCTGGGTCCGCCTCGCCCAGCGCGTCCCGGTGCGGATTGCCTTTGATAGCTTGCCGGCCGATGTCACTCTGGTCTCCGGCACCACCTGCACCGTCTCGATCGGCGGACAGTGATGAATCTGCAGACCCTGTCATGGCGCTCGCTGCCCTGGGTTAAAGCCACCCGACCGCAGTGGCGATACGCGCTGCGTAACGGCATCGCCATGTGTCTTGCGCTGAGCATCGCCTATGCGCTGGATCTGGATGAGCCCTACTGGGCGATGACCTCCGCGGCGGTGGTCAGCTTTCCCACCGTCGGCGGGGTGATCAGTAAAAGTTTCGGCCGCATTGCCGGCAGCCTGCTCGGCGCCTGCGCCGCCCTGCTGCTGGCTGGCCATACGCTCAACGATCCCTGGCTGTTCCTGTTCAGTATCTCCGGCTGGCTGGCGCTCTGCACCTGGGCCTGCGCCCTGTTCACCAACAACGTGGCCTACGCCTTTCAGCTGGCGGGCTATACCTGCGCCATCATCGCCTTTCCGGTGATTAATATCAGCGACAGCTACGAGCTATGGGTGATTGCCCAGTCGCGCGTCTGCGAAGTCATCGTCGGGATCCTGTGCGGTGGGTTGATGATGATGATTCTGCCCAGCACCTCCGATGGCAGCAACCTGCTGACGGCGCTGAAAACCATGCACGCCCGCCTGCTGGAGCACGCCAGTCTGCTGTGGGTACCGGAAACGACGGATGCTATCCGCACCGCCCATGAAAGCGTAATTGGCCAGATCCTGACCATGAACCTGCTGCGCATCCAGGCCTTCTGGAGCCACTACCGCTTCCGTCGGCAGAATCCCCTGCTGAACTACCTGCTGCACCAACAGCTCCGAATGACCAGCGTCATTTCCAGCCTGCGGCGTATGCTGCTGAACTGGCCTGACGCCCCGGCCAATACCCGCCAGGTGCTGGAGTCGTTGCTTGCGGAGCTCGCCACCGCCCATGCTGACAGCTATCACGTCGCCCGCATTCTGGCGCCGCTGGCGCCGCCGCCGGGCGCGGATTACCGCCACGTCGCCTTCTGGGCGCGGTTACGCTATTTCTGTCGCATTTATCTGGAAAGCAGCCGCTGGATCCGCCGGGTTGAAAATGCCTCAGCGATCGCCGAGTTCAATGTTCCTTCCGCACCCGCGCTGACCCGCCACACGGACCAGGCGGAAGCCCTGCTCAACGGCATTCGTACCTTTTGCGCCCTGGTGGCGATAGGCGCGTGGGGGATCAGTACCCAGTGGACCAGTTGCGCGGCGGCCCTGACCCTGGCCTCCATCTGCTGCGTACTCTACTCGGTGTCGGCCTCGCCGTTTCGCTCGCTGACCCTGCTGATGCAGACCCTGGTCCTGCTGTCGGTGTTCAGTTTTGTGGTGAAATTTGGCCTGATGGTGCAGATCACCGACCTGTGGCAGTTCCTGCTGTTTCTGTTCCCGTTGCTGACCACCATGCAGTTACTCAAGCTGCAGTGGCCAAAATTTGCCGGCCTGTGGGGGCAGCTTATCGTCTTTATGGGCTCGTTTATCTCCGTCACCAACCCACCGGTGTACGACTATGCGGCCTTTTTCAATGACAATTTAAGCAAGATTGTCGGCGTGGGCTTTGCGTGGCTGGCTTTTGCGGTGCTCAGTCCCGGCTCGGACGCCCGCAAAGGGCGACGGCACATCAGAGCGTTACGGCGTCACTTTGTCGATCAGCTCAGCCGCCGCCCCCAGCACAGCGAGCACGAATTTGAATCGCTGGTATATCACCACGTCAGCCAGCTCAGTCAGAGCCAGGATGCGCTGGCCCGCCGCTGGCTACTGCGCTGGGGAGTGGTCTTGCTGAACTGCTCCCACGTGGTCTGGCAGCTTCGCGAGTGGGAAACCCGCTCCGATCCGCTCGCCCAGGTGCGCGATCTGTGTATCAACCTGCTGCGCGATGTCATGAGCGAGCGCGGCGTGCAGCAGCGGCCGCTGGCCACCACGCTGCAGGAGCTGCTGCGGATCTGCGAGGTTCTGAACCACCATCATCAGCCGGCGGCCCGGGAGCTGGCCGCCGCGATCTGGCGATTGTATTGCGCGCTATCGCAGCTGGAACAGGCTCCGGTCGCCGGAACGATTGGCGAAAAGCTTACTTAATCACCCCGCAGGCAAACCGTTCGCCGCCGCCGCCCAGCGGCTGCGGACTGTCGGCCATATTATCGCCGCCGACATGAACCATCAGCGCTTTGCCTTTCACTTCCGCCAGCGTTTTCAGACGCGGAGCGATAATCGGCTGGTCAGCCACGCCCGCGTCGTTGACCACCAGCAGGGGCAAATCGCCAAGATGTCCGGTGCCCAGCGGCCCTTCATGTTTACCGGTATGTTGCGGATCGTAATGTCCGCCCGCCGCTCCGGCGGCCACGGCTTTGCCCTCTTTCATCGCCGGCTGGCAGCTGCCTTCAGCATGGATATGAAAGCCGTGCTTGCCCGGCGGTAACGCTCGCAGATCGGGAGCAAATTCGAGTCCGCGGTCGGTTTCGGTGATTTTTACACTGCCGATGGATTGACCAACGCCCTGGCTGGTCACGAGATTAAGTTGCACATCTTCACTGACGGCCTGCGCGCCAGCGCAAAATGCGAGGGAAAGGATAGCGAGAATACATCGTTGCATAACACCTCCGGATGGCTGTCTCCCTGTTAAGTGTAAACCAGGAACAGGTTTCCGGAGGCGAAATGCCGGTTATGGCACGTCGTAACCGAGCGCGGCTTTGCGGATACGGAACCACTGCTGGCGGGTCATACTCAGCTTTTCAGCCACAATCGCCGAGCGCACGCGCTCAATTTTGCCCGAGCCGATAATCGGCAGCGGTTGCGATGGCAGGCGCAGCACCCAGGCATAAACCACCTGCTCGATGCTGTCGGCGTTAAGCTCGTGGGCCACCTGGGCCAGCTCGTCGCGCAGCGGCTGAAAGCCCTCTTCATTAAACAGGCGGCCGCCGCCGAGGCAGGACCAGGCCATCGGGCGAATACGCAGCTGCTGCAGCTGATCGAGGGTGCCGTCGAGCAGCAACGGCTGATGAACCGGCGAGATCTCCACCTGGTTGGTAGCAAGCGTAAACGGCAGGCGCGACTGCAGGAGGGTGAACTGGGCAGGGGTAAAGTTCGAGACGCCGAAATGACGTACTTTGCCGCTGTGATGCAGCGCGAGGAAGGCTTCAGCCACCTCGTCCGCGTCCATCAGCGGATCCGGCCGGTGGATCAGCAGCAGATCGAGATGGTCCGTCGCCAGATTACGCAGCGATTGCTCAGCGCTGAGCACGATGTGGTCCCGGTCGGTAATGTAGTGACCGATGGTGTTTTCAGCGCGCGCCCGGGTGGCAATGCCGCATTTGCTGACAATTTCCATTCGGCTACGCAGATGCGGCGCCAGCTTCAGGGCTTCACCAAAAGCGGACTCGCACTGGTAATCACCATAGATATCGGCGTGATCGACGGTGGTAATGCCTAAATCGAGATGCTGTTCGATAAAGCCGACCAGCTCGCCTGGCGACATTTTCCAGTCCATCAGACGCCAGTAGCCCATCACAAAACGCGAAAATTCCGGCCCCTGGGGAGCCATAGCAATACGCTGAACCATAACCGCTTCCTCAATAAAAAAGTGCTCTGAGTATACGTAATTTTTGGCTTAAAACAGTGAGGGTTGCTGCGGTTCTTCCGCCGCCTCTGGCCTGTTTGCGCGGATTTTGCGCAGCAGGCGTTGACGGCACAGACGCAATACCTCCTGTTTCTGCGCATCGCTCATCGTTTGCCAGTTAAAACGTTCCTCACGGCTACGGAAACAGCCGCGACAGTAGCCGCGCTCATCGGTCTGACAAATTCCCCGGCACGGGCTCTGCACCGGGAAGAATTCTAACTGCTCTGCCACCACACGCCTCCTGTCCCCTCATCTCCTTTCATTGAAGACGTTTCCCCGCGCTGACGCAAATTTTGTTCACTACGTGCTGCGCCAGCTAACATTTTTGCGCCGGGTCTTGCATTAGACCAATCGGTCTACTACAGTGTGCCCCATGAACAGACACAGCGATTGCGATACCCGAGAACATATTCTGGCCACCGGCGAGCGGCTTTGCATGCATCGCGGCTTTACCGGCATGGGCTTGAGCGAACTCCTGAAGACGGCGGAAGTGCCCAAGGGCTCTTTCTATCATTACTTTCGCTCTAAAGAAGCCTTCGGCGTCGCCTTGCTGGAAAACCATTTCGCCGGATATCTGCAGCGCCTGGTCGAGCATTTCGCCCATGGCGACGGCAACTATCGCGATCGGCTGCTGGCCTACTATCAGCACACGCTGAATCAGTTTTACCAGCAGGGAATTATTAGCGGGTGTCTTACCGTCAAGCTGTCGGCAGAGGTCTGCGATCTGTCGGAAGACATGCGCACCGCCATGAACCACGGCGCCAGCCAGATCATCGCCCTGCTGGGCGACGCGCTGGAGAAAGGACGCCAGGAAGGCAGTCTGACATTTGAAGGCGAGGCCATGACCCTGTCGCAGGTGCTCTATTCCCTGTGGCTCGGCGCCAACCTGCAGGCCAAAATAACGCGTAGCGCAACGCCGCTGGAGAGCGCCCTTGCCCACGCGAAACAGATTATTGCGGCGCCTGCTGTTTAACAGGCGTTTTTATTTCATCAGTTCCTAGACGACCGGTCTACTCAGGAGTCATTATGTCGGAATCAAAATTATTCACCCCGTTGAAAGTCGGTGCCGTCACCGTCCCTAATCGCGTATTTATGGCTCCATTGACGCGTCTGCGCAGCATCGAGCCGGGCGATATCCCTACCCCGCTGATGGGCGAATATTACCGTCAGCGCGCCAGCTCCGGGCTGATCATCAGCGAAGCGACGCAGATTTCCGCCCAGGCCAAAGGCTATGCCGGCGCGCCAGGGCTGCACAGCCCGGAGCAGATCGCCGCCTGGCAGAAAATCACCGCCGGCGTTCACGCGGAAAACGGCCATATCGCCGTGCAGCTGTGGCATACCGGGCGAATTTCCCATAGCAGCCTGCAGCCCGGCGGCGCCGCTCCGGTAGCGCCGTCTGCGCTGAGCGCCGGCACCCGCACCTCGCTGCGCGACGAAAACGGCCACGCCATCCGCGCCGACACCTCGATGCCTCGCGCTCTGGAAACCGAAGAGATCCCGGGGATCGTCGATGATTTCCGTCAGGCGGTGGGCAATGCCCGTGACGCCGGTTTCGATCTGGTTGAACTGCACTCGGCTCACGGCTATCTGCTGCACCAGTTCCTCTCGCCGTCGGCAAACCAGCGTACCGACCAGTATGGCGGCAGCGTGGAAAACCGCGCCCGTCTGGTGCTGGAAGTGGTTGACGCCGTGAGCAAAGAGTGGAGCGCCGACCGGATTGGCATCCGCGTGTCGCCGATTGGCAGCTTCCAGAATGTGGATAATGGCCCGAACGAAGAAGAAGACGCGCTGTATCTGATTAGCGAGCTGGCGAAACGCGGTATCGCCTATCTGCACATGTCCGAGCCGGACTGGGCGGGCGGCAAGCCGTACAGCGAAGCCTTCCGTCAGAAAGTTCGCGACCGCTTCCCGGGCGTGATCATTGGCGCTGGCGCCTACACCGTTGAAAAAGCCAACGACCTGATCAGCAAAGGGCTGATTGATGCCGTGGCCTTTGGCCGCGATTACATCGCCAACCCGGATCTGGTGGCCCGCCTGCAGAAAAAAGCGGCGCTCAACCCGCAGCGCCCGGAGTCCTTCTACGGCGGCGGCGCGGAAGGCTACACCGATTATCCTACGCTGTAATCCCTCCATTGATAGCGGCGACGTATCGCCGCTATACTCAAGGCTCTGATCTATCAAATAAACTGCATAGGGGACATTATGCGCTTACTCCACACCATGCTGCGCGTTGGCGACCTGCAACGTTCTATCGACTTCTATACCAATGTTTTGGGCATGAAGCTGCTGCGCACCAGCGAAAACCCGGAGTACAAATACTCCCTCGCCTTCGTCGGCTACGGCGAAGAGAGCGATACCGCGGTGATCGAACTGACCTACAACTGGGGCGTGGACAGCTATGAGCTGGGCACCGCCTACGGTCACATCGCGCTGAGCGTCGACAACGCCGCCGAAGCCTGCGAGCGGATCCGCCAGAACGGGGGCAACGTTACCCGCGAAGCCGGGCCGGTAAAAGGCGGCAGCACCGTTATCGCCTTCGTGGAAGATCCTGACGGTTACAAAATCGAGCTGATTGAAGAGAAAGACGCCGGCAAAGGGCTGGGCAACTAACCCCCCGACCATAGCGACTTCATTATCCTCGTTCGCCCGGGCGCTGCGGCGCCCGTTGTTTTCACCCCTGCCTGCTGCAAGCCGTGGCAAAATTTGCCATAATGCGCGCTACTTTTTTCCAGCTAAGAGAATCTGATGTCCGAGAACGCTCAACTGAATGGTCTGTGCGACCGTTTCCGCGGTTTTTATCCAGTGGTGATTGATGTTGAAACCGCAGGATTTAATGCCAAAACCGACGCCCTGCTGGAGATCGCCGCCATTACGTTGAAGATGGATGAGCAAGGCTGGCTGATGCCCGATGAAACGCTGCATTTCCATGTTGAACCTTTCGAGGGCGCCAATCTTCAGCCCGAAGCGCTGGCCTTTAACGGGATTAACCCGCACGATCCTGAGCGCGGCGCCGTTAGCGAATACGACGCTCTGCATGCCATCTTCAAAATGGTACGCAAAGGGATGAAAGAGAGCGACTGCAGTCGGGCTATCATGGTGGCGCACAACGCCACATTTGACCACAGCTTCACCATGACCGCCGCCGAACGGGCGGGGCTAAAACGCAACCCGTTCCATCCGTTTGTCACCTTCGACACCGCCGCGCTGAGCGGGCTGGCGCTGGGCCAGACGGTATTGTCGAAAGCTTGTATTGCCGCGGGTATGCCGTTCGACGGCGCGCAAGCCCACTCCGCCCTCTACGATACCGAGCAGACGGCACAGCTGTTTTGCGAGATAGTGAACCGCTGGAAGCGTCTGGGCGGCTGGCCGCTGCCGGTGGCGACGCCGGAGTGATAAAAAAAGCGACTTCCAGGAAGTCGCTTTTTTACTGACCGCGGTAATTATTCCGCTTTCGGCTCGTCAGTGTGGTATTTCGCCGCTGTCTCTTTGATCAGCTGCTGCAGTTCACCGCGCTGGTACATCTCGATGACGATATCGCAGCCGCCCACCAGTTCACCGTCCACCCACAGCTGCGGGAAGGTCGGCCAGTTGGCATATTTTGGCAGCTCGGCGCGGATATCCGGGTTCTGCAGGATATCAACGTAAGCAAAACGTTCGCCACAGGCGGACAGCGCCTGAACGGCCTGAGCGGAGAAACCGCAGCTTGGCAGCTTCGGCGAACCTTTCATGTACAGCAGGATCGGGTTTTCAGCGATTTGGCGTTGGATCTTTTCTAAAGTCGAGCTCATTGTCGTGCTTCCTTAAACTTCTTTCTACGGCAGTAACTTGTCATTGTAGCGTCCCGAGGGCAGGACCGATAATAACATTTTTTTCACTATTCATATTTTATCTTCTGTTGCGCGAAGTTGCCTTAAAAATATCATTTTGCCGTCGCGGGCAGGCGCGCGTTGCGCATTTTCTGTGCGAGGCGGTCAATGTCTGACGCGTTTTCTTGCAATCGTTAACCAATCGACATTTTTGATACAAAAGAATATTAACTTTCCGGGTTTTTATGCTTTAGAATCGTTCCGGTTTGTCATTCATCGTCAGGCATTTGTACATGTCTGTAATTAATCAGGGGATTGCTCAGTGGCGCGGCTAAACAAAATCGCGATATCGCTCTGTGCATTACTGTTCACATCTATCTCATTCACGCCACTGGCTCAGGCTTCAGGGCATACGCACGCCTCTGCCTCGCCAAAGGCGTTGCCCGCGAAAAGCGGCTCAGAGCGCAAGAAAAAAGCAACCAGTCAAAAAAGTAAAACCACCGCTAAAACCACCAGTAAAAAATCCTCGAGCACCCGGCTCCCTACCCGCTCTACCGCAGCAAGCCAAACCGCGCTTCATCGTCAGGCCGCCGGCGCCACGAAAAAATGCGTGCTGCGTAAAGGGTATAAAAAGCAGTGCGCAAAAACGGTGGCCGCCAGCGCCGAGCCGACCCTGGCGCTGAACAGCGTCAAAAGCAAATGCGTGGTGCGTAAGGGCTATAAAAAACGCTGTAAACCCGAGGCCAGCGAAGCGAATCTGACGATCGCCGACGCGCATAAAGTCCGGGTGCAAAAAGCGCAGAGTACCGCCATGAACAAACTGATGGGCCAGCTGGGTAAACCGTATCGCTGGGGCGGCACCTCGCCGCGCACCGGGTTCGACTGCAGCGGGCTGGTCTATTACGCCTACAAAGATCTGGTCAAGATTCATATCCCGCGTACCGCCAATGAAATGTACCACCTGCGCGATGCGCGTCCGGTCGATCGTGACGAACTGCAAAGCGGCGACCTGGTCTTCTTCCGCACCCGCGGACGCGGCACTGCCGACCACGTTGGCGTTTACGTCGGCAACGGGAAATTCATTCAGTCCCCGCGCACGGGGCGCGATATTCAAATCACCTCCCTGAGCGAAGATTACTGGGTACGTCATTACGTCGGCGCCCGTCGCGTCATGACCCCGAAAACCATTCGCTGATCCCGGTCTGCCGCTACGGCGGCAGCCCTCTTCACCTGCGCGTTCTCCGCCCCCACCGTCAGGGGAAACTGCATATTCGCCTCTGTGACCGGCGCTTCCCGACGATAGCGGGTGGGCGACATGCCAAAGTGACGGTGAAAGGTGCGGCAGAACGCCGCCTGCCCGTCGTACCCCAGACGTTGGGAAATACTCTGCATGGAGGCCTCGGTCTGCGTTAAGTAGATTGTCGCGATGGTCATCTTCCGGCGGCTGACGTAGCTCGCCAGCGTGCAGCCGGTCACCATGGCGAATTGCCGCTGGAAATACCAGTGCGAGTAGCCGGACTTTTTCGCTATCGCGCTTACCGGCAGGGTGTCAAAAATATGTGCTTCGATCCAGTCAACGATCCCCTGCACGACCGGGATCATTTTCGGGCTTACCACTTCATCTGTTTTTGCCATCGTAGCCATCCTGTGGAAATTGCTGCCGGCGGCTATATTTGTCATACAAATATCAAAATAGACAATGAATTATTGGCATAGCGGCGATTACCTGAAAGCATATCGTCATTAATCATTTGATTTAAAATGATTATTTTCACTCAGTCGTTTGCGCTGCGGGGGTCTTCAGATGGCCTGCTGAGAAATTAACCATCGCGGCGAGAGGCTGGAGACCCAGCCTCCTTTTACTTATACATTTTTGCAACATCTGCGGGCGTCTTAACGCGCCGCTCCGCAGAAAACGGTTAAGCCTTCGGCAGTTGCGCCGGCGATAATAGCCTTTATCGTTGTAAGGCTTTTCACTGCCTGCGGCAAATGTTAACATTCTCAATACAATAACAGGCCCGGGACGCGACAGCGTCGGGCGGTCAGAACGCGATTCAGGTGAAAACCTCATCTTGTCAATGTGAGATAAAACAAAAAAGTTATAAGGAGAGTAGCAATGTCGTTTGAATTACCTGCATTACCATATGCAAAAGACGCCCTGGCGCCGCACATTTCCGCAGAAACCCTGGAATACCACTACGGTAAACACCACCAGGCGTATGTCACTAACCTCAACAACCTGATCAAAGGCACCGCGTTCGAAGGTCAATCGCTCGAAGAGATCGTGCGCACCTCTGAAGGCGGCGTTTTCAACAACGCGGCGCAGGTCTGGAACCACACCTTCTACTGGAACTGCCTGGCGCCGAACGCCGGCGGCGAACCGGAAGGCGAGCTGGCGGCCGCGATTGCCAAATCCTTCGGCAGCTTCGCAGAGTTTAAGGCCAAATTTACCGACGCCGCGGCGAAAAACTTTGGCGCTGGCTGGACCTGGCTGGTTAAAAATGCCGACGGCAGCCTGGCTATCGTCTCCACCAGCAACGCGGGTACCCCGCTGACCACCGACGCGAAGCCGCTGCTGACCGTTGACGTCTGGGAACATGCTTACTACATCGACTACCGCAACGCCCGTCCAAGCTATCTGGACCACTTCTGGGCGCTGGTTAACTGGAAGTTTGTTGCCGCTAACCTGGCCGCATAAACGACAAACCGCAGCAGAGTGACCCCTGCTGCGGTTTTTTTTACACCCTTCCCCACCGTTTATGACTGGCTGGCAAAGGCCTCCTCCGGCTGCGCTCGTCCGCTAAACCAGACCAGCAGCAGCGCCAGACCGGCAATAATCGCGCCCATCACCGGCACAAACGCATATCCCAGTCCGCCGGAGATCACCGCCCCGCCGGCGGCGGCGCCCAGCGCGTTGCCCAGGTTGAACGCCCCGATATTCACCGAAGAAGAGAGACCCGGCGCCTCATGCGCCACGCGCATCACTCGCATCTGCAGCGGCGGCACTACCGCAAAGGTGGCTGCGCCCCAGACGATCATACTGATGGCCGCACCCGCCTGGGATTGCGCCAGCAGCGGTATCGCCAGCATGATCGCCATCAGCAGCAGCAGAAAGCCTTTCAGCGTGCGGGAGACCGACCGGTCGGCGAATTTGCCGCCCAGATAGTTGCCCAGCGAAAAACCAACTCCAATCAGCACCAGCATCGCGGTGATAAACAGCGATGAAGCATGGGTCAGCGAATTCAGTACCGGCGAAATGTAGGTATACAGCGTAAACATCGCCCCGGCGCCCAGCACGGTGGTCAGTAAGGCAGAAAGCACCTGCGGCCGTAACAGGACCGAAAGCTCTTGTTTGACATCCGGCCGTTCGCCCGCGCTGCCCTTCGGCAGGGAGAACCACAGGCTCACCATCGCCAGCAGGCCTAACCCCGCGGTGGCGAGGAAGGACATCCGCCAGCCGATGGTTTCTCCAAGCCAGGTCGCTGCAGGCACGCCGCCGATATTAGCGATGGTGAGGCCCATAAACATGGTGGCCACCGCGCTGGCCTCCTTGTGCTTGGGTACCACGCTGGCCGCCACCACCGACCCCAGGCCAAAAAAGGCGCCGTGGTTGAGGCTGGTAATAATGCGCGACAGCAGCAGCGTGGTGTAATCCGGCGCAATGGATGACAGCAGGTTGCCAACGGTGAAGATCCCCATCAGAAAAATCAGCGCATTGCGTCGGGCACGATGGGACAGCAGCAGGGTCATCAGCGGCGCGCCGACCATGACGCCGATGGCATACGCACTGATCAGCATTCCCGCTACCGGTATCGAGACGTCCACGCCCTTGGCAATCACCGGCAGCAATCCCATCGGGGAGAACTCGGTAGTCCCAATGCCAAAGGCGCCGATCGCCAGCGCGAGTAAAGGAAAGTTGATTTTCATTCAATGACTCCATCAGACCGTCAGGGAGGACGGCGTAACATCAGAAGCCAAAAGCATGACATCAATCACAAAAAAACAAAAGTGAACGAAATGACAAAAGATTTTTGCAGAATTGATAATAATGGCGGGATACGGGGAGGAGGCCGCGCTCCTCCCTCATCGGAACATTAGTGCAGTATGGCGGTCAGGCTGAATGCGACGATCACGCCGAGGGCAATAATCGTGGTAATCAGCGAAAACTTTAAATTGGTATCCATCATTTTTCCCTCTTGTTATCCCCACACCAAAAGTGAGCTTGCTCATTTTTGCACAAAAAATCGCAAAAATCTTCCGGGATTTAGGGCGATGCACATTTTTGCTCTTCCACTTTGCCCCAAGATCGGACAAAATCCCACGCTAATTTAAAAGCGTATCGGCCATTGACCCCTTCCTGTCGTTCTGTGTCGTTTTCCCGACGTGATGCAATGTTGAAAATTGTATTCAGGGTGTGTGTAGGCAAACGTTTACGTATCGATGATCAGGCGATCAGGTCAAGGCATGGAGTGAGATGTAATGGCAACTATTAAAGATGTAGCGAAGCGCGCAAACGTTTCCACTACAACTGTATCACATGTAATTAACAAAACCCGTTTCGTTGCCGAAGAGACGCGCAATGCGGTATGGGCGGCGATTAAAGAGCTGCACTACTCGCCGAGCGCCGTGGCCCGCAGCCTGAAAGTCAATCATACAAAATCGATTGGCCTGCTGGCGACCAGTAGCGAAGCCGCCTATTTCGCTGAAATCATTGAGTCCGTTGAAAAGAGCTGCTTCCAGAAGGGCTATACCCTGATCCTCGGCAACGCCTGGAACGACCCGGAAAAACAGCGGGCCTATCTGTCGATGATGGCGCAAAAACGCGTCGACGGTCTGCTGGTGATGTGTTCCGAATACCCGGACTCCGTCCTGAGCATGCTGGAAGAGTATCGCCATATTCCGATGGTGGTGATGGACTGGGGCGAAGCAAAAGCCGACTTTACCGATGCGGTAATCGATAACGCCTTCCAGGGCGGGTATATCGCCGGACGTTACCTGATTGAACGCGGTCACCGCGAAATCGGCGTGATCCCGGGCCCGCTGGAGCGCAACACCGGCGCGGGGCGACTGGCCGGCTTCATGCAGGCGATGAAAGAGGCGCATATCAGCGTGCCGGAAAACTGGATTGTACAGGGCGACTTCGAGCCGGAGTCCGGCTACCGCGCCATGCAGCAGATCCTGAGCCAACAACACCGTCCAACGGCGGTCTTCTGCGGCGGCGACATTATGGCGATGGGCGCTATCTGCGCCGCGGATGAAATGGGGCTGCGCGTGCCGCAGGACATTTCGCTGATCGGTTATGATAATGTGCGCAACGCCCGCTATTTCAGCCCGGCGTTAACCACCATTCATCAGCCGAAAGATTCGCTGGGTGAAGCCGCGTTCAATATGCTGTTGGATCGTATCGTCAACAAGCGCGAAGAGTCGCAGTCTATTGAAGTGCACCCTCGGCTGGTCGAACGCCGCTCGGTGGCGGATGGCCCGTTTGTCGACTATCGTCGCTAAAGCACTGGCGGGCGCGGATCACTCCGGCGCCCGCAGCCACTCCCGATTCAGCGTGTCGCTGTCCCCCAGGTAGTCCAGCATCCAGTTTAACGCCGGCGAAGCATCATTCTGCTGCCAGGTCAGACAGCAGGCCGCATCCGGAAACGGATTTTCCAGCGCCAGGGCGGTCCACTCGCCGCGATCCACCCATGGCCGGGCGAAATGGCTTGGCACCATGCCGACGCAGAGCCCTGCCGACAGACAGGTTGCCGACGATTCCCAGTCGGGGACCACCACCCTCTTCTGGTTATCCAGCAGCCACGTTGTCCGTTTGGGCAACGAACGCGAGGTATCTTCCCGCACCAGCGACGGCCAGTTGCGCAGGACATCGTCGCTCAGCGGCCCCGCCATCTTCGCCAGCGGGTGATCGCTCGCCACCACGCAGTCCCAGCTCAGCATCCCCATATCGCGGAACGCATAGCGGCCCCCAACCGGAATAGAGCGCGTTGCGCCAATCGCCAGCTCCACGCGGCCGTCGGCCAGCGCATCCCATACGCCATTGAACACTTCCTGAAAAACGATCAGCTCGACGTCGGGAAAATGGCGATAGAAATCCACGATCATCTGGCGCATCCGCGCGGGTTTCACGATATCGTCCACCGCGATCGACAACTGCCCGCGCCAGCCGTTGGCAATTTGCTGGCACTGCTGGCGGGTGATCTGCATTTTTTTGATAACAGAGCGCCCTTCCTGTAAAAACCAGACCCCGGCGGGGGTCAGCTCCACATCACGATGACGGCGCTCAAACAACGGGACGGCCAGCCACTCTTCGAGCTGACGCACGGTATAGCTGACGGCGGAAGGCACCCGATGGAGCTCCTGCGCCGCCGCGCTAAAGCTGCCGTTACGGGCGACGGCATCAACCACTTCCAGAGAGTATTCAGACCACATTTTCTGCCTGCAAAATTTTTGAATGCATGTGACAAATATTAGCGTTTCACAAGCCACAATGCACTCCCTACACTCTGCGGCATCGTACCTGTACTCCAAAAATGAGAACGTTATGTCACAACCTGGGAAAGGATTTTTAGTCTGGCTGGCCGGCCTGAGCGTGCTGGGCTTTCTGGCCACCGATATGTACCTGCCGGCATTTGCCGCCATGCAGCAGGATCTCGACACCTCCGCCGCATCCATTAGCGCCAGCCTGAGCCTGTTCCTCGCCGGCTTCGCGCTGGGCCAGCTCTTCTGGGGGCCGCTGTCAGACCGCTACGGGCGCAAACCGGTGCTGCTGAGCGGCCTGGCGATTTTCGCGGTCGGCTGCCTGGGGATGCTGTGGGTGCAGAACGCCACGCTGATGCTGACGCTGCGTTTTCTGCAGGCGATTGGCGTCTGCGCCGCGGCGGTTACCTGGCAGGCGATGGTGACCGATTACTATCCCGCCCAGCGCACCAACCGCATCTTCGCCACTATTATGCCGCTGGTAGGACTGTCCCCTGCGCTGGCCCCGCTGCTGGGCAGCTGGCTGCTGGTGCACTTCGAGTGGCAAGCCATCTTCGCCACCTTGTTTGCCATCACTCTGCTGCTGATGCTGCCTGCCCTGCGCCTGAAGGCCGCCGCTAAGTCGGCCACTGTGGCTGAAAAGAAAATCACTTTTCTGGCGCTGCTGCGCTCCCGGGAATACAGCGGCAACGTCCTGATCTACGCCGCCTGCTCCGCCAGCTTCTTCGCCTGGCTTACCGGTTCGCCGTTTATCCTTCATGAGATGGGCTACGGCCCGACCGCCATCGGCCTGAGCTATATCCCGCAGACCATCGCTTTTCTGGTGGGCGGCTATGGCTGTCGCGCGCTGCTGCAAAAATGGTCCGGGCAACAGATGCTCCCGTGGCTGCTGGTGGTCTTCGCCGTCAGCGTCGCCGCCACCTGGCTGGTGGGTCTGCAAACGCATGCCTCGCTGGTGGCGTTGATGATCCCGTTCTGCCTGATGGCGGTGGTCAACGGCGGGATCTACCCCATCGTGGTCGCTCAGGCGCTGAAGCCTTTCCCGCAGGCAACCGGCCGAGCGGCGGCGCTGCAGAACACCCTCCAGCTTGGCCTGTGCTTCCTGACCAGCCTGCTAGTCTCCGCGCTGATCGCCACGCCGCTGCTGACCACCACCAGCGTGATGCTGGTCTCTATTTTGTTAGCCGGAGTGGGTTATCGCCTGCAGCAGACGCCAGCGCTGGCGGCCCACTCTTCCCACGCATGACGCCCGTCGCCAGAGCCTGGACCAGTGGTTAGCACGCTAAGATATTTTTATTGAAAGCCAGTACTTAGCGTCCTATACTGGATCCGGGTTCACATAAATAAAAAATATTTAACAGATTAACGGATGCAGGATGCCTCCGTTTCACCATGGAAGGCCTTTCGGCAAGGGTTATCTCCCTTCCTCTGTTCTACGTCGGATAGCGACTTCACGGATTATCCGTGAGATTTCTCACAAAGCCAAAAAAGCGTCTACGCTGTTTTAAGGTTCTGATCACTTGGGCGTGATGGAGAAGCTATGAGTTCATCGTGTATAGAAGAAGTAAGTGTACCAAATGATGACTGGTACCGGATTGCAGCTGAATTGTTGGGCCGTGCGGGAATTGAAATCAATGGCTCCGCGCCGTCAGACCTGCGGATTAAAAACCCTCTTTTTTTTAAACGCGTATTGCAGGAGGGGTCGCTGGGTTTAGGCGAAAGCTATATGGACGGCTGGTGGGACTGCGAGCGTCTGGATATATTCTTCCATAAAGTGCTCCGCGCCGGGCTGGAAAAACAACTCCCTCACCATTTCAAAGACACACTTCGCATCGCAGGCGCTCGCCTGTTTAACCTGCAAAGTAAAAAACGCGCCTGGATCGTCGGCAAAGAACACTATGACCTCGGCAACGATCTTTTCAGCCGGATGCTGGATCCCTACATGCAATATTCCTGCGGGTACTGGAAAGAGGCGCAGACCCTCGAAGCCGCGCAGCAGGATAAGCTGGATCTCATCTGCCGTAAGCTGGAGCTCGAGCCAGGCATGCGAGTGCTGGATATCGGCTGCGGCTGGGGCGGTCTTGCCGAATATATGGCGCGGAATTACCAGGTGAGCGTTGTCGGCGTGACCATCTCCGCCGAACAGCAAAAGATGGCCCAGGCGCGCTGCGATGGCCTTGACGTGGATATTCGTCTTCAGGATTATCGCGATCTGCACGACAGCTTCGACCGCATCGTCTCCGTCGGCATGTTCGAACACGTGGGTCCCAAAAATTACGCCACCTACTTTGAGGTCGCCGATCGTAATTTGAAACCCAACGGCCGCTTCTTACTGCACACCATCGGTTCCAAAGTCACCGACCATAACGTTGACCCGTGGATCAATAAATATATCTTCCCTAACGGCTGCCTGCCCTCGGTACGGCAGATCGCCGATGCCAGCGAGAAGCACTTTGTGATGGAAGACTGGCACAACTTCGGCGCCGATTATGACACCACCCTGATGGCCTGGTATGAGCGTTTCCTCGCCAGCTGGCCGGAAATTGCCGATAACTATTCTGAGCGTTTCAAACGCATGTTCAGTTATTACCTGAACGCCTGCGCCGGCGCCTTCCGCGCCCGCGACATTCAGCTCTGGCAGGTGGTGTTCTCGCGCGGGATTGAACACGGACTGCGCGTCGCCCGTTAAAAAACACTCCCCCGCTCACCGGCGGGGGATTTTTTGTCAGGCTTCACTGACCTTAGCCGCGACCTCTTTCGCCGCCAGCACGCGTTCAACCGTATCGACAACCGCCTGGGTTTGCGGGTCGATCTCGATATTGACGCGGTCGCCCAGCTTCTTCGCCCCCAGCGTGGTCCGCTGCAGCGTCTCCGGAATAAGATGCACGCAGAATCGGGTTGCCGTCACCTCGCCTACCGTCAGGCTGATGCCATCGATACCGATGAATCCTTTATAAAGGATATATTTCATCAGCGTCGGATCCTGTACTTTAAACCAGATCTGACGGTTATTTTCGGAAGTGAGGATCTTCACGATTTCCGCCGTGGTCATAATATGGCCGGACATCAAATGCCCGCCGATTTCATCACTGAATTTCGCCGCCCGCTCGACATTGACTTCATCCCCGACCTGAATATCGCCGAGGTTGGTAATCCGCAGCGTCTCTTTCATCAGATCGAAGCTGATGCGCGCGCCGTTGATGTCGGTCACCGTCAGGCAGCAGCCGTTGTTGGCTACCGATGCCCCGGTTTCGAGCCCCTCCAGCATATGCGCCGGCAGCTCCACCACGTGGGTGCGAAAATTGGGTTTATCATCAATGGAGACCACTTTCGCGGTTCCCTGAACAATACCAGTAAACATGTTTGGCTCCTGTTGAAAATCATGACGGTATCATTACCGTTTTCGCTATCGGGAACAATAACAGGAGGGCTGAGCGGTTGCCAGCGCGCTTCGTGCCTCGACTCTTTTTTCACTGGCTTAATGGCTAATCCTCGCTACAATAGACTGGAATTTCCTCATTTTTATCCCCTTGCTGCCAGTTACGGCGGCTTTTTTAGTCTCAAAAAAACAACAATACAAAGGTGTTCACGTGCAGAAGTATTTCATTGAAGCGCGTCAGTTATTAGCTCTGGCTATACCCGTCATTCTTGCGCAAGTGGCGCAGACGGCGATGGGTTTTGTCGATACCGTGATGGCGGGCGGCTACAGCGCCACCGATATGGCCGCGGTGGCCATCGGGACCTCCATCTGGCTACCGGCCATTCTCTTCGGCCACGGGCTGCTGCTGGCGCTGACCCCGGTAGTGGCGCAGCTCAATGGCTCCGGGCGGCGGGAGCGTATCGCACCGCAGGTGCGTCAGGGCTTCTGGCTGGCGGGGCTGGTCTCGGTGCTGATCATGATCGTGCTGTGGAATGCCGGGTATATCATCAGCTCCATGCACAACATCGATCCGCTGCTGGCGGAGAAAGCGGTTGGCTATCTGCGCGCCCTGCTGTGGGGAGCGCCGGGCTACCTGTTCTTCCAGGTCGCCCGTAACCAGTGTGAAGGGCTGGCGAAAACCAAGCCCGGGATGGTCATGGGCTTTATCGGTTTACTGGTCAACATTCCGGTGAACTACATCTTTATCTATGGCCATTTTGGCATGCCGGAGCTGGGCGGCGTCGGCTGCGGCGTGGCGACGGCCTCCGTTTATTGGGTGATGTTCGCCAGCATGCTGTGGTGGGTGCGCCGGGCGCGTTCGATGCGCGATATCCGCTGCGTCGAGGGCTTCAGCGGCCCCGATTTCGCCGTTCTGCTGCGGTTGGTGCAGCTGGGGCTGCCCATCGCCCTGGCGCTGTTCTTCGAAGTGACCCTGTTTGCCGTCGTCGCGCTGCTGGTCTCTCCGCTCGGGATCATTGACGTCGCCGGCCACCAGATTGCGCTGAACTTCAGCTCGCTGATGTTCGTTCTGCCGCTGTCGCTGGCGGCCGCGGTCACCATTCGCGTCGGCTTCCGCCTCGGCCAGGGCTCAACGATCGATGCCCAGGTTTCCGCCCGCACGGGTGTGGGCGTGGGCGTCTGTCTGGCGGTGTTTACCGCTATCTTTACCGTGCTGATGCGTAAGCAGATTGCCCTGCTGTATAACGATAACCCTGAGGTGGTGATGCTGGCCTCGCATCTGATGCTGCTGGCGGCGGTCTACCAGATCTCCGACTCCATTCAGGTGATCGGCAGCGGTATCCTGCGTGGCTATAAGGATACGCGGTCTATCTTTTTTATCACCTTTACCGCGTACTGGGTGCTGGGTTTGCCCAGCGGCTACCTGCTGGCGCTGACCGACGTGATTGTCCCCCGCATGGGGCCCGCCGGCTTCTGGTGCGGATTTATCATCGGCCTGACCTCCGCCGCCATTATGATGATGCTGCGGATGCGTTTTCTGCAGCGCCAGCCCTCCAGCACTATCTTACAGCGCGCCGCGCGCTAACCCTGCCAAAGCCCGCCACCCCGGCGGGCTTTTTCTTTCTTCAATTTTGTTCCGGCGTTGTACATTCCGTTACTCCCCGACACCAAAGACTCACTGATGAGCGCCCCGGAGATGCATATAGTGTGGCCAACAGCCCCGCAGTGGGGTTACTCAGGAAACCAATTCGAGGATTTCAGCATGAAAAAAGTATTAGCTCTGGTTGTTGCCGCTGCTATGGGTCTGTCATCTGTTGCTTTCGCCGCCGATGCCGCGACCACCACCCCGGCTGCCGCAGCCAACCACACCACCGTTCATCACAAGAAACATCATAAAGCGGCGGCGAAACCGGCAGCCGAACAGAAAGCCCAGGCGGCGAAGAAGCACCACAAAGCGGCGCACCACGCAGCCAAACCGGCGGTACAACCGGCGGCATAACGGTCAGAGCGTTAAGGTGATAAACCGGCGCTGAATAGCGCCGGTTTTTTTTCAGGAGGACATCATGCTGCAACGTTATCGCTTCGAATTGCTGTTGGTTCTGCTCATCGTCTGCGCGCTGTTTACCCTTCGCTTGATGTTTAAATAGCGGGCTGCTGAACCCATTTACGCGCCGGCGGCGTATAGTCGCGAAAACCGGCGATAATCTCCTCTGCCGAGGCAGCAAACGGCAGCATCTCCGCGTAGCGCGGGTGCATAAACCCTTCCCGCACCATGTTATTGACCATCGCCTGCAGCGGATCGTAATACCCTTTAATATTCAGAAATGCGCACGGCTTTTCATGGATGCCCAGCTGCGCCCAGGTCCACTGTTCGAAAATTTCTTCCAGCGTCCCCGCTCCGCCCGGCAGAGCAATAAAGCCGTCGGCCAGCGCCGCCATTTTGGTTTTCCGTTCGTGCATATCCTCAACCACATGCAGCTCCGTCAACCCGCGATGGGCAATTTCCCGCTCCACCAGGCCGCGCGGCATCACGCCAATCACCACGCCCCCGGCCTCAAGCGCCGCATCGGCAACCGCCCCCATCAAGCCAACTTTGCCGCCGCCATAGACAACAGCCAGGCCCTGCTGCGCCAGCGTGTGGCCAACCCGTCGGGCAGTGTCGAGATACAGCGGATGTTCGCCAGCTGAAGAACCGCAGAAAATACCTATCGATTTCATCTTCGTTATTACTCCTCTCTTCTGGTGGGCGATAATTTAACACAACGGCAACCTTTGTGCGCAGGTTGAGACCCGCGGAGAAAAGAGAGGCGAGGCGCCTGCTGGCGAAGAAATATCCTTGTGGTTCAGTAAAATATCGCCGGAATGGGTAAAAGATCCGCAATCGCAAGCAATGTACAAGAAAAGTGACGTTTACCTCTTGCCACATCCCCTGCCTGCCGCTAATATGCGTCCCCGTTGTCACCACAACATTGCGTTCGTAGCTCAGTTGGTTAGAGCACCACCTTGACATGGTGGGGGTCGTTGGTTCGAGTCCAATCGAACGCACCATTATGCGTTTATAGCTCAGTTGGTTAGAGCACCACCTTGACATGGTGGGGGTCGTTGGTTCGAGTCCAATTAAACGCACCATAATGCGTCTGTAGCTCAGTTGGTTAGAGCACCACCTTGACATGGTGGGGGTCGATGGTTCGAGTCCATTCAGACGCACCAATCTTGTTTCTTATCATTCCCTCTCAACATTACCCTGCAGCATCTTGACCGGAAAACGCACGCCTTCTGCGCTTCCCGCCTGAACGTTATTGAACCCTGCCAGCGACAAAGCTAAAGCCGATTATTCGCGACTCCGACTGGCCTGCGCCATCGCCAGGGCATCTTCCCCTGCCGGCAGCCGCGAAGGGGCATCAGGATCGTTCACCATTCGCCAGACGGCCTGAGCCACATCGACAGCCCGCGTCACGCTGGCGTTTTCCTGGATGCTGTCGAGGATCTGCTGGCCGAGCGCCGCATAGCTCTCCGGGAGCTGGCCCATCGTTCGACGCGCGTTTTCCCCGAAGCGGGTTTGGGGATCGCGTCCCGGCAGGATCACCCCGACGCGAATATTGAAGGGCCGCAGCTCCAGCGCCAGGGACGCCGTGAAGGCGTTCACCGCCGCCTTACTCGCGGTATAGACCGCCAGCAGGGGCATCGGCTGTAGGGTGACCGCCGAGGTGATATTCACGATCGTCCCGCTACGGCGCGCTCTGAACCGGGGAAGTACCGCCTGGGTCATGGCGATAGTCCCAAGAGTATTGGTGGCAAACAGGTTCGCTATCGCCTCGCGCGACGCCCCCTCCAGGGCGTTGAGCATCCCCACTCCGGCGTTATTGACCAGAACGTCAATCTCTCCGGCCTCGGCAATCGCCTCGGCGATACTCTGCGCTGAGGTGACGTCAAGGCGCACCAGCCGCAGACGGTCGCTGGCTGGCAACAGATCCTCTCGCAGAACCCGCATCGTGGCGATAACCTTCCAGCCCTGTTCAAGAAAATAACGCGCCGTCTCCAGGCCAAAACCCGATGAACAGCCGGTGATCATAATCGTTTGCATCTCTCTGTCTCCGATTGGCTTCTTCCTTTTCATCATAGACAGCCCGCTCCGGACGATATAGGGTCAATAATCCATCATTCTTTAGCAGGAGTCCGGAAATGAGCGACCCGCTGGCGGAAATCATTGCGATGCTAAATCTCAGAGCGGTGCTGACCAAAACCATTGAGGGGGCGGGAGAATGGCGCGTCATTCGCTCGGACCAGGGCATGTCGTTCTATGGCGTGGTGCTGGAAGGAGGCTGTCGGCTGGAAATAGACCAGCATCCGCCGCAGACCCTGCGCGCCGGGGATTTTATGTTGATCCCGGCGGCGTACCGCTTCGCGCTAACCAGCCTGACCCCGCCGCCTTCACCGGCGCTGGAGACCACCCCGGTGAAACTGGCGGAGGAACACTTTCGCCTGGGAGCCCTCGACCAGCCGGCGGAGATGCTGGCGCTGATTGGCCACTGCGCTGCCGATTCGGATAACGCCAGCCTGCTGACCTCGCTGCTGCCCGCCCTGGTGGTGGTTCGCGACCAGCCGCGGCTGGCCACCTTTGTCGGACTGCTGAAAGAGGAAGCCCAGGCGGATCGCGCAGGTAAATCTTTCGTTCTGGCGCGGATGGTTGAGCTGCTGTTTATCGAGGCCATCCGCTCCTGCGAAACACTCGCCACCCCAGGCCTGGTGCGCGGCCTGAGCGACCCGAGGATCGCCCAGGCAATCCGTCTGCTGCATGAGGCCCCCGCCAGACGCTGGACCGTCAACGCCCTGGCCGCCGACTGCGCGCTGTCTCGCTCGACGTTGTTTGAACGCTTTACCGGCCTGACCGGAATGACCCCGATGGGCTATCTGTTGAGCTGGCGCATGACCCTGGCGATGCGGTGGCTGGGAGAGCCGGGCATCAGCATGGCGGATATCGCCGAGCGCCTCGGCTATGGCTCGGCCAGCGCGTTCAGCGTGGCTTTTACCCGCTATGCCGGGACATCGCCGGGCAAATATGCCCGCCAGCGGGCGGCGCAGCGTACGCCCGGGCCCGCCTTAAGCTAACCTGCCGCAATCGTCGTCTGCAGCCAGCGCTCAAACGCCTGCAGCGCAGGCTCCCCCTCGCCGCCGCCGGGTTTGATCAGGCAGAAGCGCTTGGCCAGCGTCGGGGAGCCCGGCCACGGGGCGACCAGCGTCCCGTTACGCAGCTCGCTCTCCACATACATCTTCGGCACCAGGGCCACGCCCTGCTGGCTGAGTACCGCAGCGATCGCCATCTCATGCAGATCATAGCGCGGCCCCTGCGCCGGGTTATCCAGCGCCAGACCACACTCCCGGGCATAGTGCAGCCAGGCATCCGGATTTTGCCGCCGATGAATGCGCGGCAGCCGGTTCAGCAACCCCGGGAGATCGTTATCCGTCAGCAGCGCAGCATGACAGACCGGCAGCAGATACTCCGCAAACAAAAACGTCACATCCATTCCGGTCCACGCCGGGTGATCAAAATGGATAGCCGCATCAAATCCGCTGCCCGGCAGAATGAAGGGGTCGCTGCGAGCGGCGATATTGACCACGATATGCGGATGCTGCGCCGTGAACTGCCCGAGGCGGGGGATGAGCCAGCGGCTGGCGAAGGTGGGGAGCACGGCGATCTCCAGACTGCGGCCATCGGCCGGCATCCCGCTGACGTCGAGGGTTTCCCGCTCCAGCCTGCTGAGGATCTCGCGGACCTGTCTGGCATAGCGGGCGCCGGCCGGATTGAGCCGTACCCGGCTCCCGATTCTGTCGAATAGTTTGCTGTCGAGGAGCGCTTCCAGACGGGCGATCTGCCGGCTGATGGCCCCTTCCGTTAACGCGAGCTCCGCCGCCGCGCGGGCAAAGTTGCCGTGGCGGGCGGCGGCCTCAAAGGCCAGTAGCGCAGCGCTGCTGGGAATTTTACGACGCATAGCCAATGCTCCTTGTGCGGGCTGACTGAAAGTCAGTGACAGAATATCACTGAGGCTTGAATAAACATCGTTTTTCAGCGCCATTTTCGCCAGATAGGATGAAGTAAATTCACTGAAGCGCCTTATGCGCTCAATCATCTGTCTCTCGAGGTCACTATGCTCTATGTCGTCGAATGCGCCTACACCGACCCGCAAAGCGAAGCGGCGTGGAATACCTTTTACAATCTGGAAAAATTGCCGGCGCTGGTCTCAGTGCCCGGTTTTCATGCCTCCCAGCGCTTCTGCGCGCTCAGCGAGGGGTGCCCTCGCTACCTGGCGCTACACGATATCCGCGATGCCGCCGTCATCGACAGCGACGCCTATCGCCGCAACGGCGGCGGTCATTTTGCCCGCTGGCAATCGGCGATCGCCGACTGGCATCGCCACCTCTATCTCACAACTAACGCGCTGCGGGAGGTTGCTCCGGACGAGGTGCTGCTGCTGAGCGATACCGCGGAAGCCCTGCCCGTCGCTGCGCCGGTCGTCCTGCAGCCCGGCGGTCTGGCCACCCGGCATACCCGCTATGCCGCCATCGTCCCGCGTGACGACCTGCATCCCCACGCCGCCACGGCCGCCGTCTTTGTCTATCAGCCCATTACCGCCCGGTTGCGTCACCCGGCGGAGCAAGCGTGAGGTCAACATGACACCAGCTCCCTTTTATTCCCTGACAGCAGGCGACCTGACGATAAGCGCCATCAGTGATGGCCAGATGACGGCGCCGCTGACGTTACTGGCGGGGATTGCCCCTGAAGAGGCGGCGCGTCTGCAGCGCCAGGCCGGGGTAATCTCGCCGGAGATCATTGAGATCGGCGCTTACCTTATCCGCGGACGCGGGCACACGGTGCTGGTGGATACCGGCACCGGCGGGGCCAACGGCGTCGGCGGCGCGCTTATCGCCAATCTGGCGCTGCTCGGCGTCCGCCCTGAGGACATTGACACCATCCTCCTCACCCACGCGCACCCGGACCATATCGGCGGCCTGCTGACCGCCGCCGGTACACCGGCTTATCCCAACGCCAGGGTGTTCCTGCCCTCGCGGGAAAGCGCTTACTGGCTGGCGCCGTCGACACTGGACAACGCCAGCGAGCGTAGACAACGCAACGTGCTGCTCGTCCGGCGCGTAATGGCGATCTGCGCGACGCAAATTCGTGCTATCGATGAAAATGAGCGGATCGCCGGGATCCGACCATGTCCCCTGCCCGGCCATACGCCGGGGCATACCGGATATCGCCTCGAGGCGGGCGGAACGTCGCTGCTGATCTGGGGGGATATCGTCCACTTTCCCTCGATCCAGAGCGCCCGGCCAGAGGCATCGGTGGCCTTTGACGTCGATCCTGACCAGGCGCGGCGTACACGGGAAAGTCTCCTGCGCCAGGCCGCCAGCGAGCGGTGGCTCGTCGGCGGTATGCATCTTGGCCTGCCGGGATTCGCCAGCGTGGAGAATACCGCCTCAGGCTACTGCCTGCGCCCGGTGTGACCTTCACGCAGAACACCGATCACAGCAAAACCCCGGTCGTGGCATTAACGCGACCGGGGCGTGGTGTCCGGGGAAGTGGATTAGCCGTTAACCGCGGCGCTTCCAGCCTTTTTTACTTTTGCAGCTGGCGGTGGTGGCGACCCAGGGGTGACGCAGCTGGGTCAACTGAAGATCCTGAGAGGCCGGGCTGGCGGCCCAGCGTTTGTTGCACAGAGGCTTACGAGTTGCAATGACCATAAAAACGCTCCTGAAAAGTAATGAACAGTTCCCTGGGTAATTCCATAAGTTCAGAATCAGCTTATCATCACTTAAACGTTGTTATTTCAATCTTTGTTTTGCTATGTAAATGGTGATTGCCACCTGAAAGGCATAAAATTGATCTAGATCAAGGTAAATGCAATTTTTTGTTTCCACCACCTATATTTTCAACCGTTTAACTTCGCACACCGCTTGATTAAGACTTTTCCTATACCACATAATCCAACAGAATTGAGCGATTTTATCAGATTTTTATTCTAGTTATGTATGCTAATGTGGTTAATTGTTTTGATTATTCTAGCTCATAAAATTCACTTGGTCAGACCGCCGCAGGCGGGTACTCTGCACCGGCAATACGGGGATTTGTCAGGGAGTGGTGGATGACTACAGGCTATAAACTACTTGGCTATAAGTTAGCGGATAATATTTTCTACTGCCTGCATCATCGGGAAATTATCGCGTTACGTGGGACGCGAACGCAAGTTCAGCTGCGCAGCACCATGGCGTGTTTACTGGAATATTTGCTGGCGCATGGCAGAGAACGTCTGGTCAGTGATGAAGAGTTAATGATTAACGTCTGGGAGAAAAATAATCTCCGTCCGTCCGCGCAGCGATTATGGCAGGTCATTCAGACCTTAAAATCTCGCTTAAACCAGGCGGGGGTCGAAAGCGTGTTAATTATCCGCGTTAAGTGCGCAGGGTATTATATTAATCCTGCTTGCGTAGCCGAAATTTATTCCTTCAAACCGCCGGGCATGATGAATTATATAAACACCTCGCCTGCTGATATGAATAAACTTCTGGTTCGCAGCTAATCTCCTTCCCGCGCCGTTTAGATCGCTTGTAACAGGGTTTATTCTTTGAATATTTTAATTCACAGCAATAATATTTATTTTAATATCGGCCTCGCCCAGTGTTTCAGAGATATTCAGGAAACCTTGCCCGGTCTGAACATTATTCATTCACTGCCGCTCAGCCATCTGCCCGATCCGGCCGGGCTGGATGTGATTATTTTAGCGCTGGAAAACTATCACGATTATCAGGCCGCTGCTGAATTAGCCCAGCGCTATCCCGGCCTGGTGGTCGGATTTACCTCCGCCAACAACGTCAAACGCGGACGCGCCTTTTACGCGGATACCCTCCTGTGGGTCAGCCAGCGGGAAAGCGTTCAGGAGATCCGCCGCCTTCTGCTCCGTCTGGCAGATCGCAGCCGCCCTTTCGCGCCGCGCCATCAGCGTCAGAGTCGCTCCTCCCGTCTGCGAGCCCCACTCAATGACCTGGAGATGCAGATGATCCGTGGCGTGGTCGGCGGACAGTCGACTAATCAGATGGCAGACACGCTGGGCGTCAATCGCAAGCGGGTTTACAACGGACTGGAGCGGATCAAAAGTAATTTTCGCCTCGTCAGCCATACCCATTTTCATCATTTTATGACCGCAGAGGCCACGTTTAGCCGCCTCTGTGCCGATCTGAGTTGCTATAGACCAGGGCTACGGCCAGCCCGGCAACGACGTGCTGCATCGCGACCGGCCGAAAATCATTCATATTATTTGAATGAGTTTCGCAAATTGTTTTGATTTTAACCGCCAGGCTTTGCGCGTATTCTTTATCACATCAGGGCGACAAGCCCTATATCAGACACCAGATTAAGGAATATGACCATGAAATCCATCAAAACTTTCGTTGCTGTTGCTGCACTGTCGCTGTTCTCTTCCGTCAGCTTCGCCCAGAGCGTCAGCGCCACCGCTTCCACCCTGGACCGTGCAGAAGCTAAAATCGCCGCCCAGGCCGCTGAGCAGGGTGCGTCCTATAAAATCACCAGCGCCCAGTTTAATAATCGCGTTCATATGACGGCTGAGCTGAGCAAATAATCTCTTCCCTCTTTCGCGATTAAAAAAGCGCCGTCAAAAACGGCGCTTTTTTTTCGCCTCTTTCTCCGGGCAGTGATTTCCTGACCGACGCGCTGTGGCGTTCAGCCGATGACGGGCCAATACTTAGCGCATCCCCTGGAAAAGAGAGCCCCATGATGAAAGCCTGGATCGTCAACAAACCCGGTTCGCTGGACAATCTGCAGCTTGTCGATCTTGCCGACCCCGGCGCGCCGGCGGCAGGCGAGATCCGCGTAGCGCTACACGCCACCTCCCTGAACTATCACGATTTGCTGGTAGCGACGGGGGTGATTCCCACTGCCGATCGGCGGATCCTGATGGCTGACGGCGCGGGGGTGGTCGAAGCGGTTGGCGCCGGGGTCAGCGAGTTTCAGCCAGGCGACCGGGTGGTCGCTGGCTTTTTCCCGCAGTGGCTGGATGGCCGTCCGGGCCCGCAGGTGAAGGACTTCAGCCAGACGCCGGGCGACGGCGCCGAGGGGTTCGCCTGCCAGTATGTAGTCAGACCGGCCAGTCATTTTACCCATGCGCCTGACGGATGGAGCTTCAGGGAGGCGGCGACGATCACCACCTCCGGCCTCACCGCCTGGCGCGCGCTGGTGGTGGAGGGGCGGCTAAAAGCGGGCGATACGGTGCTGACGCTCGGCACCGGCGGCGTGTCGATAACCGCCCTGCAGCTGGCGAAAAGCATGGGCGCGCAGGTCATCGTCACCTCCTCATCCGATGAAAAGCTCGCCCGCGCGCGCGCCCTGGGGGCTGACCATCTCATCAATTACCGCACCACCCCGGCCTGGGGCGCTACGGTGCAGGACATCACCGGTCATCGCGGGGCCGATATTATCCTGGAGCTCGGCGGACCGGGCACCCTGGGCCAGTCGTTCGAGGCCGTCAGTGTTGGCGGACACATCGCGCTGATCGGCGTCCTGACTGGCTTCGAAGGTCATGTGCCCACCCATCTGCTGATGAGTAAACAGGCCCGACTGCAGGGGCTGGTGGTGGGTCATCGCCGGCAACAACAGGACTACGTCAACGCGCTGAACCTGCAGGCGTCGCGGCCGGTCATCGATAAAGTGTTTGATTTTGCGGCCTTACCAGACGCCTTCCGCTATCTGCAAAGCGGCGCCCATTTCGGCAAAATTTGCGTGGAGTGGTAGTGGTGAGGAGATGAGATGAACAGGGCCTCCATGCCCTGGGAACGGCTTTATTCGAAAAAGACGTCCGGATTTTCTGACAGCGAAACAAAGGATTTGGTGTTTTTATCCAGCGCCTGAATCTCGCCGCTTTCAATGTCATAGAACCAGCCGTGCAGGCGCAGGGTCTGGTCGCGAAGACCGACCGCCACTGACGGATGGGTTTTGATGTTGTTCAGCTGAGCGATGACGTTTTCCTGCACCATGCCGTTGACCTTATCGGTTTCGCTGGCCCAGGTTTTCTTTTCCACCACCGCTTTCGCAGCATCAGCGTAGCGCAGCCAGTGAGACACCGCCGGCATCGGCTCCAGGCACTGGCAGGTGGCGATCGCTTTCATCGCCCCGCAGTTAGAGTGGCCGCAGATTACGATATCCGTCACGCCCAGCGCAACCACGGCATACTCAATGGTCGCGGATACACCGCCCGGCTCCGGCCCGAAAGACGGCACGATATTCCCGGCATTACGAATAACAAAGAGCTGTCCCGGCTCCTGCTGGGTAACCAGTTCAGGCACCAGACGGCTGTCAGAGCAGGAGATGAAAAGCGCTTTGGGATTCTGGCTGGAGGCCAGGCTGCGGAAGAGCTCTTTACGCTGGGGGAAGATCTCTTTCTGGAAGTTGAGGAAGCCCTCAATGATATGTTGCATAGCAGTGTCTCTTCTCTGTAGTTATTACGGTATGACAAAGATCACAGTTATTCAGTTTACCATCGCTGACAGGAATGGGAATCGTTATTCAAACAGTTGCGCAGAAAACGCGCGCCGCGGATGCCCGTTCAGCCTCGCCTTTTCCACAGGGTTTTCACGTGCTTTCCTGAGCCAGTTTGTTACTCTGTTTGCTCGTACCGTCCCCACGTTGCCGACCGCCTGCCGGCGGCGGACATACCAGGAGTTGCTATGTTCTTATCCAGCCTGATGGCCCTTGCCGCGGTGCTGATCATGGGGGTGATCAGTCCCGGCCCGAGCTTTATTTTTGTCGCGCGCAATGCGGTCGCCCGCTCGCGTCTGCACGGTCTGGTGACCGCCCTGGGCACCGGCGCCGGCGCCGCCATTTTTTCTATTATGGCGATGCTGGGCCTGCAGAAGGTGCTCACCGCGGTGCCGGAGCTGTTTATTGGCTTGAAAGTAGCGGGCGGGCTCTACCTGCTATGGTTGGGCTATAAGATTTTCCGCGGTTCGGCGCAGCCGATGGATTTTTCCGCCAGCGGCATGGACGGCAACCGTTCGTTGCTGAAGACTTTCCGCGACGGGCTGTATACTCAGTTGAGCAATCCCAAAACCGCGCTGGTGTTTGCCTCGATTTTTACCGCCGTGCTGCCGGCGCAGATCCCCACCGCCTTCTATTACATCGTGCCGCTGATGAGTTTCCTGATTGACGTCAGTTGGTATTCGCTGGTGGCGCTGGTGCTCTCCGCTGATCGTCCGCGTCGGGTCTACCTGCGGCTGAAGCGGCGAATCGATATCGCCACCGCGACGGTGCTGGGGGCGCTGGGACTACGGCTTATCGCCACCTCCCTCACCCGCTAGCGGCTACACGGTATGGATGCGAATATCGTGTTGCTGAAAGGCAACGCGATATTCGCGACTGATGTTCTCCTCCACCACCAGCACATCGATATCGCTGCTCGCGGCCACCACGAATCGCGCCACCGCCGGAATTTTATCCGAGGTCAGGCCGATGATAATTTCGCTGCACTGCTTAATCACCGCTTTCTTAAACTCACAGTCGGCATAGTCAAAGCCGGTCAGGCCCGACTCTGGCGCCATGGCGCAGCCGCCGATAAACCCCTGGTCGAATAACATTCCCTGCACCTGAGCCACCGCCGCGGCCCCAACGCAGCCCCCGCTCGCCCGCTGCACCTGGCCGCCGAGCATCACCACCTCGTAGAGCGGCTTTTTCACCAGTACCGCGGCGATCTCCGGAGAGTTCGTTACCACCGTCAGCGCCAGCTCGGCGGGCAGCGCCTCGGCCATCGCCAGATTGGTGGTGCCGGTATCAATGAAAAGGATGCCGCCGGGTTTCACCAGCCGGGCGCACTGCTGCGCGATCCTGAGTTTTGTTGCTCGGTTTTTATCTTTCCGTTCACTGTAATCTCCCGCTTCCGGCAGGCTCAACACCGCCCCGCCGTAGACTTTTTTACAGACGCCTTCGCGGCTAAGCTCATGCAGATCGCGGCGGATGGTGTGCTCAGACACCTGAAGACGCGCCGCCAGCTCCGCACACACCACCCTGCCGTTTTCCTGCAGGATCTGGCAAATCAGCGCTTGTCGCTGTTGAGGAAAAGCAGCATAATCGAGCAAAGAAACTCCTTAAATCATCATAAACGAGCAACAGCAAGCATGATCGTCTGCCCTGCCGTGATTGTCAATGTTCCTGCCCGGAGGTTTACCATGAAAATTGCCCATTTCGCCCTGTGGACCCAACGGCTTGAGGCTCAGGCCCGCTTCTGGGTCGAGTTCTTTGCCGCCAGCATCAATGAAAAATACCTCAGCCAGACCAATCCCGGCTTTGCCTCCTATTTTGTCACCATCGACGACGAGGTGGTGATCGAGCTGATGACCAAGCCTGGCCTGCAGCAGGCCAGCGCCGATAATAACCATACCGGCTGGGCGCACCTGGCCCTCTCGGTGGGCGGCGCAGAACAGGTCGATGCCCTTGCCCAGCGCGCCGGCGCGGCGGGAATACTGGTTTCACCGCCGCGCACCACCGGCGACGGCTATTATGAGGCGGTGATCGCCGATCCCGATGGCAACCTGATTGAAATCGTCGCATAGTCAGCAGACCGCCAGCCATAAGGAGGCATCCATGGCACATTACCGGATCATCGACACCGCGGCCTGGCCCCGCCGGGACCATTTCACCTTTTACCGACAATTTGCCAACCCCAGCTTTAATCTCTGCGTTCCGATAGAGGCGCAGCGCCTGTACGAATGTGCGAAGGACCGTCGGGTCTCGTTTTTTCAGCTCGCGCTCTATGCCCTGCTGCGCGCGGCTAACGGGGTACCGCAGCTCCGACAGCGCATGCGCAATGGCGAGGTGATTGAATATGACAGTCTGGCGGTCATGACGCCGGTGATGACCGTCGAGGAGGGCTTCCGCCAGGTATGGTGCGACAACGCTCCCGAGTTCACCACCTTCAGCGCCGCGGCAACGCCAAAGATCGTCGCGGCAAGAGAGACATCGCCTGCGCCGCTCATCGTCGATGGCGAACATTTTATCTGCGCCAGCTGTCTGCCGTGGCTCCACTTCACCTCGATGACCCATGCGGAATACGCGGTGGGCGCCGCGGTTCCGGCGCTCACCTGGGGGAAACTGCAGAACGGCATGATCCCGGTGGCCGGGCGATTTAACCATGCCTTCGTCGACGGTCTCCACGCCAGCCGCTTTTATGCCCTCATCGAAGAGGGGTTTCGCGACCCCGAGCGGCTCTGGCAGCCGCTAGCCGCAACCGCCCCCTCACTGCTTCCCCCTGCGGCGAAGGAGCGTTAACGTCTGCCCGGAACCGACCGTCACGGTGCCTTACGCCGTACACGGCGGTCGGTACGGGTCCACTCTCATCGTTCTCGCCCAGCCGGCGAATACCGCGCAGGTGTGACGCCTGTTCAGAACCTCGCGATGGAAAGGCTGGGTCGCGGACAGCATGTTGCCTCCCTCATCGCACAGCGGAACCCACTGTTTTATAGCCATAGAATGGGATTATATTGCCGAACCTTTGCTAAGGATAATTGGTTATAAATCATACCGTTTCAGTGTTAGACAGGGCGAAGTGCGCCTCTTATCTTTCGTCATGAATTGTAAATCACCACGCAATCACTTGATGAGGTAGCACTTTTGTCCAGATTACAACAAGGATTAAAAACCAGAAAAACCCGTTTTGCCCTGGCGCTAAAAGTGGCCCTGCTCGGCGGCGTGGTAGCATTTTCTTCTGCCGTCTTTGCTGAGGGTCTTCTGAAAGAAGGCATCACCCCGGCCGCCGACGCCAGTCAGATCCCGGCCAGCGCTAAGTTGCGCAAAGACACGGTAGTGGCCGGGATCGCCGAGCCGCAGGGGATCTTCAACCCCTACTTTTTCGTCAACGGCTGGGATGAAAACGTCACTAACGTCATTTTTTCACGCCTGATCGACTGGGACAGCCAGGGCAAGCTGGTCCCGGGGCTGGCGGAGAGCTGGACGGTCAGCCCGGACAATAAAGTCTATACCATCAAATTGCGCCCTGGCCTGACCTTCAGCGACGGTTCACCGCTGACGGCGGAAGATGTCGCCTTTACCCTGACGGTCCTGCTCGACCCCAAATATGATGGCGATACCGACATCACTCTGGCCAATATCGCCGGCGGCGCAGAATACAAAGCCGGCAAGGCTGACCGCGTCAGCGGTCTGAAGGTCATCGACCCGCTCACCCTGCAGGTGACCACCACCCAGCCAGGCGCCACCACGCTGGCCAAAATTGGCGGGCCGGTGTTGTCGAAAGCCTGGTACGGCAAAGGATATCAGCGGGGAAATCTCGACTATCTGCGCTCACTGCACGGCAAGCCGCTGGGCAACGGCCCTTACGTGTACGATACCTATATTCCCGGTCAGGAAATTCGCTTCCATGCCAATAGCCACTTTTACCGTGGGACGCCGCCAACGCCGCGTTTTATCTATCGCGTAACCAATCCGTCGACCAACTTCCAGCTGTTCCAGACCGGGGAGACCGACTACGACGCCTTTACCTCACGTCCTGACGATATCGAACAGCTGAAGATGCTCGGCTTCGCCAACATTAACCTTTACGGCTCCAGCGACTACAGCCAGGTGGAATTCAACGTTCATCGCCCGGCGCTGCAGGATAAGCGGGTGCGCCAGGCGCTGATTTACGGCCTGGACCGGCAAAAGCTGATCGACGTGGTCTATCAGGGGTACGGCAAAGTCGCCATCGAGCCGATCGCTCCTATCTCCTGGGCCTTTAACGCAGAGGGCGTCAATCCTTACCCTTACGATCCGGCGCAGGCGAAAAAGCTGCTGGATGAGGCCGGCTGGAAAGCTGGCGCCGACGGTATCCGCGTCAAAGAGGGCCAGCGTCTGGAGCTGACCCTGCTGGTGAGCAAGAAGGTGCTCAACGATGCGTTGATCCCCATCGCCAAAGAGAACTGGCGGCAGATCGGCGTGCTGCTTAAGCCGCAGGTGGTGGATTTCAACGCCCTGATGGCGCAGCGCAAAGCCGGAAATTACGATCTGGCCTCGTTCAGCACCAGCACCCTCAACGACCCGCACGATGGGGTATGGGATTTCTACAGCAGCGAAGCGAAAGCGTCCGGCTACCACAACGCGGAGGTCGATAAACTGATTAACGCCGGCAACGCGGTGCTCGACATCGAACAGCGCAAGCCGATCTATCACCAGCTGTACAAAGTGCTGGCCGACGATCCGCCGGTGATCCTGCTCGGCTATCGCAACATTCTTTCCGCCAGCAGCGCCCGCGTCACCGGCTTTAAACCGGATATCTACAACGGCCTGACCGGCAGCCTGCCGGATGTGAAAATCGTCAAGTAAATCCCCTGGCCGCCGGGTTAACCGGCGGCTGATGCGAGATCGTCATGAAAAATTTCATCCTGAGGCGCCTGCTGCAAACGCTGCCGATGCTGCTGCTGGCCTCGTTCATTATTTTTATGCTGTTTGCCAAAACCCCCGGCGACTTTATCGATGGCAATATCACCCTGACCGCCGCCCGCGCCGCGGAGCTGAAGGCGATCTATGGCCTCGACCAGCCGCTGTTCACCCGCTATCTCCACTGGCTGGGACAGCTGCTGCGCGGCGATTTAGGCTTTTCGCTGCAGTATCAGATCCCGGTCAGCCAGCTGCTCAACCAGTACATCTGGAACTCTTTTCTGCTGGCCAGCGTCGCGCTGGTCTTTTACTGGGGCATTGGCCTGGCGGTCGGCGTGGTGTCAGCCCTGCGACCCGGCTCCTGGTTTGATCATCTGGTGAGCGTCGCGGTGTTTGCCGCCATGTCGTTCCCCACCTTTTTCCTCTGCCTGCTGCTGATTAAATGGTTTGCCGTCGATCTCCACTGGCTGCCGGTAGGCGGGATGACCAATACCGGCAGCGACGAGAGCGGCTGGCAGTATGTGCTGCAGGTGGCGGCCCACCTGGCACTGCCGGTGCTGGCGCTGGTGATGCTGCAGGCGGGCAGCCTGACGCGCTATGTGCGCGCCAGTATGCTCGACGTGGTGAAAATGGATTTTATCCGTACCGCCCGCGCCAAGGGGTTGCAGGAGCGCACGGTGATCCTCAAACATGCGCTGCGCAACGCCCTGCTGCCGATCATCACCCTGCTGGGCTTCGAGCTGCCGGGGCTGTTCTCCGGGGCGATCATTACCGAAAAGGTATTCAACTGGCCGGGGGCGGGCCACATCCATATCGACTCGCTGGCCGCCCGCGACTATCCGGTGCTGATGGGGTTCACCCTGTTTCTGGCGGTGCTGACGATCGTCGGTAATTTGCTCGCCGACGTGCTGTACGCCTGGGCCGATCCGCGTATTCGGGTGAGGTCATGATGATCCTGTCTTACTTTGCTTCCCGTCGTCGCCAGCGGCAGGCGGCTATCCCGGCGCTGGCGCACATTACCCCCTCTCCCTGGCGCCAGGGGTGGCGACAGCTGCGTCGTAACCGGCTGGCCATGTTCTGCCTGATCCTGCTGGCGGTCATGGCGGTGTGGTGCGCGCTGGGGCCCGTCTGGTCGCCGTGGAAAGAAGATGCCACCGACGCCCTGAGCATCAACCAACCGCCCGGTGCCGAACACTGGCTGGGGACCGATTTCCTCGGCCGTGATGTTTACACCCGCCTGCTGCTGGCCGGGCGCATCTCGCTGATTATCGGCCTGCTGACCATGGTGATGTCGGTATTCCTGGGCTATCTGCTCGGCGCCCTCTCGGGGTATGTCGGCGGGTTAACCGACAGAGTGATCATGCGCGTGGCCGACCTGGTGATGACCATCCCCGGATTGCCGCTGTTGATCGTCGCCGGGGCGATGCTTTCCGAGCTCGATTTTTCTCCGGACTCGCGCATCTATATGGTGGTGGTGATGCTCAGCCTCCTGGAGTGGCCCCGACTGGCGCGGCTGGTGCGCGGACAATGTCTCTCCCTGCGCGAACGCGATTTTATGCTGGCCACCCAGGTGCTGGGCCTGTCGGCGCGTCGCCGGCTGTTTGGCCACCTGCTGCCGAATACCATTCCGATTCTGGTGGTGATGGCGACCATGGCTGTCGCCAACGCCATCCTCAGCGAATCCGCGCTGAGCTATCTCGGCCTCGGCGTGGTGCCGCCGACGCCGTCGTGGGGCAATATGATGGACGCCGCCAATAGCCTGATCGATTTCCAGCGCCGTCCCTGGCTGTGGATGCCGCCAGGGATCGCCATCTTTATCACCGTGATCGCCATTAACGTGCTGGGCGATGGCCTGCGCGACGCCATGGATCCCAATATGAAACCGAGGCTGAAATGAGCATACCGTTAGTCTCCTTTAATCATCTCTCCGTCTCTTTCGCTGGCGAACGCCATCGCGTGCGCGCGGTGCAGGACGTCTCTTTCACGATTCAGGCCGGGCAAACCGTTGGCGTGGTGGGCGAGTCCGGCTGCGGCAAAAGCGTCACCGCGATGGCGCTGATGGGCCTCCTGCCGCCGCAGACCGCGCGCATCGACGGCGGCGAGATCCGTTTCGCGGACCGCGATCTGCTGCGGCTAAAAGCCAGACAGATGGCCGACCTGCGCGGCCACCAGCTGGCAATGATCTTTCAGGAACCGATGTCGGCCCTGAACCCGGTGTTGACCATCGGAGAGCAACTGTGCGAACCAGCGATCCGCCACCTCGGCGCCTCGCCGAAAGCCGCCTGGCAGCAGGCTACCCGGCTGCTCAACGAGGTCGGCCTGGCGCGCGGCGACAGCCTGATGGTCAGCTATCCCCACCAGCTTTCCGGCGGCATGCTGCAGCGGGTGATGATCGCCATGGCGCTGAGCTGTCAGCCCAAACTGCTGATCGCCGACGAACCCACCACCGCGCTTGACGTGACCGTGCAGGCGCAGATCCTGCGCCTGCTGCGGGACCGGGCGCGGGCCAGCCAGATGGCGATGATGCTGATTACCCACGACCTGGGGGTGATCGCGCAGATGGCCGAACAGGTAGTGGTGATGTATGCCGGACGGATTGTGGAACAAGGCGCCACCGCGGAGGTATTACGCCATCCGCAGCACCCTTATACGCGTGGGCTCATCGCCTCCCGCCCGGTGCCGGGCGAGCGGCGTCGGCGGCTGTACTCGATTCCCGGGCAGGTGCCGGATCTGGCCGCCCTGCCGACGGGCTGCGCCTTTGCCGGGCGCTGCGAGCGGGCGACGGCGCGCTGCCGGGAGGCGATTCCACCGCTGCTCGGCGAGCGCCAGCGGGCCGCCTGCTTTTACAGTGAATTTGCGGAGGCGACAGCATGAGCGAACGCTATGTTATTGAAGTGGATGGATTGAAAAAATATTTTCCGCTGCGCGACGGCCTGTTTGGCCAACAGACCGGCGAGCTTCGCGCGGTGGACGGCGTCAGCTTTAACATCCGTCCGGGCACCATTTTTGGCCTGGTGGGCGAGTCCGGCAGCGGGAAAACCACCGTCGGCCGAACCCTGCTTGGCCTGTACGAGAAGAGCGCCGGCAGCGTGAAATTTCACGGTCAGGAGCTGGCCGACCTGACCGCGCCAGCCCTGCGCGCCATTCGGCCGAGGATGCAGCTGGTATTTCAGGATCCCTACAGCTCGCTGAACCCGCGGCTGCGCATTGGCGAGGCGATAGGCGAAGCTATGCTGCAGCACAAGCTCTGCGCCCGCGATGAGCTGTATGACCGGGTGATCGACGTGATGAAGATCTGCGGCCTGGCGCCGGAACACTACGCCCGCTTCCCGCATCAGTTTTCCGGCGGCCAGCGCCAGCGGATCGGTATTGCCCGGGCGCTGATCCTCAACCCGGATTTTATCGTCGCCGATGAGCCCATCTCGGCCCTCGATGTGTCCATTCAGGCGCAGATCATCAATTTGTTTTCCGACCTGCGCGACGACCGCGGCGTCACGTTTCTGTTTATCTCCCACGACCTCGGGGTGGTGGAGCATCTATGTGACGATGTGGCGGTGATGTATCTCGGGCAACTGGTGGAAAGCGCCAGCCGCGATGCGCTGTTCAGCCGCCCCCTCCACCCTTACACCCGCGCGCTTCTGGCCGCGGTGCCGACCCTCGACCCGCACAGCGAACCGCAGGCGCTGGTGCAAGGCGAGATCCCGGATCCGGTCAATCCTCCCGCCGGCTGCCGTTTTTCATCCCGTTGCCCGCAGGTCGGCGAGCGGTGCCGCAGAGAAGCGCCGGCGCTGCGCGAGGTGGCCCCTGGCCATCGGGTCGCCTGCCATTGGATCGCGTCCTGAGCGCGGTCGGCGTGGTTATTTATTTCTAAACAAGCGGCCGATTGTGCGCAGCGGCGCCAGGATTTACTATCCGCTCCGTCTTGTGAGACGCGTTATGAATGAAGCGTAATATTTTTATTCATTTTTGCCCGATGGCTTCGGGCATTTTTTTGCGACACGCCCGGGAGCGATCCTGCCGGCGACACATTTAGCGGGGCGCGGTCGCCCGTCTGTCAAAACGCAGCAATGGAACTGCTCGTCCGCGCCCCGCTATCCTTTTGTGACCTTCCCGTGAAAACCCGGCAAAAAATAAGACTATATGAGATTGCCTGGGGCATAGCTTTATCTTATTTTTTATGCGTGTACTCCACATTAAGGAATCAAGATCATGCTTAAGCGTCGCACTATTAAAACAGCACTGGCGGCGGTTATTTCTCTCGCCGTCATGGCGGCTCCGGCCTATGCCAACCCGGGTAACGGCAATGGCAATGGCGGCGGCGGTGGTAATCACGGGAACAGTGGTAACCATGGCAATAGCGGCAATCATGGTAACAGCGGTAACAGCGGTAACAGCGGCGACCATGGCAATAAAGGACAAAATAAAGGTCAGTCCAATGACGATCATGGCAACCGCAAAAACTACGGCAAGCCCGACCACGTCGACAGCGATATTAGCTTCTCGCGGGCGCGCTCCCTTGCCGTGAACTACGGTCTGGTCGGCTATCAGGCGCTGCCTCCGGGTATCGCCAAAAATGTCGCCCGCGGCAAACCGTTACCTCCGGGTATCGCGAAAAAGACCCTGCCCGCTTCTATGATTAACGACCTGCCCTATTATCCGGGCTATGAATGGCGCGCGGTCGGCGATGACCTGGTGCTGGTCGCCCTGAGCACCGCCATCGTTACCGCCGTGATTAACGGTGTGTTTGACTAAATCACCTGCTGATTAAAAAGCCTCGCCCCGGCGAGGCTTTTTTGTGCCTGGCGCGGGAGAGTGACAACTCGCAGGCATCATCGCTAAGATAATGGCTCAACCAACCCGGGACCGACAATGGACAAAGACACCGTAGTGACGCTGTTGAAATACAAGCGCTGGATTGACCTTGCCACCTTGCAGGCGATCCGCGCGATAGACGGTACAGTACATGGCGAAAAGCGTCACCTGACCCTCAGGCTAATGAACCATATCCATGTCGTTGACATGATTTTCCGGGCGAATCTGCGCGGCAAGACGCACGGTTACACCGCGCTGAATACCCCCGGGACGCCAACCGTTGATGAGCTGGAAACGGCCATGACCGCCTGTACGGACGAATACATTCAGTACGTCAGCGCCATGACGCCCGCCGATTTCCACGAACGTATCGCCTTCAAATTTGTCGACGGCGGCGACGGCAATATGACCGCGATGGAGATGCTCAACCACATGCTCTTTCACGGCGCCTATCACCGCGGCGCGGTAGGCTGGATGATTGGCGAATGCGGCGGCGTGCCGCCGAAAGAGATGCTGACCGTTTTCCTGCGCGACCATCATTCCTGAGCAAGCTGTCAGCCGTGGATCGCGCGGATGATCAGCAATAGTTCTGCCTGATTACGGGTGTGGGTTTTCCGGTACAGGGCGCTGAGGTGGGTTCTGATGGTGGCGATAGATACGCCCAGATGTAAGGCGCACTCATCCGGCGTCATGCCCCGCACCAGCAGCTCCGCCACTGCGTTCTCGGCAGGCTTGACGTTAAACAGCTCCATCACGGCGCTGCCGGTGAGAAACGGCTCGGGAATAATCACGCAGGCCACCCCGGCAAGGCGGGCCGCCGGGATCACCAGGATCGGTTTCGGCTGGCGCCCGGCGGTATAGCACAGCCCTGCCCTTGGCGGCTCTGCCGTTCGGGTGGCCTGCTCGATAGCCCGTTTCAGTTTTTTGCTGTCGGTATCAAGGCACAGCGTATCGCCCCCGCTGTACCAGGAGAGGCGGGCGTTGGCGCGCAGGTAGCGTTCGGCATGCGCGCTGGCGTAGAGAATGTTACCGTCATGATCCACCAGCCATACCGGGTAGATCCCGTTGTCCATCACCGCGCTCTGGTATTTTATGGTGTCCCGCAGCTGTTCAAACCGAGCGTGTAGCTGGCAGGCGGTTTTCAGCGCCGGGATCACGCGCCTGAACAGCTCAAACTGCGCCGGCTGCGGATAAGCTGCCGTATTGGCCGTCATCAGTGACAGATAGGTGGCATAGCCATTGAGGGTGCACAGCTTGACGCTGGTAAGATTATTCAGATCGTTGGGGTGATGAAACTCATTGTAATAGACGCTGCCGGCAATAAACTTATCGCCTAAATACTCGCGGTCCCGGTACATCTGCCCGACCGGTAACGCGGTCAGTATTTTTTCGGCGGGATCGATGGCCAGAAACACGTCGCGATAGGCGGTGAAAACCTTCTCCTCCAGCAGGAATGAATCAGTCAACAGGTGCGCGTTGCCTTTATCGTAGAACAGAAATGCCGCGTACTGATGGCCGGTGAGGAACGCCAGTTTCTGCAGCGCCGATTTCCACAAATCAGGATCCAGGGTGGCCATCAGCACCGTTTCAAGGATCTCGATGTAAATCAGTTCCGGATCGCTCGCCATACCGCCACCTGTGAGTCACTGTTTCCGCTGCCGGAGCGGCGCATGTGGCCGCCCTAATCAGCATAGTTCCGCCAGCGAAACAATGACAGTCCCGGTTCGCTGAGCAGACCGGAAAAGACGATTGCCGGGAGCGTGACGCCAATGCACCGTCATGGGGGTTCAGGATCCGCTGTGGCGGGTCTGGATAGCGCCCCCCTTGCGGCATAGCGTCCGCCAGACCATCAGGGCGCACAGCAGGGTGACGACCGCCAGCCCGCTAAACAGTACCGTATAAGCAGTGTCATAGCTCTCGCGCAGCGCCCGAAGGGAAAAGTCAGGCAAAAGCGCAGCCGCCTGCGGCACATTACCAGCCCCCAGCCAGCCTGCGGCGCGGTGAATCACCTCGGGCGCATACCCATGAACGCGACTCTGCAGAGTCAGGTTATTGCTTGCCGTTAATACCGCGGTGACGACCGCCAGGGCGATCCCCTCGCCGGCAACGCGAACGGTGTTGAACAGGCCTGCCGCCATACCGGCTTTGGCGACCGGCACTGCGGATATCGCCAGGCCATCCATCAATCCCCAGGGAAGCGCCGCCCCCGCCCCGCACAGGATCAGCGCCAGCACCAGCTGCGGGAGGTGGTGGCTGTGAAAAGCATCGCCCAGCAACAGCAACCCGACGGAGGCAATCATCAGCCCCCCCGTGGCCACCTGCCCCGGTGAAAACCAGCGGGTGAGCAGGGCCGCAACGGATGGGAAAATCAGCATCGGCGCGGTCAGCGCCATCAGATACAGCGCGCTCTGCGACTCACTCATCCCCTCTCCGCCCATAAAATGCAGTGGAACAATAATCAGCAGGACAACGTAGCAACAGCAGGTGGCGACAGGCAGCAACAGTACGCCGACAAAACGCGGATGGCGCAGCAGGGCGAGTTCCAGCACCGGGTTGTTCACTCTTCGGCAGCGCACGGCAAACGCAACGAACAGCCCCCCCGATACGATGAACAAGGCCAGCGTGGTCAGCGATAAAAAACCGCGGGCCGGAATGACCATCAGCGAGGCAGTGAACAGCATCAGGGCCAGCGTAAACAGGGTTAAGCCGAGATTGTCGGGTGTCCGCGGCTCGCTTTTTTCTGCCGCGGGCAGATACGCCAGACCGATAAGCAGAACCATCGCCGAGAGCAGCGCAAACAGGGCGTATACGCCGCGCCAGCCCACCGCGTCGGTCATGAAGCCGATCAGCAGCGGACCGAACGCCAGGCCGGCGCCGAACACCGTGCCCAGGATGCTGAATGCCCGCGTCCGCTGAGCGCCGTCATACAACTGGGCCAGCGCCGCACTGCCGCTGGCTAAAATCATCGCCGCGGCCAGACCTTGCAGAGCCCTCAGCGCGCCTGACAGGAAGAGATCGTCCGTCAGGCAAAACAGCAGACTGCTCAGGCAAAACAGCGCGGCGCCGGCGAGAAAGATGCGTTTTCTGTCAATGGCATCCGCCGTCACGCCAGCGGCCAGCAAAAAGCTGCCGAAGGTCAGCATAAAGCCATTGGTCAGCCACGACAGCGCAGCGGGAGAGCCGCCCAGCGACTGCTGTATCGCCGGAGTGGTCATGACGCCGCCGGTAAAACTTAACGGCAGCAGCATGGCCGCCATAAAGACAGAAAGCGCGGCCAGGGCGCTGGCGGATCGGGAATGTGTTCTGGCGGTGAATAACATCAGGCGGCCCTCATCAGTCGGCAAGGAAGGAATGAATAAACTGTCGCCATCCTATTGCGGATGTTAATGCCGATAAATAGACTGAAAATATCTTCTTAAGAGACATAAGGTTTATAATCGATGGACAGTCTCACCTCGCTAACGTCCTTTGTCCGCACCGCCGAAACGCTAAGCTTTGTTCAGGCCGCCAGGCTGCTGGGCATTTCAGCCTCGGCGGTGGGTAAGAATGTCGCCCGGCTTGAGCATAAGCTGGGGGTCCGGCTGTTTAACCGCAGCACCAGAAACGTCAGCCTGACGGCGGAGGGGGCCGCGTTTCTAACCCGCTGCCAGAGTATCCTGGAGCAGATCCAGGAGGCCGAGTCTGAGCTGACGAGCAGTCTCTCACAGCCCTCCGGCAAATTGAGAATTTCACTGCCTGTCATCGGCTACCGCCTGCTGCTCCCTGCCCTCACCGCCTTTAGCCGTCTTTATCCGCAGGTTGAACTGGATCTCGATTTTAGTGACCGGCTGGTCAATCTGATCGATGAGGGATTTGATATCGCTATCCGCAGCGGTGAACTAGCGGACTCCCGCTTGATCGCCAGAAAGCTGGGGGGTTTTCGTTTTGTGCTCTGCGCCAGCCCGGCATATCTGGCGGAATACGGCGTTCCCGGCTCGCCAGCGGAATTGGCGGCGCACAAGTGCATTTTTTTTCGCTTCCCTTCGGCGGGGCTGATCCAGCCCTGGGAACTGCGCGATATGAGGCTGACGGGGGATTTCAGGGCCGCTTCCGTGATGAGGGTCAATAACATTGAGGCTGCCATTCGATTAAGCGCGGCGGGGATGGGTATCGCCTATGTCCCTGATTTTGTTGTGCTTGAGGCCATCAATGAGGGACACCTGCAGGAGGTGTTGCCCGGCTGTTGCGTCAAAGATGGGCATTTCTTTGTCCTGTGGCCTGCCAGCCGCTATCTGTCGCCGCGAATACGCTGTTTTATCGATTTTATGGCTGCGGCAGAGATACCCTTGTCGCCCGCATCGACAAACCCCGTCCCTTATGTCTAACAATTTGTGGTGATTAGCTACCCCCACTGAAGCAGAGTGAGCCGCCCCCTTCCCTTAAGGTCAGTAAAGTCAGCACCGCTGAACCTTGATTCGCAGCACATGGCCCTCTGCTTCACCTTTCACGCCAGCACATCAGCTTGAACGGTTACCGGGAGCTCGACTCCGTATATCCAAGGCGAACAGGTGTGGAGTAAATCCGAGTTCTTCGTTTCATGACAACGTCCCCCCTTGATTAAGGAAAGCGCTGCATCGACCGATTGAACTCACAGAACGAATCGGACGTACTGGGTAAGTTTAAAGTCTGCTGCGAGCGAGGAGCGGAAGTTGGAATGCATACTTAAATCGAGCAATTTTGAGTTATGGGGGGGCGGGTCAACCTACTGAATTGTTTTTGCCTATGATAACGGTCACAATCAACCTCTAAGTGTGCTGATTTGAAAGTGATTTCCATGAAGATGACCAAGGCAGATTTTGGTGTAACTATTGACGATACTTTAATAACTGATTTTCGCGATGTGGTTAATGAAGGGGAGTTTGCTTACAGCTACTTCATAAACAGAAATGGTAAAAACCAGTTCAGCCCTATCTGTTCGTGCATGGATTGGATAAGCGTTTCTGTTCGCAATCTGATGAACTTCCCTGAGCTGTCGGAAGATATTGATGTCAAGGCCATGCAGGTTTACTCCCTTATATCATCTATTGATATTGCTGTGGAGGCGTTGCAGCAGCTTCACCGCATCATTGAGAGTGATCATAAGTTAGCGAGGTGGCCTTTCAAGAAATCAGCGAATGTCTTTAAGAATAAAACGCCCTATCTTTCACATGAGGATGATGACGCATACTTTAAGAGTATTCGTGCTATCTTTGGTGCTCACCCTACAAATCTTAAAAATAGTGATGGTGAACGACTGTTTGCAAGCTGGCCTCATTTTCATGCTTTCAATGAAAATGATTTCACTATAAGCCTTTACAACAACACGCCAGGGAAAGATGATGTTATTTTCGGCATTAAGTTCGATGAACTAATTACATATATTGAAGATAGGTATAAATATCTAACAAGCCTAAAGGGTTCTGTAATAGCAATACGTATAAAACATTACAGCACCCTATCCAAACAGATTATACCGTCTACTGATAACATTCATGCTGAGTTAAAGTTGCTTCTTTCAGAAGTTGCGGTGCGAGGTGATAATGATTATTACCGAATGGAAGTGGAAGAGTTAATAAAGCTGTTCGAGGGGAATGTTAAAGAGGCACATCTCAAGGATGAAGTTGACGTATTTTTAAGTAAACTACATCCAATTGCAGTAGAGATTAGATATAATCTTCAGGAAATGAAAATTGAGGATTTAGCAACTAAGCATGGCGTGATGATTTCAACGCTTCCGAAAAATGCCCTGCATTACGTTCTTCAGAAAATGTTTGCTTGGCTCCACTCTGATAGATATGACCCAATGGGTGGCTTTTACTTGGACAAGTTAAATGAATATTCAGGCGGGCGATACAATTTTTGTTCTGAGGATGATGACAGTACAACACTATTGAAGCTCCGGATGATGTTGCATTGGTATCATCAACAAAAAGAGGCTTAGCCACGAAAACAAGCAATACAGTTGGAAGTTCGTGTGACCTATGTGCTAGGTATTCTGAGACGACAGTGTGACCTGCTCCCTGTTGATTAACATAGGCTGACACTAGCAACGTCCTCTACTGGCACAGAGCGGACCGCTCCAAGAGTATGATGTCCGCTGTGAGCGAGAAGTGGACATCAGCCTAATTAGCACAACTGGACCGTTCTTTGCATCTCTAAATGTGTATGGTTTGGTTAAGCGGTATAATTAGAGTAGATACTCATCATCCCATATGGTGCCCATCTTCTTCAATGCTGCTTATACTAGTATAGGGCCTCGCTAAATGCCCTGACTTACTGATATGATACATTCTCCATATAGGAGGTATTTATGACTTGGCTCGGCATTCCATTCCCATCAAGCAATTCAAATTTTTTAGATTCAGGTATTTTAACACTAGGTAAATTACCAACTATAGTTGTGGATTCTGGGTTTGGTTGGGATAGCGTTTTTGCAAGTACTCTAGGTGCTATTATTGGCGCAGCTATTCCCGCAGCAATCTCATATTACGCAATTTCGAATAGTGCAAAAACCATGAAAACTGATCGCGATGAGCATGCTAAATATGCCCGAGAGCAACTCAGAGCACAACTTGTCTCATCAAGCAGACAAAATTGGATCAATGAACTAAGAGATAATGCAGCTAGATATATATCAGTGGCTAACAAATTAAATAATTTACAAATACTTATAACAAATGAATTTAGAAAGCACGATCAAAAAGATGATTATTATTATCGTCAGATTCGAATGGATGCCACAAATATTAAAGGTGATCTAACTTTCCTTAAAGCAAAAATTGAAATGTTACTCAACCCTCTTGAAAATGAGTCTATTGAAGTGATCACCGCATTAAATGATTACACTGAAATTTCCAATGACTTTAAACCTGGTGATGATCATGATTTTGATAAGATAATGGAGATTATTAAAAACATAAAAGACAACATTAAATTAATTAGCAAGGCTGAGTGGGTAAAAACAAAAGAATTCAAGTAAGAAGTATGGATATAAAACGATCTTTACTAGATGTTTTATATCTTTTACCTGACTCAATGTTGGCGATCGTTGCGTTAAAAACGTCCGTTTCTGGCACAGGGCTGCTGTTGCAGCCCTGACAACCTTAGACTTCGATCGATTCAGAGATCTCTAATGCATCATCGACTTCAATGCCCAGATAACGGACTGTGCTTTCCAGTTTCTTATGGCCCAACAGAAGTTGGATCACCCGGAGATTCTTGGTTTTCTTGTAGATTAGGTAAGGTTTTGTTCTTCTCATGGAATGTGTGCTATATAGCGAATCATCGAGACCAAGCTTTTCTACCCACCCATGAAAAATTCGGTTGTATTGCCGGGTTGATATGGGCTGGTTAGTTCCGACTCGAGACCGAAACAAGAAGTCTTTACTATGCAAATTGCCATGCTTTATCAATGCAGCAACAGCTTCTCTTGCCCCTTTGGTTATCTCAAATTGCACAGGGCTACCGGTTTTCTGTTGCAACACCGTAGCTCTGCTTGAAACAGAGCTACCATATGCAACATCAGATACTTTGAGTTTGACCAGATCGCAGCCTCGTAGCTTACTGTCCAGGGCCATATTGAAAAGAGCCAAATCGCGCGTTTTACCTTCTAGTTCAAGCCGGATTCGGATCCCCCAGATATGAGATATCTGAAGTGGTCTTTTTTGGCCGATGATACGGTCTTTGTTCCACGGTGACGTGTTCATACTCAAATCTCCTGCAATGTGGGAGATTTGAGTATGGTTGTCCCTTATGAGCGAGGAGCGGAAATTAACATACCTTCGAAAGTGGCCAAATTTAGCTATCCACTACACAGAATAAGAAAAGGTATCTTCTAGCATAAATGCCCGTAACCGATAAGGTACCGGGCTATTACGAAACCTTATTTCTAAGCCATAGTGCCAGCCCGGTGTCCAGTATGAGTTCTGCAAGCCTCGTGGGCCCAATCATAGTGACGCCTTCAGCACGGAGATCCTCACTCAATGTCCCTTGGTGCCAGACAAAGAACATCCGATCATAGCTGTCACTGGTCTGGAACCGTGACAGATAGTCAGAGAATACAGACTGCTCAGCAACAGACTTCACTTGCACATATGCCCGTTCTCCGGTGGTGGGCAGTTCAAGCTCAATATCGACAGTCTTCTGTGTCCTGCCAAGGCTCCCGGTTCTTCTCCATCCGCTGGCGGAGAAAATCAGATCTACGAGCAACTCAAAGTCCTACCAGGTAAGCAAACTACACAGCCTGGTAATAGCCTTCAGGTACTGAGCTTTAGCAATATCAGCGCTGATGATTTCCGGCGATTGCTCATCATTGATTTTTCGCAGGGCGTAATCGGCCAAACGCACATCGCAGATGGTCCCCCGGTAATTCTGTGTAGCGAGTAAAGCACCGCTCAGGACGCTGTGGGATAGAAGGTTCCCGGCCAGACTATGGCTGTGCCATCCGCTCACCGTGGGGCGGGTCCTACTGCCATCATCCAGTTCGGTGATCTCTCCGGAAGGCTGGCACCAATGCAATAACCCCTGGCTGAACGTAATGAAGAGTATATCGGGGGTGGCGGTGTAAAACGTCCTTATCTGTCTGACATCACTGGTGGCAGTGGACTGGTTATTTTTCCTTTCTTCTAACCAGACTTTATTCACATCCTCCCACTTTCCCTCAAGGCACATCTGATGGGGCGTTTTGTGGTACCCAAACTTAATAATGCCAGATGTCAGGCACTCATGTTCCCATTCGTCTCCCTCTCCCAGCTTGATATATTTAACCGCAGTCGCCTGGATCTTTTCCAAAATGCAATCACTCCACTAAACAAATTTCCTAACTGAATGTTCTTACTTTACCTCTGGACAGGGTGTAAAGGCGCGCATTTCCTTTACCGGGATAAATCAGCGTGGCGCCAGATAGTGGTGACAATACGCGTCATAAAGAGCTAATAGGACGTACAGTAAACGGAATTCCCGTACCGGGTGCAGTTGGTCTGCACAGGTCCTTTCAAGACATCATTGAGAGACTGGGTCTGGCGTTCCTGTTGCTCCTGCTGGCGCTGTTGGTCGACGCTGGCCAGCGCCTGATTCTGCCTGTAAATATCAGCACTCAGTTGATTACAATCTCCTTTTGTCATCGGTTTATTCGTAAACGTTTTGACAGCCTGTTGGTAACGTTGCTGATATTTCGCGCTATCTTAGTTCCACACGTCCAAGTATTTTCCGATAAAACTTTTCCTGTCCCAGCTATCTGGTAATCCATAAGGTCGTTATTTAAAAAAAACGTCAATGCCGCCCGCCATGCCCGCCACAAAATTATATTGACTGTCATCCATTTCTGATTTGGGAATGGCACACGAGCAAAGAAAAAATGGCATTACACCCGAAGGTACTTTTTTATTTCCCAAACATTCCACCATTTTCATCAAATATCTCCAACAGTTCATGAACTCTCATGACTTCATCAAGAATAGGTTGAACATTATGTCTTTCCCCCAATACTTGATAAATTCCATCATTTAGATAGTAGGCTCTGAAGATGTGATGCGGCACATCTGTTTCTTCTGGCTTGTTCAAGATTAGACTTGGGAAGATATTTCCTACAATTCCACCTTCAAGATACATATCCAGTCGTTCATCAAAGTGCTCTATTGCATTTCTAAGTTTCTTATCATGCAAAGGGCTGCTTTCTGTCACATCAAAAATTTGCCTCAGAAACTCAGCACGGTTCTTATGTAAAATCTTCTCACCTTTTCCACCAATCATTGATGGAAAGAAGTACCGAGCTATAGCAGCACTATGATTGATGAAGTTTTGTAGACAGTCTAGAAGCTCATCTTTCCGATCTTGTGGCCCTAGCTTCCCTTCACTGATCGCTTGGATGTACTTAGATGCTCTATCCACGGCCTGTAGAGCCGATGTTGTATTGAACAACATCGATTGGATATAGAAGACTTGGTGCGGAGGCCATATTGATGGCTCATTTTTATCCATTATCTATCCTTTGCTAGATTGCAGTGGCATACCGATTTTGACTACATTAGCAGAAGTGTGGAATATCCGCTCTTGGCACAGAGCAGACGTTAACACCTACAGCATCAGGAAGCTTCTGAATGCCGCATCAGCGGCATGGAGGCGCCAGACAAGGTTACATATGTCTGTAGAATGAAATGGCGCCGAAAGCCCGGCGTAGCTGGTTACGGGTTCATAAACTCTGCCTGTCTTCCCCCTGCCCTGGTTAGCCTTAACCCGCTATCAGCAATGAAGAACTTTTAACCCCGGTGAGCGGGCTTAACGGCGTTTACGACATAAAGGGCGTGATTTCCGGGGCCTTTACCAGGGTAGCTTGCAGCTGACGCTTAGAGGGATGTTCTTCAGATATTTCAGCAACACCAGCGAACTTAACACGGTAGCTGAAAAGCCCAGGGCCGGATATCCTGCCGCGCGGCCAGCGAAAGCCGGCGGCAGGTGCGCATCATCAATCATCCGTCAGTACAATGCGTCCTATGACCCGGTACTTTTGCGTATCAAAGAGGTAAAACCAGACCGCGATGGCGGCGCCAAAGCAGAAGCAGGCCAACACGATCCACGGAATGGCATGATAAAAGGAGGAGCTGGCGGCAGCGCCGGCGGCAAACGCCATATTTTTGAATAACAGATAGACGATATAGATCATCCCCATCCCCCCAAGCAACGGCGCAACGCCCGTTTTAAACCAGTGTCCTTTGCCAATATTTTCTTTATTGCCGTGGAAGTAAACTATCACCGCAAAGGCGCAAAGCGCCTGGACAATCATAATGCCCATCGTACCCAACAGCGCCAGCAGGGTGTAAATATCCGCGTAAGGATCTTTCCCGGTGATAAAGAACAGCAACACAATCAGCGTGGCGATAACGGTCTGCACCGTAGAAGCAATATGGGGCGAGCCATGGCGTGAGTGTGAACGACCCAACGTACGCCCGGCAAACGGAAACAGATTTTCCCGCCCGAGCGCATAGAGATAGCGCGCCGCGCAGTTATGAAACGCCATCCCGCAGGCAAAAGAGCCAGTGATCACCAGCAGCTTAAACACCCCGACCGCCCACTCCCCCAGATACTGGCGTGCCGGACCGTAGAAAATCTCTCCTGCGCGGTTAGGATCCTGCGCAAGGGCAATAGCCCGCTCCGGTCCCGTTCCGGCAATCGCCATCCACGAAATGAACACGTAGAACACGCCGATACCAATCACGCCCAGCAGAGTGGCCAGGGGAATGATCTTTTTCGGGTTCTTCGACTCTTCACCGTACATTGCCGATGACTCAAAGCCCACCCATGACCAGAAGGCGAAGAATAATCCAATTCCGGCACTGGCGCCGACCACCCCTTTCGCCGGGGTAAAGGCGTTCAGCGGGTTGATCGACTCGGGGACAAAACCCTGTGGCCCTCCGCCATGGATCAGCACCGCCACCGCGACGGCGGTGAGGATCAAAATTTCCAGTACCAGGCACAGGCCGAGCACCCTGGAAGTGAGCGAAATATCGAAATAGCTCAGCACTCCGGTGGTCATTAGCATGGCGAAGGCGAAGATGAGCCAGGGGATATGTACGCTGAAGACCGTATTGATTAAATCCTCGCAGAAAAAGGCGAAGATCCCGACCAGAGCGGCCTCGAAGACAATGTAGGTCATGGTCACCGTCACTCCTGACGCCATGCCAACGATCCGCCCCAGGCCATGTGAAATGAAGCCATAAAATGCGCCGGTAGCGGTAATGTACCTGGCCATCTGCGCATAGCCGATGGCAAACAGGGCAAGGATAAGGGTGGCGACCATAAACCCCGCGGGCGCATACTGGCCATTACCACTGCCCACCGCGATCGGCACATTGCCCAGCATCGCAGTGATCGGCGCCGCCGTGGCGATAGTCATAAACAGCACCCCGCCAAGGCCTACCGCATTTGGCCGCAGCCGTTGTACAACATGTTTCTCCGCCGCTGGCGCGGGATTGGCAAGAATTTCATTGCTCATGATGAACGCTCCGTTCAGTTCAGGCACGCGGCGGATTCAGGCAGGATCTGCCCACCGTCAACAATTAGCGACTGGCCGGTGATGTAGCCAGCCTGACGGGAGGCGAAGAACAGCGCTGCCGCGGCAATATCTTCCACCGTTCCAAGGCGTTTGAGCGGCACGGCGCTGGCCATCCCGGCGATATAGTCCTCGCCCATATCCCTCAACCCTTCCGTGATGATATTCCCCGGCAGGACGGCATTGACGGTAATGTTGTCGCCGGCCAGTTCTAACGCCGCGCTACGCATAAAACCCAGCTGGGCCGCTTTGCTGGCGGCATAGTGAGCCCAGCCCGGATAACCCGTTACCGGGCCGGTAATCGAAGAGGTGAGGATGATGCGACCATACTCTGCCCGTTTCAGCCATGGCAGCGCCGCCTGGACAGTTAAAAAAGTCCCTTTACTGTTGATCGCCTGCACCTCATCCCACTGCTGTTCGCTCATGTCTGCCAGCGGCGCCGAAGGAAAAATCCCCGCGTTGCAGCAGACAATATCCAGCCCCCCACACTGCTGTGCGGCTTCTGCCACACAGGCTTTTACCTCTTCGGCATGACTGACGTTGCAGGTCAGGCCGCGTAGCGTTAGTCCCTGCTCCGCCGCCTGGCCGATCGCGCTATCGATACGCGATGGTGTCCGGGCGGTAATGGTCACCTTCGCTCCGGCGCGGGCAAAGCCGAGTGCAATGCCAAGACCGATCCCACTACTCCCGCCGGTCACCAGCACATGTTTGTTCATAAAATCTGACATCATTTTTCCCCGTCTGTGAAAGTTTTGCGATCCCATCCGTATGGCCTGGCCGTGCAGCGATCTCCGTCGCTGGCAGGAAAAGAATAATCACGTAAATGTTGAATGTTCAACATTTTAATGTGAGATTTCAGCATAAAAATAATGCGCTATGATTGGGCACAGGATTGGTGCAAACAGTCAATTAATTTACCTATATATATCAACATGATAATAAGAAAAACCTCGCGTTTTTTACGCCTGAATGAGAAAAACCCACATTATACGTTCTGTTATGGTGCAACCGGCTGAACCTAGCCAACAAAATCACACTAACTATCTGTTATTAAAATAATTAACAAACAAAAATCATGATTGAAGCGCAACAGAAAACAAAAAAACCCTCACACATCTTGCAAATCCCGCAACCACAACATAAAAATGTGTTAAGCGTGTCATTTCAAATTGAGGACAGCATGTTTAACGACGAGTATTTAACAACACTTACCCTGAAGCTGCGGCCGCTCCTGCCCCGCTGGGGGCTCAGCGAAGGCGCAGAGATTGGCCTGCTGACGGTTTCAGAAAATGCCACGTTTCTGGTCAGCGATAAGGCGGCGCAGAGAAAGATCGTGCTGCGAGTGCATCGCCCAAACTACAGCTCAGCGGTGGAGATCCATTCTGAGCTGATGTGGCTAAACGCCCTGCATGCCCGGGGAGGTATCAACATCGCCGTACCGCTTGTACTGGATGATGGGAGCTGTATCGCCAGCCTCATCGACGGCGAATCGGTCACCCACGTCGTGGGATTCACCTTTGTTGCGGGCAGCGAACCGGATACCGGTAGCCATCTCACCGGCTGGTACCATGCCCTGGGAAGGGTTGCGGGAAAACTGCACAGGCACAGCGAAGGCTGGGTAAAACCTGAGGGTTTTCATCGCAAGGTGTGGAACACCGAGACGATTATCGGACGTCATGCCTGGTGGGGGGACTGGCGGAAAATGACGCAACTGAGCGCCGACGATATTACGCTGCTGGAGGCGGTGGAGGCCACAGTGGTCGCCAGACTGGAAGCGTACGGGCAGGACGCCGACCGCTATGGGCTGGTGCACTGCGACATGCGGCTGGCCAACCTGCTGGTGAATGGGAATTCGCTGACGGTGATTGATTTTGACGACTGCGGCATCTGCTGGTTTGGCTGGGATTTTGCCACCGCCGTCAGTTTCATTGAAGACGACCCGGCCCTTGCGGACTACCGCACTGCGTGGCTTGCGGGTTACCGTAGCGTCCGCCCCTTCAGCCAGCAGGACGAAGTGATGCTTCCGGTGCTGGTGATGCTGCGCCGTTTACAGCTGACGGCCTGGCTGGCCAGCCATAGCGAGACAGCCACCGCCCGTCGCTACAGCCCGCAGTGGGGCGCCATCACCGTACGCCTGGCCCAGGCGTTTCTCCTCCAGGCGTCACCGCTTAGCGCTACCGTTAACTGCAAGGAACCTGCTGATGAACAATAAAACCCCCATTCTTCAACTGAACCGTTTTGACGCGCTGACCGGCGTGGCCGACGAAAACCTGAGCAGACAGATTGCCCGTCGCCACGCCACCCAGGGGACCAGTTCGGTGCTGTTTTATCCACAACCGATCGTCATGGCGACGGCCTCCGGAGCCTGGATGGAGGACTCCGCCGGCAACCGTTATCTGGATATGTATAACAACGTGCCGGGCGTGGGGCATTGTCATCCGCATATCACCCAGGCGATGGTGCGCCAGGCCGGGTTACTGAACACCAACACCCGCTATCTGTTCCCGGTACTGGAGCAGTACGCGGACAGCCTGCTAGCGACTTTCCCCGCCGGGCTGTCGAATGTGATATTTACCTGCACCGGCAGCGAGAGCAACGACATCGCCCTGCGGATGGCTCGCTTTATCAGTGGCCGACAGGGGATCATCGTCACCGAAAGTGCCTATCACGGCAATACAACGGCGGTGATGGAGGTCTCTCCCTCCGGGCACAAAGAGGCCCTCCTGCCCCCGTGGGTGCATACCATTCCCGCCCCTGACCTGCGCAGGCTGACCGCGGGCCAGACGCTGTCTGACCTCTTCGCCGCCGACGTTGAGCGCGCCATGGACGCGCTGGATGCGCGGGGCTTCGGCTGCGCGGCGCTACTGGTGGATACCATTTTTTCCAGCGATGGCGTTTTCGCCGATCCGCCAGGATTTCTGGCCCAGGCGGTCGCCCGCGTACAGGCGCGGGGCGGACTGTTTATCGCCGATGAGGTCCAGCCGGGCTTTGGTCGGACAGGCTCTCATTTCTGGGGCTTCCAGCGTCACAGTGTGCAACCGGATATCGTCACGCTCGGCAAGCCAATGGGGAACGGTTTTCCCATGGCCGCGGTCATCACGCGCCCGGCTATTCTGCGGGCGTTCAGCGAAAAGACCGAGTACTTCAACACCTTTGGCGGTAACCCGGTGGCTGCCGCCGTGGGCCTCGCGGTACTGGAGGTGATTGAGCAGGAGGCCCTGATGACCAACGCCCAGCGCAACGGGGACTATCTGCGTGCCGGACTGCGCCAGCTGGCCCAGGATTTCCCGGCCATCGCCGACATTCGCGGCGCCGGGCTGTTCAACGCCATCGAGTTTGCCCGGCCAGACAGCGGAGAGCCGGATCCGCAGCTGACGAGTCGCGTTATCTATCACTTGAAGCTTGAGGGCGTGCTGATTGGCGCGGCCGGTCGCTTTGGCAACAGCCTGAAGATCCGCCCGCCGCTGTGCTTCAGTCGCGATGATGCAGATTTCTTCCTCGAACGGCTGGCGAAAGTAATGGGCCACCTGAACGCATAGTCTAACCGGGAGGGCAAACATCCAGTTTGTTTGCCCTCGGCGTGCAGGTATATTAACGGCATCAGCGACTTCAGGGAGAGTAACCAGCGTTCATGTCGAAGAGAAAAGAAGACCGTCAGCAACAGATCCTGCGCGAACTGGCTGAGACCCCGACCCTGCGGATTGGGGATATGGCGCGCACCCACGGTGTCTCTACCGAAACCATCCGTCGCGATCTTGACGAACTTACCCGCCGGGGCGTTCTGAACCGAACTTACGGCGGTGCGGTGCGGGCCATGAACAGTGAACCGACGGTCACGGAGCGCCATCAGCTGTTTACCGAAGAGCGCGAGCGCATCGCCCGGGATGCCGTCCATTGTATGCGCGACGGCAAAATATTTATGATCGGCTCCGGCGCCACCACGGTACATGTTGCCCGCCGGATGGCCAGCGAGCTGCGGGATATTACGGTCATCACCCACGCCTTCGGCGTCGCAACGGTGCTGTCGATGAATCCAACCATCCGGGTGATCGTCGCTCCCGGGGAGTACTGCGCGACCGAAGGGGCAATGACCGGTGCGCAGACGCTACAGTTCCTCAGCCAGTTCACGGCGGACTATACGCTCCTGGGGGCCAGCGGTATCGCCGCCGATGGACCAAGCGAGGCGTTAATCGACAGCGGAACGGTTTACCGGGCGATGATCCAGCGCGCCGCGAAGAGCATTGTCGTCGCCGATCATTCGAAGTTCGGCCTCACCTACCCCTACCACTACGCGGGCTGGTCGGGCATTAGCCGTTTAATTACTGACCAGCCCCTGCCCGACCATCTCGCTACCGTACTCGGCCGGGAAAAGGTGGTCGTGGCGCGTGGTCATGCCGCTCCTGAACAGCAGTGACCCGCGCCGGTACGTTTACCCTTTGGCGAAATTGGCCTGGATCCGCTGCTGCAGATAATCCTCGGCGCTGATGGGCGGGTACTTCCTCTGCGGCCCAAGGATCTCGATATCTTTATTGGCCTGGCAGAAAAACGCCAGGCTGTAGCGCGGCCCCTGATATTCGTGGGGCTGCGGGTTTCTCACCCGGTGGAAGTTAGACGGCAGCTGGTCGTCGCTCCAGCGCATCAGCATATCGCCGATATTGCAGGTGATGACCTCTTCCCTTGGCTCAATGCTGGTCCACTGCTGGCTTTCGCGGTCCTTGCCAGGGCAGACCTGCAGGCCGCCCTGACCGGGGCGCTGGAACAGCAGCGTCAGGCAGTCAAAATCGGTATGCGCGCCGGCCCGCCACATCCCCTGCTGCGACTGCTCGGTTGCATAGTAGTGCAGCATGCGCAAGGTGCTCTGATAGGTGTCACGCTGCGGATCGTGCGCGGTGGTAAAAAACGATTCCGGAAAACCGAGCTTTAAAGCAAAGCAGGAGAGGATCTTCATCCCCAGCTGCCAGCACTGCGATTCAAATCCGAGCATCGTCTGTCGGAAGCCTGGCAGCTCCCGATCGCTGGGCCAGCGCCCGTCCATCAGCGGACGGGTTATCTGATATGACTCTTTTTGATCCGGCGTGCGGGTCGATGGCCGGACCTGCGCCTTGCTCTCCCAGCCGGCGTTGCCGGCCAGCGGATACTGGCGCTTCACCTCGTCGGGCAGGTCGAAAAACGCCTCGGTCGTGCTGAACGCCTGGCGGATCGCCGCCAGGGGAATACCGTGGTGGCTGACCTGGAAGAAACCGATCTCCACCGCCGCCTCCCACAGTTGTTCGGCAATGTCATTTTTTCTTTCTGCAAAGTTAGACAGGTCGATACAGCGCACTTCGCGGGCGAAGGTCTCTTCGCCCTGGGCGCCCATCAGCGCCTCTTTTTCCAGTTCCTGTAAGGCATAGCGTTGATTTTGGGTGGTTGCGTTCATCGTCATTATCCTGTGATCAGTTAAACAGCGGCGCGCTGTTGGAGGGTACGGACTGCCGCCAGCGCGTCGTGGCGCATCGCGTCAAGGTCGAGACCGGGAATGGCGTCATCTTCCACGATGGGCCGGCCATTCAGCAGCAGCGCCTTCAGCGCGGCGCGGCCGCCGCAGGCCACCGGGCCAATCGCCATATCATGCAGGCCGAAGTAGCGCGGATCGTCCAGCCGGTAAATGGCGAGGTCCGCCTGCATCCCGACCTGCAGGGTGCCGCTCTGCGCTAAGCCAAGGATCTGCGCCCCGCCGGCGCTGCCCCAGCGCACCACATCCTCCACCGTGGCCGCATCAGCTCCGCCCTCGAAGGTGCCTCCGGCGTAGCGCGGCTGCGCCAGCATCCCTTTGCGCGCGCGCTGCAGCAGCCATGCGGCATGGGCTTCGCTTTGCATATCCGCCGCTTCATTGGAGGCAGCGCCGTCCACCCCCAGCGAGACCGGGACCCCGGCCTGCTCCAGCGCCAGCAGATCGGCGATGCCGCTGCCCAGCCGGCCGTTGCTTTGCGGACAATGAGCAATGCCGGTACCGGTGCGGCCCAGCAGGGCAATCTCCTCCGGCAGAAGCTTCACCAGATGGGCAAACCACACGTCATTTCCCAGCCAGTCGTGCTCCGCGCAGAACTGCACCGGCGTCATGGCGAATTTCTGCCGCGCGGCGTCAAGATAATCGACGGTTTCCGATAAATGGCTGTGCAGCCGGATCCCCAGCTGGCGGGCCAGCTTCGCCATCTCCCGCAGCTGGGCACCCGGCGCGGAGTGCAGGACGGTAGTGGGCGCCATCACCACCCGGCGCAGCGAGTCGGGCCGCGGGTCGTGATAGCGGCTGACCAGCCGTTCAATATCCGCCATATAGCCGTCGAAGGTTTCCGGACGCAGCGCCACCGGCAGATCCTGCTCCACCGCCCGACCCTGGGTCGCCCCACCCCGGCACAGAACGATGCGCATCCCCAGCGCTTCCCCTTCGCTGAAGAGAATCTCCGACGTATCGAAAGGCATATCCGGCCAGTACAGGTAGTTGTGATCCGCCACGCTGGCGCAGCCCGAGCGCAGGAGCTCCACCAGACCAATGCGCACCGCCAGACGAAAGGTATGTTCATCGAAAGCCGCGCGAAAGCGGTACGGCGTGGCGCTCAGCCAGGCCGTCAGGCTCTGGTTCAGCCCCTGCGGCTCGCCCTTCAGCAGCGACTGAAAAAGATGATGGTGCGTATTCACCCATGCCGGATAGATTACGCAGTCGCGGGCGTCGATCAGTCGCTCTTCCGGCAGCGGCGTCAGGCTGCCGATGGCCGCAATCTTGCCGTCGCGGATGCGAATATCCGGCCCGGCCAGCCGCGCCGCCTCTCCGGACAGACCGCTGAGGATGGCATGGGCATTTTTAATGATGAATGACATGGCGTCGCTCCTCAGGGTTTAACCTGCATGGTCTGGACAAAGTCGGTGGTATAGGCCTGTTTCCAGTCGGTGGCCGCCGCCAGCAGACCGGCGCTGACCATAAAATCGCGCGTCTTTTGCCAGCGGGCGTCGGTCATCGTCCCCCAGCCCTGGCTGGCGGCATCCCCGCCGTCGATCAGATGATGCTCACGGATCTGGGTCACGCCCCAGGCGAGCAGATCGTCGGTCATTTTCGGGTTGTCCTGCTTAATCAACGCATTTCCCGGCGCCGGATCCTTGAGATAGCTCACCCAACCCTCCATTGAGGCGCGGACAAACTTCGCCATCGCCGCTTTACGCTCAGCGATGGTGTCCGGGCGGGCGATGAGAATGCCGCCATAGGGAGGGTAACCATGCTCAGAAAAGAGGAAGAAGTTCGCCTTCACCCCGGCCTTCTGCACCTGGAACACCTCGGAGCTGACATAGGCCTGCTGGGCGACAGCGTCGTCGACGACAAAGGGTTGAATATTGAAGGTATAGGGGCGAACCTGAGCGTCGCTCAGCTGGTATTGCGCCTTCAGCCACGGCCACCATGTCGCCTGACCGGAGCTGGAGACCAGAATGGTTTTGTCTTTCAGCCCCTGCAGGGAGGTGACATCGGCGTGGGTCAGCAGCCCCTGGGGATCGTACTGAAAGGGCGCGGCAATGGCTTTCGCCTGGAAGCCGCGCTGAATGCCTTCCAGCAGCTGCAGATCGTAACCGATGATCACATCGGCCCGCTTCGACAACAGCAACTGCATGCCGTTGACCTGCGGTCCGCCGGAGCGGATCTCAACGTCGAGACCATATTTTTTGTACAGCCCAGTGGCCTGAGCCTGATAATAACCCCCCTGCTCCGCCTGAGCGTACCAGGAGGTCAGCAGAACGATTTTTTCCTCGGCCTGAACGGCCAGCGAGACACCGCCGAGGGCCATCAGGCCCAGCCAGCGTAAGCCCCGGGGAAGGCGTGCGCCTGTTTTCATTATCCCTCTCCTCTTTACGCCGGGAGGGGGAGCGAGCGAATGTGGCTCAGCCTCCCATCCCGGTCAACATTGAACCGCGACATGGTGACTGAGCAATGTCCCGTATGGATAACCCGTACTGACCGCTTCTACTCACACTCAGCTATACAAAAACAATGCCAGATTTGATGGCCCGCGAGCGGCCGCGAAAAATCGCCTGCGCCGCCGTCCTTGGGCATGCAACCTTTGATTCATGCACTCATTAAATGCACCGTTTCGGTGCGCTAATGAATGATTTTAGTGCCTGTCCGGTCTCTCACAGCTGGCTGAAGAGCATCTCCAGCTGGTTCAGCATCATCGAGGCGGCAAGGGAAAGCTGGCGGGCGGGCGAGACGCACAGCGCCAGGGTGAAAGGCTTAAGCTGCGGATCGGTTAGCGGCACAAACGCCAGCTGGCCGGACTCGATCTCATCGAGAATATCCAGCCGGCACAGGATGCCGATGCCCATCTGCTCTTTGATCAGGGTGCGGATCATGTGGATGTTATTCGAAACCGCCACCTCCTTCACCTCGTTGCCGCTGATGTTCACCAGCGCCTCCACCGGTTCGCTGATCATCAACGGGGCGGATGGCAGGATAAACGGGTAGTCGATGCACTGGCTAAAACGCACAGCGCTGCGGCTGGCCAGCGGATGGCCGGTCGGCACTACGATCCCCATATTCATTTCGGCAAACGCCCGCACCTGCAGTTCGCGGGAGGTCTGCGGATTGAGCATGATGCCGAAATCCGCCTCGCCGGAGATCAGCGCCTGCTGGATGTGGATATTGTTGATGGTGGTCAATGTAAAAGAGATGTTGGGATAATGTTTATGCACCTCTTTAAGCATCGTCGAAAAGAAATGCCGGTTAATGGCATCGATAGTGGCGATGCGCACATGCCCCCGCCGCAGTCCGCGCAGGTCATCCAGCTGCTCGCAGACCCGGGTAAAGTCTTTTTTCCAGTTATTGGCCGCGTGCAGCAGCAGCTCCCCGGCGGCGGTCAGCCGCAGCCCGGTGGGATGGCGCTCGAAGAGCGGCATCGCCAGCTCCTGTTCCACGCGCAAAATCTGACGGTCAATAGAAGACGCAGACACATGCAGCGCCTCTGACGCTTTACGAAACGACCCCTGACGGGCCACTTCGGTGAAATAGAGCAGAAATCGGGAGAAGGCAAACATCGTTTGGGTGCTCTCTTTTTTGCAACGGGTTGTGCGAATCAAAGCTCTGGACGCAACAGTTTTATCACAATACCGTAGCATTCATAGCGGAGAAACGATCGTTTCATCCATTTTTGCACGCCGGACAGTCACCGCGAAGGAGCGGGTATCCCTTCGCTGCCCCTGGCCGCCCTGCAGACAGCGGATTGAGGGAGAGAAAACGGTAATGCACAGCCACGATCTTATTTCGGTCTCGGTGGGGGAAATACGCCCCAACGGCGAGGGAAATCTATCTTTAATATTACAGGCGGCAGCCGGGGAAATATTACCGGCCTACTCCGCCGGGGCGCATATCGATATTATTATTCCCGGCGTTGGCCCGCGGCAATATTCCCTGTGCGGGATGCCTGACCGCGGTAATCATTATGAAGTTTGCGTCCGGCTGACGGATGCGTCCACCGGCGGCTCACGCTATTTGCACCAGCAACTCAAACACGGCGATCGGCTCTCCATATCGTCGCCGCGCAACCATTTCCCCCTGCCGGAGGCCGGGCGCTACCTGCTGTTTGCCGGCGGTATCGGCATCACGCCTTTGCTGGCGATGGCCGAAGCGATTGCCGCCAGAAAAGGGGCGCTGGAGCTGCATTATTATGTCGCCAGCTCGCGCCAGACGGCCTTCACATCGCGCCTGGCCCAGCTGGCCGCGAGCGGCACGGTGGCGATCCACTGCAGCGAGGAAGGCGCGTCGTTTCGCCAGCGGATCCCCGAATGCTTAACCACGCCCCACCCTGATACCGCAGTGGTGGCCTGCGGCCCGGAGGGCTTTATTCAGCGACTGCGGTCAGTCATGGAGGAATATCGCTGGTCGCCGTCGCAATTCGTATTCGAGCGCTTTACTCCCGCGGCGGAAAATAATATCGCGGCGAACAACGCATTTTATATTGAGCTGGCCTCCAGCGGGCAGCGTCTGCAGGTCGCCGCGGATCAAACCATTGCTCAGGTATTACAGCATGCCGGGGTGGAGGTGATGCTCTCCTGCGAACAGGGAATGTGCGGATCGTGTATTACCGGGGTTCTCGACGGGCTCCCCGAACACCGGGACAGCGTGCTGACGGCGGAAGAGAAAGCCGGCAACGACCAGATCACGCTCTGCTGTTCGCGGGCGAAATCGCCGGGTCTGGTTTTGGATCTGTGAGGAGACTGACGATGACGTTTCCCTCCTCTTGCGCGCCGCTCGCCGGCATCAGCCGCGCCCGACTTCCGGCCTGGGCGCTGCCCGACGGCTGGCCGACGCAGGCCAACGAAGAACCGCGGCTGGCGGACCTGGCCTTTCGCGATGGACGGATCGCCGCCGTGACGCCCTCCGTCGAGCCGGCTCCCGGCCTGTGGGACCTGGCGGGGGCCCTGACGCTCCCCGGCCTGGTGGAACCCCATGCCCATCTGGACAAAACCTTTACCATTGAACGCTGCCGCCCAGCGCAGGCCGGGCTGCTGGCGGCGATCCGCGCCATGCACGAGGATCGCCGACACTGGACCAGGGCGGATATTCAACGTCGGGCGTCCGCCGCGCTGGCCCGGGCGGCAGCAAATGGCGTGACCCATTTACGCAGCCATATCGACTGGTTTACCGCCGACGCGCCGGACGCCTGGCAGGAGATCGCCCGTCTCGATACCGGCGGCATCACCCTGGAACGGGTGGCGCTGGTCCCGCTGCCCCTGTTTCGCGATCCGGCGGACGCCGAGGCCATTGCCCGGACGGTCGCCAACAGCGGGGAGCGCTGCCTGCTGGGGGGCTTCATTCACTCCTCCAACTGGGACGCCGCGGCCATGGCAAACCTGCTGCGCAGCGCGGCCCGCTGGGAACTGGATCTGGATTTGCATATCGATGAGGAGCTCAGCAAGGTGTCTCAGGGGCTGACCTGGCTGGCGGATCATCTCTCCCGCCACCCATTCCCCGGGCATATCTGCTGCAGCCACGGCTGCGCGCTGGCCGCCGGCAGCGACGCGCAGGCGGCGCTGATCCTGCGCCAGCTGGCGGCGCACGGCGTCACCCTCATCGCCCTGCCGATGACCAACCTGCTGCTGCAGGATGCGACGTTCGGCCGCACGCCGCGCCAGCGGGGGATCACCCTGCTGCACGAGGCGCAGGCCGCCGGCGTGGCCACCCTGCTTGGGTGCGACAACGTGCAGGACGCTTTTTGTCCGGCGGGAAGCTACGACCCGCTGGACACCCTGGCCTGCGGCCTGTTCAGCGCCCAGCTCAGCGACCCGTTCGACCGGCAGTCTCGGCTGATCTGCGATCGCGCGGCGCTAACCGGTTCGCCGGCAGACGCGGCCCCTTTTGCCGTCGGGGCGGCGGCCAGCGTGGTGATTTTCCCGGGTAGCGACCGTTTTACCTGGCCTTTAAACAGCGCCGCCCGTCTGGTGGTTAACCACGGCAGGTTAACCCACCGGCGAGTGTGGCAGGAGGAGATGGCACATGAGTCTTGAAGCAGGCGCGGGGGCGCCGCTGGCGCGGTATGCCGCCTGGCGCAGAGCCGGCGATTTTATTTTTCTCTCCGGCATTATTCCGGTCAATCCCCTGACCGGCACCATCGTCAACGGCTTTCAGGATGTGCCTGAGCCGGTGCGGGAGCTGCTGGGGGCGACCGGGGAATTTTCAACCGATGCGAAGCAGGGGCCGATCCTCGCCCAGAGCTGGTACGTGCTGGAAAGCATCCGCCGCACCGTGGCGTCGGCGGGAGGGCAGATGAGCGACGTTATCAAGCTGGTGCAGTACTTTCGCAACCTTGACCATTTTCCCTATTACAGCCGGGTCAGGAAGCTGTTTTATCCCGACCAGCCGCCCGTATCCACCGTGGTGCAGGTCAGCGAAATGCTGCCCGACGCCACGGTATTGATTGAAGTCGAAGCAACCGTCTGGTTACCCCAGCCAATTCACTCCGAGGCACCGCGATGATTAACGGTTACATTCCTGCAGCGCGCTTTCTCCCTTTTCTGAGCTGGACGGACGTGGCCGCCCTGCCGGATAAAAGCAATACGGTTATCGTCCTCCCCACCGGAGCGATCGAACAGCACGGCCCCCATCTGCCCTGCTCGGTGGACAGCGTGATCTCCTCCGGCGTGGCGGGCCATGCCCTCGCCCGGCTGCCGGCGGCGATCCCGGCCTACGCCATCCCGCCGATCGTCTACGGTAAGTCAGAGGAGCATCTGCATTTTCCCGGCACCCTGACCCTCAGCGGCGATACCCTGCTGCATACCCTGCTGGAGATCGCCGAATCCCTCTATCGGGCCGGTTTTCGCAAGCTGCTGATGATCAACGGCCACGGCGGCCAGCCGCAGATCCTGCAGATCGCCTGCCGGGAAATGCGCCTGCGCCACGGGGATTTCATCGCCATCCCGCACGACGTGTTCAACGTGCCCAACTGCGAAAAACAGTTCCTCAGCCCGCATGAACAGCGGATGGCAATGCACGCCGGGCATAGCGAAACGGCGCTGATGCTGGCGCTGGCGCCGGAGTGCGTTCATATGGAGCGGGCGGTCGCCAACTTCCCGCCGGAATTCCCCTGCCCGACCCTGTCGAAAGGCCGCCCGGCGGCGGCGTGGGCGTCCTATGACTTTGGCCCCAGCGGGGTGATTGGCGACCCAACCCCGGCGACGCGGGAGCAAGGCGAAGGGCTTCTCGACTCCCTCGCCGCCAGCTGGGCGCAGGCAATCATCGAGATTCACCGCATGGCCTGGGTCGAACGTCGCGAACCGACCTGGGGCAAACAGCACTGGCACGGCTTTGTGCAGTCCCTACCACCCTCTTTCGCTGCTGAATCCAAGGAGCCCTGATGAATACCAGATCAACGCCAGTTTTTGCCCTGCTGACCGTGGCCGCCCTCGCGGCCTCAGCCTCCTGCGTCGCGGCGGAGAAGTTCACGTTTCTCACCAACTGGTATGCCCAAGCGGAGCATGGCGGTTTTTACCAGGCCCAGGCCACCGGGCTGTATAAGCACGCCGGACTTGATGTCGAAATTAAAATGGGCGGCCCGCAGATCAACGTCATGCAGCTGATGGCGGCCGGTCAGGCGGACTGCACCCTTGGCGACAACGGCCAGGCGCTGGAGACCTGGCAGGCCGGGGTGCATGCGGTAACCGTCGCCACCGTGTTCCAGCACTCGCCGACGGTGTTTATCACTCATGACAAAGTGAGCAACCCGGCGGAGCTTAAAGACAAAACCTTCCTGCTCGCCACCGAGGCCTATACCTCCTTCTGGCCGTGGGCGAAGAGCGAGCTGGGTCTGGCTGGCAGCAAAGTGCGCCCCTATACCTTTAACGTCCAGCCGTTCCTCGCCGATAAAAATCTGGTGCAGCAGGGGTACGTTACCTCCGAGCCGTTCTCCGTCGCCAAAGGCGGGCAGCCGTTCTATGTCTATCCGCTCAGCGACTGGGGCTACCCGCCCTACGGCAACTCGATTATCTGTATGGCGGACACCATCCGCAAACGTCCGGCGGCGGTGGCGGCCTTCGTCAAAGCCTCCATGGAAGGGTGGAAAAGCTACCTGCAGGATCCTGGCCCCGGCAACAGCCTGATCGGCAAAGCGAACCCGCAAATGAGCGCCGAGCAGATCGCCTTTGGCATTGCCCAGATGAAGCAGTACCAGCTGGTGACCGGCGGCGACGCCATGACCGGTGGGATCGGCATCATCACCGAGCCGCGGCTGAAGAAAACCTGGGACATGCTGGTGAAAAACAACCTGATCGACGCCAGCAAGGTGCCGTTTGAGCAGACATATACCCTGGAGATGGTCAAAGACGCCGGAGTGATGCCATGAATACCGCCCCGAAACTGACCGTGATGAGCGACACCCGCTTTATACCCGCCTCCGCCACGCCGGCCATCGAGGTGCTGTCGGCGGAGAAGATCTACAGCAACGGCACCCGGGCGCTGCTGCCCGTCAATCTGACCATCAACCAGGGGGAGTTCATTACCCTGCTCGGCCCGTCCGGCTGCGGGAAGAGCACCCTGCTGAAGATGGTCGCCGGCCTGGTGGAGCCCAGCGACGGCAAGCTGATGCTGTGGCGGCGCGACAGCCGGGAAAAAGCGCAGCATCCGCTCTCGTTCGTCTTCCAGGAGGCCACCCTGATGCCCTGGAGCAGCGTGCGCAATAACGTCAGGCTGCCGCTGGATCTGGCCGGCGTGCCGCGGGCGGAGGGCAACACCCGGGTGAGTGAAGTCCTTGAGCTGGTGGGGCTCGGCAAGTTCGCCGACGTCCTGCCGCGCGAACTCTCCGGCGGCATGCAAATGCGCGTCTCCATCGCCCGCGGCCTGGTCACCCGGCCAAAGCTGCTGCTGATGGATGAGCCCTTCGGCGCGCTGGATGAAATTACGCGGAACAAGCTCGACAGCGATCTGCTGCGCCTGTGGCAGGAGCAGAATCTGACGGTGGTCTTCGTCACCCACTCGATCCACGAAGCGGTGTTTCTCTCGCAGCGGGTGATCATGATGGCGGCCCGTCCCGGACGGGTGGTGGAAGATATCGCCATCCGGGAGCCGTTCCCGCGCAGCGAGGCGTTCCGCGTCAGTCCGGCATTTTCCCTGTATGCCCGTCAGCTGCAGGACAGTCTGTTGCAGGCCAGCCAGTCCGGTATGGAGCCATAATATGAAGACCACAACCTCAACGCCGTGGATCCAGCATCCGCGTTTTCTCAAAATTCTCTATCCGACCCTCGTCGCGGTGGCGGTGGTGCTCCTCTGGCAGGGCGCGGTAAGCTATTTCCGCATCCCGGCCTTTCTGGTGCCGTCGCCGCTGGTGATGCTGGACAGCCTGTGGACGCATCTCACGCCGCTGCTGCTGGCGCTACTGTTCACCCTCAAGATCACCCTGATCTCGTTTCTGCTGTCGATTGTCATCGGCGCCGCCGTGGCGTTTATCCTGGTGCAGAACCGCTTTGTGGAGACCGCCCTGTTTCCCTACATCGTGTTTTTGCAGGTGACGCCGATCGTCGCCATCGCCCCGCTGATCATCATCTGGGTGAAGGACGCCACCCTCTCGCTGGTGGTGTGCGCCACCCTGATGGCGGTCTTCCCCATCATCTCCAATACCACCCAGGGACTGCGCAGCGTCTCCCCCGGCCTGCTGAGCTATTTCCGCCTCAATCACGCCAGCCGCTGGCAGACCCTGGTGCGGCTGCGTATCCCCTCGGCGCTGCCCTATTTCTTCGGCGCGCTGCGTATTTCCAGCGGGCTGTCGCTGATTGGCGCGGTGGTGGCGGAGTTTGTCGCCGGCACTGGCGGGACCAATACCGGGCTGGCCTATCAGATCCTGCAGGCCGGCTACCAGCTGGATATCCCGCTGATGTTTGCCGCGCTGCTGCTGATCTCTCTCGCCGGGATCGCGCTGTTCGGCGTGATGTCCTGGGTCTCGCGCCGGGCGCTCAGCGCCTGGCATGAAAGCGAAGCCGTGCAATCTCATTAATGTTTTGCTGACGAACAGGAAAAAGAATGATGACTGATGAACAGCGTCAACAAGCGGTCGCGGCGATCCAGCAGGCACTCCCGGCGCTGGAGTGGACCCTGCAGCCGGCGAAACTCAAACGGCTTTCCCGCGATTTTCACTGGTTCAGTCCGGTACTCGCCGAGCAGCTGGCGGGAAAACAGGCGGACGCGGTGGTTCGCCCGCGCGATGAAGAGGAGCTGCGCCAGCTGGTCGCCGCCTGCGCGCAGCATCAGCTGCCGCTGACCTTGCGCGGCAGCGCCACCGGCAACTATGGACAGCTGGTCCCTCTCGAAGGAGGGATGCTGGTGGATATGACCGGGCTCAACCAGATCGTCGCCCTCGGCAACGGCACGGTGAGGGCCCAGGCCGGCATTCGCCTGGCGGACATCGAAACCGCCGCCCGCCCGACGGGCTGGGAGCTGCGCTGTATGCCGTCGACCTACCGCCTGGCGAGCCTGGGCGGCCTTTACGGCGGCGGGTTCGGCGGCATCGGCTCCATCACCTATGGGCCGCTGGCGGCGCCCGGCAATGTGCTCAGCGTCAAAGTGATGACCGTCGAGCCGGTCCCTCGCGTACTGACCGTCCCGGCACCCGAAGCGCTGCTGCTGCATCATGCCTACGGCACCAACGGCATCATTCTTGAGGTTGAGCTGGCGCTGGCTCCCGCGCACCAGTGGATAGAACGCCTGGACGTGTTTGAAGATTTCGCCGATGCCCTGAACTATGCCAACGCCTGCGTCCGCTCGCCGGGGCTGGTGAAGCGCCAGGTCGCGCTGCTGGCCACCCCGATCGCTGACTATTTTAGCCACCTCAACGATCGTTACCGCCCCGGGCAGCATGCGGTTATCAGCCTGATCGCCGAAGAGAGCGAAGGCGTGTGCGCCAGCCTGTTACAGCGCCATCGCGGGGCCAACGCCATCCGCCAGGCCAGCGATGAGGCCCGGGCGCGCAATAGCTCGTTAATGGAATACTGCTGGAACCACACCACTCTGCATGCGCTCAAGGTGGACAATACGCTGACCTATCTGCAGACCGCGTTTGATCCGCAGCGCTATCCGCAGCAAATTTTACAGATGGAACAGCATTTCGCCGGGGAGGTGATGTCCCATATTGAATTTCTGCGCGATATCGAAGGCAACCTCACCGCCAGCGGTCTGCAGCTGGTGCGCTATACCACGCCCGAACGTCTCAACGCGATCATGCAGATATTTCGCGATAACGACGTCAAAATTAACAACCCCCACGTGCTGCAGGTTGAGGACGGCAAACAAGGGGTGATTCGCCCTGACGTGGTGGCGGTGAAACAATCTCTCGACCCGGCGGGATTGCTTAACCCCGGCAAGCTGCGCGGCTGGGCGCTGCGCGACCAGCTGGAACTGGACAGCAACCCGCTGGCGCGGGCCACCCGCGAAACTCCCGCGACCTGATAGCCCCGCTCCGCTCCGCGTGCAGGCTAACGCGGAGCGGGCCCGTCTCTCTTCCCCCTACCCGCACGGCGAGTTTTTTTACGCCACTCATTCATATGAATGAGTGGCGTCTCTGTTTCCTCCGTTATACTCATCAAAAAAGCGACGATAAATTTATTATCGCGGGTTAAATTCACGGTTCAATATTGCTCTCGAGTTAAATTGTCATTTCTGGCAGGTACTGGCAAATAGTTTATTATTCGCGATCATTAAATTATCACTTGCCCCTTGCCTACCTGAACAATAAAAAATGACCGTGAAACTTACCCGCCAGGAATTATTCCTGTGCAGTAAACACTTGTTAAAAACGTTGTCATTTATTTTTATTCAACACAGAAATAGTGAGGGTGATATGAGCGATGCCATTTCTTCGCAACTTGAAAACATCATTACGATGCTGATCGCCATTAGTATCGCCTCGGAAAGAGTGGTAGAGATTATTAAAGGGTATTTTCCCTGGCTTAATCTGGAAAAGCAGGATCCAGTCATAGAAGGAAAACGCAAATCTGCCCTGCAGCTATTAGCGGTGGGGGCCGGAATTGTGACGGCGTTTTTGACGCAACCCTTCGTCGCCGGCAGTTTTTCGGCGTTTAAACACCCGGATCTGATGACATTATGTATTGGCTTGATGGCGAGCGGAGGGTCTGCGTTCTGGAACGCTATCCTTAATTATCTTTTGCAAGTGAAGAACCTTAAGAAGCAACAAGTCAACAGCGTGAAAGCGGATACAGTAGTCGATCCTCTCCCCCTATCTCCGGTTTATCAGGACATGGTTCCTGGCGCAGAACCGGTCAGCTCAAACCCCTGTTTCAATCCGGAGGGTAAATAACATGGTATGGCGTGTCGCAAAGAGTCTGCTGATACTCAGAGATCAGATTAATCAATATGCTCCGCATCGCAATAAGGCCAGCGATGGCACCATTGGTGATGAACATCATGCCCACACAAACTCGGATCATAACCCGCAGGTGTTGGATGGAAATATTGGCGTGGTTACGGCTATCGATATTACGCACGATCCCGCTCAGGGGTGTGATGCTCAGGCGATTGTCAATGCACTGGTCGACAGCAAAGACAAACGAATTAAATACATTATCTGGAACAAACATATTATTAGCGCTTCTGTCCAGCCATGGGTATGGCGCGATTACCATGGCGCCAGCCCGCACGATAAGCATTTCCACTTATCCGTAGTGCCGGTGAAAGCGCTGTACGATTACACCTTACCGTGGCTTTTCTTTAAGCCACAAACCTGGAAGTAAAAATGAGTTAATCCTCTTTCTCCTGTTACTACGAGGCTAACATGACACAACAAACTGATATTGAGAAAATAAAAGCGGCACTCAACGCCATCGAAGAACTCGAACAGATTGCCCGTTCAACGCAGCCAGCCGATGTAAAGAATTTTTGCGTGGAATATAACAAAACATGGAAAAAGAAAGTGGATGCCGCGCTGACGCTGCTTGACGGATCTACAGGCTCACTGCTTGTTAAGTTCGTTCCGTACTTACCCATGCTGCTAATGATTATTAAGATGCTTAAAGAAGGAGTTGAACAATATTGTCAATTGCATCTCGCGGTGGAGCCTCCCGTAGATAAATAAGTGCTCCCCATCCGGCCAGGGCCTGCACAGGCACTGGCCTCTTCCCCGCTACCGCATCTGGCGACATTTCTCTCAGCCCGACGCCGACCTTATCCTGCGCCGGACAGTCCCGCCATATGGACGATAAGGCCCACCGCGGCGGCGGCGGCCAGTACCCAGGTCAGCTTCCACTTATAGCGAAACAGCAGCCCGGCGGCGGCGAGGGCAATGGCCGCAGACCATGGGTCGAAACCGGACGGTCCCCAGACGCTATGCCAGATAAAAAACAGCGCCAGATTCAGGATAACGCCCACCACCGCGGCGGTGATAGCAGTCAACGGCGCGGTAAATCCCACTTTATTATGCGTGGTTTCAATAAACGGACCGCCGGCGAGAATAAAGATAAACGAGGGCAAAAAGGTAAACCATGTCACCAGGCACGCCGCCGCGATGCCCCCCAGCAGCACATCATCGACGCCCAATACCGCTTTGGTGTAGCCGCCGACAAACCCGACAAAGGTCACCACCATGATCAACGGCCCGGGGGTGGATTCCCCAAGGGCGAGGCCGTCCATCATCTGCCCTGCGGTCAGCCAGCCATAGTGGGTCACCGCTCCCTGGTAAACGTAAGGCAGGACGGCATACGCCCCGCCGAAAGTCATCAGCGCGGCTTTGGTAAAGAACCAGCTCATCTGGGTCAGCGGATGCGCCCAGCCCAGCATTAGCGCCAGGGCGGCCATCGGCACCAGCCACAGCAGCATCCCGGCGATCAGCACCTGGGCGGTACGCCGCCAGCTGAAAATGGCATGGGCCGGGATCGGCGTCGCGTCATCAATGATGGCGGCCCCGCCGGGGTGACTCTGCGCACGGTGGGTGTCCGCTTTGCCGAATGTCGCCGGCGCCATCCGTCCGCCGATAAACCCGACGATCGCCGCGGTCAGGACGATCAGCGGAAAAGGAACGTTCAGCGCAAAAATAGCGACAAAGGCAGCGGCGGCGATGGCCCAGTAGGCGCCATTTTTCAGCGCCCGCGAGCCGATGCGGTGCGCCGCCTGCAGCACGATCGCCGCCACGGCGGGTTTGATGCCATAAAAAATCCCCGCCACCACCGCGACATCCCCCCAGACGAGGTAGATCCACGCCAGCGCGATGAGTAACGCCAGCGAGGGCAAAATAAACAGCACCCCGGCGATGACGCCTCCCCAGGTTTTATGCATCAGCCAGCCGATATAGGTCGCCAACTGCTGCGCCTCCGGGCCGGGCAGGACCATACAAAAATTGAGCGCGTGCAGGAATCGACCTTCCGAGATCCAGCGGCGGTTATCCACCAGCTCCTGGTGCATCATGGCGATCTGCCCGGCAGGCCCGCCGAAGCTGATAAAGCCGAGCTTCAGCCAGAAGCGAAAGGCCTGCCAGAAGGAGACGGAGGCGACGACGGAAGGACTGTCACTCTGCGGAAGAACCACCGTTTTGCTCATGATTGCCAGACCTCATTTCACAGGATCTCAGTAGGCCGTCGAACAGCGAGCAGGCTGCCGCCAGCAGTTGGTCATCGTCCGTAATGGTTTCCCGCAGCCCTGCAAGCACACTCTCCACTCCCGCCGCCTCCGGGGTCGGTACCCCACCGACGTCCAGGAAGTGGATAAGCCGCCCCAGGGTATCGGGGATCGCGGCCTCAAGAGCACAGCGTCGGGCCAGAACGTCGAAGGTCACCCGCGTGCCGACGTGCTCTTCAGGGTTCAGCGGCTTGAGACATCGTCAGGTTGAGGGTCAGGAGATGCATTCTCATGCAGTAGACATTACTACAGCATGTCGCGTATGTGACGTTTTCCCACGCGCTGGCTTTGATAAAGTTCGGCAACGCATTTGCGAAAAGCGCAAAAAGACGGCCCGCGCAGCGGCAGACCTGGCGCTAAGCGCGGGGTGGCGATAAGGGGCGCAGCGGCAGGGTGAACAGCGCCAGCCCCACCGGCACCAGGGAGCCCCACAGCACCGCGTTCCAGCCGAAGGCGTTGAGCAGAACGCCGGACGAAAACGAACCCACGATCATCACGCCGAAGACCAGAAAATCGTTGAGCGACTGCACCTGGGTCTTCTCTTCCGGGCGGTGGAAATCGATGATTTTCGCCGAGGCGCCGGTGAAGCCAAAGTTCCAGCCGATGCCGAGCAAAATCAGCGACAGCCAGTAATGATACACCCCGACGCCGCTGAGACCGACCGCCACCGACGCGCCGGTGATCAGCAATCCCGCCGCCGCCATGCGCACGGCGCCGAAGCCCTGGATCAACCGGCCGGTGACAAATCCCGGGCCGTACATCGCCATCACATGCCACTGGATCCCGAGGTTGGCGGCCTGCTGGGAAAGACCGTGCATATGCATGGAGAGCGGCGCGGCGGTCATCAGAAAATTCATCACCATATAGGCCACCGCCCCGCTGAACACCGTGGTGGCGAAGCCCGGCTGGCGGATAATCTCGCGCAGCGGCCGCCCTCCGCGCACGCTGGCCGCCGCGGGCTCTGCCGACGTCACGCCTGCCAGCAGAATGGCGGCGAGCGCCGCCACCAGCGCCTGAGCGAGAAAGGTGAAGGCGAAGGTATGGGTCGGCCAGAGGTGCATGGTGCCGGTGACCAGCATCGGGCCAATGATCCCGGCGGCCACGCCGCCGCCCATCACCAGCGACAGCGCGCGGGCGCGACGTTCCGGAGCGACGCCGTCGGTGGCGGCAAAGCGAAAACTGAGCGCCACCGCGGCATAGGCGCCGCCGAGCATCGCGGCGAAGCAAAACAGCAGAAAAGAGCCCAGCACCACCGCCAGAGCGGCCGCCAGACCGGTGACCACCCCGGCGCCGGTACCGGCCATAAACGCGGCTTTGCGGCCCCGCTTTCGCGCCAGCGCGCCGAAAGGCAAAATCGAGGCCGCCATCCCCAGCACAAACAGGGTGATCGGCAGCGTGGCCAGCGACGGGCTGGGGGCGAGGGTATTGCCGACGATAGCGCCGGTGGCGTAGAACACCACCGAGTTGGCGCCGGCCAGCGCCTGAGCGGCGGCCAGGCGGATGATATTTTTGTTCTGCGCCGCCAGCGGCAGCATCTGTTCTGTAGACATCCGTTGTTTTCACCGGTGTGAGAGTGACGCCAGGCTGGCCGTCTGGCATCGCGCCCTGTTTGTTGGGTTCCCTGACCGTTACCTTAGCCGCAAAATACGCTTTTGCACCATAGCGAATAGCAATATTACCCGGCGATCTGACTCCTCTTCTGCGCCAGATCGCCGGGGCGGGCTTCGCAGCCCGGTTTATTCAGGGGATCAGTCGCGCCGCGGCGAATTTAGCCGCAATCATCGCGGCCGTCGGCTGGACGCCCCCCAGGCTCCACTGTTCCGGGTCATGTTCATCAATGCGGATCCATACCGACTGGCGGAACTGCGGCTCGCCCTGCCCCTCAATCTCCACCAGCAGATCGGTCATCCGCCGCAGCAGCTCACTTTTCTGTTCCGCGGTCATGATCCCTTTAATGGTTTGCACGTTAACAAATGGCACGCTATGCTCCTTAGCATCTAAGTCTAAAATTCAAACTCAGAGTAGAAGGTCAATCTCGCGATGTCAAAAAATAAATCACTGCCCTACCTCGATCCGGAGCTGTGCGGCCTGGCCGAAGGAGCCAAAATACTCGGCGACCGCTGGGTGCTGCTGATCCTCCGCGAGGCGTTTTACGGTGTGACGCGCTTTGAAACGATGCAGACGCATACCCATATCACCCGCCAGACGCTCACCACCCGGTTGAAAACGATGACCGAAATGGGATTGCTCCGCAAAGTCCCCTACCGGGAAGCGGGGGCTCGCGAGCGCTATGAATATGTTCTCACCGATAAAAGCCGTAGCCTGGCGCTGGTGCTGTTCGCCCTGATGGAATGGGGCCACCAGCAGGTGCTGCACAGCGCGCCGCATATTGCGCTGGTGGACAGCGTCAGCGGCGAGGCCGTCCATCCGGGGTTCGTCACCGCCAGCGGCAGCGTGGCGAATCCCGCCGCGCTGCAGATCGTTAAAGCAGACGAACGCTGATAGCCCCGCGGCGCAGGCTGCGGCGCGGTTGCCCCGTTACAGAACTTTCGTAGACCTCTGGCGGAAGCCGCGACGAGCAGGTATGTTGCATTGCCACGTTACCCGAAGACAGCGGGATATTTTGCTTTCATCGAACGGTGCGATAAAGGATGACGCTCTCTGCCGGGTCCGATCCCGACCATTATCCGTGGCGCACGCCATGACCGCCCTGGTCCGCCGCTGATCCGCGGATCGCTCATGCTAAAGGTAGAAAATGTCGCTTCGTTCACTGCGGGCTTTATGTTTGACCAGCTTCTTTATCGCCGACGTTCGCGACGGCCTCGGGCCGTTTCTGGGGATCTTTCTCACCCAGCGTCACTGGCAGGCGGAGGATATCGGCCTGTTGATGACCATCGGCGGCGTTGCTGGCCTGCTGGCGACCCTGCCCGCCGGCTTCATCACCGACACCTCGCGGCATAAGCGCGTGCTGCTGGCCGTGGTCTGCCTGGTGATAACCCTGACCACCCTGCTGCTTTGGTTCAGTCAGAAGACCAGCGTGGTGGCGCTTTCGCAAGTCGCCAGCGGGATCTGCGCGGCCTTTGTCGGACCATTAATCGCTGGGATCACCCTTGGGCTGACCCGACAGCGCGGCTTTAGCGCCCAGATGGGCAAAAACGAAGCCTTCAACCACGCGGGGAACTTCTTCACCGCGCTGATTGCCGGGGCCATCGCCTGGTACTGGGGCATCGGCGGCATTTTCATTCTGATGGCCGGTACCACCCTGTTCACCCTCATCGCCCTGCTGGCGATCCGCGGCAGCGATATCGACGATGACGCCGCCCGCGGCCTCGAGTCGGCCGTCCCGCCCTCTCTGCCTGGGTTTGCCATCCTGTTCCGCCATACGCCGCTGCTGATCGCCGGGGTGACCCTGATGCTGTTCCATCTCGCCAACGCCGCGCTGTTGCCGATGCTGAGCATGCGGATCGCCGCCGCGCCGGGACACCTCAATCCGGGGCTGTTTGCCGCCGCCACGGTGATTATTTCGCAGGTGGTGATGATCCCGGTGGCCATTCTGGTCGCCGGCAGCATCGACAAATATGGTTACTGGCGATGCATTCTGCTGGCGCTGCTGATCATGCCCATCCGCGCGGCGCTGGCGGCCTCCAGCGACGCCCCGGCGATGATGGTCCCGGTGCAAATTCTTGATGGTCTGGCGGCAGGGATTTTGGGGGTGGCGGTGCCCAGCTTTATCGTCTCGCTGCTGCGCGGCAGCGGGCACGTCAACGCCGGACAGAGCGTGGTGATGCTGATGCAGGGGGCCGGGGCGGCAATGAGTCCGGCGTTAACCGGCGCTATCGCCGGACGCTACTCCTTTGCCACCGCCTTCGGGGTGCTGAGCGTTATCGCGCTGGTCGCGCTGATGGTGTGGTGGCGCAGCGCCCCGCTGCTCGCCGCCTCCGCGTCGCCGCCGGTCGGCGAAAGCGGCCAGTAAAGAAAGGATTTCGTCAGGCGGACAACAGCCCCTGCTGTCCGCTTGACGTATAAGAGGCGTTAATTCACCCGCGAACGCAAGGTGATTTGCCGCAGGGCGTTGGCCATATCGAGCTGAATCAGCTCTTTAATGCCTTCGCGCTTAATAAACTGGCTGCGGTGTTTACTTTTCACCTCTTCAATACTTTTTTTGATCTCTTGCGCCGGCAGTTTATACCAGCCGCGAGCCTGTTTCTCACCGCCCATTTCCAGCCACAGCGATGAGTAACTGGCTTTCACCAGATCGCTTTTCACGTGGTAATCGGAATCGATCGCGTAGACCGTGGTGATGTTGAAATAGCCTAAGAAACCATACAGCACGCTCATGATGATATTTTTCGGCCGCGCGCCATGCAGCTCTTTGGTCAGCGCCTTCACCTCTTCGTTGGTGATATCTTTTCCGCCCTGAATACCGCCGATATAGGCGCGGCCATCGTCGGTACAGGAAAAACAGACGCTATAGACGCGACGGTCGCCGAGAAACAGCTGCAGCATCAGTTCACCCTCCTCCTGAAACGGCGACGCCAGCAGCTTAACGTCAAGCTTATCGCCATTTTTCAAAGGAATAGCAAACATCGCCCGGCCAAAATCCGCCACGTTATAGAGCTGCGGCAGCACATCCGGCTGAAATGTTTTCTCGATAAAATTCAGCGAACCGTGGGCAATATCCAGCTTGCGCCGTTTTGACATCCGTTTATTAAGATAGGCCTTAAAGGGTTTATCCTCGAAAGGCACCAGCCCCTGGGTTACGGCGGTCAACCGCGCGCACTGATATTTGGCGCAAAGTCCTTGATATTCTCTGTACTTACCTCCTGCGAGCGAGAGCTCTCTGCATTTTCGTAAAATTTTTTTATAGTTTATTTTGACCTGACCGATCACTTTATTATGTTTACGCCATTCTTTGATGGCGCCTGCAACAGTATGTCCCATTGATTAAGATCCATAGATTCATCCATAATCGCGGCCATATTAACATAAAAGATATTCGTCAACGCTTAATTACACCTTCGTTGTCCTTTCATTTAATATTGCGGCAGGAAATTGTTCTGCCGACGATAATTAAAATTAACGCCATCCTGTCAACGGTTAATTATGGTAGGTGACGCCCGCCGCCCAGCGACTTAACGCTCTGTGCGTTCGGCGCGAAGCGCGGGTACATCCGCGGGCGGTTTTACCCTATACTTGACGCTGATCCAAAACCAGCAACGATAGGTAACTTATGGAAATTGATCTCGACAACCTGGTCTTCAGCGGCCTGGATGAAGCGGAAGAGCGCAACGCGGAGCGTCTGGAAGAAGCGGACAAAAAAGCCCAGGCGATCGTTGCCGATGACGATTGCGGCGACGCCTGCAAAATCTGATTATCAAACCGGCCCGCGGGCCGGTTTTTTTTGCCTCCCGCTCCCTCAGCTGGGTAAAAACCCTTTCAGCGTATCCAGCAGCGCCTGCGCCGCCTTCGACAGCGGCAGATGTCCGGCATAAATCGCCCCAACGCACTTTTCAATCGGCGGATCGCTAAGCGGAATGCACACCGCCCCCAGCGAGGCCATCTGCGTTTTGCATAGCGCTGGCACCGCGCTGCCCCCCAGCCCGCTGGCCACCATTCTCCCCACCGTCACCAGCTGATGGCTCTCCAGGGCCACGTCCAGCTGACGCCCGCTGCGCGCCAGCGCCTCCTCCAGCATCAGGCGCACCGCCGAAGGGCGCTGGAGGGTAATAAAGTCGAGGGTTAACAGCTCCTGCCAGGTGAGCTTTTTTTTCTTCGCCAGCGGCGATTGCCGGGGAACGATCGCCACGAAGCGGTCCACCGCCAGCGGGGTAAACAGCAGGTTGTGGCTGGGCGATGGCTCGAAAGCGATACCCATTTCCACCCGCCCCTCGCGCACCATCTCGATCACCTGCTCATTTATCACGTCATGTACCGTGACGTTCACCCCGGCATAGCGGTCGCGGAAGGCTTTCAGCGCCTCCGGCAGAACGTTGGCGGCGAACGACGGCATCGCGGCGACCGAGATTTTGCCCCGCTGCAGGGTAAAGCTCTGACGCATCGCCTCCTCGACGTTATCCCAGTCGGCCAGCAGCTGACGGGCCATCGGCAGAAAGAGTTCCCCCTCCTGGGTGAGGGTCACTTTGCGGGTGCTGCGCTGCAGCAGCGCGCCCCCCAGCGCCTCCTCCAACCCTTTGATGGTCAGGCTGAGAGCTGGCTGCGACAGATTCAGCCTTTCGCTGGCGTGGGCGAAATTGAGAGTGTGAGCTACCGCTAAAAACGCGCGTAACTGTTTGACACTCATTCTCATTTTTCATCCTGTTAACTAATTGAAAGAAATTAGTTAACAGGAAATTAATAAGATTTCCAAATGAGTGGGTCACAAATTCAAAATTATCAAATCAGTCGCCAGCGCCAATGATAAGGCTATCGCAAGGCAGGAGAGACAAGATGGCAGGACTGGATAAACGCGTCGCCAGCTACGAAGCGGCGCTGGAAGGGTTAACGGACGGCATGACGCTGCTCGCCGGCGGCTTCGGCCTGTGCGGTATACCCGAAAATTTGATCGCCGAAGTGAAGCGCCGCCAGGTGCAGGGGTTGACGGTGGTTTCCAACAACTGCGGCGTCGACGGCTTCGGTCTCGGCATGCTGCTGGAATCGCGCCAGGTCAGCAAAGTGGTGGCCTCTTACGTCGGGGAAAACGCGCTTTTTGAACAGCTGGTGCTGAGCGGCGAGCTGGCGGTAGAGCTCACCCCGCAGGGAACGCTGGCGGAAAAAATCCGCGCCGGCGGCGCCGGGATCCCCGGCTTTTACACCGCTACCGGCTATGGCACCCCTGTCGCCGAAGGCAAAGAGGTGCGCCAGTTCGACGGTAAAAATTACATTCTCGAACAGGCCATTCGCGGCGATTTCGCCCTCGTGAAGGGCTGGAAAGCTGACTGGTACGGCAACGTGGTTTACCGCCACACCGCGCAGAATTTCAACCCGCTGATGGCCACCGCCGGGCGCATTACGGTGGTGGAGGTGGAAGAGATCGTGCCGCCGGGCGAACTGCCGCCCTCCGCCATTCACACCCCGGGGATCTATGTCGACCGGCTGATCGTCGGGCAATTCGAAAAACGTATTGAACAGCGCACCCTTCGCGCCGGAGGGCACTGAGATGCTAACCCGTGAACAAATGGCGATGCGCGTCGCCCAGGAGCTGCGCGACGGCGACTACGTTAACCTCGGGATCGGTATCCCGACGCTGGTGGCCAACTATATCCCCGCCGGTATTGAAGTGATGCTCCAGTCGGAGAACGGCCTGCTGGGGATGGGCGAATTTCCCGATGAGGAAACCATCGACGCCGACATGATTAACGCCGGCAAACAGACCGTCACCGCGCAAACCGGGGCGGCGATCTTCGATTCCGCCCAGTCGTTCGCCATGATCCGCGGCGGCCACGTCGATCTTACGGTTCTTGGCGCCTTTGAGGTCGACGTCGCGGGGAATATCGCCTCATGGATGATCCCCGGGAAAATGGTTAAGGGGATGGGCGGCGCCATGGACCTGGTGGCCGGCGCGCAGAACATCATCGTGGTGATGACCCACGCCTCAAAGAACGGCGAATCCAAACTGCTGCCGCAGTGCACCCTGCCGCTCACCGGCGTGGGCTGCATTCGCCGGGTGCTCACCGACCTGGCCCTGCTGGACATTGTCGACGGGGCGTTTGTCCTGCGCGAAGTGGCTCCGGGGGTCAGCCCCGACGAGGTGATGCGTAAAACGGCGGGACGGCTGATCGTCGCCGACGACGTACGCGAAATGCGTTTCAGCTAAGGAGAGACCATGACCGATATTGCCATTGTTGCTGCAGTACGCACCCCGGTCGGCAGCTTTCGCGGCGCCTTCGCCCCGCTTTCCGCCGTCGACCTCGGCGCGACGGTGGTGCGCAGCCTGCTTGAACGCTGCCAGCTGCCCGCCGCGGCGGTCGATGAACTGATTTTCGGCCAGGTGCTCACCGCCGGCTGCGGGCAGAACCCGGCGCGCCAGACCGCGCTGCGGGCCGGCCTGCCGGTGGACACCCCGGCGGTCACCGTCAATCTGGTGTGCGGCTCCGGGTTGAAAGCGGTTCAGCAGGCGGTGCAGGCGATCCGCTGCGGCGACGCCGGGATCGTTATCGCCGGCGGCCAGGAGAGCATGAGCAATGCTCCCTATTTGATGCACGGCGCCCGCGACGGCCTGCGTTTCGGCCACGCCAGCCTGCAGGACAGCATGATCCAGGACGGCCTGTGGGACGCCTTTAACGACTACCACATGGGCATTACCGCCGAGAACCTCGCCGATGCCTTCGATATCAGCCGCGAGCGCCAGGACGCCTTCGCCGCCAGCTCCCAGCGCAAAGCGGCGGCCGCTATCGCCGCCGGACGCTTTCGCGAGGAGATCGTCCCGGTCAGCGTTCCGCAGGGCAAAAAGCCGCCGCGTGTCGTGACCGACGATGAACAACCGCGCCCGGAGACCAGCGAGCAGCAGCTGGCCCAGCTGCGCCCGGCGTTTCGCCCGGCTGACGGCAGCGTCACCGCCGGGAATGCCTCATCCCTGAACGACGGCGCCGCGGCGGTCCTGCTGATGAGCGTCGATAAAGCGCGCGAGCTTGGGCTGCCGGTGCTGGCGCGCATCGTCAGCGCGGCGGTCGCCGGGGTCGACCCGTCGGTGATGGGCATCGGCCCGGTGAGCGCCTGCCGCAAAGCGCTGCAGCGCGCCGGCTGGACGCTGGACGAGGTGGATCTTATCGAAGCCAACGAGGCCTTTGCCGTCCAGGCGCTGGCCGTCGGTCAGCTGCTCGAATGGGACAGCGAGAAGGTCAACGTCAACGGCGGCGCCATCGCCCTGGGCCATCCCATCGGCGCCTCCGGCTGCCGGATCCTCGTCAGCCTAGTGCATGAGATGCAGCGCCGGGGCGCCAGCAAAGGGCTGGCCACCCTGTGCGTCGGCGGCGGCCAGGGCATCGCCATGACCCTTCAACGTTAACAGGAGCCACTATGTTTACACCACGTCTGGCGGTACTCGGCGCGGGACTGATGGGCGTCGGCATCGCCTGTCATTTCGCCCGTCACGGTCACGCCGTCCGCCTGTATGACACCGATCCGCAACGTCTTGCCGAGGTGCCCACTGTGGCCGGGGCGATCCTGCGCGAGCTGGAGGCGAGCGGTCAGCAGGATCCCGCCGACCGCGACGCCGTGCTGAGCCGTTTAACCCCCACCCCGGCGCTGCAGGCGCTGGCCGACGCCACGCTGCTGATTGAAGCGATCCCCGAACGGCTGGCGCTGAAGCACGCCCTGTATGCCGAACTGGAAACGCTGATCGCCGACGAGGCGATTATCGCCAGCAACACCAGCGGCCTGCCGCCGGATCGGCTGGCGCAGGGCATGCGCCTTCCGGAACGCCTGCTGATCGCCCATTTCTGGCATCCGCCGCACCTGATCCCGCTGGTGGAAGTGGTGCCCGGGAGCGCCACGCTGCCCCATCTGGCGCGCCAGGTAAGCGACTTTTGCGCCGGCTGCGCGCTGGAAGCGGTGGTGCTCAACCGCGCCGCGCCGGGCTTTGTCGGCAACCGACTGCAGTTCGCCCTGCTGCGCGAAGCGCTGCACATCGTCCACAGCGGCATCGCTTCCCCGGAGGTGGTGGACCAGGTGATGCGCGCCTCGCTGGGCCGTCGCTATGCGATGGTCGGCCCGCTGGAGGCGGCGGACATGACCGGCCTGGCGACGGTCCAGGATATCTGCCAGCACCTGCTGCCGGAGCTGGCCAGCGGTACGGAGATGATGTCGCTGGTGGCGGAGAAAGTGGCGCAAGGCGACACCGGCGCCCGCAGCGGGCAAGGCTTTTACCGCTGGGACGAGGCGCGGCGCCAGCGCATCCAGTCGCGCCGGGAACACCAGCTGCGCTTCGCCCTGAAACCCTAGTATCGCGTTCTGTACCCCTACAATAACAATGAGAGTGAGACGTCGTGATGAGTGTGATAATAGCCCTGGCCGCGCTGGCGTTACTGATGCTGGCAGCCTACCGTGGATACAGCGTGATCCTCTTTGCGCCGATCGCCGCCCTCGGCGCGGTGCTGCTCACCGACCCGGGCGCGGTCGGCCCGGCCTTTACCGGCCTGTTTATGGAAAAAATGGTCGGCTTTGTGAAGCTCTATTTCCCGGTGTTTCTGCTGGGCGCCGTGTTCGGCAAGCTGATTGAGCTGTCGGGATTCTCACGGTCGATTGTCGCCGCCGCCATCCGCATCCTCGGCCGCCGCCACGCGATCCCGGTGATCGTGCTGGTGTGCGCCCTGCTGACCTACGGCGGGGTGTCGCTGTTTGTGGTGGCCTTTGCCGTTTACCCTTTCGCCGCCGAGCTGTTTCGCCAGAGCGGGATCCCCAAGCGGCTGATCCCCGCCACCGTCGCCCTCGGCGCGTTCTCGTTTACCATGGACGCCCTGCCCGGCACGCCGCAGATCCAGAATATTATTCCCACCAGCTTCTTCGGCACCAACGCCTGGGCGGCCCCGTGGCTGGGGCTTATCGGCTCGCTGTTCATTATCCTCTTCGGTTTGCTGTGGCTGGAGCGCCAGCGCCGCAAAGCGCAGGCCAGCGGCGAAGGCTATGGGACCGATCTGCAAAATGAGCCGGAGACCCCGGATGACATCGACCTGCCGCATCCGCTGATCGCAATCGCCCCGCTGCTGCTGGTGGGGGTGCTGAATCTGCTGTTTACCCACTGGATCCCGCAATGGTACGGCGCCAGCCATGAGCTCACCCTGCCGGGTCTGGCGAAGCCTGTCGTCACCGAGGTGGGGAAAATCACCGCCATCTGGGCGGTGCAGGCGGCGCTGCTCTCCGGCATTGTGTTGGTGCTGGTCTGCGGCTATCGCAATATTCGCGGCCGGCTGGCGGAGGGGAGCCGGACGGCGGTGGGCGGGGCGATTCTCGCGGCAATGAACACCGCCTCTGAGTATGGCTTCGGCGCGGTTATCGCCGCCCTGCCGGGTTTCCTGGTGCTGTCGAAAGCCCTCGCGGCCATTCCCAATCCGCTGTTAAACGAGGCGATCAGCGTCACGGTGCTGGCCGGGATCACCGGCTCGGCCTCCGGGGGAATGAGCATCGCCCTGGCGGCGATGTCCGAAACCTTTGTCGCCGCCGCCCACGCCGCCAATATTCCGCTGGAGGTCCTGCACCGCGTCGCCGCCATGGCCAGCGGCGGCATGGACACCCTGCCGCATAACGGGGCGGTGATCACCCTGCTGGCGATCACCGGCCTGAGCCATCGCCAGGCCTACGGCGGCATTTTCGCCATCACGGTGATCAAAAGCCTCGCGGTGCTGTTTGTCATTGCCACGTTCTATGTGACCGGCATTGTCTGAGACCCGATTGAAGGAGTAATAAAATGAATTTAGACGGTAAAACGGCGCTGGTCACCGGCTCCACCAGCGGCATCGGCTTAGGGATCGCCAAAGTGCTGGCGCAGGCAGGCGCCCAGCTGGTGCTCAATGGCTTCGGCGACAGCAGCCACGCCCGGGCTGAAGTCGCCGCGCTGGGCAAGATCCCCGGCTATCACGACGCCGACCTGCGCGACGTCGGGCAGATCGAGGCGATGATGCGCTATGCCGAAAGCACCTTCGGCGGCGTCGATATCGTGATCAATAACGCCGGTATCCAGCACGTCGCCCCGGTGGAGCAGTTCCCGGTGGACAAATGGAACGACATCATCGCGATCAATCTCTCCAGCGTCTTCCACACCACCCGCCTGGCGCTGCCAGGCATGCGTCAGCGCGACTGGGGGCGCATCATCAACATTGCCTCAGTGCATGGCCTGGTGGCGTCGAAAGAGAAATCGGCCTATGTCGCCGCCAAGCACGCGGTGGTCGGCCTGACCAAAACCGTGGCCCTGGAAACCGCGCGCAGCGGCATCACCTGCAACGCCATCTGCCCCGGCTGGGTGCTGACCCCGCTGGTGCAGCAGCAGATCGATAAGCGCATCGCCGAAGGGGTCGACCCGCAGCAGGCCAGCGCGCAGCTGCTGGCGGAAAAACAGCCCTCCGGGGAGTTCGTCACCCCGCAGCAGCTGGGCGAAATGGCGCTGTTTCTGTGCAGCGACGCCGCCGCCCAGGTGCGCGGCGCGGCGTGGAACATGGACGGCGGCTGGGTGGCGCAGTAAACCGCAGGCGTCGCGACGATCAGAACATCGCCAGAAAGCGTTTCACCGTGCGCGAGCGCTCGAAGCGCCGCCAGGCGATGGCGATATCGGTCTTCAGCGGCGCCCCGCTGAGCGGGTGATAGCTGACGTTCGGCTGTTGAATGCAGGTCATCGACTGCGGGACCAGCGCGAAGCCGAACCCGGCATTGACCATGCTCAGCGATGACGAAATCTGCGACGACTGCCAGGCGCGCTCCATATCGATGCCGGCGCGCAGGCAGCTGTTGTACACCAGCTCATACAGCCCCGGGGCCACCTCCCGCGGGAAGAGGATCGGCGCCACGTCGCGCAGCTGCTCCAGGGCCAGGGTCGGCTGCGTCGCCAGCGGGTTATCGCGCGGCAGCGCGATAACCATCGGCTCCTCATCGATAATCCGCAGATTAAAGGCTTTACTGCTCTCGCACGGCAGACGGACAAAGGCGATGTCCAGCTCGGCCTCGCTCAGGGCGGTCATCAGATTGGCCATATTGTCTTCCATCTGGTGCAGGGTCACCCCGGGGTGATCGAGCTGAAAACGGTGCAGCAGCGTGAAGATTTGCGGGTGGAAAGCATCAGAACTGGTAATGCCTAGCGACAGGCTGCCGTTCATCCCGCGGGCAATGCCCTTGGCCTTCTCCAGCGCCGCATCGCTCATGGCGAGGATCTGGCGGGCATCCTCATAGAACGACTCACCGGCCTCGGTGAGCTCCACTCCGCGGGTCAAACGCCGAAACAGCGGGGTCCCCACCTCGCGCTCAAGCCGCTGAATTTGCTGACTTAACGGAGGCTGTGAAATACCCAGTTCCTTGGCGGCCTGGGTGAAGTGCCGCGTCCTGGCGACGGCGACAAAATAGCGAAGATAACGAAGTTCCATATCGAAAACGTCTCAAACCAGCATGGTTTCTATATTGGAACTGTGAGCTGAATCGGGTCAACATTTATTTAACCTTTCTTATATTTGTTGAACGAGGAAGTGGTATATGAATCATTCTGCTGAATGCACCTGCGAAGAGAGTCTGTGCGAAACCCTGCGGGCGTTTTCCGCGCAGCATCCCGAGAGCGTGCTCTATCAGACATCGCTCATGAGCGCCCTGCTGAGCGGGGTTTACGAAGGCAGCACCACCATCGCGGACCTGCTGAAGCACGGCGATTTCGGTCTCGGCACCTTTAATGAGCTGGACGGGGAGCTGATCGCCTTCAGCAGTCAGGTCTATCAGCTGCGGGCCGACGGCAGCGCGCGCAAAGCCCAGCCGGAGCAGAAAACGCCGTTCGCGGTGATGACCTGGTTCCAGCCGCAGTACCGGAAAACCTTCGACCATCCGGTGAGCCGCCAGCAGTTGCACGAGGTGATCGACCAGCAAATCCCCTCTGACAACCTGTTCAGCGCCCTGCGCATCGACGGCCATTTCCGCCATGCCCATACCCGCACCGTGCCGCGCCAGACGCCGCCGTACCGGGCGATGACCGACGTCCTCGACGATCAGCCGGTGTTCCGCTTTAACCAGCGCGAAGGGGTGCTGGTCGGCTTCCGTACCCCGCAGCATATGCAGGGGATCAACGTCGCCGGGTATCACGAGCACTTTATAACCGATGACCGCAAAGGCGGCGGTCACCTGCTGGATTACCAGCTCGACCACGGGGTATTGACCTTCGGCGAAATTCACAAGCTGATGATCGACCTGCCCGCAGACAGCGCGTTCCTGCAGGCCAATCTGCATCCCGATAATCTCGATGCCGCCATCCGTTCCGTAGAAAGTTAAGGGGGTCACATGGACAAACAGTATCCGGTACGCCAGTGGGCGCACGGCGCCGATCTCGTCGTCAGCCAGCTGGAAGCCCAGGGGGTACGTCAGGTGTTCGGCATCCCTGGCGCCAAAATCGACAAGGTATTCGACTCACTGCTGGATTCCTCCATTCGCATTATTCCGGTACGCCACGAAGCCAACGCCGCCTTTATGGCCGCCGCCGTCGGGCGCATTACCGGTAAAGCGGGCGTGGCGCTGGTCACCTCCGGTCCGGGCTGTTCCAACCTGATCACCGGTATGGCCACCGCCAACAGCGAAGGCGACCCGGTGGTGGCCCTGGGCGGCGCGGTGAAACGCGCCGATAAGGCCAAACAGGTCCACCAGAGTATGGATACGGTGGCGATGTTCAGCCCGGTGACGAAATACGCCGTCGAGGTGACCGCGCCGGACGCGCTGGCGGAAGTGGTCTCCAACGCCTTCCGCGCCGCCGAGCAGGGCCGGCCGGGCAGCGCTTTCGTCAGCCTGCCGCAGGATGTGGTCGATGGCCCGGTCAGCGGTAAAGTGCTGCCGGCCAGCGGGGCCCCGCAGATGGGCGCCGCGCCGGATGCCGCCATCGACCAGGTGGCGAAGCTTATCGCTCAGGCGAAGAACCCGATCTTCCTGCTCGGCCTGATGGCCAGCCAGCCGGAAAACAGCGCGGCGCTACGCCGTTTGCTGGAGGCCAGCCATATTCCGGTCACCAGCACCTATCAGGCCGCCGGGGCGGTGAATCAGGATAACTTCTCTCGCTTCGCCGGCCGGGTCGGGCTGTTTAACAACCAGGCCGGGGACCGTCTGCTGCAGCTCGCCGACCTGGTGATCTGCATCGGCTACAGCCCGGTGGAATATGAACCGGCGATGTGGAACAGCGGCAACGCGACGCTGGTGCATATCGACGTCCTGCCCGCCTATGAAGAACGCAACTATACCCCGGACGTCGAGCTGGTGGGCGATATCGCCGGCACCCTCAGCAAGCTGGCGCAAAATATCGATCGCCGGCTGGTGCTCTCTCCGCAGGCGGCGGAGATCCTCCGCGACCGCCAGCACCAGCGCGAACTGCTGGACCGCCGCGGCGCGCAGCTGAATCAGTTTGCCCTGCATCCGCTGCGTATCGTTCGCGCGATGCAGGATATCGTCAACAGCGACGTCACGCTGACCGTGGACATGGGCAGCTTCCATATCTGGATCGCCCGCTACCTTTACAGCTTCCGCGCCCGTCAGGTGATGATCTCCAACGGCCAGCAGACCATGGGCGTCGCCCTGCCCTGGGCCATCGGCGCCTGGCTGGTCAATCCTGAGCGCAAAGTGGTCTCCGTCTCCGGCGACGGCGGTTTCCTGCAGTCGAGCATGGAGCTGGAGACCGCCGTCCGCCTGAAAGCCAACGTGCTGCACCTGATCTGGGTCGATAACGGTTACAACATGGTGGCCATCCAGGAAGAGAAAAAATATCAGCGCCTGTCCGGCGTCGAGTTCGGGCCGATGGATTTTAAAGCCTATGCCGAGTCCTTCGGCGCCAAAGGGTTTGCCGTGGAAAGCGCCGAGGCGCTGGAGCCGACCCTGCGCGCGGCGATGGACGTCGACGGCCCGGCGGTAGTGGCCATCCCGGTGGATTATCGCGATAACCCGCTGCTGATGGGTCAGCTGCATCTGAGTCAGATTCTGTAAGTCATCACAATAAGGAAAGGAAAATGAAAAAAGTCGCACTTGTTACCGGCGCCGGCCAGGGGATTGGTAAAGCTATCGCCCTTCGTCTGGTGAAGGATGGATTTGCCGTGGCCATTGCCGATTATAACGACGCCACCGCCAAAGCGGTCGCCTCCGAAATCAACCAGGCCGGCGGCCGCGCCATGGCGGTGAAAGTGGATGTCTCCGACCGCGATCAGGTGTTTGCCGCTGTCGAACAGGCGCGCAAAACGCTGGGCGGCTTCGACGTCATCGTCAACAACGCCGGCGTGGCGCCGTCCACGCCGATCGAGTCCATTACCCCGGAGATTGTCGATAAAGTCTACAACATCAACGTCAAAGGGGTGATCTGGGGCATTCAGGCGGCGGTCGAGGCCTTTAAGAAAGAGGGTCACGGCGGGAAAATCATTAACGCCTGTTCCCAGGCCGGCCACGTCGGCAACCCGGAGCTGGCGGTGTATAGCTCCAGTAAATTCGCCGTACGCGGCTTAACCCAGACCGCCGCTCGCGACCTCGCGCCGCTGGGCATCACGGTCAACGGCTACTGCCCGGGGATCGTCAAAACGCCGATGTGGGCCGAAATTGACCGCCAGGTGTCCGAAGCTGCCGGTAAACCGCTGGGCTACGGTACCGCCGAGTTCGCCAAACGCATCACCCTTGGTCGTCTGTCCGAACCGGAAGATGTCGCCGCCTGCGTCTCCTATCTTGCCAGCCCGGATTCTGATTATATGACCGGTCAGTCATTGCTGATCGACGGCGGGATGGTATTTAACTAATAAATAATAAGCTCTGACATGGCTTGCCCCTGCTGATATGCAGGGGCTTTTTTTGTTTGAGAGTAAGCATTACGGTAAAACGAACCCTCTATTGATAGGTAGAGTCCGCTCCAGGCGCCCAGGGGATGTTAACGGCGTAGACGTTGCGTCAGGCGACTAGTCATTAAAAGTGCTTACTGCTTATTTGCGGGACCGCCGTCTGATTTGGGTGGGATCTTGACGACTAATCTTTGAGCTATTCCCGGTTTGCCCTTTTCAAAGCGCCATTTTTTAAGCATTTTATCAATGACTTGATGTTCCAACTCCGGAGTCGTTGTCGATTCAAGTATCTTTACATTCTGAACTCTGCCATCTGAATCAACATCGTACTGAATCCGCAGGAAACTCGGCAGTAGGTTTCCGTTCTTATCACGAGTGGTAATTGATGTGTTTGCTGAGGAAATGCTGCCTGAAGGTGTGCTGGCGCTGGCCTCTGTGCTGGCGCAGAGTGTCAGTAACAATGGCAAAATTAAAGTGAATAGTCTGCTAGTTTTCATTAATCGTCTGAGTTCCAAAGTTAACCATGAATATTCACGTTACCAACGGCGCGAGTGACAGGTTACCAGATGAGATGATCCGTGAACACCGCGTCTTCAGTGGCAATCACGTTGACCCCCTGACCCGGCGCTTCGTACTACATCCTTTCCCGAGGACGTTTGGCTATTAGGACAAGTGGGCGCTGAGCGACTATATCAACGACTCTTTTGCCAGCTGTCGGCAGCGCGATCCGGTTCGTCGGGGAACATGGGCGAGCTAAAACCCTCAAGTGATTAGCATGGATTCGCGTCCCGCGCTGAAGACCTTTAGCTAATCCTTTTTAACTCCGGTGCCGGGGATCTACCGCGCTTGCAGCGTTAAGGGAGGGATCTCCGGGGCCTAAGCGGCAGCCTGCTGCTGATGCTAAGGGGGATGTACTTCAGTGATTCATGCGACACCTGAAACTTAACACGGAAGCGGCTGAGCATAGCGCCAGCAGGGAGAATCCCGGAGAGCGATGCGTGACGCCTTGTCCCGGCTACGCTGTTGGGCCGTATTTGTGCCGTATTTTTGCCAGGTGGCGGCTGCGCCTTACCCGGCCTACAAAAACTCGCTAGCTAACTGACTGGCTTGCGCCGCGTTGAGTGGTACCTGGTGATGTCAGCGCTTTCCGCTCCTGGCATCAAGCGGACAAACCAGGTGAACCCAGGTCCGCCATGAGCGAGGAGCGGAAGTTTGCAACTCCCACAACTACGTTACTAACATTGAGGTGTCGTAATCAACGGAGAGCAGGTCAAAGTCATTTTAGCTGCTTCAAGGGATAAGAGTTCGTGGTACTGGAACCGTCACTATAGAGCTCGGTAATAATTATTTTTTTACCATCAATAGAATATTTGACTGTACTGTCCGCAGGATCATCCCGCCAGCGACCGGTGCTGTCAGGGTTATCAGATGCCCACATAACCTGATCACCTATAAGTTTGCACTTTATTGCCCAACGGGTGCCATCGTTCTGTCGGATATAATGTACGTAGGCAATACCTGATTCAACTTTATCCAGTTTCATGATCTTATGGTCACGGCCAAACATCGCAGCAGAAGTAGCCTTGCAAATCTGACCTACCGTGACTTCAGAAGCCTGTACCGGCGCAGTAAACACCAGCGGAAAAAGAAGTAAAAGTTTTTTCATACGGCTCAATCCATTTTGTTTATTTTCAGGGATTACGTTAAATGTATATGTCGGCAATCTAAAGCGTTTCTTGAGGCTAATTTAGTGTTGCGATGGCAGGACTGATTTTAGTCCCTAGCGAAATCTCAAGCTCTGCCTGATTGCCAGCTTGACTCCTTTGACACGCTCCCCGTTGCACCACACAGAATGTTGTAACCACTTCCGCACTTGGACACAGAAGAAATTCATGCTAAGCAAGGTCCGGACGGTGCAAAGTACGGATGTTAATTTTTGAAGCTTTTAAGAACTATCTGCAGTGGTTACTGGCTATAGTGATCATTGCGATTAGACAGCGAACTACTATCCCAGGAGATTTATAGACATTTCCATGCAGCGCAGTTCAGCCTGCGCCAAGGCAGAGGGATACATGCTTTCCTGCATAAGTTTGAAACCATGCTTCTCATAAAAAGTCTGGGCATTAGGTGTTGAGGACAAAGTCAATTGCTCAAATCCACGTTCACGAGCTTCACTTTTGATGGCTTCAATAATCTGACTACCTAACCCTTTACCTGTATATCGAGGTAACGTAAATACAGCCTCAATACTTCCTGTAGATAGATCAAGATAGCCTGTAGCTAATAGTCTGCCATCAGCCGCAACAACGAAAAAAGGATTCGCTACAATGACATTCCTGTAGCTTTCAGGCATTTTTTCCGGTGTCCAGGCTGCAATAACCGCATCATCATAACTATTCTTACATCCGTAACGTATAGCCTGATTTCGAATGTTCCAGCATTCTTCTGCCTCTACAGGCACAGCTAGTCTGATCTTCATAGCTTTTCCTTGTACGTTTTATTCTGCGAGCTATTTACATCTACCATAAAAGTTCTAAAGCATCCCCATCAAATTTGAGTGAGGCGACAATGTCCGCTCCTGGCACACAGCAGACGTGAAATTCTGCAATAGCATTCGTACCCTTACAATATCAAGTAGCTTCTGGATACCGCGTCAGCGGCATGACAGCGCCAGATGATGTCCATGTGGCTGTTCCAGCCAAATGGTGCCGAAGGCCCGGTGTAGCCGGTTGTTGGATTATAAATTCTGCCGGTTCCCCTGCCCTGATTAGCCTTAACTCGCGTTCCGCGCTGAAGCCCCTTTTAACCTCGTTGATCGAGTTCTACCGCGCATGCAACCTTAAGATAGTGTTCTCCGGGGCCTAAGCGGCAGCCTGCTGCTGATGCTAAGGGGGAGATTCTTCAGTCATTCCTGCGACACCAGGGAGCTTAACACGGAAGCGGCTGCGCATAGCGCCAGCAGGGAACCCCGGAAAGCGATGCGTGACGCCTTATCCCGGCTACGCTGTTGGGCCGTATTTGTGCCGCTCTTGTGCCGTTTTTTTGCCGGGTGACAGCTACACCTTACCCGGCCCGCGATTTGGTGCTCTATTCGCGCCCTTCGTAGGCCCGCGCAAGCGTAGCGCCGCCGGGCAAGGACAGCGGGCACGGAGCCGATTTTGTGCCGGGTGGCGGCTGCGCCTTACCCGGCCTACAGGGTTCGTGCGACCTGTCGTTAATATATTCACCATGGTTGCTGAAACTGCCGGTGCTGGCGGCCTCAAAATCGCTGAGACGTTCCCGGAAGGCCGGGGCAGCCCGCATGGATGCGGGCTGAGGGCCGTGTTTTGCACGGACGCTGCCTCGGCCCGACCCGAAGCCTGCAGGGATAAGTCGAAGGGACCACGCAGTGGCGATTTTGCTGGCCGGAGCCCGGGGGTACAGGGGGCGGCGGCGACTGGCCGCCCCCTGTGCGCTCCCTGCGCCATGCCAGACATAACGCAGACGATTAACCGGGAGCGCAAACTACGCTGAAGTCACGCGTGATAAACGCTTTCCCCGGGCTGAGAACCTGTAAAACCGATAACAGCCTCCCCCGCCGCCGGGCAAGATATCGCTCCGTGCCCGCCATGTTGCCGGGTGGCGCTTCGCTTACCCGGCCTACAAAGGCCTCCCGTCAGCTCATATCCCCAGGCCCACGCTAACACAGCGCCGCCGGGAAGGTATCAGGCTCCGAGCTCAACATGTTGCCGGGTGGCGCTTCGCTTACCCGGCCTACAAAGACCTCCCGTCAGCTCATATCCCCAGGCCCACGCTAACGCAGCGCCGCCGGGCAGTTACTGCGCCTGCTGCTGCGCCTGCGCCAGCTGGCGGACAATCGCCTCGCGCCGCGCATCCCCTTCCGGCAGCCGGGCCAGCAACGCCTGCAGGGCCGCCACGGCTTCGGGGTAATCTTCATTACGTACCGCGCTCAGGGCTAGCATCTCCAGCACCGGCAGGCTGGTCGGCTGTCGCTGATGCAGGTCGCGCAGCAGCAGCTCGCCCATCCGGACCTGACCGCTATCCCCCGCCCGCACCAGCGCGCTGGCATAATCGAAAGCCGCCGCCGGGTCGTCCGCCGCCAGCGCATGCGCCCGGCCAAAGGCGCCGATCGCCGTCTCGCCATCGTTCAACAACAGGCCCAGCCGCCCAAGCAGCTGCCAGCCGGCGAGGTCGTGCGGAGTATTCTGCAGATGGCTGCGCAGGCCAAGCCGCAGCTCCGCCAGCTCATCCATACGCAGCGGCGGCGCGGTCGGGTCCTTAACCTGCTGCAACAGCGCAGGATAATGCCGCTCCGCCTGCTGCCAGAGCAGCACCTGGCCAATATCGCTGGTTTTCAGATACAGGCCCAGGCTCAGGACCACCAGCAGCAGCGCGCCCGGAAACAGCGCCCAGCGGCTTAGCGGCCGTTCGCCAGGCTGTACCTGGGGCGGGATATCCGTCAGCAGCGTGCGCTGCAGCTCGACGACCAGCGCCGGGTTGTCCTCGCCGCGCTCCTGCGCCAGCTCCTGCAGGCGCGACTGATACAGGGCGCGGTTGAGGGTATCGCGGTCCACCGCCCCTTTGCCCGACCACGGGAAGTACAGCAGCCCCAGCGCGCCAGCCAGCAACAGCCCGGCGATAACCACCAACAGGCTCATCGTTCTTTTCCTTCTTTCAATAATGCCGCCAGCCGCTGGCGCTCTTCGACGCTGAGCGCCGCGTCAGGAATATCGCGACGACGCGCGCGGGCGATAATCACCCCCGCGCCCGCCAGGACGAACAGCCCCGGCCCCAGCCACAGAAGCACCGTGCCCGCGGTCAGCGGCGGCTCGTAGCTGACAAAATTGCCGTAGCGGGCCACCATATAGTCAACGATCTGCCCTTTCGTTTTCCCCTGCTGCATCAGCTCGTACACCTTCTGCCGCATATCGGCGGCAATCATCGCGTTCGAGTCGGCGATGCTGTTGTTCTGGCATTTCGGGCAGCGCAGCCGGGAGGTGATCTCGCGGAACGCCTGCTCCTGGGCCTCGTCTTTAAACTGCCAGGTGTCGATGGCGGCCCACGCCTGGCCGGTCAGCATCAGCGCCAGCAGAATGCCTATGACACCTCTCATCAGCCCGCCCCCCGGTTGTATTGATTCCACAGCGGCTGGAGCTCCTCGCGCCACACCCGGTCGTTCAGGTCGCCGGCGTGCCGCCAGCGGATGATGCCCTGACCGTCGATGAGAAACGTCTCCGGCGCGCCATAAACCCCCAGATCCAGGCCGAGCATGCCGTTGCCGTCGTACAGGCTCAGCCTGTACGGATTACCCAGGCGCTGCAGCCAGCTGATCGCCTTCTGCCGATCGTCTTTGTAGTTCATCCCCACCACCCGCACGCCCTGCTGCGCCAGGCCGTTGAGAAACTGATGCTCGGCGCGACAGGTTGGGCACCAGGTGGCCCAGACGTTAAGCAGCAGCGGCTTGCCGTCAATCAGCGTCCGTCGGTCCAGCGTCTGGCCGGGGGTATCCAGCGCTTCAAGGCGAAATTCCGGCAGCGGTTTGCCAATCAGCGCCGACTCGAGGGTCGTCGGGTCGTCGCCATCGGCGTTACGCATCAGCTGCCAGAACAGCGCGGCGGCCAGCGCCAGAAACAGCACCAGCGGGATAAACAGCAGCTTCCGGTTCATGAGGCCTCCTGCAGTTTCTTACGCATCCGGTAGCGCGGGTCGAGCATGCAGCACAGACCGCCGAGGGCCATCAGCACCCCGCCGTACCAGATCCAGCGAACGAACGGTTTGTAGTACAGACGCACCGCCCAGCTGCCGTCGCTCAGTTCTTCCCCCAGCGCGGCGTACAGATCGCGGGTAAGCCCGCCGCTGATCGCCGCCTCGGTCATCATCATCCGGCTGGCGGTGTAAAAGCGTTTCTCGGCATACAGCGTCGCTTCCGGGCGGCCGTTGCGGGTCACGGCAATAATGCCTTCCCCGCCGGTCCAGTTGGGGCCGACGATATTGCGCACGCCGTTAAACACGAAGTGATAGCGGTGGATATCGATACTGTCGCCGGGGCGCATCCGTACATCGCGCTCCACGCTGTAGTTCTGGCTAAAGGTGATGCCGATAACGGTCACCGCCACGCCGACGTGACCGAGCACCATCCCCCACTGGCTGCGGGTCAGCGTCCGCAGGCCGCGCCAGAAGCCGTGGCGATGGGTGGCCCGTTCGTGAACCTCCATCAGGGCGAAGATCAGCACCCACAGGGCCATCATCAGACCAATGACCGCCATCGCGGTGATACGATCCTGCAGCAACCACGGCAGCGCCAGAGAAAGTGACAACGTCACCACCAGGGCGACCACCAGGTGCTTAATCTGCCTGGCGACGTCATCGCGCCGCCAGCGGATCAGCGGTCCCAGCCCCAGCAGCAGCGCAAACGGCGCCATCAGGGCGGTGAACATGGTGTTAAAGAACGGCTCGCCGATGGAGATGCTGCCGAGGCCCAGCTCTTTATGCACCAGCGGCAGCAGCGTTCCGAGGAGCACCACCAGCATCGCGGCCATCAGCAAAATATTGTTGCCCAGCAGGAACGACTCGCGCGACCACAGGGTATGTTCCACCCGCGCGCGCACCCGGCCGCCCTTCAGGGCGTACAGCAGCAGCGACCCGCCGATGGCGACAATCAGCAGCGCCAGAATGAACAGCCCGCGCGACGGATCCGAGGCGAAGGCATGCACCGAGACCAGCACCCCGGAGCGCACCAGGAAGGTGCCCAGCAGGCACAGGGAGAAGGCGGCGATGGCCAGCAGCACCGTCCAGGCGCGGAAGCTGCCGCGCTTCTCGGTCACCGCCAGGGAGTGCAGCAGCGCGGTCCCTACCAGCCACGGCATAAACGAGGCGTTTTCCACCGGGTCCCAGAACCACCAGCCGCCCCAGCCCAGTTCGTAATAGGCCCACGCCGAGCCCAGCACGATGCCGAGAGTGAGGAACATCCACGCCGCCTGGGTCCAGGGACGCGACCAGCGCGCCCACGCGGTGTCCAGCCGCCCCGCCAGCAGCGAGGCGATGGCGAAGGCGAAAGCCACCGAGAAGCCGACGTACCCCATATAGAGGATCGGCGGATGAAAAATCATGCCTATATCCTGCAGCAGCGGATTAAGGTCGCGGCCGTCAATGGGGTACTGCGGCAGGCCGCGGCTGAACGGGTTGGAGGTAAAGAGGATGAACAGCAGGAACCCAAAGGCGATCATCCCCATCACCGCCAGCACCCGGGCGACGGCGTCGAGCGGCATCCGGCGGCTGAAGAGGGCGACGGCGAAGGTCCAGACGCTGAGCAGCAGGACCCACAGCAGCAGCGAGCCCTCGTGCGCCCCCCAGGTCGCCGCGACCCGATACCACACCGGCAGCGCGCTATTGGAGTTTTCCGCCACGTAGCGGACGGTAAAATCGTTGACCACGAAGGCGTGCACCAGCAGCAGGAAGGCGCCGCCGATGCAGGCGAACAGCCCACAGGCCAGCGGCCGGGCCAGGGCCATCAGCCGCCGGTCCTGCCGCGCCGCGCCCCACAGGGGATAGACGCTCAGGAGCAGCGCCAGCCCCGCCGCCAGACACAATAAAAAGTTGCCCAGCTCCGGCATCATGGCTGCGCCTCCGCTTTCGCCGGCGTCATGGCGTTTTTCACCTCCGGCGGGGTGTAATTTTCATCATGCTTGGCCAGCACCTGCTGAGCGGTGATATGCCGCTCGCCGTCCAGAACGCCCTGGGCCACCACGCCCTGTCCTTCACGGAACAGGTCCGGCAGAATGCCCTTATAGCTGACGTCCACGACCCCGCGGGCGTCATACAGCTTAAAGCGCACGTCGAGGGTTTGCGGGTCGCGCTGCAGGGAGCCGGGCTGAACGTAGCCCCCTACCCGCAGGCGCTGCCCGGTATGGGGCAGCGCCCGGGTTTCCGTTTTACCGTAGATAATTTCCCCCGGGGTGTAGAACAGATCGATATTGCTGCTCAAGGCGTACAGCGTCAGGCTGACGGTCAGCCCAAGGCCGGCGAGCACCGCCAGCACGATATACAGCCGGGTTTTACGACGCGCTTGCATCCGCGGCCTCCTTGTCATGTTCGCGAGCGGCCGCGATCCGCCGCTCGCGCGCCTGCTGGCGTCGCACCTCATGGAATAGCGCCCGCCGCGCCCACAGGGTATGAACCGTCAGCAGGCCAAAGGCGGCGATGGCCACGGCCACCGCCAGCCAGACGTACAGGGCATAGCCGCCCATATTCAGGAAGGCGGCGAACGAAGAAAAAGCGGGGCTCATCGGGCGGCTCCTTTGTTAGCCAGCGCCATCACCCACGGCCGACGACGTTCCAGCTGGAGGATCAGGTTACGCAGGCGCATCAGGGTCAGGGTGACCGACAGCGCGAGGAAAGCAAAAATGCAGATCCGCAGCGGCAGACGCATGCTCGGGTCGATGGTTTGCTGCAGGTTGGTCGAGCCCTGGTGCAGGGTGTTCCACCAGTAAACCGAGTAATGAATGATGGGCAGATTGACCACCCCGACCAGGACGAGGATCCCCGCCGCGCGCCCGGCCAGGCGGCGGTCGTCAAAGGCGTGCCACAGGGCGATGACGCCGGCATACAGAAACAGCAGCACCAGCTCCGAGGTCAGGCGGGCGTCCCAGATCCACCAGGTCCCCCACATCGGCTTGCCCCACGCCGCGCCGCTGACCAGCGCCACCAGGGTGCAGACCGCCCCCACCGGCGCCAGGGCGGCGATCGCCAGGTCGGCCATTTTGATCTGCCAGACCACCCCGACGAAGGCCGCGACGGCCATCGCCAGGTACAGCCCCATCGACCACATCGCCGCCGGGACGTGAAGATACATGATCCGGTAGCTTTCCCCCTGCTGATAGTCCGCCGGGGCGAAGCCAAATCCCCACCCCAGGCCGATGACCAGCAACAGCGCGCTCAACGCCGCCAGCCAGGGGATCCAGCATCCGCACAGGCGGTACAGCCGCTCGGGGATCGCCAGTTGATGTAACGCTTTCCACATAGACGCTTACTCACACGGTTATGATGGCCGCGCCCGCAGGCGCAGCGAATTATTGCACGGTCAGCCGCAGCGCGGCGGCGGTGGCGAACGGACACAGGGTGGCGCTGGCGGTTAAGAACGCCGCCAGCATCGCCAGATAGCCGCTGACCGGGAGCCCGGCGGCCGCCGCCTGGCAGGCCGCGGTGGCGAAAATCAGCAGCGGCACCGCCAGCGGCAGCAACAGCAGGCTCAGCAGGACGCCGCCGCGCTTCAGGCCGACGGTCAGGCCAACCCCCACCGCGCCAAGAAAACTGAGCGTCGGCGTGCCAAGCAGCAAGGTCAGCGCCAGCACGCCGGCGTCGTGCAGATTCATCCCCAGCAGCAGCGCCGCCAGCGGCGAGACGATCAGCAGCGGCAGGCCGCTCATCATCCAGTGAGCGACCACCTTCACCAGCACCACCGCCACCAGCGGCGTCGGCAGAAGCATCAGCTGCTCCAGGGAACCGTCCTGCCAGTCGTCGCGAAACAACCGATCCATCACCAGCAGCGCCGCCAGCAGCGCGGCGACCCACACCACGCCCGGCGCAATCTGCGCCAGCAGTTGCGGCGCGGCGCCAACGCCGAACGGAAACAGGGTGATGACGATCAGAAAGAACCATAGCGGATTGAGGATCTCTGCCCCGCTGCGCCACGCCAGGCGCAGTTCCCGGGCCAACAGCGCTCTCATCATTGCCGCCTCCCGCCGTCGTCGCCGAGGCGCAGGGTGCGCAACGGGCAGCCCAGCGGCCGCAGCGGCTGATGGGTGGTGAGGATCGCGCTTCCCCCCTGCCGGGCGTGCTGCTCCAGGCGACGGGTCAGGGTTTCTATCGCCGTGGCGTCGAGGGCGGTGAACGGCTCATCGAGGATCCACAGCGGCGCGTCGGTTAACCACAGGCGGGTCAGCGCCACCCGGCGCTGCTGCCCGGCGGAGAGCTGGCTTAAGGGGAGATCTTCATAGCCCGCCAGGCCGACGGCGGCGAGGGCGCTTTCCCGCTGCTGAAGGCGGCTGGCCGGAAAGAAGAAACGCAGGTTTTCATCGGCGGTCAGCGCCGCGTTGACGCCGGGCTTATGGCCCAGCCACAGCAGCTGCCGGTGAAATGACTCCCGCACCTGGGCCAGCGGCTGGCCCTGCCAGCTCACCACCCCGCTTTCCGGGCGCGCCAGGCCGCAAAGGATCCGCAGCAGCGAGGTTTTCCCCGCGCCGTTATCACCGGCGACCTGCAGCAGCTCGCCGGCAGCAAGGGATAGCGTCAGCTCCGCAAACAGCGGTCGATCGTCAACGATGCAGGTCAGTCGCTCTGCATGCAGCATGAAGGCAAACTCCTTGATTCAGACAGTATTTTACGTCCTGGCTAAGTCAGGGTTGCGCCGCGCGGGCGACGCAACCCTGACGGTTACTGTCCGGCCCCCGGCAGCTTCGAGATATCGGCGTTGCCTAACGCCTTCTCATCGTGCGCCGCGGTCTCCTTACGCACCTTCGCCACATCGCTGGCGCTGACCGCCGGCGCGTTGTTGCCCCAGCTGGTGCGGATGAAGTTGACCACATCCGCCACCTGCTGGTCGTCCAGACGCCAGCCAAATGACGGCATGGTCAGGTTGGAGACCGCATCTTTCACCGCCGGCGTGGTGCTCCCGGTCAGAACGATGTGGATAAGCGAAGTGGCATCTTCGGTCTGTACCACCGGGTTGCCCTTCAGCGACGGGAAGGCGCGCTGGTAGCCCGCGCCGTCGGTGCGGTGGCAGGCGGCGCAGTTATCGACATACAGCGCGGCGCCGGTTTTGCTGTCGTTACCCTTCCACAGATCTTTCGCCACGCTGTCTTCCACCGGGGCTGGGGTCTGTTTGCCGCCGCGCGGCGGGAGCGACTTCAGATAGCGGGCGATGGCGGTGATGTCGTCATCAGAGAGATACTGCAGACTGTGCTCCACCACATCGCTCATGCCGCCGAAGACCACCGATTTATCGTTACGTCCGGTTTTCAGGAACTCAGCCAGCTCGGCTTCGCTCCAGGTCCCCAGACCGTCGCGATTTTCGCCGCGCAGGCTGGAGGCGACCCAGCCGTCAATCGGCGCATTGCTGCCCGCCAGGTAATCATCGCCTTCGCTTTCGCTGAGCGCTTTTTCCTGCATCGTCAGGCTACGCGGGGTATGACAGGCGCCGCAGTGGCCCAGGCCTTCCACCAGATAGCGACCGCGCTCCAGCACCGGGTCAACCTGCGGGTTGGCGACAAAGTCGCTCGGCGTCGGGGCGAAGATGCCGCGCCAGAACGCCAGCGGCCAGCGCATCGACAGCGGCCACGGGATGTCGGTGTCCTTGTTGGCGACATTCACCGGCTCCACGCCATGCATAAAGTAGGCGTACATGGCGCGCATGTCCGCTTCACTGATCCGCGCGAATGAGGGATACGGCATTGCCGGATAGAGCGTGGAACCGTCTTTCCGCACACCCTTGCGCACCGCGTCGTCGAACTCTTCGAAGGTGTACCCGCCGATGCCGTGTTCTTTATCCGGCGTGATATTGGTGGAGTAGATGGTGCCGATCGGCGTCTCCATCGGCAGACCGCCGGCGAAAGGTTTGCCCGCTTTGCCGTTGGTGTGGCAGGCGACACAGTCCCCCGCCCGCGCCAGATACTCCCCTTGCTTAATCAGATTGCTGTCCGCAGGCGCCTCTTCGGCGAAGGCCGCGCAGCTCAATGCCCCAAGCACCAGGGCCGATAACCATTGCATTTTCATCATCTGCCTTCCTTTATGCCTGCACCAGGGGACCCGGATTTTTCAGATACTGCTCGCGGATCGCCTTCGCTGACCAGTACGCCAGCGCGGCCACCGTGCCGGTTGGGTTATAGCCCAGCCCCTGCGGGAAAGCGGAGGCGCCGATGACGAAGACGTTATGCACGTCCCAGCTTTGCAGATAACGGTTAACGGCGCTGGTTTTCGGATCCTCCCCCATCACCGCCCCGCCGTTCATATGGGTGGTCTGGTAGGTGGTGGTATCAAAGTGGCTGTTGGCGTTTTTCGGGCTGCCGAGGATATATTTCGGCTTCATCGCTTTGGCGATCGGCGCCATCTTATCGAACATAAACTGCGCCATCTTGATGTCGTTTTCCTGCCAGTCAAAGGTCATGCGCAGCAGCGGCTGGCCAAAGACGTTTTTGTAGTTCGGATCAAGATCGAGGTAGTTCTGCCGATAGGACTGGTGCGCGCCGTGAGCATCCATCGACAGGTGATGGGTGTAGGTATCGGCCACCGCCGCTTTCCATTTGCTGCCCCACGCCGGGGTGCCAGGCGGTACCGGGAAACCGGAGATGGGCTTGGTCCCGGCCTGGTTGACCCAGAACGGCGAACCGCCGACAAAGCCCGCCGCGCCGTGGTCGAAGTTGTCGGCGTTGAAGTCGTCGACGCCGACGCCGTTGCCGCCCGCGCCGATAAACGGGTTGGTGTAGGTGTCTTTGTCGAAAATGGCCTTAATGGTGGTCATGTTCTGGTAGGCGAAGTTACGCCCCACCACCCCTTCGCCGGTCTCCGGATTGTAGGGTTTGCCGATCCCGGAGAGCAGCATCAGGTGCACGTTATGGAACTGGAAGGCGCCGATGATCACCAGGTCCGCCGGCTGCTCCATTTCGCGCCCCTGGCCGTCGACGTAGGTCACGCCGGTGGCACGGGATTTGTCGTCGGTCAGGTTGACCTTCAGCACGTTGGCGTTGGTCCGCAGCTCAAAGCGTTTTTCCTGGCGCAGCGCCGGCAGAATGTTCACGTTCGGCGAGGCTTTGGAGTACATGTAGCAGGCGTAGCCGCTGCAGAAACCGCAGAAGTTGCACGGGCCCATCTGCGCGCCGTACGGGTTGGTATAGGAGTCGGAAGTGTTGGCCGACGGCAGGTTGTAGGGATGGTAGCCCACCTCGAGCGCCGCTTTTTCAAACAGCTGCGCCGACCAGGTGTTTTTCTGCGCCGGCAGCGGGAAGTCATCTGAACGGTCCGGGGCGAAGGCGTTGCCGCCGCGGCCTTTACCGACGACCTTGCCTTTGATCGACCAGGCGGTCCCGGAGGTGCCGAACACTTTCTCCGCTTTATCGAAGAACGGTTCCAGCTCGTCGTAAGTGACGCCGAAATCCTGGATGATCATATCCTGGGGGATGAAGTTTTTGCCGTAGCGCTCTTCATAGTGGCTGCGCATCCGCAGTTCGATGGGATCGACGCGGAAATGGACGCCGGACCAGTGCAGCCCGGCGCCGCCCACGCCGGTACCCGGCAGGAAGGCCGCCAGCTGGCGATACGGCACCGCCTGCTGGCTGGTGTTATGCCGGATGGTGACGGTGCTTTTCGACAGGTCCTGGAACAGCTTGCGGCGGATGTTGTAGGTCAGCTCATCAATCACCTGCGGATAGGCGCCGTCCGGCCAGGTGTCGCGCATCGGGCCGCGCTCCAGCGCCACGACGTTGAGCCCGGCTTCGGTCAGCTCTTTGGCCATGATCGCCCCAACCCAGCCGAAGCCGACGATCGCGACATCGGTTTTTTTCAATACGGTGGCCATGATTACGCCCTCTCCCCATTAATTGATACCGGTGGGAAGGGGTAGCGTTCGCCCCGTTCAACCCAATCCATAAAGTCGGCGCGCGCGCCGGGAAAATTAATCAGCGTCCAGCCGACCATGCCTTTGTTACCGCCATGGATCGGGTCGCTGAAGAAGCCTTCGCGGGTGTTCTGCAGCAGATAGGTGAAGAACAGCGAAGCCGGTAGCTGTTTGAACTCGGCTTTGCCCGATTCCCACAGGCCGAGCGCCTCGTCCTGCTGCTCGCTGCTCAGTTCAGCAAAAGTCTTGTGATACTTGTCCTGACACCAGGCCTCGGCATCGGCGATCCCGAGGTTATAGATCTGTTTGGGCACCAGCGGCAGCTGATAGCCCATCTCTTTCGGCACGTCGGGGTTGAAGGGCCCCTGCATATACCAGATGGAGCCGGTGGCGTAAGGGGTATTGAGCTGGCGGTCGATAAACTCCGGCACGCCGGCCTCTTTAGCGCCGGGGCCAAGTTCATCCGCCGGGATTAAGCGAGCGACGGCGGCGTTGATAAACGCCCACTCACGATCGTTGAAGAACTGCGGCTTCCAGTCGCTGGCCGCCGCCGTGTTCCCGGAGGCTGGCTCTGAAGCGGGGGCCGCCTGCGCGGTCGCGCTGGTGGCCACGCCAATGGCCCCTGCTCCCGCGCCGCCGATCACCACCGTCGGGATCAGCGCCATCGATTTCACCAGGAAATCACGCCTGGAATTGTTAGTTTTCTCGCTCGACATCATCACATTCCTGTCATTGAAAATTACTGTTTTTGTCGCTGACAAAACCAGTGAATGTCGTGCTGGAACCGATACCATTGCGCTTTTAAACCGCTTAGCGTCTGGCCCGGACCGGCAAGTCGGATAAAACATCGCCAGAGGCGATATCATTTATAGGGTTATCGTTTGGATAGTAGACGATTCTCAACGAAACGCGGGAAATCGGAGAGAAATTCACCGGAATGTCATCGTGAGAAGGGTGCTGCCATAACCTTGAGGCGGTAAACCGGCGGCGTTCACACCGCGCTGAGCTTACCCATGCGCCAAAAAAGAGTGACTTGTATCACAAATGTTATTTTTTGTTTATGGTACATGGCAGATTAAACGTCTGTAAATACTCGTATTAGGAATAATTAAACATTTTGAGCTGTTAAAAAAGTTACTACCCGTTGTTAACTATTTTGCATCTATTTCCCGGCTAACGCGTTCGGCTGGCGATACCCCGTCCACAGGAGAAGAGAAGAGATGTTCGATCATGTGAAATTCGGCGTCAGTGACTATGCCGCCAGCAAAGCGTTCTTTTTACAAGCCCTTGCACCGCTGGGCGTAACGCTGGTCGGCGAAGGCGATCCGACCTACGGCGCAGAGCTGGCCGGCTGCGGGGATGTCTCTTTGTGTCTCTATCAAAGTGCGGACAACCCTGCGCCGCTGCATATCGCCTTTCGCGCCGACAGCCGCGAGCAGGTAGACGCCTTCTGGCAGGCAGCGCTGGCCGCCGGAGGAAAGGACAACGGCGCGCCGGGGTTACGGCCCAACTACCACGCCGGGTACTACGCCGCCTTTGTGATCGCGCCAGACGGGCACAATATTGAAGCCGTGTGCCATCTGGCGTCTTAACAAACGGTTACCGCTGCGGAAAAATCCACACATCCTCCGCCGGAAGCGTCAGATGGCAGTGTTCAGCATCGCGCAGCGCGGTTCCGTAGGCGCGTAGCGGAAAGTCGTCGCCCTCGGTGCGGAACAGGTACTCCCAGCGGTCGCCGAGGTACATGCTGGTCAGCAGCGGTAGCTGGAGACTGTTATCCTGCGCCGCGCCGTCAAGACGCAGACGCTCGACGCGGATCACCGCCGTCGCCGGCTCGCCGACGCTGACCCCCTCGCCCGCTCGCCCCCACAGGCTCCAGCTGGCGCCTTCGATGCGCGCCCTGCCGTTCTCCAGCGCCATCACCTTGCCGTGCAGGCGGTTATTGCTGCCCATAAACTCGGCGGCGAACAGCGTCGCCGGGCTGCCGTACATCTCCTGCGGCGTCCCCTGCTGCTCGATGACGCCATTGTTCAGCAGCAGAATACGATCGGAGATGGCCATCGCTTCATTTTGATCGTGGGTGACCATCAGCGCCGAGAGGCCCAGCTTGATGATCAGCTCGCGCAGAAACACCCGCGCCTCCTCGCGCAGCTTGGCGTCGAGGTTAGAGAGCGGCTCATCCAGCAGGATCACCGGCGGGTTGTAGACCAGCGCCCGGCCAATGGCCACCCGCTGCTGTTGGCCGCCGGAGAGCTGGTGCGGATGGCGGTTGCCAAGATGCCCCAGCCCCAGCTGATCCAGCACGCGCTGCACCCGCTCTTTTATCTCCCCGGCGGCGACTTTACGCAGCTTCAGCGGATAGGCCACGTTGTCGAACACCGTTTTGTGCGGCCACAGGGCATAGGACTGGAACACCAGGCCGAGGTTACGCTCTTCGGCCGGGATTTCGCTGCGCGGCGTGCCGTCGTACACCGTGCGGTTGCCGATGGCGATCCGCCCGCTCGTCGGTTTTTCCAGCCCAGCCACCGCCCGCAGCAGCGTGGTTTTGCCGCTTCCCGAAGGCCCCAGCAGCGACACCACCTCTCCCCGGCCGAGCGTCATCGACACCCCTTTCAGCACCGGGTTGTCGCCATAGGTGAGATGCAGATTTTCTACCGATAACTCAATCATGTAATTTCACTCCAAAGCGCAGGGCGATGCCAAGGCCAATCACCACCAGCAGAATATTGATAAAGGAGAGCGCCGCGACGATATCGATGGCCCCCGCCGCCCACAGCGACACCAGCATCGAGCCGATGGTTTCGGTACCCGGCGACAGCAGATAGACGCCGGTGGAATATTCGCGCTCAAAGATCAGAAACATCAGCAGCCAGGAGCCAATCAGCCCATAGCGCGACAGCGGGACGGTGACGTGGCGGGTGATCTGCCCCCGCGAGGCGCCGGTGCTGCGCGCCGCCTCCTCCAGCTCCGGTCCCACCTGCAGCAGCGTCGAGGAGATGAGCCGCAGGCCATAGGCCATCCATACCACGGTGTAGGCCAGCCAGACGCTGAAGATGGTATTGCGCAGCGCGCGCAGCTGCACGATAAGGTGCTCCCGCAGCCAGTCCGCCACCGGCAGCGCCGAGAGCCAGCCATGCTTCAGCGACTGATCGAGCCACATCGGCACAAACAGGAACACCCACAGGAAGGCCAGACCGGCCAGCAGCCCCGGCACCGCGCGCGGGACCAGCACGCTGTAGTCAAGAAAGCGGGTGACGTTGTCCGCTTTGCGGTGCATGGCGATGCCGACAAACAGATAGCAGATCACCGCCAGCGCGCCGCCGACGATGCCGATAGCCATCGAGTTGACGATCGCCCGCAGCAGGTTGGGCTGCTGCCAGATATTGTGGAACGTCGTCAGCGACAGCTCATCCCACAGCGACACGCCGACGCCCCAGTTGGAGATAAAGGCGCGCAGCGCCACGCCGAGCAGCGGCACGCCGATGGTCACCGTCAGCCAGGCCACCACCACCGCCCCGGCCACCCAGCGCCATTTGCCCAGCGGCAGCGCCCGCGCCTGCGACGCCTTGCCCTTCATAGTGACAAAGCGGTTGGCGGTGCGCATCAGCCGACGCTGGAGCATGACCAGCGGGATGGTGATGCAGATCAGCACCACCGCCACCGCCGCCATCAGATGGTAGGAGGGGGTGCCAAGCTTATTGGTCAGCTTGTAGAGATAGGTCGCCAGCACCATGTTGCCCTCGGGGTCGCCCAGCACCAGCATCAGACCGAAGACTTCCAGACCAAGGAAAAAGAGCAGCACGCAGGCGTAAAGAATGGAGGGCCGCACCATTGGCAGACTCACCGAAGTCATCACCTGCAGCGGCGTGGCGCCGACGGTGCGCGCCGCCTCTTCCACATCCGAGCCGACGCTGCGCAGCGCCGAGGAGATATAGAGATAGGCGTGCGGCACGTGGGTTAAGCCGGCGATGACCACAATGCTGAACATCGAGTAGATATTCCACGGCACAAAGCCGATCAGCTGCTGCGCCCACTGGGAAAAGAAGCCTACCGGCCCGGCAGCCACAACGTAGCCAAAGCCCAGCACCATCGGCGAGACGAAGATCGGCACCAGGATCAGCGGCTCAATGAACCGCCTGCCGGGTAAATCGGTGCGTACCATCAGAAAGGCCAAAATACCGCCCAGCGGAATGGCGATCATCACCAGGCCAAAGGCCAGAATAAACCCTGACCTTAACGCCAGATAAAAATCCGGGTCGGTAAAAATAAAGGCGAAGGCTTCCAGACTCCAGGATTTGGAGCGGGAAAAGAACGGCGCGGAGAGAAAACTCTGCACCACAATAAATAACAGCGGGACGTAAATCACCAGCGCCGTGATGCACACCACCACGCCGCGCGGCAGCCCCTGCCACTTTCTGCGTAATACATTCATGGTTCATCCCTTTGGTCAGGTGAATAAACCCGCCGGGTGTGAATAAGGGGCATCGGCGATGCCCCGGGGGAGGATTATTTCGCGGCGGCGCTGCGCCATTGTTTAATAAACTGCAGACGTTTTTGCGGCTGTAAATAATCCAGCAGCGTTTCGTTGACCGGGATCGGTTTTAACGCTTTGCCCAGCAGCGTGGTCATGCCGTCGATATCATTTTTGCCTTCAATATCGCGACGAAGAGAGGGAATATCCGCCTGGCTGGCGAGGATCTGTTGGCCTTTTTCCGACAGGACATAATCCAGCCACAATTTCGCCGCATTGGGATGTTCGCTCTCCTGGCTAATAAACGAGACGCGGGAGAGCACCAGCACGTAATCTTTCGGATAGGCGATGCCTAAAGAGGGATCGTTTTTCGCCCGCGCTTCGGCATAGGAGCCAAGAATGTTATAGCCGATCAGGTTTTCGCCAGAGGAGACGCGCTCCATCATCGTGCCGGTGGAAGACTGCACCGTCAGGCCGCCTTTAGCGATATTCGCCAGATCGGTAAAATAGTTCGCGTCGGCCTGGCTGTCCTGGACCGCCAGCATAAAGCCGAGGCCCGATTTTTCGATATCGTAGGTGGTGACTTTGCCTTTAAATTTATCGGCCTGGCTGGCGATCAATTTGGCCAGCGCGGTGTGCGAGTCCGGCACCTCATTCTGCGGGATCAGCCGTTTGTTATAGATAAATACCACCGGCTCGTAGGTGGTGCCATAGGCTTTCTGCTGCCACACCGCCCAGTCGGGTAATTGCTTCACCTCCGGCGAGGCATATTGTTCCGCGTACTCGGTGGCTAATTTCAGCGCGGTATCCATCGATGAGCTCCACACCACGTCCCCGCTGCCGCCCCCGGCGGCCTGCTCGCTGATATAGCGGTTATACAGCTCGGTGCTGTTCATGTCGTTATATTCGACTTTTACGCCCGGATATTGCGCTTCAAATCCTTTAATTAACGGCCCGGCCGCTTTGGTATCGGTTGTGGAATAGATCACCACCTTGCCCTCTTTGACGGCGGCATCAACCGTTTTTTGATAATCCGCCGGATAGCCCGCAGGCACCTCCGCCCAGGCGGCACAGGCGAAAACGGCCGTCAGTGAAACCACTAAACCACTTATTTTCTTATACATGATACCAACCTTTAATCATCAATTAATAAACACAAATTTAACATATAGTGGTATCAGCTCCCCTTGCAACGCCGGGGCTGGCTTTTTTCTGGCTTTTGTGACAGTGGCAGAATTTAAAAATGTGGTGTTTATGACGTTAATTAAAACGCGATCCCGGACCGGTTTTTTATCGTCTGTCGTATAACCCAGGCGCTGGCGCAGTGGCCTGTCGCCGGGAGAGTCCGCCCTTGACCTTCTGCGCCGGGCGGCGCAGCATAAAACGGCAAACATAACAAAATAACAACAGACTACAGGAGAGAATCAGTGCCAACAGGACACCGCTTTCTGGCGACGGATCTGCATCAGTTTGTCGTCTCACTGTTTACCCATCTCGGCAGCCGCTCAGAAGAAGCGACGCTGGTCGCCGACCATCTGATCGCCGCCAACCTGGCCGGGCATGACTCCCATGGCGTCGGGATGATCCCAAGCTATGTCAAATCCCACGCCGGCGGCTTTCTGCAGCTCAACCGCCACGCCACGGTCACCAAAGACGCCGGCGCCGTGGTCACCCTCGACGGCAACGCCGGCTTCGGCCAGGTGGTCGCCCACGAAGCGATGCAGTTAGGCATCGAAAAGGCGAAGCAGCACGGCATGGCGGCTATCGCCCTGCGCAATGCGCATCACGTCGGACGCATCGGCTACTGGGCGGAGCAGTGCGCCGCCGCCGGGCTGATCTCCATTCACTTCGTCAGCGTGATCGGCGACCCGATGGTCGCCCCGTTCCGCGGAAAAGACAGCCGCTTCGGCACTAACCCGCTGTGCGTGGTGTTTCCCCGCGCGGGCCATCCGCCGCTGCTGCTGGACTACGCCACCAGCGCCATCGCCTTTGGTAAAACCCGTGTCGCCTGGCACAAAGGGGAAGCCGTGGCGCCCGGTTGCCTGATCGACGCCGAGGGGCTGCCCACCACCGACCCGGCGGTGATGCAGACCTCGCCGCTGGGCGCCCTGCTCACCTTCGCCCAGCACAAAGGCTATGCCCTGGCGACACTGTGCGAAGTGCTCGGCGGCGCGCTCTCCGGGGGGCAAACCACCCATCAGGAAAGCCTGCAGACCAGCGTCGACGCCATCTTTAACTGCATGACCACCGTGATCCTGCGCCCGGACGCGTTCGATGCCCCGGACAGCCAGGCGCAGACGGAGGCCTTTATCGCATGGTGTAAACAGTCGCCGCACGATCCCGATGCCCCGGTGCTGGCCCCCGGCGAATGGGAGGCCGCCAACCGCGAAGCGCGCCTGGCCGAGGGGATCCCGCTGGATGCGGGCAGCTGGCAGGCAATCTGTGCCGCCGCGCGCGACGTCGGCCTGAGCGAGTCGCATATCGCCCGCTGCCGCCCTCTCGCGTAGCGGCATTATCCCCTGCAGAGCGTCTGACGTCGGCGCTCTGCGTCATCGTCATTAGTGACGAGGTTACGCTCCCGTCATCCTTCCCCTGTTATTTTTCATTGTAAATCAATAAATTAAATTCTGGCACGAGACCTGCATAGCGCAGCGGGCCTGCGTCCGCATCACCACCAGGCGATACCGCGATCGTTGCCCGTCGGGCCCGGCGCGACAGCGATCCTCTGTTCACTGTTAACAGGTCTGTTACTGATGAAAAAAATCACGAGCGTGTGCCCCTACTGCGGGGCGGGTTGCAAACTTAAACTGGTTGTCGACAACAATAAAATCATTCGCGCGGAAGCCGCCGACGGCGTCACCAACCAGAACCAGCTGTGCCTGAAAGGCTATTACGGCTGGGATTTTCTTAACGACACGCAGCTCCTGACGCCCCGTCTTAAACAACCGATGATCCGCTACCAGAAAGGCGGCGCTTTCACGCCGGTCAGCTGGCAGGAGGCGATTCGCTATACCGCCAGCAAGCTCAGGGAGATCAAAGAGAAACATGGCCCGCGCGCCATCATGACCACCGGCTCCTCGCGCGGCACCGGCAACGAAACCAACTATGTGATGCAAAAGTTCGCCCGCGCGGTGCTGAACACCAACAACGTCGATTGCTGCGCCCGCGTCTGCCATGGCCCTTCCGTCGCCGGGCTGCAGCAGGCGCTGGGCAACGGGGCGATGAGCAACTCGATAAGCGACATCGAAAACTCGAAGTGCCTGTTGGTCTTTGGCTACAACTGCGCCGACTCCCATCCCATCGTCGCCCGCCGGGTGATCAAAGCCCGGGAAAACGGCGCCAAAATCATCGTCTGCGATCCGCGACGCATTGAAACCGCACGCATAGCCGACCGTCATCTGCAGCTTAACAACGGCAGCAACATGGCGCTGGTGAACGCCTTCGGCTATGTATTGCTGGAAGAAGAGCTGTACAACAAAGCCTATGTCGAACGCTATACCGAAGGGCTGGACGCCTACCGCGAGGCGGTGAAAGATTACGCCCCGGAAGCAGTGGAAGGGATTGTCGGGGTCAGCGCGCAGGCGATCCGCGAGGCAATGCGCATGTTTGCCGCCGCCCCTTCCGCCACCATTATGTGGGGCATGGGGGTCACCCAGTTTGGCCAGGCGGTGGACGTGGTGCGCGGCCTGGCAAGCCTGGCGCTGCTCACCGGCAACCTGGGACGGGCGAACGTCGGCGTGGGCCCGGTCCGTGGGCAAAACAATGTACAGGGCGCCTGCGATATGGGCGTGCTGCCGAACCTGTTCCCCGGCTATCAGGAGGTCACCGACCCGGCCGTGCGGGCGAAATTCGCCGCCGCCTGGGGGATCGACCCGGCGCAGATGGATGACCAGGTCGGCACCCGCATCACCGAGGTGCCGCATAAGGCGCTGACGGGCGAGATCAAAGCCTACTACATCATGGGCGAAGATCCGCTGCAGACCGAAGCCGACCTCGGCCTGGTGCGCAAAGGCATCGAGGCGCTGGACTTCGTGGTGGTGCAGGATATCTTCATGACCAAAACGGCGGAGATTGCCGATGTCCTGCTGCCGGCCACCTCCTGGGGCGAGCACGGCGGCGTCTTCACCTGCGCCGACCGCGGGTTTCAGCGGTTTGAACAGGCGATCCCGCCGGCGGGGAATGTGAAGCGCGACTGGGAGATCATCAGTCTGCTGGCCAGCGAAATGGGCTATCCGATGCACTATGAGAGCAACCAGCAGATCTGGGACGAGATGCGCGAGCTCTGCCCGCTGTTCTACGGCGTGACCTGGGAGAAAATGGGCGATATGGGCCATGTTCAGTGGCCATGCCCGACCCTCGACCACCCCGGCACGCCGTGGCTGTATAAAGACAACCGCTTCGACACCCCATCAGGTAAAGGGCAGCTGTTCGCCACCGCCTGGCGCGCGCCGGCGGAGCGTCCGGATGATGAATGGCCGCTGGTGCTCTGCACGGTGCGGGAGGTGGGGCACTACTCCTGCCGCTCGATGACCGGCAACTGCGCCGCGCTGCAGTCGCTGGCCGACGAGCCGGGACGGGTGCAGATGAATCCCGTGGATGCGCAACGGCTGGGGATCGCCGACAAACAGCTGGTGTGGGTAAGCTCCCGGCGCGGAAAGGTCATCACCCGCGCCGACCTCAGCGATCGCATCAACCCGGGCGCGGTCTATATGACCTATCAGTGGTGGGTGGGCGCCTGTAATGAGCTGACCCAGGATAACCTGGATCCGATCTCCAAAACGCCGGAGACCAAATACTGTGCGGTGAAAGTGGAAGCGATTGCCGACCAGCAGTGGGCGGAGCGCTATGCCTGGACTGCCTACAGCGACATGAAGGCGCGACTGAAAGCCGCCGCCGACGTCTGACCTCAGGGAGCGCGCGCGCTCCCTTCCCTCCTGCCGCTGCCGGCGGGTTACGCCGCCGGCAGCTGTTTCTCCACCAGCGCCACCCACATCGCCACCCCGTGGCGAATCAGCGCGTCGTTAAAGTCATAGCTGGCGTTATGCAACGGCTTCGACGGCGTTTCGCCATCGGTGCCGATCCAGAAATAGGCCCCCGGACAGACCTCCAGCATGCAGGCAAAATCCTCAGAGGCCATCGACGGCGCCTGGTTCCAGCGCACCGCCTCCGCGCCGAGGGTGGCGACCGCCACCTCGCGCAGCAGCTGCGCCTGCGGCGCATGGTTTTTGGTCACCGGATACCCGGGAAACCAGCTAATCTCGCCCCGGACATCGGACACCTGCGGCTGGGTGGCCACATAGCTTTCGATAAGCTCCCGCACGCGGGCGCGAACGCGATTGCTCAGGCAGCGGAAGGTGCCACGCAGCACCACGGTGTCCGGCAGGACGTTTATCGCCTCGCCGCCGTTTATCTGGGTGATGCTGACCACTGCGGAATCCTGTGGCGACAGGCGACGGGAGGGGATGGTCTGCAGCGCCATAATCAGCTGCGCCGCGGCGACGATGGGATCGGCCCCGCTCTCCGGCATCGCCGCATGGCAACTTTTGCCGCGCAGGGTGATCTCGAAGGCGTCGAGGGAAGCCATCATCGCGCCATCGCTGAGCGCCACTTCGCCGAGGGGGATCCCCGGCCAGTTATGCAGTGCGTAAATCGCATCCATCGGGAAGCGTTCGAATAACCCCTCTTCCACCATTTTGCGCGCGCCGCCAAGGTTCTCTTCCGCCGGCTGGAAGACAAAGTGGACGGTACCGCTGAACTGGCGGGTCTGCGCCAGATGGGCCGCGGCCGCCAGCAGCATCGCGGTGTGGCCATCGTGGCCGCAGGCGTGCATTACCCCGGCGCGGCGCGAACGGTAGCTGACGCTCCCCAGCTCGGTGATCGGCAGGGCGTCCATATCGGCGCGCAGGCCGATAACCGGCCCGGGGCCGTTTTCCAGCGTCGCCACGACGCCGGTGCCGGCCAGCCCGCGATGAACCTGCAGGCCAAACGAGACCAGCAGCTCGGCGACGCGGCGCGAGGTCTCCTGCTCCTGATATCCGAGCTCAGGCGCGGCGTGAAACTCACGTCGCCAGCCTGTGGCTTCGGCGATCAGTGACGGCGATACGGCCATGTATTACTCCTTTCCTGCATAGCGTAATGCTGAATAATTGGGTCATGCGCTGCGTTTTTCCCCGTCGCTCACCGGCGCCGGGTCGCTGCCGCTCCCTCCGTTATATCCTGTCGTTAACACGCTGACAACGTCACGAAATGCGGCGGCGGCGCGGCGTACACGCCAGCCGCCGCCGGGCGGACCTTTTTTGGTAGTGATTTCAACGGTGACAACGGCCAGGCGATTAATTATTATGCAACTCAGGACGGCAATTTGCCGAAGGATCCACTACTGACCTCTCCGTCATCGGAAATAAAATGTTTAACCCAGACCAGAATCGTCTTGCCCCCACGCTGGCGATGATCATGGCCGCGTCGCTCGTGGGATTTATCACCGGCTATACGGTGCCGTTAATCAGTCTTGAGCTGGCGCAGCAGCAGGTTGCGCCGCTGTACGTCGGCCTGCTGGCCGCCCTGCCGCCCGCCGGTATGATGATCTCCTCTTTCCTCTCTCCTGCGCTGTGCCGGCGCGTTGAGATGGGCGTACTGCTGAGCGGCAGTCTGATCCTGCTGGCGCTGGCGACCATCGCCTCATGCATGACCACCGATATGACGCTGCTTCTGCTGCCGCGCCTGCTGACCGGCCTGGCCTCCGGGGTCATTATCGTACTGGGCGAAAGCTGGATCACCGGCGGCGCGGCGGGCAGCCAGCGCGCCACCCTCACCGGCATCTACGCCTCGGCCTTTACCGGCTGCCAGCTGGCCGGACCGCTGCTGATCTCCGTCGGCCCCGCCTGGCAGGCCTCGGCGCTGATGGCGATCGTCGCGGTCACCGCCGTCTGCCTGCTGATGCTGCGCCATCTGCCCACCGGCACCCGCGAAAGCCTTGGGGAGCGCGCCAGCTGGCGCAGCCTCGGCGCCTTCCTGCCGGTACTGGCCTCCGGGGTCTTCTGCTTCGCCTTCTTCGACGCCAGCATCCTCGCCCTGCTGCCGCTGTACGGCATGGACAAGGGGCTTAATGAAGGAATGGCGGTGCTGCTGGTGACCGTGGTGCTTACCGGGGATGCGATGTTCCAGACCCCGCTCGGCTGGCTGGCCGACCGGGTCGGCATTCGCCGCGTGCATCTGGCCTGCGCGGTGGTCTTCAGCCTGTCGCTGCTGGCCCTGCCGCTGATGCTCGGCTCACGCATTCAGCTGATGGCCATTTGTCTGCTGCTGGGCGCCGCGGCGGGGGCGCTGTATACCCTGTCGCTGGTGCGGGCGGGGAAAACCTTTAGCGGACAGAAGCTAATTATGATTAACGCCCTGTTCGGCTTTTTCTGGTCCGCCGGCAGCGTCGCCGGACCGGTAGTCAGCGGCATGCTGATCGGCATCACCGGCTACGATGGCCTGATCGCCACCCTGGTGGCCAGCGGCGGGCTGTTCCTGCTGATCCAGTGTCTGTGTAAAAACGAGAAAACCCTGCTCGCCAGCGAGCAGGAAGAGGACATGGACGAAGCGACGGAGTCCGCGCAGTAGTCCTGACGGCTGGCCTGGCGCCAGCCTTTTTTATGGCCCTTACCGGAGGGCATCCTGTTTTTGCTGGCTCACTGCTGTTAACCATTGCCGGCCCCCCTGCCAGGAGGAAATCATATGGAAAGTAATACGTTACATCGTGGCAGATTGATCGATCATATTCTGCTGGTTGTCGAAGACTTTGCGGCAAGCAAAAACTTCTATACCGCCGTACTGTCGGCGCTGGAGATCCCGGCGATCGCCACCGCCAATGAATACTTGCTGGCTGACGAACTGGTGGTGGCCTCACGCCACAGCCAGGAGGCCGCCGGGAAACTGACAGGGCGCCACCATCTGGCGTTCCAGGCCAGAGATCGCCACATGGTGGACGCTTTTTACCATGCAGCGCTGACCCATGGCGGCCGCGATAACGGCGCGCCTGGCGAACGACACTATCATTCTGGTTACTATGCCGCTTTTGTGCTGGATCCGCAGGGGAATAATATTGAGGCGGTGTACCATGGCGAGGCTGAGCGCAGCGCCGGGTCTGTTGCCATCCGCTTCACGCAGTAAGCGGGCGAAAGTCACCTTTTTGCCCGCAACAGGAGGACACTATGTTTTCATACATTATGCTGGGAACGAACGATCTACCACGCGCCATCGAGTTCTATGACCCGTTAATGGCATTGCTGGGGCACGCCAAAGCCGGCCGTAACGAACAAGGCGCCTCATGGGGCACCTTCAACGGAAACCAGACCTGCGGGCTGTGCGTGGGCGTCCCCTTTGATCAGCAGCCTGCCGGGGTGGGCAATGGAACGATGGTGGCGCTTAACGCCCGCTCCGTCGAACATATTGCGGAACTGCATGCCCTCGCCCTGCAACTCGGCGGACGTGACGAAGGCGCGCCCGGTCACCGTCCGCAGTATGGCGACGGCTTTCACAGCGCCTACGTCCGCGATCCCGACGGCAATAAGCTGGCGTTTGTTTATTATGCGTCGGCAGCTTGAATGGCTGCTGCGGTAGTGCCTTTTTCAGGCAGTAATGAGTAATTCAGGACGGCCGACTTCGCCGTCCTGATTTCATTGAGAATAACGAAAAACCGCGGTTAAAGCGCTACGGCTTATCTTCCCGACGAGTTATCTACGGCGAAGTGATAACGTAATCCGGCGTCGCGCATACAGCGTTTCCGCCGCCAGCTGAAAATGATATTCCATCGCCTTCAGCTTTTTCGTCTTGAGCTGTTTTAGTGGGATACCTTTGATCTGCCCTGTCGCGACCAACCACCGGATATCAGCCGTACTCAGCTTGAGCTGCTTTTTCAGTATTGATAGCAGGCTGACGCGAAAAGGCTGAAGGACCCGAACGCGCACCATTATTTGCGGGCAAGCCATCAACCTGACCGACCAATGCTCCTGAATACGAAAATCAGGTTGCCCCGACGGCTCGGCGCCGTTGCGCTTCAGCGTCGCGAGGTCAGCGGCATAATAGCGAACCATGGCAGCATCGTTCTGCCTCAGGCGCTGAAGCTGTTCGCGGTTAATCTTGCTGACGTGCAGCCTGGAAAACAGGGCGATATTCCAGGTGTAATCGCAGTGCGTGCATTTATAGATGCTCCAGATATCCAGCAACTTCTTTTGCGAATTCACCCGGATGGCGCCGGAAGGCGCGAAGTCGCGTTTTACATTGCAGGAGGGGCAGCGTTTGGCAATGTGCTGATACCCCACGGGCGTGACCGTCCATGTAACTGTCATAACATACCTTTTTTAACCCATACGAAACCGAGTCCGTCATTAACGGACCATGATTTTTGGCGTATGAAAAATAGTTAGTCGCTATTTTTCAGTGGGTTAAAAAAAGATTTCCAACGTTATATTCCTGGTGAAGCCCAAAGCGATACCCGGAGATTAACAAAGGAGTCGTCGCGGGATTTATGAGTTCAGTCAATGTTTATACTGATGATGAAAAATATCATCAATATATCTGACAACACTCAGCGGGCTGGCCTGGCGCCAGCCCGCCCGGTTTACAGCACCTTGCTGAGGAACGCGGCGGTGCGTGGGTTGGTCGGCGCGCTAAAGATCTGCCCCGGCTTGCCCTCTTCCTGAATCACGCCCTGGTCGATGAAGATCACCCGGTCGGCCACTTCGCGGGCAAAGCCCATTTCGTGGGTCACGATCACCATGGTCATCCCCTCGCTGGCGAGGTTTTTCATCACCTCCAGCACGTCGCCCACCAGCTCCGGATCCAGCGCCGAGGTGGGCTCATCGAACAGCATTATCGACGGCTTCATCGCCAGCGCGCGGGCAATCGCGACGCGCTGCTGCTGGCCGCCGGACAGGCTCGAGGGCCAGGCGTCGCGCTTATCGCTTAAGCCCACCTTCGCCAGCAAGGCTTCCGCCAGGTCGACCGCCTGCTGGCGCGGCATATTGCGCAGATTCATCGGCGCCATAATCAGGTTTTCCAGCACCGTCATGTGCGGGAACAGGTTAAAGCGCTGGAACACCATGCCGACGCTTTCGCGCATCTTGTTGAGGTCGGTAGTGCGGTCGTGGGCGGCAAAGCCGTTGACCACCACCTCGCCTTCGCTGACCGTCTCGAGGGCGTTCATACAGCGCAGAAAGGTACTTTTCCCCGAGCCGGAGGGGCCGATGATGCACACCACTTCCTGCGGTTTAATGTCGCAGCTGATGCCGCGCAGCACGTGGCTGTCGCCGAAGCGCTTATGTAAGTTATTAATGTGAATCACTTTTGCCAAACCTCTTTTCCAGACGGTTAACCAGCTGCGCCAGCAGGAAGGTGATCACCCAGTAGACCAGGGAGATGGTCAGGTAGGGTTCCCAGTAGGTGGCGTAGGCGCCGGAGACGGTGCGCGCGGCGTAGGCCAGATCGGCCAGGCCTATCGCCGAGGCCAGCGACGAGTCTTTGACTATGGCGATGGCGTTGTTGCCCAGCGGCGGCAGAATGCGGCGAAACGCCTGGGGCAGGATCACCTTGCGCATGGTTTTCCACCACGGCATGCCCAGCGCGCGGGAGGCCTCCATCTGCCCTTTGTCGATCGACTGGATGCCGGCGCGGAAAATCTCCGACACATAGGCGCCAGCGTTAAGGGTGATCGCCACAATGCACGAGAGGAACGCCCCGTAGCTGGCGCGCAGCTCGCGGGCAAAGTCGGCGCTCATCAGGCCGCTGGTCACCAGCAGGCCGTCGCGCGGGTTAATAAACAGCGGCACCAGCGCAAAGTGCACCACCATGATCTGCACGAACAGCGGCGTACCGCGGAAGGCGCTAACGTAAAAGCGCACCGGAAACTGCACCAGGTAGCGGAGAATATATTTCCATGGCCCGTGCTCGGCCTTCGCCATCCGTCCGAGACCGAGGGTTAACCCCCACAGCGTCCCGAGGATCACGCAGATAATGGTACATTTAATCGTCATCAGGGCGCCGTCCACAAACAGCGGGCCGTACTCCTCGATGATCTCCCAACGGAATCCCGTCATAGTCCTTCCCTAAAAAATACGGCTATCGCCTGGGCGATAGCCGTGGTCACTGAAAAAGGTGGGTTATTGCGCTGGCAGCGTCGGCACGTTGTCGTCGAACCAGGTTTTATAGATTTTGGCGTAAGTTCCGTCGGCAACAATCTTCTGCAGACCGGCGTTGATTTTGCCCAGCAGTTCGCTGTTGCCTTTCGCCACTGCGATACCGAAATACTGGCGTTCAAATTTGGCATCCGGCACCAGCTTGAACTGCTTCTCCGGGTGCTGTTTGATGTAGTACTTCACCACCCCGACGTCACCCACCGCGGCGCTGACGCCGTCCTCGAACAGCTCCTGGAGCATCAGCGGGGTATTGTCGAAGCGCTTGATCGCCGTGCTGTTTTTGCCCAGTACCTCAGAGACCACGATATCGCCGGTGCTGGAGTTCACCACCCCGACCTTCTCGTTTTTCAGGGCCGCGAGGGAATCGACCTGCGAATCCTGGGCGACGACGATAGACTGCTCGGCCGGGAAGTACGGCGCGGAGAAATCGACCATCTGTTTGCGTTTATCGGTGATGGTGATCCCGGAGATGATGATGTCGCGGTCGCCGGTGTTCAGCGTGGCGAAGATACCTTCCCATGGGGTATTGACCAGTTTGACGTCAAAGCCTTCGGCTTTGGCGATGGCTTTGATGATGTCGATATCAAAACCTTCCAGCTGTTTCTGGCTGTTTTCAAATTCAAATGGCCGGTAGGTGCCGCCGGAGCCGACGGTATAGGTTTCCGCAGCCGCCTGTCCGGCTGCCGTCAGCGCGGCCATCATGAAACACGCTTTGAGCAAATTCTTAACCATGAGATATCCTTTTTATGCATTTATTTTGCATAAAAATACACACACTTACTTTTGTATGCAACCGGAAACCTTCCCGCTGGTGAATTATCTTATCAACTGGCCCGTTTACCGCCGGATTTACCGATGGCCCGGTGCAGGTCGTTGATTCGCTTCAGGGATTTCACCGTTTTTTGTGGCGTGGTCGAGGCCACCGACAGGACAATCATCTCCAGACAGACCAGCACCGTGCCGTGCAGCGGCATCCGGCTACTGTCCCCGCCGCGCGGGACGTCGATCACCACCTGCGCCTCCTGGCTGAAGCGCGAGTCCACCGCCTGGGTCAGCAGGATAGTCGGAATTCCCAGCCGCTTCGCCTCGCGCAGGGTGGTCATCCCTTCGCGATGGGGGGATTTTTGCCCCATCATGATCAGCACATCGCCGCGCTGCAGGCCGATAAGCTGCTCGGCGAGGCTAAAGCCCGTGCGGTTCATCACGTAAGCCGGCAGGCCAATGCGGCTGAACAGCCGGGCGGTGTACTCGGCGAGGATCCCCGAGGCGCCGATGCCGAAGATCCCCACCTGGCGCGCGTCGCTGAGCAACGCCACCGCCTGGGCCACCGCCGCGCGGTTGTCGGCCCGCGACAGGACCTCGCAGACCCGCTGGTGCCCTTCAAGCACAAAATCAATACTGGAATTGACGTCGCTGGCGAGTGCGGTGACTGTCGAGCGCATCTTTTCCGCCGAGGTGACCGAGGTGCCGAACCAGCGCTCCATAGTCTGCTTAAGCTCGCGCAGCCCGGCGAAGCCCAGCGCCTGGATGGCGCGCACCACCGTGGCGTCAGAGGTCTGGGTCGCGGTGGCGATCTCCATCGCCGTCTGCTCCAGCACCACCTCGCGGTTGTCGTTGATATAGCTGACCACGGCCCGCAGGCGGGGAGAGAGCTGATGCGCCCGGGCGCGATAGCGTTCGCCGAACAGGTCGACCCGCCCCTTCTCTTTTTTTACCGCGCTTTTCATTTGGCCACCGCCGGGATCGGCCTGCCGGCAATATGCGACTGCACCTGGGCCACCATCAGAGAGAGCGCGGCGTAGGAGTTGGAGATCACCTCCTCCCGCGGCAGCAAAATATAGCGCCCGGTGCGGCAGGCGCGCATAAAGTCGCACCAGCCGGGCATCACCCCTTCCATCGCCTGCAGCTCATCCTGCGGCTTACCGCCGGTATCCGACCGCCAGGTGGCGAAGACAAAATCGGCGTCCAGCTCCGGCAGCTGTTCCGCGCTGACGTCAATTCGCTGGCCGTCGGGGATCCGCTCAATCAACGGCGGAAAGCGGAACCCGGCGTCGCGCAGCACCCGGCCCAGCGCGTGGTAAGAATGATGCACCGTGACCTTGCCGTTGTTCGCCTGGATCACCGAGACGCTGTACTGCGACGGGTTAACCATCGCTTTCAGCTGCTTGATTTGCTCCTGATAGCGGCGCTCGAGGATCGCCAGCCGCGGCTGGGTGCCGGTCAGCTGCGCCAGCTTGCGGTAAATCTCCGGGGCGCTGCCCTGCAGATGGTCGATGCTCACCGTCGGGGCAATCTTCTCCAGCTGCTCCACCGACACGTGACGGCTGGGCTCGGTGATGATCAGATCCGGCCTGGCGGCGGCCACCGCTTCCAGATCGATATCGGCGGTGCCAATAAAGCGGATATCGCTATTGTCGAAATCGACGCCGGTGAGCTGGGCGCTGGAGCGCAGATAGTGGCTGCCGTCCGGCCGCGTCCGGCCGTGGCTGGCGATGGGCGGCGCCCCGAGCTCAATCAGCGGAATGGTAATGTCGAGATCGTGCATCGAAACGATACGCTGCGGATGGAGCGGGACGGTGACCGTGCGGCCTAAATCATCGGTAAAAGTCTGAGTTTGTGGGTCGGCGGCGCTGACGGCCCCCGTCAGCAACAGCAGCAATGAGACGAACCAACGCATAATACCTTCCTGGTTAAAGGGCATCGCGGCGACGCCAGAGTAAGACAACAAAAAACGGGCAGCCCACCAGGGCAATAACAATCCCCGCCGGGATCTGCAGCGGCGCAAACGCCAGCCGGCCAAGGGTATCGGTCACCAGCACCAGCAAGGCGCCAATCAGCGCGCTTCCGCTCAGCAGCGATACCTGGCCGCCGCGCAGCACAAAACGCGCCATATGCGGCGCCATCAGGCCAACAAAGCCCAGGCTGCCGACGCAGGAGACACTGGCCGAGGTCAGCAGCACCGGGGCGAAAAAGCGCAGCAGCGTGAGCTGCTGCAGACGCACCCCAAGGCCGATGGCGGTCCGGTCGCCCAGCAGCGCCGCGTCCGCCGCCCGGGCGGTACAGAACAGGATGATGGCTCCGGGCAGCGCCCAGCAAAAGGCCACCGCCAGCAGCGACCAGGTGGCGGCCTGCAGGCTGCCCGCCAGCCAGATCATCGCCGTCTGCACGTCGCGAACGTCGGCGGTGGTCATAAAGATGCCGACCGCCGCCGCCAGGGTCCAGGAGACGCCGACGCCAATTAAAATAAAGCGCGGTCGCGAGCAATCGCGCGCCAGCGTCAGGACCAGCAGGGCCACCGCCACGCCGCCGACCATTCCCGCCAGCGGCCGCCAGACCAGGCCTACCGCCGGGAAAAACAGCACCAGCGCCAGGACCACGATGCTGGCCCCCTCTTTGACGCCGATCAGCCCCGGGTCGGCCAGCCCGTTGCGGGTGATGCTCTGCATCGCCGCGCCGGCCAGCCCCAGCATAGCCCCGCACAGCAGCGCCATCAGGATCCGCGGCAGGCGGATATCAAACAGAATAAAGCGCGGCTGCTCGCCAATCTCCTGCGGCGCCAGCAGGGCCCGCGCCAGCGTCGACGCGGGCAGCGGATAGCTGCCGCGACTGAGGCTGTACAGCCCCAGCGCCAGCAGCATCAGCAGCATTAAGGCGGCAATGTTAAGCGCCGCCGGGCGCAGCAGCAGCTGGCGGGAAGCGAAAACCAGCGGCCGAAAACCGGCCCGATGGACGGCGCGCATCATTTAAAAAACCTCGCGGCGATAAAGATAAACAGCGGCGCGCCCACCAGGGCGGTCATCGCCCCGGTGGCCAGCTCCTGAGGGGCGACCAGCGTCCGGGCGGCGATATCCGCCAGGAGCAGCACCAGCGCCCCCACCGGCGCCGCCAGGGGCAGCGCCAGGCGGATATCTTCCGTCACCAGACGGCGCACCACGTGCGGCACCACCAGCCCGACGAAGCCGATCGGCCCGGCCACCGCCACCGCCGCGCCGCAGAGCAGCGCAATCGCCAGCAGGCCCAGGAGCCGGGTCTGGACGAGGTTCACGCCGAGGCCCAGCGCTACCTTATCCCCCAGCGCCAGCACGTTGAGGCGCGGGGCAAGGAACAGCGCAACGCCAAGGCCGATCAGCGCCGGGACCAGCGCCGTCCGCAGCGTGCTCCAGTTCAGCCCGGCCAGATCGCCCGCCAGCCAGGTGCGCATCGCCAGCAGCGTTTGTTCATCGAGAATTAATATCGCCGCCGTCACCGCCGACGCAAACGCCGACAGCGCTACCCCGCACAGCGTGATGCGCAGCGGCGTCGCTCCGCCGCGACCGGCAGAGGCCAGCGCCATCACCCCGCCGAACAGCAGCGCCGCGCCGCAGGCGGCGGTCAGCGGCCGCGCGGCGGGGAAAGCGCCGAAGGAGAGCCCCAGCGCAGAGGTCGCCACCACCGCCAGCAACGCGCCGGCGTTAAGGCCGAGGATATGCGGCTCGCCCAGCGGGTTGCGGATCACCGTCTGCAGCAGCAGCCCGGCGACGCCGAGCGCCGCGCCGGTCAGCAGCGCCGCCGCCAGCCGCACCAGGCGCAGTTCGACGATTATCCGCTGATCGAAGTTACGCGGGTTGTACTCCAGCAGCGCCTGCAGCACCGTCTGCGGGGCGATCCAGCGGGCGCCCAGGCCAAGATGCACCAGCGAGCCGGCAATAAGCAGCAGCGTAAGCAGGAGCAGCGCCAGCCGGGGACGGGCGCGCCGCCGCGCGGGATGCAGGGTAACCACGCTCATTGTGCCGCCGCCTGGCGGGCGCGAAACGGCATAAAGAACGGTTTGCCGGTTTGCGGGTTAATCGACATCTGCACGTCAACGTCAAACACGCGTTTAATCAGCTCAGGGCTACAGACTTCAACGTCGCTAATCGTCCCGGCGATGCGCCCCTGTTTAAGGAATACCAGCAGATCGGCATAGTTGACGGCAAAGTTAAGGTCATGGAGCACCGTCACCACCGTACGGCCATGCTCGCGGGTCAGGGTCTGGAGCAGTTCGAGAATATCGACCTGATAGCGCAGGTCGAGCCAGGTGGTCGGTTCATCAAGCAGAATCGTGGCCGTTTGCTGGGCCAGCGCCATGGCGATCCAGCAGCGCTGACGCTGGCCGCCGGAGAGGCTGTCCACCGGCAGATGAGCGAACTCGCGGGTGCCCGTTAAGCGCAGCGCCTCTTCCACCGCCAGCTCATCGGCGTCGGACCACTGGCGCATCAGCCCCTGCCACGGGAAGCGACCGCGCGAGACCAGTTCGAAAACCGTTAACCCTTCCGGCGTCAGCGGCGATTGCGGCAGGATGCCGAGCTGGCGCGAGACGGCCTTCGTCGGCATCTGATGAATGGCTTGCCCTTCCAGACGCACGCAGCCGCCGAGCGGTTTCAGCATCCTGGCGATGGTCGACAGCAGCGTGGATTTGCCGGAGCCGTTCGCCCCGGCCAGCACCGTCATTTTGCCGGTGGGGATGGTCAGGTTGATGTCGTCAACGATCAGGGTCTGGCCGTAGCCGGCCGACAGGGCATCCAGTACGATCCCCTGCTCTGCAGGTGTCACCCGCTGTGGCATAACTCGCTCCTGCGCCGCAGCGTTCCAGGCGATGGCTGGACATTCTGCAGTCAAATCAAAATAAATCTCATTCTCTTTTGATCATGACGGGGATGAATGTAGTAGTCAATAGTCGCCATCGTCTTCAGGCGCGGACGATGACTACAGCGAGGCCGCGCCAATGCAATAGAATTAAAATAAAATAATATCAAATAGATAACCACAGGATATTCCCTGATGGAGGTGTTTAAAACGCCCTGTTCCCCGCCGCTGATTTTTTATCTTGTATAACGTTTACTACTACATTCCTTCATGATTGAATGATTCTCAATTACACGTAGAAAGGCGCGTTCAGACGCTAAATCGCGTGTTTTTATTATTCAGGGCAATGATTTTATTGGCTTTATCTGACCGCAAAGGCAGATTCGTTCACGAGAAAAAGATAATGACTCAACCCCATGTCGCCTTAACCTCATTGCAAGGGCGGGCGCTTTTTTCGCTTCTTTTTTTAGCCTCACCGGGATTAATGGCCGCGGAAAATAACGCGGCGAAAGGTAACAACGACGCGGAAGAGACCATCACCGTGGTGGCCGATGGCGCCCAGCAGAGCGCCACCAGCGGCTATCAACCGCTCAGCTCCTCTACCGCGACGCTGACCGCGATGCCGCTGCTGGATATTCCGCAGGTGGTGAATACCGTCAGCGACCGGGTTCTCGAAGATCAGCACGCCACCTCGCTCGACGAGGCGCTGTATAACGTCGCCAACGTGGTGCAAACCAACACCCTCGGCGGCACCCAGGACGCCTTTACCCGCCGCGGCTTCGGCGCTAACCGCGACGGCTCGATCATGACCAACGGTCTGCGCACCGTTCTGCCGCGCAGCTTTAACGCCGCCACCGAACGGGTGGAAGTCCTGAAGGGACCCGCCTCGACGCTGTACGGTATTCTCGACCCCGGCGGGCTGATCAACGTCATCACCAAACGTCCGGAGCGGCAGTTCTCCGGTTCGGTTTCCGCGACGTCCTCCAGCTTTGGCGGCGGTACCGGCAGCGTCGACGTCACCGGCCCCATCGAAGGCACGAATCTGGCGTACCGGCTGATTGGGGACTATCAGAATGAAGATTACTGGCGCAATTTCGGTAAAAACAAAAGCAGCTTTTTCGCCCCTTCCCTGACCTGGTTTGGCGACCGGGCGACGGTGACCGCGTCCTATTCGCACCGCGACTACAGCGCGCCCTTTGACCGCGGCACTATTTTCGATCTGAATACCGGCCATGCGGTGAACGTCGATCGCAAAACCCGCTTCGATGAAGCGTTTAATATTACCGATGGCTATTCCGACCTCGCCCAGCTCAACGCCGAGTATCGCCTTAACGAGGCCTGGACCGCGCGCTTCGATTACAGCTACAGCCAGGATCACTATAACGATAACCAGGCGCGAGTAATGGCTTATGATTCGGCGACCGGCAACCTGACCCGCCGGGTCGATGGTACCCATGGTTCCACGCAGAAGATGCACTCGACCCGCGCCGACCTGCAGGGCAACGTGGTGGTGGGCGGCTTTTATAACGAACTGCTGACCGGCGTCGCCTATGAGAATTACGATCTGCTGCGCACCGATATGCTGCGCTGCAAGAACGTGAAAGGCTTTAATATCTATCATCCGGTCTACGGCACCCTCGACACCTGCAATACCGTCTCCGCGTCCGACAGCGATCAGCGGATCCAGCAGGAGAGCTATGCCGCTTACGTGCAGGACGCGCTGTATCTGACCGACAACTGGATCGCCGTCGCCGGCGTGCGCTACCAGTATTACACCCAGTACGCCGGTAAAGGCCGACCGTTTAACGTCAATACCGACAGCCGCGATGAGAAATGGACGCCGAAAGCCGGCCTGGTCTACAAAGTGACGCCGAACGTGTCGCTGTTCGCCAACGTCGCCCAGTCGTTTATGCCGCAGTCGTCGATCGCCAGCTATATCGGCGAGCTGCCGCCGGAAGAGTCCACCTCCTACGAAGTGGGCGCCAAATTCGACCTGCTGGAGGGCATTACCGCCAATATCGCGCTGTTTGATATTCATAAGCGCAATGTGCTGTACACCGAGAGCATTGGCGATGAGACGGTGGCCAAAACCGCGGGCAAGGTGCGTTCCCAGGGCGTGGAAGTGGATCTGGCGGGGTCCATCACCGATAACCTCAGCGTGATCGCCAGCTACGGCTACACCGACGCCAAAGTGCTGGAAGATCCGGATTACGCCGGGAAACCGCTGCCGAACGTACCGAAACACACCGGTTCGCTGTTCCTGACCTATGACATTCATAACGTCTACAACAGCAACACCCTGACGGTGGGCGGCGGCGGCCATGCGCTCAGCAAGCGCTCCGGCACCAACGGCGCGGATTATTATCTACCGGGCTATGCGGTGGCGGACGTGTTCGCCGCCTATAAGATGAAGCTGCAGTATCCGGTGACGCTGCAGGTGAATGTGAAGAATCTGTTTGATAAGACCTATTACACCTCTTCCATCGGCACCAATAACCTCGGCAATCAGATTGGCGATCCGCGTGAGGTACAGTTCACGGTGAAGATGGATTTTTAAGCCGTACATGGCGTCGCGCCGGATGCTCATTGCCGGGCGGCGCTGCGCTTGCACCGGCCTACGTTCTACGGTCCTTCCCCTTCCTGTCGAGTTCGCAGGCCCGGTAAGGCGCAGCCGCCACCGGGCAAAATCGTGGCGCATGGCGCCGGATGTCCATTGCCGGGCGGCGCTGCGCTTGCACCGGCCTGCGGTCCTTCCCCTTCCCCTCGAGTTCGCAGGCCGGTAAGTCGCAGCCGCCACCGGGGAGTGCGTTTACCCTACCAGTCCTCCTCCTGGCCGAGGATGCGCAATATATCCTGACGATGCTGCAGCAGCTGCGGGTTATCGCGGTGGCGGGGAAAGGCCAGCGGCAGCGCGAACTCGGCGATAATCCGCCCCGGACGCGGCGACATCACCAGCACCCGCTCGCACAGCAGCAGCGCCTCTTCGATATCGTGGGTCACCAGCAGGCTGGTATACCCCTGCTGCTGCCAGAGGGCGATCAGCTCCCGCTGCATGCTGATGCGGGTCAGCGAGTCAAGCTTGCCCAGCGGCTCGTCGAGCAGCAGCAGGCGCGGCTCGTTCAACAACGCGCGCGCCAGCGCGGCGCGCTGCGCCATCCCCCCTGACAGCTGCCTCGGCCACGCTTCGCTGAAGGCCTGCAGACCGATGCGGTCAATCAGCGCGTCGGCCTTTGCTTCCAGCCCCCTTTTGCCCTGCGCCTGCGGGCCCAGCAGCACGTTCTGCCGCACCGTCAGCCACGGATAGAGCGTCGGGTCCTGAAACACCAGTATGCGCTCCGGCCCCGGAGCACCGAGCGGCGCGCCGTCGAACTGCATCTGTCCGCTCTGCGGCGCTTCCAGCCCGGCCAGCAGCCGCAGCAGGGTGGATTTACCGCAGCCGGAAGGGCCCAGCAGCGCCACGCTTTCCCCTGGCCGCAGCTGCAGGCTGATATTCTCCAGCACTGGCACCGCCTGTTTGCCGAGCGTAAACGCGTGATGAAGATGGCTTATCGATACCGCCGCGCCGCGCACTATCGTCTGCGAACCTGACGTCGCGGTTACCATTGCATCCCTCCCCGCTGCCAGCTCAGCAGCTTATCGCGCAGCATAAATAATCCGCTGATCAGGCCGGAGCACAGCAAGGCCATCACCAGCAGCGCGGCGTACATATTGGGATAGGCCGCCCAGCCCTGGGCCCACTGGAGGTAAAAGCCGATCCCCGACTTCACCCCCACCATTTCAGCCACAATCAGCACCGAAAACGACGCGCCAAGCCCCATAAACAGGCCGACAAAGACGTTCGGCAGCGCGGCGGGGATCGCTACCCGCAGGATCAGGAAACGCTGGCTGGCGCCGAGGGTCCGCGCCACGTCGTACCACGCCCTGTCAATGCCGATGACCCCGGACCAGGTCAGCACCGTGACCGGGAACCAGGTGCTCAGCGCAATCAAAAACACGCTGGCGCCGAAGCTTGACGGAAAGATAAACAGGCACAGCGGCAGCAGCGCGGTGGACGGCACCGGCCCCAGCAGGCGTAACACCGGATGGACCCAGTAGCCTATCCGTTGCGACCAGCCAATGGCCAGACCGGTGACGAACCCGCTGCTGGTGCCGAGCAGCACCCCAAGCCCCAGCAGCCCCAGGGAGTGCAGCAGGCTGTCGAGCAGACGCGGCCAGTCGTCGTGCAGCACCTCAATCAGCGCCTGCGGCGGCGCGAAAAACGGCACCGGCAGCACGCCGCTCTTGGCGGTCAGCCCTTCCCAGGCAGCGAACAGCACCGGCAGCAGCGCCAGCCACTTGCCGGCATGCAGCACGCGCGCGCCGCGCGCTCGCCAGTAGCGATAGCTCAGCGCCAGCAGCAGCAAGCCGCCGCCGAAGGCGAACTGCGCCAGCGCCCAGCCCTCGCTAAACGGCCAGCGCCGCCCGGCATCGGGCCAGGCCAGGGTGAACAGACCGCCCATCAGCCACAGCGCGGCGGCCAGCAGCCCTTCTCCCCACAGCGGCGCGCGGCCGGTTGGGCGCGCCAGCGCCTGCTCAGGCGAATACGTTGGCATAGATACTCTCCGCAAACTGATGGGGATCGGTGCCCGGTTTGATCACCTGCACCCGCTGCAGGTCGACCGCATACTGCGTCAGCTCTTTCACGAACGCCTCCCCCACCGCGTGGTGGCCGTGCCCCTGTCCGTGCAGAATGCCGCTTACCTCCGCTTCACTGGTGTTGAGCGCATGGGCGAGGAAAGATTGCGCCACGCTTTCCGGGTGTTCGGCGGCATAGCTGTGCGCTTCAAGGATTGCCTGGGTGAGCGCCGCGGCGGCCGGTTTATGATCCCGCGCCAGGCTCCCGCTCACCCCCAGCACGCAGCAGCTCAGATTGGCATAGTCCCCGGTCATATTGCTGGCGATCAGCTGATACTTGCCGGTCTCCAGCAGCCGATAGCTGAACGGCTCGCTGCCGCTGATGGCGGCGATCTCGCGCTTATCCAGCGCCACGCTGAGCAGATCCGCCGGGTAGACTTTCCACTGCACGTCGCTTATCGGATCGATACCGTGGCGCTTAAGCAGGATGGCGAAGAAGTTTTTATCCGGTCCGGCCATGTCGGTGACGCCGATGGTTTGCCCTTTCAGGCTCTCAAGGCCGTTGAACGGAGACGCTTTGGCCGTCAGCAGGTTCAGACAGCCGCCATGGGTCCCGGCGGTGAGCTTGACGTCAAAGCCCTGCTCCAGCGCCTTCAGCCAGCGCAGCGCCATCCCCACCCCGGCGTCGGCCTTGCCGGTGGCGATCGCCTCCAGCAGCACATCGGTGGAGTTGCCGAAGTTAACAAACTCAACGTCGAGGTTATATTTACTGAAAATCTTCTGCTGCTCGGCGACGGCGACCGGCGCGAGGCAAACCGCGCTTTTGTTGATCGCCAGCTTGATCTTGTACGGCTGCGGCAGGCGCAGCGCCGGATGAGCATCGCCGCTGGCCATCTCCGCCATATCGTGAGCCCACAGCGGCAGGGAAACCCCGGCCAGCGCCAGGCCACCGCTGAGCTGTAAAAAACGTCGACGGGAAAAAGCGGACGGGGTCATGGCGTTACCTCCGCGTGGGCCGGCCCGGCGGGCACGCTAAAGCTGGAGTCAAAGGTCGGCTTCACGTCCAGCCGGGTGCGGATCAGGCCGTTGGCGAGATAAAAGTCCGCCGTCGCCTGCTGCTGGGTCACCGTTTCCTCCGCCAGCGACTGCCACTGCGACTGGCGGTTGGCAAACTGCGCGCGGGCGATCTCCGCCGGGAAGCGGATGATCTCCCCCAGCGTTTTGCCGTAGCTGTCGAGATTGGCGTAGGCCCAGCGTTCGGCGCCGGCCAGGCGCTGGAGATAATCCTGCAGCGCGGCGCGCTTTTTCGGGTCGTTAAGCGCTGAATCCGTTGCCGCAAGGAAGGTATTCCCCGGCAGCAGCCCTTTGCCGCTCACCAGGATCTGCCCCTCGTTGGTCTTCACCATCTGGGTGGTGTAGGGCTCCCAGGTCGCCCAGGCATCCACCGAACCGTTAAGCAGCGCCACTTTGGCGTCCACCGGACCGAGGAACACCCACTGCACCTCCTTCGGTGAAATCCCCGCCTGCTCGAGGGCTTTCAGCGCCACGAAATGGCCAATCGACCCTTTACCCGTGGCAATGCGCTTGCCTTTTAACCCGGCGGCGGTTTTTATCGCGCTGCCGGGAGAAACCAGCACCGCGGTCCCCGCCGGGTTGCTTTTGTCCACGGCGATCGCTTTTACCGGCGCGCCGTTAGCCAGGGCGAAGAGCAGCGGCGCATCGCCGATGATCCCCGCGTCCACCGCGCCAGCGTTAAGGGCTTCCGCCAGCGGCGCGGCGGCCGGAAATTCGGCCCACTTAATGTCGTAGGGGAGGTTTTGCAGGGCGTTGGCCGCCTCCAGCTGCGAACGCATGCCGCCTTTTTGATCGGCGATGCGCAGGGTAAGCCGCTCCTGCGCCGTCGCGTAACCGCCCAGCGCCAGCAGCATCAGCGCTGCCGCCACCCGGCCTGAGAATGATAGACGCATCGTGATTATCCTTGTGATTGAAAGACGAAGTGGCCGGCTGCCAGCCAGGCGCTGTCGCTCTGCGGGGTATGCACCCGGCCGCAGAGCACATTGCGGTAGTGGCGTTCCAGCGGGTTTTGTCGGCTGAGGCCATGATTGCCGGTCAGCTCGAGCGCGATATTCACCGCCTGAATGGCGTTGTCGGTGATAGTGACTTTCGCCAGGTTGGCCTCAATGGCGGAAAAGCGCAGCGCAGCGGCCTGCTCCAGCAGGCTGCGGTTAACCAACAGCAGTTCGGCGATCTGCCCGACCTTCTCCTGCACCCGCGGCAGGCGGGAAAGCGGATGGCCGAGACCCGCGGGCACCCGCCCCGCCAGCCACCTCACCAGCCAGTCGTGAGCGGCGCGGGCGATGCTGTCATAGATCGCCGCCAGCAATGCCGTCTGTCGGTTGGCGAACAGGCGCAACGGTTCCGCCTGAGCGGCGGGTGGCGCATCGACCGGCCAGACATCCACCGCATGCTCTGCCGCCACCCGCACGTGGCGAAAAATCACCTCATGGCTGCCGGTAGCCCGCATCCCGGCGTGATCCCAGCTTTTCACCACGCTAATCCCCGGGCTGTCGCCAGGCACCAGCCAGGTGCCCACCCGCGGCGGGTTCTCATCGCTTCTCGCCCAAACCGCCAGCCAGCGCAGCCCTTCAATGCCGGTGGTATAGATTTTATGGCCGTTGATGTCCCAGCCGTCCGCGCGGCGGCTCGCCACGGTGTCCGGCAGGCCGCCGCGCGCCGGGGAGCCCAGATCCGGCTCAACGCGCAGACTGTTGATCAGGCCGCCGTGTTCGACGGCATCATGAAAAACCTGCTGGCGCAGCGGCGCGTGCCAGGCGTCGTTTTCCGCCAGCCGCAAATGGTGCAGATACTGCATGCAGACGATCAGCGCCGTCGCCGGCTCACCCCAGGCGATGGCGGCGATGGCCTGCTGCAGCTGGGCCAGGCTGGCGCCCGCCCCGCCGTAAGCACGCGGCACGGCGAGGCTTAACCAGCCCCCCGCGCGCAGCGGGTCGATATTGCGCCAGGGAAAGTCGCCGCTGGCGTCAAGACTGGCCGCCTGCTCCGCCATCTGTTGGCGTACCGCCGTCAGCTGCTGCGCCCAGTCGTCGCGCTCAGGATGGATCACGATGCGCGCTCCGCCACCGCACGACGCGCGGCTTTTTCACGAGCGATCGGCAGCAGCGCCCGGCCGTAGTCTGCCGCATCGTTCAGCGGGTCGAATCCGCGGATCAGGAAGTTGCGCACCCCGAGGTCGTAGTAGTCGAGCAGCGCATCGGCCACCTGCTCCGGGGTGCCTACCAGCGCGGTGGAGTTATGCCCGCCGCCCACCAGCTGGGCGATGCCGGTCCACAGGCGTTTGTCCACCACTCTGCCCTGCGCGGCGGTGGCCCGCAGCCGCTGGGCGCCGATGCTGTCCGGTTTGGCCTTGAACCCGCCCCCGCGCTGCGCCGCCTGCTCGGTGGCGACGTGCAAGATATGCTCGGCTTTCTCCCAGGCCTCGGCTTCGCTGTCGGCGATAATCGGCCGGAACGAGACGCTGAAGCCAATATCACGCTGGTGTTTCGCCGCTTCGGCGCGCACGCGCTGGATGGTCTCGCCGGTTTGCGCCAGCGACTCGCCCCACAGGGCGAAGACGTCGGCGTGTTTGCCGGCGACAGCGATGGCCGCTTCCGACGAACCGCCGAAGTAGATGGGAAGATGCGGCTTTTGCAGCGGACGAATGGCTGACCAGGCCTGTTCGGCCTGATAAAAATCGTTGTGAATATCTACCGGCTGCTCACTGGTCCACACCCGGCGTACGACGTCAAGGAAGGCGTCGGTGCGGGCATAGCGCTGGTCGTGATCGAGGTAATCGCCGTCCCGGCGCTGCTCGGCGTCATTGCCGCCGCTGATGATATGCACCGCCAGCCGGCCCCCCAGCAGATGCTCAAGGGTGGCGAATTTGCGCGCGGCAAGGGTCGGCGAGACAAAACCGGGGCGATGGGCCAGCAGGTACTGAATTTTCTGCGTCGACAGTCCGGCCAGGGCGGTCACCAGAAAGCCGTCGGGTTGATCGGACCAGTGACCCACCAGCAGGCGATCGAACCCGGCGGCTTCATGGGTTTGCGCAAAGCGAACGATATAGTCGCGGTCAAAGATCGGCCCCACCGGGGCAATCGTTTCGGAAGAGAGGCGATGGCCAATCATGCCGAGAAACTGAATGCTCATGAACAACTCCTTGCGTCAGGGTAATGGAGTGGCCGCGACGGCGGCGCTGGTCATTACCCTATACAGGGTGTGTTAATGAACAAAATGCATTTTTATCATATCTTAATATGCAAGACTGGCATTAAACAAAAATACATAATGCTTTCAGTCGGATACTGTCAGCTGCTGCACCACTTTGCTGGCGAAAAAGGTCAGCGGCGACTGCAAGTTTGCCAGATACCGGGCGTGGATCAGCCACAGCGACACCGCAGGCTGAAAGTCGCTGAGGTTGACGACCTCGAGCTCGTCACGCCACGGGCTGGCCGCCAGCGCCGCCCGCGGCACCAGCCCCAGCCCCAGTCCCTGCGCCACCAGCGCCATCTGCAGCTGGGCGCCCGCGCTCTCAACGTTAAGCTTCAGGCGCAGACCCTGGCTTTGCAGCTCGCGGATGAGCCCGGCGCGTAGTCCACAGCCATCGGGGTTAAGGATCCAGCCCTGTTCGACGCACTCCCGCAGCGACGACGCCCGCAGATTCAGACGCCGGGCGGCAATCGGCACCACCTCCAGGGGACACAGCAGCCGCCCGCTGTAGCCCTCGGCGAGGGTCTGCTGGGCGGGGCCCATCGCCAGCATGCCATCCAGTTCGCCGTTTTCCAGCCGACGCTGCAGCTCTCCGCTCCAGCCGCAGGCGACCTGCGGGGACAGTGCGGGAAACTGCTGGCTCAGCGCCGCCAGCGCCGCCGGCAGCGCGATCTCGCTGATACTCTGCGGTACACCGAGACGCAGCGCGCCGCGCGGCTCGCCTTCCGGATCCAACAGGCTGTAAAGCTTTTTCGTCTCGCGCTTAATGCTCAGGCACTGCTCGTACACCCGCTGACCGGCGGCGGTCAGGGTCAGCGGGCGGGTCTGACGCGCCAACAGCGTGACGTTCAGCTCCTGCTCCAGACGCTGCAGGCGCCGGGTGATAGCCGACTGGGTGATCCCCAGATAGTCCGCCGCCTGATTAAGGGAAGAAAACTGCACCGTGGCCAGCAGAGCGTCAATATCGTCGATGCGCATAGGATCCTTATGTGTAATTTGCATATTAATATATGCGTAAATTGCATTTAAATAATATTAACGCCTCTGTTAGCGTTTTGACCAGTCCCTCTGACAGGAACCGCACATGACTGGACCACGACTGGAAAAATTACGCCATTTTATTCATGAGGTTGATCGCCTGCACCGTGAACACCACCAGACCGCGCCGCTGCTTGACGCCGTGGCCCAACGGCTGGCGGCGCTGGTACGTCACGACGACTGGCTGCCAGAAGAGTACACCCTGCCGCACCCGCACCATTACCAGCAGTATCTGCTGCATGCCGACTCCGGGGAGCGCTTCTCGATCGTCAGCTTCGTCTGGGGGCCGGGACAGGCGACGCCGATCCATGACCACCGGGTATGGGGGGCCATTGGTATGCTGCGCGGCGCAGAGGAGAATCAACGCTACCAGCTGGAAGCAGACGGCATACCGCGGCCGCTGGGCGCCGCGACGCTCCTGCAGGCAGGCCAGGTGGAGAAAGTCTCCGTTGACGATGGCGATATTCATCGCGTCAGCAATGCGCTGGCGGATCGCGTCTCCATCAGCATTCATGTTTACGGCGGCAACATCGGCGCGGTGAAGCGCGCGGTGTATACCCCGGAAGGCCAGCAAAAACCGTTTATCTCCGGCTACGCCAACCGCCATGTGCCCAACATCTGGGATCCCTCCCGCGAACACCAAGGATAACCATTATGTCCACTTACGCTTACCGACAGGCCGCCGGGATCCGCCAGGCGCTGCTCGACCGTCGTGAACTGGCGCTCATCGACGTCCGTGAAGAGGCCGATTTCGCCACCGCTCATCCGCTGTTTGCCGTCAATGTGCCGCTCAGCAAACTGGAGCTGGAGGTGCGCCGGCGGATACCGCGCTTCACCACCCCGATCACCGTCTACGACAATGGCGAAGGGCTGGCGGAGATCGCCGTCGAACGACTGCGGACCTGGGGCTATCAGGATGTGGCCCTGCTGGCCGAGGGTCTCGCCGGCTGGCGCCGCAGCGGCGGCGAGCTGTTTCAGGACGTCAACTCCGCCAGTAAAGCCTTTGGCGAGCTGGTGGAAAGCGTGCGTCACACGCCGTCGCTCAGCGCCCGGGAGGTTCAGGCGCTCATCGACAGCCGACAGGAGGTGGTGATCGTCGACGCCCGGCGCTTCGACGAGTACCAGACCATGAGCATCCCCGGCAGCATCAGCGTGCCCGGCGGCGAGCTGGCCCTGCGGGTGGAGAGCCTGACGCCCTCCCCGCAAACGCCGGTGATCGTCAACTGCGCCGGACGCACCCGCAGCATCATCGGCACCCAGTCGCTGATCAACGCCGGCGTGCCGAACCCGGTCCATGCCCTGCGCAATGGCACTATCGGCTGGACGCTGGCCGGCCAGACGCTGGCGCACCAGCAGCAGCGGCAATACGATCCCTCCGCCCGCGCCTCTGGCGCCCGGGCCGCCGAGGTGGCGCATCTCGCCGAACGGGCCGGGGTGGCGGTCATCGATGAGGCGACCCTGCAACGCTGGCTGCAGCAGAGCGACCGCACCACCTTCCTGTTTGATGTGCGCAGCCCTGAGGAGTACGCGGCGGGCCACTATCCCGGCAGCCTGAGCGCGCCAGGCGGCCAGCTGGTGCAGGAGACCGATCACTTCGCCAGCGTACGAGGGGCGCGAATCGTGCTACTGGATGACGATGGCGTCCGGGCGGCGATAACCGGCTCGTGGCTGGCGCAGATGGGCTGGGAGACGGCGCGGCTGAACGCCCTGTCGGCCAGCCAGCTGAGCGAGCGCGGGGTACCAGCCGCCGAAGTGCCCCCCGCCCCGCAGGCGGAGGAGATAAGCCCGGCGCAGCTGGCGCAACAGCTGGACGACCCCGGTACGGTGGTGCTCGATTTCACCACCAGCGCCAACTTTGTCGCCCGCCATATCCCCGGCGCGTGGTGGCTGACGCGCTCGCAGCTGCGCCAGGCCCTGGAAGCGATCCCTCCCGCTCAACGTTACGTGGTGACCTGCGGCAGCAGCCTGCTGGCCCGCTACGCGGTGCCCGAGGTGGCGGCCTTAACCGGTAAGCCGGTACAGGTATTGCGCGGCGGGACGCTGGCGTGGATCGCCGCCGATCTGCCGCTGGCCCATGGCGACGCCGGCCTCGCTGTCGAGCGCCGGGACCGCTATCGCCGTCCCTATGAAGGGACCGATAATTCCGCAGAGGCCATGCAGGCCTATCTGGAGTGGGAGTACGGCCTGGTGGATCAGCTGGCCCGCGACGGCACCCACGGTTTTCAGGTGATCTAACGCCAGCGCGACTCAGGCCTCACGCATGATCCACGAGTACTGAAAGCTCTTCGGCGCCGGAAAATGGGTCCGGCGCCGGTAGGAGCCCAGCGACTGCGGCGTGCAATAGGTGCAGCTCCCCAGCCATTCAACGCTCGTTGACGCCACCCCCGCCTCTGCGAAGATCGCCTCAGCGAAAGCGCGCAGATCAAACCACAGATTATCGCTGCCGCGCGCCGCGGCTTTGAGCGGATCGCTGACCGGGCCAGAACGGGAATGGAACAGCCGCTGGCGGTGCCGGGCCACCCGGTCACCGCCGGGCTGGTCCAGCAGTTGCTGATAAAATCCGGCGGAGACTTCGTAACAGCAAGGGTGAATATGCGGCCCCACGGCGATGACCAGATCGGCCAGCGCCGCCCCCTGCTGGCGAAAAGTCGCCAGACTGTTGTCGATAATGCCGCTGGCCAGCCCCTGCCAGCCGGCATGCACGCTGCAGATGAAGCGACCGTCGCGCGAGGCGATCAGTATCGGCAGGCAGTCGGCGGTTACCACCCCCACCTTTTGCCCGGCGACGGCGGTAAACACCGCGTCGGCATGCGGGCGCGTCGGCAGCGGCTGCTGATAATGATGAACCTCATTGCCATGGACCAGCTTCACCGGCGCCATTTCGGCATAGGGAAAGGCGGCGGTTTCGTGGACATCGAGAAACGCGTGGCGGATGCCAGGGATAGCGTCGAGTAAGCGGGAGCGGTAAGCCATAGAGACGATAAGCGACAGAGAATGATGTCTTACCTTAGGCCAGGGCACGCGCAGAGGCAAGGCGGCGGCCCGGCATTTTTTCGCCGGACCGCCGGACAGGCTTCAGACAATGGCCGCGCGCTGCTGGCGATGCATCAGCCAGAATACCGCCACGCCGGCCAGCACAATGCCCGGCGCTGAGGCCGCCATCACCCCGACGGTGCCGGTGCCGAGGGCCAGCATCTTGCCGGCCAGCAGCGGACCGCTCATCGCCCCCAGGCGTCCCACCGCCACGGCGGTGCCGACCCCGGTGGCGCGGATCGCCGCGGGATAGAAGAGCGGCGCCAGCGCGTAGAGCACGCTCTGGCCGCCGGTGGCGAACAGCCCGGCGACAAACCCCGCCAGCAGCATCCCGCTCAGCGACGATGCGCTGCCCAGCGCCAGCAGCGACGCCAGAATGCCGCTGTATATCAGCAGCGACATGCGCAACGGAGTAAGCTTATCCATCAGCGCCCCCAGCAGCAGGGTGCCGCAGGCGGCGCCGATCTGCAGAGAGAACATCACCCCCGCCGCCTGGCTGGCGCTGAATCCCTGGCCTACCAGCAGCATCGGCAGCCAGTTGATCAGCATATAGACCACCAGCAGAGTGAAGAAATAGCCCAGCCACAGCAGCAGCGTGGGGGCGGCATGCCCCGGGGCAAACAGGGTGCGCAGCGGCACGCTGGCCTCCACGCGTTGAAACGCCTGCGATTCCGGCAGCCAGCGCATCAGCAGCGGGATCAGCAGCAGCGGAACCACGCCGCCAATCCAGAAGATGGTCTGCCAGGCCGCGACGAGGCCAAAGAACCCCAGCGCCGCCGCCAGCGCGGCGCCAATGGGCACCCCGCAGTACATCAGGCTCACCGCCCGGCCGCGAAAACGCGGGCCAGCGGCTTCCGAGGTTAAGGCAATCAGGTTCGGCAATGCCGCCCCCAGCCCGACGCCGGTGAGCAGGCGCGCCAGCAGCAGCGTCGGGAAGCTCCAGGCCACCGCGGTGGCCAGCGAGAACAGGCCAAACAGCAGCACCGAGCCCAGCAGGATGCGTTTGCGCCCGTGGCGGTCCGCCAGCATGCCGCCCACCAGCGCGCCGGGCAGCAGGCCGAGGATCCCGGCGCTGAAGATCCAGCCCATCTGCATTTTATCCAGCGCAAAGGCCTGCGCCATGCCGACGGCGGCGATCCCCGCCGCCTGCAGATCCAGCCCCTCCATCAGGGCCACCATAAAACAGAGCCCGATGGTGACCACCAGGCGCGAGGAGTTTGCGGTCGTTATCTTGGTCATAGGGTACCTTTGCGATATCCGGACAAACGGAGCAGGTGATGGGCGGCTGATGCATGGTCAGCCGCCCGTTGTTATTTTTGGCGGTTAAGCAGATCCAGCGCGACGTCGACGATCATATCCTCCTGGCCGCCGACCATCCGCCGTTTGCCCAGCTCGACGAGAATATCCACCGCGCTGAGGCCATAGCGCGCCGCCGCCGCTTCGCTGTGGCGCAGGAAGCTGGAGTAGACCCCGGCGTAGCCCAGCGCCAGCGTTTCGCGGTCGACGCGCACCGGGCGGTCCTGCAGCGGCCGCACCAGCTCGTCGGCGGCATTCATCAGCGCGTAGAGGTCGGTGCCATGCCGCCAGCCGAGCTTGTCGGCGGCGGCAATAAACACCTCCAGCGGCGCATTGCCCGCCCCCGCCCCCATCCCGGCCAGGCTGGCGTCGATCCGGTCGCAGCCCTCTTCCACCGCGGCGATAGAGTTAGCCACCCCGAGGCTCAGGTTATGGTGGGCATGCATCCCGGTGGCGGTCTCCGGCTTCAGCACCGCCTTCAGCGCGCGGAAGCGATCGCGAATGTCGTTCATGTTCATCGCCCCGCCGGAATCCACCACGTAGATGCAGGTCGCCCCATAGGATTCCATCTTCAGCGCTTGCTGCGCCAGCGCCTGCGGGGAGATCATATGGCTCATCATCAGAAAACCGACGGTGTCCATCCCCAGCTCGCGGGCAAAGGCAATATGCTGCGCCGCGACGTCCGCTTCGCTGCAGTGGGTGGCGACCCGCACCACCCGCGCCCCGGCCTGATATGCGGCTTTCAGGTCGTGCAGGGTGCCGATGCCCGGCAGCAGCAAGGTGGCGATTTTCGCCTGGCTGACCACCTCCGCCGCCGCTTCAATCCAGGCGATATCGCTGTGGGCGCCAAAGCCGTAGTTGAAGCTCGATCCCTGTAGCCCATCGCCGTGGGCGACTTCGATGGAGTCCACCCCCGCCTTATCCAGCGCGCCGGCAATCTGCTGCACCTGCGCCAGGGAATACTGGTGACGAATCGCATGCATACCATCGCGCAGCGTCACATCCGAAATGTAGAGTTTTTTACCGTTCATGCTGTCGCTCCCGCCGCGCTGTTCATTGCCCCGGCCATTTGCTCCGCCGTCGCCAGCGCCGCCGAGGTCATAATATCGAGGTTGCCGGCGTACGCCGGCAGATAGTGCGCCGCCCCTTCCACTTCGAGGTAAACCTCGGTTTTCAGTCCGGAAAAACGGCCCACGCCGGGCAGGTTGACCGGATTATCCTCGGGGATAACCTCAAACTGCACCTGCTGCTTCAGCCGGTAGCCAGGCACGTAAGCCTGCACCGCCGCCGCCATCTCGGCGATCGAGGCGGCAATCGCCTCCTGGGACGCCATCTCGCTCAGCACATACACGGTATCGCGCATCATCAGCGGCGGCTCCGCCGGGTTCAGCACGATAATCGCCTTGCCCTTGCCCGCGCCGCCGACCTTTTCAATCGCCTGCGAGGTGGTTTCAGTGAATTCGTCAATATTCGCTCGCGTCCCCGGCCCGGCGGATTGACTGGCGATGGAGGCCACGATCTCCGCGTAATGCACCTTCGCCACCCGCGAGACCGCGGCGACCATCGGGATAGTGGCCTGCCCGCCGCAGGTCACCATATTGACGTTTCCCTGGTGGAGATTGGCCGCAAGGTTGACCACCGGCACGCAGTACGGGCCAATCGCCGCCGGCGTCAGGTCGATGACGCGGATCCCTGGCTTCGCTTCGCGCAGCGCGGCATCGTTTTTGACGTGCGCGCCGGCGCTGGTGGCGTCGAAGACAAAGTCGATATCGGCAAACTCCGCCATCTGCATCAGGCCGCCCACCCCTTCGTGGGTGGTCGCGACGCCCATGCGCCGGGCGCGGGCCAGGCCATCCGACTGCGGGTCGATGCCGACCATCACCGCCATCTCCAGATGCTGGCCGTGGCGCAGAATTTTAATCATTAAATCGGTGCCGATATTCCCGGAGCCGATAATGGCGACTTTACGTTTACGCATCACGATGTCCTTCTCCAGCGGCGACGAAGCGTGCCGCGACTGAGCCAATACCTTCAATATGGGCGACAAAGCTGTCCCCCTCGTTAATCGCCACCATCGGGCCTAACGCCCCGGTCAGCACGATATCCCCCGCCCGCAGCGGTTCGCCGAGGCTGGCCATCTTGCGCGCCAGCCACACCGCGGCGTTCAGCGGATGCCCCAGGCACTCGCTGCCCCGGCCGCTGGAGACCAGCTCCTGGTTGCGGGTCATCTGCATGGCGCACGCTTTCAGATCCAGACCCGCCGGTCGCTGCGCCGGGCCGCCGATGACGTACAGGCCGCAGGAGGCGTTATCGGCGACAGTGTCGACAAAGCCGATTGACCAGTCGCGAATGCGGCTGCCCACCACCTCCAGCGCCGGCAGCACCCATTCGATGGCGTTATACAGTTCATCAAAAGTGGTATCGGCATGGGGCAGATCATGTTTCAGCACCAGGGCGATCTCGGCCTCCACCTTCGGCTGCAGCACGCGGCCAAACGGCACGTCGGCGTTGTCGCCGTAGCACATGTCGGCAAACAGGGTGCCGAAATCCGGCTGGTTGACCCCCAGCTGCTGCTGCACTTTGGGATGGGTCAGGCCCACCTTGCGGCCCACTACCCGCCGGCCATGGGCCACGTGGTGCTGAACGTTCAGGCGCTGGATGGCGTAGGCGGCGTCGGCGTTGTCGACGCCGAGGATATCGCGCAGCGGGGCGATCGCCTGGCCGGTCCGTTCGGCGTCGCGCAGCTGCTGCGCTAGCGCGTCAAGAGAAAAAGTCATCATCACTCCTTAGGCTCGTGCGAGGAAATTGAGCACCAGCTGATTAAAACTGTCGGCATGTTCCCACTGCGCCCAGTGGCCGCAGTCGCGGTAAATATGCAGCTCAGAGTCGGCGATCCCGGCGAGCAGGCGCAGCCCGGCGTCCATCGGCACGAAGCGGTCGTTACGTCCCCAGACGATCAGAGTTGGCGCAGCGATCTCGCCGAGCCGCGGGCCAAAGTCAGGGAATTGTTTCGGGTTGGCTTCGAGGCTCTTGACGAAGTTGTCCAGATGGTCGCGGCGCGACAGCATATTGTTCAGCCGCGCCTCGAACAGCGCGTCGGTGAGGTCACGGGTGTCGAAGACGAAAATGCTCATCATCTTCTTCAGGTTTTCAATGGTCGGCTCGCGGTACAGGGCGTTCAGCAGTTTGATGCCTTCCGTCGGCATCGGCGTGAACAGGCTCATGCCGCCGGTTCCCCCGCCCATCAGCACCAGCTTCGCCACCCGCTCCGGCCAGCTCAGGGTGAAGGCCACCGCGCTGTGACCGCCCATCGAGTTGCCCAGCAGATGGACTTTATCGATCCCCAGCTGATCGACCACGCTTTTCAAAATGCGGGCGTTGAGATCCGAACGCGAACCGCTGTTGACGATCGAATCGCTCTTCCCCCACCCCGGACAGTCCAGGAGCAGCACGCGATAGCCCGCCTCGACCAGCGGGTCAATGTTGCGGCTGAAATTGGCCCAGCCGGTGGCCCCCGGCCCGGAGCCGTGCAGCATCACCACGGTCTCTTTCCCGTCGCCGCAGTCATTGATATGGATGCGCAGCGTGCGGCCTCCCTCGTCGACGTTGAGGAATCGGCTGGTGGCGTCTTCGGTTTGCGGTTGATAGCTCATGTTAGTCTCCCGGTTAATCAAATCTCGGTGGTGGCGCTCAGCGAGCCGAATCCGGCGATCCACTCGGGGATCGGCCGGTAATAGCGGCCTTCGCTGCGCCAGCGGCCAAAAGCGGATAGCGCGGCAAAGGCGGCCACCCAGGTCTTAATTTCGTGCGTCGATTTGCCGGCCATCGCCGACAGCTCGTCGTTGCCGATCGCGTCCAGTTCGCTCAGCCGCCCCTGCTCCAGCAGGCTCATAAAGCGGTTGTCCCAGACCGGGTTGAGGGGATGGAGCGAGCGCTGGTCTTCGGTAAACCGTCGGGCGGCGCTGATCACCCGCTGCTGGCGCAGCTCGCGTTCGTCCGGCGGCAGCTGTTTGCCGCTGCCGAGCAGGCGGTCGCGCAGATGGGCGTCCGCCTTCGCCAGCTCCGGCACCGGCGGCTGGTGCGAAAGCCCGCCAGAGCCGAGGATCAGCACCCGCTTATTGAGGGTGTTGAGGAAGCGGCCCATCGCCTCGCCCAGCAGCCGGGTGCGTTGAAAGCCCGGCAGCGGCGCGGCGACGCCGTTAATAAACACCGGCAGCACCGGCAGGCGATCCAGCCCACCCAGCAAAAACTCCAGCGGCTGGGCGAAGCCATGGTCCACCTGCATGTTGTACGACACCGCCAGGTCGATACCGCTGTTGATCACGGCGTGGGCGCAGGCTTCCGCCAGCTCGGTGGGCACCGGCAGGTCGCCGGCGGCGCTGGCGAAGTCGCCGATGGCGGTGGCGCCGACGCCCAGGCAGAACGGCGGCATCACGTCATAGAAAAAACCGTTGTAGTGATCGGGGGCGAAGAGCACCACCAGCTCGGGATCGAATTCAGCGATCCGCCGCCGGGCGTCGGCAATCACCCCGTTCACCTCATCGAGGACCGCCTGCTCCGGGTCAACGAATCCCACCAGCGGGGTGTGCGACAGACAGTGTAAATAGGCATGCATATCAGGCCACCTTCTCTTCAGCGTGGCCGGTATCCCCGGCCGCAAGGGTCATTTTTTCCGCCAGGGCGGTCAGCTGCGCGCCGAGGGTTTGCGGGATAGCGAGAGCGGCGACAAAGCGGTCCGGCCTGACCACGGCGATGGCGGTGTTATGTTGCGCAAACCAGCTCTTCAGACGGTTTTGCTTATCCCCCACCCGCAGCGTGCCCGGGGCGTTATCCTGCTCGCGATGGATCTGCACCTCCGGCACGACCTGGATAAAGCGCACCCCTGTCGCGCGCCAGCGGGCGATCTGCCCGGCGTCGAGCCCCCACTGCGGGTTGCAGCCCCAGCCGATAATGGCGAAATTCGCCCCGATAACCTCATCGAGCAGGAGACTCTCGCCGTTCTCCAGCGTCACCTGCGGTTGAATAAACATTTTGCCCACCGGCGAGGCTTTGCCTGCGCCGTCGGTCAGCAGCGCCCCCTCGCGATACTGCGGCATCGGCTTAAAGCGCATTTCGAGGAAGTAACGTTTCACCGGCGGCAGGTAGTTCAGCAGCCAGGAGAGGCCATCGCGCGCCGCGCCCTGCCAGCGCTTCGGCGGCGCCAGCACGTGACCGGCGGTGACCGACAGATCAATCATCGCCTTCGCGTGGTCGCGACGCTCCTGCTGGTAGCTGTCAAGCAGCGCCTCTCCCGCTTTGCCGTTGACCACCAGCGCCAGCTTCCACGCCAGGTTGAAGGCGTCACGCATGCCGCTGTTGTATCCCTGGCCCTGCCAGACCGGCATGATATGCGCGGCGTCGCCGGCCAGCAGCACCCGGTCAATGCGAAAGCGCTCGGCAAGGCGCGCGTTATGGGTGTAGACCCGCTGGCGGATCAGCTCGACGCGATCCGGGTCCGGCAGCACTTTGCTCAGCAGACGGCGCATATTGTGCGGCTCGCTGAGCTGGGCTTCGGTTTCCCCGGGCATCACCATAAATTCAAAGCGGCGCACGCCGTGGGGCAGCGCGGCGGAAACGTAGGGCCGCACCGGGTCGCAGCACAGGTAGACGTGCGGGGTGGCCAGCGGATCGTTGGCGATATCGATGACGATCCACTGGTTCGGCGCGGTCTTGCCTTCGAAAGGGACGTTCAGCGTGCGGCGAATAAAGCTGGCGCCGCCGTCGCAGGCCACCAGCCAGTCAGCGCGCACCGTCTCCCGCTCGCCGTCCGGTCCTTTGATATTTAACGTGACACCGTCACTGCTCTGGCTAAAGGCTTCCACCTCGCGGGAGAAGAGGCAACGGACCTGCGGGAAACGCTGCAGGCCGTGATACATCACCGCATCCACCTGCGGCTGAATAAAGGCATTGCGCCGCGACCAGCCAAACTCATCGGTCATCGGCTGGATGTCGGCAAAGCAGCGGCCCTTCGGGGTCAGAAAGCGCATGGCGTGCCACGGGGTGGTGTGCGGCAGCACGTCATCCACCAGCCCCACCGCCTGCATCGCCCGCAGCGATTCATCGTCAATACCGATGGCCCGCGGGTAATCGATCAGTTTGTCGAGCTTTTCCACCAGCAGCACGCTGATGCCCATCTGGCCAAGGTAGTTGGCCATCATCAGGCCTACCGGACCGGCGCCGGCGATGGCGACCTGGGCGGTATGTTGCACGGCGGGTTGAATATCGGGTGTAGATGTTGTCATTCTCAGCGACCTCACGACTCGGAAACTGCCCGGCTGACAGGCAATTTGTTAATCATGTGTAAACGTATTTTTATAATGGGCTGAGTATAGGGCGGGTGTTTTCGGCTACAATCAAAACATCGCTGAATGTGCACCAGGTGCACATCGCTGTTTATAAAGCATTTTAAGGAAGGATTTATGCGTGATGATGGGGCCACTGAGTACAAAACGGTGCGCGGATTAAGCCGGGGTTTATTGTTATTAAAATTGTTAAATAAATTCGACGGCGGCGCGACGCCCGGCCTGCTGGCGGAGTTTAGCGGCCTGCATCGCACCACCGTGCGCCGGCTGCTGGAGACGCTGCAGGAGGAAGGTTTTGTCCGCCGCAGCCGCTCCGATGACAGCTTTCGTCTGACCATTAACGTCCGCCAGCTGAGCGACGGATTTCGTGACGAACATTGGATTTCTGCCCTCGCCACGCCGCTGCTCGGGGAGCTGCTGCGCGAGGTCCAGTGGCCGACGGATATCACCACCCTCGACGTCGACGCCATGGTGGTGCGCGAAACCACCCACCGCTTCAGTCGGCTGTCGTTTCACAGGGCGATGGTCGGACGGCGGCTGCCGCTGCTGCTCACCGCCTCCGGTCTGACGTGGCTGGCCTTTGCCCCCGACGCGGAGCGCGACGCCATTCTCAGCATGCTCGCCGCCCGTCCGGAAGCGGAGTATCAGCTGGCTCGCGAACCGGAACGGCTGGCGGCGATCCTCGCCCGCACCCGCCAGAACGGCTATGGCGAAAATTTCCGCGGCTGGCGGCAGGAGGAGAAAATCGCCTCTATCGCCGTGCCGGTCTGCAGCCAGCAGCGGGTCATCGGCTGCCTCAACCTGGTCTATATCGCCAGCGCCATGACCATTGAGCAGGCGGCGCTGAAGCATCTCTCCGCGCTGCAGAGGGTGGCGGGTCAGATAGAAGCCCGCATGGAGGATGAAGAAGTGTGGTACGAAATGCCCTGAACGTCCGCTGGCGTGTGAGAAACCGCCTGCAGATAACGTGATGATAAACCCGGCCACACTGCGCGGTGCGGCCGGAGGGGCGTCGCGTCAGTAGCGAATTTCCGCCAGCGCCCGCAGCTGTTCTGGGGTGGCTACCGGCAGGTCGAAAAAGCGCAGATAGGCAGGGATCATTTCAAACAGCATGTCGGTCCCGCGCTGGATGTGGCACTGTCGCGCCTGGGCGGCTCTCAGCAGCGGAGTATACTCCTGGGTCATCACCACCTCCCCCACCCAGGTGCCTGGCGCCAGACGGTCAACGTCCAGCGGTAGCGGATCGCTGACCTTCATCCCCAGCGGCGTGGCGTTGACCACCAGCTCGTGTCCGGCAGGATCGTGCTGCATCAGAGTGATATCGAGCTGTGGATAGTGCTGATGCAGCCGTCCAGCGAGAGCGTGCGCCACCTCGGGACGGGTATCGTACAGGGTCAGGGCGCTGACCCCTGCCGCCGCAAGGGAGGCGGCGATAGCCGACCCCACCCCGCCACTGCCGACCACCAGCGCCCGCGTCCCCTCAGGCTGAAATCCCTTACGGCGCAGGCCCAGCACAAAGCCGTCGCCATCGAACATGTCCCCGGAGAGGCTGCCGTCCGCCTCGCGACGGATGGCGTTGCAGGCGCCGGCGATAGCCGCCGTCGGGCTCAGGCGTTGCACCAGATCGCAGGTGGCGATTTTATGCGGCATCGTCACCAGCGCGCCGATGATATTGGTCATCGTAAACAGCGGCGGAATAAACGCGGCATAGTCCTCCGGCCTGACGCCCATTGGCACCACCTTCACGTCCACCTGCTGGTCGACAAACCACGGGTTGTAGATCATCGGCGCCTTAAAACTGGCGGTCGGATAGCCAAGATGCGCTATCAGCCGCGTATTCCCACTAATCACCATGCCTTGCTCCTTTGCTTACTGCGATAACTCGATACGTTTGACGTCGCCGAGGATAAACAGATAGGCCGCCACGCCCAGCAGCGCGGCGCCGCCGATGTAGATCAACGCGTAGAAGAAATTGCCGAACCCGGCGACGATAAAGCCGATCACCAGCGGGGTGAGGATCCCCGCGAGGTTGGCGCAAAAGTTGAACAGGCCGCCGGTGAGCCCGCCCAGCCCCTTCGGGGCGATGTCGGAGATCAGCGTCCAGCCGAGGCCCACCATCCCCTGGCCAAAAAAGGCAAACGACATCACCAGGATCACCGACAGGTCGCTCTGCAGCCAGTTGGCGGAGATGATGCAGCTGGCCATCAGCAGGCCGGCGACGATCGGCAGCTTACGCCCCAGGTTGGCCGACCCGGTGGCTTTAAGCAGCTTGTCGGAGATCCAGCCGCCAAACATCACCCCGCCGGCGGCGGCGACAAACGGCAGGATGGAAAAGAAACCGACCTTCAGCCACGGCATATGGCGTTCGGTGGCCAGCCAGGTGGGAAACCAGGTAAGAAAGAATACCAGCACCGTGTTGCCGGCAAACTGGCCGATACTGGCGCCGATGATCTGACGTTTGCTCAGCAGCTGGCGGACCAGCGGCCAGCTGAACGCCACCTGCTGGTCGGCTGGGGCGCTCAGGCCGCCGCCGTTTTCGATATGCTCGCGCTCCTGCTGGCTGAGACGAGGGTCTTCATGCGGTTCGCGGTAGCAGCGCCACCACACCAGGGCGAACAGAATGCCGACCACGCCGACGCTGACGAACAGCACCCGCCAGCCGAAGCCGTCCATGATCCAGAACAGCAGCGGGGCAAAGCAGGCCAGCCCGAGGTATTCCCCCACGGTGTACACCGCCGTGGCCTTCGCGCGCTCCTGCTGCGGGAACCAGGCGCTGACCACCCGGCTGTTCACCGGAAAGCACGGCGCTTCGCTGACGCCAAGCCCGAAACGGCACAGCAGCAGCGTCTTCAGCCCCACCGCCATGCCGTGGAACAGGGTAAACAGCGACCACAGGGTCAGCGACAGAAAATAGGTCACTTTGTTGCCAAAACGGTCGAGAAACAGCCCGCCGGGGATCTGCGCCAGAGCGTAGGTCCAGGCGAAAGCGGAGAAGAGGATCCCCATGAGCGCAGGGTCGATCCCCAGCTCACCGGTCAGCTTTGGGGCGGCGATCCCCAGCACGGTGCGATCGAGGTAGTTGATCATGGTGCCGATGGCCAGCAGCGCAAGAATGCCGATGCGCCGCCGGGAGCGGCGCGCGGTGACGGCTGGCTGGGCGGCGGCCGTCGGGTTAGGGCTATATGAGCTCATAGTCGGTTCCTGTCTCGGGTACAGAGGGTGTTGTTATTGTGTTTCAGGCATAATGAACCATTTGATTCAGGCTAACAATACTGCATCGCCGCCAGACGGACGGCCGCATTCGCCGCGCCATAGAGCGCGTAGCCTGCCCGTCGTTCGGTTAATTCAAAGAAGAAGCGCCCGGCGATGAAGGGCCGGGTATACAGATGCAGGAACGCTCCGCCCTGCGGATCGCGGTCGTAGAGGAGCTGCCGCCGCTGGAGCTGCCCGACGTCCAACTCGCCGCCAAAGCGCGCCAGCAGATCGTCATAGTAATTGGCCGGGATCGGCAGCGCATGATCGGCAACCGCGGCGAGCTGGTCGCAGGTGGCCGGCAGATCGCGGCAGGCAAAGGCGGCATGCTGCAGCCCCGCCCCCTGGTAGCAGGCGACCGAGCGGGCGATCTGCGTCGCCCGGCTCTGGGAGATATTCAGCGCCAGGCGGATCTCCCCCTGCGGGCTGCGCACCACCAGACTACGCACCAGCCCATAGGGATCCGGCAGCGTCTGCTCATGTTCGAGCGTAAAACCAAACACCGTGCGGAAGAACATCACCCAGTTGTCGCGGCTGTCGGCTTCCATCCCCAGCGCCAGATGGTCGATGCCGAGGTAATCTTCGCGCACCGTCACGCCATCGCGCAGGAGAAAGTCGCGCTCGTAGATCGCCTCCCCGGCATCGATGAGATAGACCAGGCTGCCGTCAGGGGCGCAGATCGCCGGGATCGGCGTTTCGTTCGGCCCGGCGTCGCCCTGCCAGGTGGCATACCCCAGCGCGCGGGCGCGAGCGACAATCGGCGCGCTGCTGTCGACCCGCAGCGCCATCGCGCAGAGCGATACCCCGTGGCGTTGATAAAAGTGATCGGCCCAGCTGTGCGGCTGATGGTTAATCACGATCCGCGCCCCGCCGTTGCGCCACAGCGTGACCTGTTTGGAGCGGTGGCTTCCCTCGTGCTGAAAACCCAGCGCCTGCAGGTGCTGCCCCAGGCGCTGCGCCTCGGCGACGCTGGCGGCGAATTCGATAAACTCCAGCCCGTGACAGACCGGCGGTGGCGGCGGTGAAAACAGATCGGCATCGCACGCCGGGAGCCGGCGACGAGTCTGCTCCTCCAGCCACAGCAACGAACGATAGCCATCTTTGGCCGTCGCGCCGTTCGGCGAGGCGCGAAAACCGTCATTAAAGATCTCCAGCGACCAGGGGCCGCGATAGCCGCAGCGGGTGATCTGCTCGGCAAACGCCTCCAGCGGCAGCTCCCCCTGCCCGGGGAAGCAGCGGAAATGGCGACTCCACTCCAGAAGATCCATTTTCATATACGGCGCATCGGCGAGCTGAACGAAGGTGATTTTCTCCACCGGCACCGATGGCAGCGCGTCGAGGGTGTCGCCCCGGGCCAGGATATGGAAGCTGTCGAGCACCAGGCCCAGCGCCGGGCTGTCCACCCGCTGCACCCGCTCCCAGGCCTGCTGCCAGCGGTTCACATGGGTTCCCCAGGCCAGCGCCTCATAGCCGATAGCGATCCCCTCCTCTTCCGCCAGCGTGGCCAGCGCCCGCAGGTCCGCCACCTGCAGTTCGCTATCCGCCAAGCAGTCCGGCTGCACATTGCTGCACAGCAGCAGCGTGTCGCAGCCCAGCTCGCGCATCAGCGCAAATTTGCGTCTGGCGCGGGCCATATTGGCCGCAAACTGCGCCCGGCTGGCGCCTTCAAAATCGCGAAAGGGTTGAAAAAGCGTGATTTTTAACCCTAAATCGGCGGCCAGCTGGCGGATTTCCGCCGGCGTCCCCGTATAATAGAGCAGATCGTTCTCGAAAATTTCCACACCCTGATACCCCGCCGCCGCAATAGCGTGCAGCTTCTCTGGCAGGGTGCCGGAAATCGAAACGGTGGCGATAGAGCGCAGCATAAGGTCCTCGGGTCAACAGCTGACGTGAGCCTTGAATATGTATCATTTGGTTCATTTGCGCCATACCAGGTTGCTAAATTGTGATCATTATGTGTATTTTTTGTCACCCAAGAAAAAGGAGTTGCCATGACCGCCGTTGCTCATGATGAAGCACAATCTCTGAAGGAGCGGATCTTCAGCGCCGCTATCGCCGTCTTTGCCGAACACGGGCTGTCAGGCGCCCGCATGGAGCAGATCGCCACCGAGGCGCAGACCACCAAGCGCATGGTGGTCTACTACTTCAAAAGCAAAGAGCAGCTCTATCAGGAGGTGCTGCAGCATGTGTATGCGCGGATCCGCGAAACCGAGCAGCAGCTGGGGCTGGAGAATGTGCCGCCGGTAGAGGCGCTGGTGCGGCTGGTGCGCTGGAGCGTGCGCTATCACGCCACCCACGCGGACTATATGCGGGTGATTTGCATGGAGAACATGCAGCGCGGCAAGTGGCTGAAGACCTCGGGAGAGCTGAAGCCGCTGAATCGTACCGCCCTGTCGATTCTGGAAGACATTTTGCAGCGCGGCCAGCAGCAGGGGGTCTTTCAGGCGGGGCTGGAAGCGCGCGATGTGCACCGGTTAATCAGCAGCTTTAGCTTTTATCAGGTGTCGAATTTCTACACCTTCAGCAGTCTGTACCTTGACGATCCTCTGCCCGCCATTGACGATGAAGCGATGGTGGCCCACCACTGCGACATTGCCGTCCGGGCGGTGGTCCGCTTCGTGATTTCCTGACCCGCCGGCGAAAGGCGTCAGTGTCCGGAGAGGGCGTGAATGACCTTCGCCATTGCCTCCTCGGTGAGCGGTGAACGCTGGATTTTGCTGTTCGCCAGCGAGGTGCGCAGCACGCCGGCGATGACAATGTGTTTCGGCTCCTGGCCAAGGTCACGCATCTCCAGCACCACTTTGCCCACCACGCGGCACATTTCCTGGTACAGCTCGTCGTCTTTCGCTTTATTTCCCATTGAGTCTGGCTCGCATTTTCTCATTATCAATCAAATCATTATTGATAGATTTTTCCGGCAACGCAAATCATCCTCCCGTTACCGGGTCAATGGCGCATTTTACCGCCTCATGACGGGAGAAAATTCCCTTTCCGCCGCCCCTTTTCATCCCGCCTGATGAAAAAATGTGTTGCATAGTTTTATGCATAACGTGCCGGTTTTGTTACGCGTTTTGTCCATAATTTGAAACGAGGTTTTTATTTTCCTTTTTGATTTCGCCAGCGTATAATGCGCTTCGATTCTTTCTTGAATGGTTTCAGCGCATTGGACTGCATGATAAAACGCATAACACCTTGCCACATTTCATGGGCTGAACCGCCAGCACACATTCTTCTGCACGCTTCGGGGTTGTCACCTATCCTTAGGGCGTGGCTTAGCAACTTTCGTAATACAGGTTTGGCTCCCCGGCAGTGCGCCCGCGGAGCGAGAATTCCATATCCTTCACAACTTAAAGACTAAAACTGTCATGAAAAAGACCAAAATTGTTTGCACCATCGGTCCGAAAACCGAATCTGAAGAGATGCTGACCAAAATGCTGGAAGCCGGCATGAACGTGATGCGTCTGAACTTCTCCCACGGTGACTATGCGGAACACGGTCAGCGCATCCAGAACCTGCGCAATGTGATGAGCAAAACCGGTAAGAAAGCCGCTATTCTGCTGGACACCAAAGGACCGGAAATTCGTACCATCAAGCTGGAAGGCGGCAACGACGTCTCCCTGAAAGCGGGCCAGACTTTCACTTTCACCACCGATAAATCGGTCATCGGCAACAGCGAAATCGTTGCGGTAACCTATGAAGGCTTCACCTCCGACCTGAGCGTCGGCAACACCGTTCTGGTGGACGATGGCCTGATCGGCATGGAAGTGACCGCTATCGAAGGCAACAAAGTTATCTGTAAAGTGCTGAACAACGGCGACCTTGGCGAGAACAAAGGCGTGAACCTGCCGGGCGTCTCTATCGCCCTGCCGGCGCTGGCGGAAAAAGACAAACAGGACCTGATCTTCGGTTGCGAACAGGGCGTGGACTTCGTCGCGGCCTCCTTCATCCGTAAGCGTTCCGACGTCGTCGAGATCCGTGAGCACCTGAAAGCCCACGGCGGCGAAAACATCCAGATCATCTCCAAAATCGAAAACCAGGAAGGCCTGAACAACTTCGACGAAATCCTCGAAGCCTCTGACGGCATCATGGTTGCTCGTGGCGACATGGGCGTTGAGATCCCGGTTGAAGAAGTTATCTTCGCGCAGAAAATGATCATCGAAAAATGTATCCGCGCGCGCAAAGTGGTTATCACCGCGACCCAGATGCTGGACTCCATGATCAAAAACCCGCGTCCGACCCGCGCTGAAGCCGGCGACGTGGCCAACGCCATCCTCGACGGCACCGATGCGGTAATGCTGTCCGGCGAATCGGCGAAAGGTAAATACCCGCTGGAAGCGGTCACCATCATGGCGACCATTTGCGAACGTACCGACCGCGTCATGACCAGCCGTCTGGATTTCAACAACGACAACCGTAAACTGCGCATCACCGAAGCGGTGTGCCGCGGCGCGGTAGAAACCGCTGAGAAACTGGAAGCGCCGCTGATCGTGGTCGCCACCCAGGGCGGTAAATCCGCACGCGCTGTGCGCAAATACTTCCCGGATGCCACCATCCTGGCGCTGACCACCAACGAAACCACTGCTCGCCAGCTGGTGCTGAGCAAGGGCGTTGTGCCGCAGCTGGTGGAAGAGATTGCCTCTACGGATGATTTCTATCACCTGGGTAAAGATCTGGCGCTGAAGAGCGGCCTCGCGCGCAAAGGCGACGTGGTGGTGATGGTCTCTGGCGCATTAGTCCCGAGCGGCACCACTAATACCGCTTCCGTGCACGTGCTGTAATAATTTACAGGTTAATTGGTTTTTTTTAATAAAGCGCCTCTCGGGGCGCTTTTTTTTATTCATCGACTAGCTCTTCCTATTAAAAATGCAAATCGGAATTTACTATTTAATAAGAGATTATCTAAGATGAATCCGATGGAAGCGCGCTGTTTTCACTCGCCTTTTTCAGCGATTTTGACCAATTCGATGCTTCTTTGAGCGAACGATCAAAAATAAGTGCGTTCAGGTAAAAAAAATATTCTCATCCCAAAAAAGTTTGTGTAATACTTGTAACGCTACATGGAGATTAACTCAATCTAGAGGGTATTAATAATGAATCGTACTAAACTGGTACTGGGCGCGGTAATCCTGGGTTCTACTCTGCTGGCTGGTTGCTCCAGCAATGCTAAAATCGATCAGCTGTCTTCTGACGTTCAGACTCTGAACGCTAAAGTTGACCAGCTGAGCAACGACGTGAACGCAATGCGTTCCGACGTTCAGGCTGCTAAAGACGACGCAGCTCGCGCTAACCAGCGTCTGGACAACCAGGCTCACTCTTACCGTAAGTAAGAGTTCTGGTAATAAAAATGGCGCACTCTGTGCGCCATTTTTTTTGCCCTCGCGCTGAGGGCTACTGGGTGAGCAGGCCGTTGTCAGACGAACTGTTCTGCGCCGACAGCGACGTCGCCGCGCTACCCGCCCCCGTCGATACCACCACCGGATAGCCCGCCCTTCTCGACATCGCTTTTTTCAGCTGCAGGTCATCCACCGCTTTATCCTCAGCGAAGGCGTGAAACGCCGCTGGCAGCGTGTAAGCGATGGTCCGGGTGTTTTCCCCTTCCGTCTGCGACAGCGGCCTGTGGACCTCTACGTAACGTTTACCATCCGGCTCGACGGCAAACTTCACCGGCTGATTGATGATCCGCACCGGCGTCCCGGTTTTCACCTGACTGAACAGCGCCTTGATGTCATCGGCGTTCATCCGCATACAGCCCGAGCTGACGCGCAGCCCAACGCTGTCCGGCGCGTTAGTCCCGTGGATGAGATATTCGCCGTTACCGTAGGCCAGACGCAGCGCATAGCGGCCCAGCGGGTTATTCGGCCCGGCCGGCACCACCGCCGGGAGCGTCACCCCTTTCTCCAGCGAGCGCGCGCGGATGCCGGCGGTGGGTGTCCAGGTCGGGTTAGGGATCTTCTGCCCGACGCGGGTGGTCATCTCCGGCGTTTCCAACCCTAACTGGCCGATGCCCAGGGGATAAACCTGGACCTGATTCTCTCCCGGCGGGAAGTAGTACAGCCGCAGCTCCGCGAGGTTGACGACAATCCCCTCCCGCGGCACGTCGGGCAGCAGCATCTGAGAAGGGATCAGCACCTGGGTCCCGGGCTTCGGCTGCACCGGCGCGATGGTATCGTTGGCTTCAAGGATCAGCATCGCCGCGGTATCGAAATGGCGGGCAATCGCCTGCAGGTTGCGATCGCTCTCCTGAACCGTCCAGTACTGGTTCTGGCCAATCAGCCGGCTGTTGGCCGGAGGCAGCGGGTAATCGACGGCCCAGGCGGCCGGGGTGGCGCCAAGGGCGCCGAGAAGGGCTAAAGCGATCATCGTTTTGCGTTTCATACTGAGATTCCTTCTTTCGCTGATAAAACGCCAGGAGACTGAACGGCGGCAGGGTCAGCGCCCTGCCGGACGTAACAGAATGAAATCTACCTGTTTATTCTAGCTAATATTTGCGGCTTTCGCGCGTATCGCGCGGATCATGGCTTCGAGGCCCTGCGAGCGGGAGGGGGTAAGATGCTGGGTGAGGGCCATTTTTTCAAACCACGGGCGGACGTCGAACTCGGTGATGTCCTGGGCGGTCATCCGGTCATAAAGGATAAACACCACCGCAATCAGCCCTTTGACAATCGCCGCATCGCTGTCGCCGCGCAGGGTGACAACGCCGGAAGGATCCTGCGCCATCACGATCCACACCTGGCTTTGACAGCCCTGAATAATGTTCTGCGGGCTGTGCTCCTCGGCGCTCAGCGGCGGCAGCCGCTGGCCCAGCTCAATGATATAGAGATACTTCTCTTCCCAGTTGGCGCAACGGCTAAAATTGCGCAACAGTTTGTCTTTGTCCGGTAATGCCGCCATCGTCACGTCCTTTACCCTAATAGTTTGTGGATCCGCTGGAGGCCGGCCACCAGGCGGTCCACCTCTTCCGTGGTATTGTACATCGCCAGCGACGCCCGACACATGGCCGGTACCTGATAGCGGGCCATCAGCGGCATGGCGCAGTGATGCCCGGTCCGCACGGCGATCCCGTAGTTATCGAGGAAGCTGCCGACGTCATAGGCGTGATGCTGGCCGAGGTTAAAGGCAATCACCCCTTTGCGCTGCGCCGGACCGTAGAGGATCAGATCCGGCACCGCGCGCAGGGCCTCCAGCGCGTAGCGCATCAGCGTCTGCTCATATTCGGCGATCTGGGTCAGTCCGAGTTGGCTGACGTAGCTCAGCGCCGCGCCGAGGCCAATGATCCCCCCGGTATTCGGCGTGCCGGCCTCAAAGCGCCACGGCGCCAGGTTCCAGGTGGTGCCCTCCGTCAGGCTGACGGTGGCGATCATCGACCCGCCCCCTTCCCATGGCGCCATCGTCTGCAGCAGCTCGGCCCGGGCGTAGAGCACGCCGATCCCGGTCGGGCCGTACAGTTTATGGCCGGAGAAGACATAAAAATCGCAGCCCAGCGCCTGAACGTCCACCGGGTGGTGCATCACCGCCTGGGCGCCGTCCACCAGCACTTTCGCGCCATGCTGATGCGCAAGGGCAATCAGCGCCGACAGCGGGTTTTCCGTCCCCAGCACGTTGGAGACTTCGGTTATCGCCAGCAGGCGGGTACGCTGGTCAAACAGCCCGGGAACTACGTCCAGCTGCAGGGTGCCGTCCGGGTTGAGGGGGATCACCCGCAGCTCAGCCCCTACCCTGGCGCAGAGCATCTGCCACGGTACGATGTTGGCGTGGTGCTCCATCTCGCTGATGATGATGTTATCCCCGGCGCCGACGTTGGCATTTCCCCAGCTGTTGGCCACCAGGTTAATGCCCTCGGTGGTGCCGCGCACGAATACCAGCTCCTCCGCCGAGCCGGCGTTAAGGAAGATGGCCGCCTGCTGGCGCACCGCCTCCATCCGCGCGGTGGCTTCCGCGCTGAGGGTATGGATCCCACGATGCACCGCCGCGTAGCCGTGGCGATAGAATTCCGCTTCGGCGCCAATCACTGCCTCCGGTTTCTGGGCGCTGGCGGCGCTGTCAAGATAGACCAGCGGCTGGCCGTTGACCTCCCGGCTCAGTACCGGAAAATCAGCGCGAACCCGTTCTACTGAAAATGTCATGCTGTGCCTCCCGGCAAACGCTCTCCAATCCGCGCCAGCACCTGCTCTCTGAGCGCGTCGCTGCGGATAGCTTCGGTAAGCTCGGCGGCGAAGGCGTAGAGGATCATCTGCTGCGCCGCCTGCTGTTCAATCCCGCGCGAGCGCAGATAGAACAGCTGTTCTTCGTCAATACGCCCTACCGTCGCCCCGTGGCTGCATTTCACGTCATCGGCGTAAATCTCCAGCTGCGGTTTGGTGTCGACCTCCGCCAGCCGCCCGAGCAGCAGATTGTTGTTGGTCATCTGGCCGTCGGTTTTCAGCGCATGCGGCGCGACGTTGATCAGCCCGTTAAACACCGCCCGGCCCTTATCGCTGACAATGGTTTTGTGCAGCTGGCGGCTGGTACAGTACCCCACCTGGTGGTCCAGCCAGGTGCGGCTGTCGCAGACCTCATTTTTCACCGGCATCGCCAGCGAGTTAAGACGCAGGTCGCTGTTTTCGCCGCCCAGACGCGTGCTGGTGTGATGACGCAGCACCTGACCGCCGAGCAGGAAACTGCTGCTGAAAGCCGAGGCGTCGCGGCCCAGCAGCAGGTCGTTATGGGCGAAGTGGTAGCTGTGCGCGTTCTCGAACGCCAGCTTGATGTGCTGCAGGCGCGCGTTGTCCGCCACCGTCATGGTCAGCCGCCCGCCGGTGAAGTGCGGTTGCTCATCAAAGCTAAGATAGTGCTCGATAATCGTCGCCTCCGCCCCGCTCTCCAGCGCCAGGTGGTGACGATAGTGAGCGGTATTCAGCGCATCGCCGGCCAGGCCGCGGGTGATATGCATCAGCAGCAGCGGCTTATCCAGGCGGCGGTTGCGCGGCACGCGCAGGCGGGTCACCGTCTGCGCCAGGCTTTCGGTCAGATGGAGAAACACCTCCGGCTGGAGGGCATCCGGCAGATGCTGGCGCTGGTTATCGACGCTGACCTCCACGCCGCTGGCGGCGAGATCGTCGCTCAGCTCAGGATGATAGCGACCGTCGATAAACACCAGTCGCCAGGCGTCCAGCGGCAGCGCCAGCGCGTCACGCTGTTCGGCGCTGATCGACGCTCCCTCATCGGCGACGAAGCGGCCGTTAATCAGCGCGTCCAGCGGGGTGTATTTCCAGTCCTCCTGCTTGCGCGTCGGCAGACCCAGGCGCAACAGCTGCTGCAGATGCTGGCTGGCCTCCGGCGTACGCTGGTCGCCCTGCGCTTCAAACAGATGGTGCCACTGCTGCAGCGCATTACTGCTGTTCGGTAAGCCAGCCATAGCCCTGCTCCTCCAGCTGTTTGACGAGAGTGAAATCCCCCGACTTCACAATCCGCCCCTGATACAGCACATGGACATAGTCCGGCTTGATATAGTCAAGGATGCGCTGATAGTGAGTGACGATGATGAAGGCGCGTTTGCCGTCGCGCAGCGCGTTCACGCCCTGGGAGACGATTTTCAGGGCATCGATGTCGAGCCCGGAATCCGATTCATCGAGAATGCACAACTCCGGCTCAAGCACCGCCATCTGCAGAATGTCGTTACGCTTTTTCTCGCCGCCGGAGAAACCCACGTTCACCGAACGGGTCAGCAGATCTTCCGGCATCTGCAGCAACCTGATTTTCTCTTCCATTAAATCCTGAAAGTCGAAGCGATCCAGCGGCTCCTGGCCGCGATAGCTGCGCACGGCATTCAGCGCGGTCTGCAGGAAGAACTGGTTGCTGACGCCGGGGATCTCCACCGGATACTGGAAGGCCATAAAGATGCCTTCCCCGGCGCGATCTTCCGGGGCGAGCTCCAGCAGGTTTTTGCCCTTAAACTCGACGCTGCCGCCAGTGACCTCGTAATCTTCGCGCCCGGCCAGGGTGGCCGAAAGCGTACTTTTCCCCGAGCCGTTCGGCCCCATAATGGCGTGGACCTCCCCCGGACGCACCGCAAGGTTCAGCCCGCGCAGGATCGCTTTATCTTCGACGGCGACGTGTAAATCTTGAATACTTAACATCTTTTTTCCTTAATTATCAGCCGACGCTATGCTCAAGGCTAATGGCCAGCAATTTTTGCGCCTCTACGGCGAACTCCAGCGGCAGTTCGGAGAAGACGTCTTTACAGAAGCCGTTGACGATCATCGAGATGGCATCGTCTTCGCTGATCCCGCGCTGCAGGCAGTAGAACAGCTGGTCCTCACCGATCCGCGAGGTGGTCGCTTCGTGTTCCAGCTGAGCGCTGTTGTTGCGGCATTCGACATACGGGAAGGTATGCGCCCCGCAGTCCGGGCCAATCAGCATCGAATCGCACTGGGTGTAGTTGCGGGCGTTGGTGGCGGTCGGCATGATTTTGACCAGCCCGCGATAGCTGTTCTGGCTGTGTCCGGCGGAGATCCCTTTCGAGATGATGGTCGAGCGGGTGTTCTTGCCGATATGGATCATTTTGGTGCCGGTGTCCGCCTGCTGATGGCCGCTGGTCAGCGCCACCGAAAAGAATTCGCCGATCGAGTTATCGCCGCGCAGGATGCAGCTGGGGTATTTCCAGGTGATGGCCGAGCCGGTTTCCGACTGGGTCCATGACATTTTGCTGTTCTCCCCTTCGCACAGGGCGCGCTTGGTGACAAAGTTGAGGATCCCGCCGGTGTTGTTATCCCCCGGGAACCAGTTCTGCACCGTGGAGTATTTCACTTCCGCGTCTTTATGGATGATGACTTCCACCACCGCGGCGTGCAGCTGATAGCTGTCGCGCACCGGCGCCGAGCAGCCCTCAATGTAGCTGACGTAGCTGCCTTCATCGGCCACCAGAATGGTACGTTCGAACTGGCCGGTCTTTTCGGCGTTGATGCGGAAATAGGTCGACAGCTCCATCGGACAGCGGACGCCCTTCGGCACATAGATAAAGGTGCCATCCGAAGCCACCGCGGCGTTCAGCGCGGCAAAGAAGTTGTCATTGCCCGGCACCACGGTCCCCAGATACTTTTTCACCAGTTCCGGATGGTCGTGGATCGCCTCGCCGAAAGAGCAGAAGATGATCCCCTGCTCCGCCAGCTTTTCACGGTAGGTGGTCGCCACCGACACCGAGTCGAATATCGCGTCCACCGCCACCTCGCGCCCTTCGCGCACCGGCACGCCCAGCTGGTTAAAGGCTTCTTCCACCTCGCTGGTAAGGAAGGTGTTGGCCCCGGTCTGCTGCACCGCGCCGGGCTCGGAGGCGCAGGTCTCATCGCAGTTGCCGCAGGAGGGGGCGGAATAGTAGCTGTAATCCTGATAATTCAGCTTATCGTAATGCGCCTTCAGCCAGTGCGGCTCTTCCATCTCCAGCCACGCCCGGTAGGCATTGAGCCGGAACTCCAGCATCCACTGCGGCTCATTGCGGCGGGCGGAGATGGCGCGAACCACCTCTTCATTAATGCCTTTGGCCAGCTCATCGGTCTGCAGGCGAGTGAAAAAGCCCTCTTTATAATTGAGCGGGCCGCCGGTCCAGGTTTTGACATCGTCTGTTGCTTCAGTATTACGCGACATAGTTACTCCGCCTGCACCCCAAAACTTTCGCCGCAGCCGCACTCGTGCTGCGCTTTCGGGTTATGAAATTTAAAGATTTCATTTAAACCTTCCCGGACGTAATCCAGCTCCGTGCCGTCAATGAACGGCATCGCCTGCAGCGGCGCAAACAGCTTCGCCCCGTCAGATTCAAAGAGCAGATCGTCGGGCGCCGGCTCGGCAATCATTTCGAGCACATAGCCAAAACCGGCGCAGCCGCTGGTTTTGATACCCAGCCGTAGCCCCTTTTTGTCCGGCTGCTTGCGCATCAGATCGCGAATATGCGCGGCAGCGGCCGGCGTCATGGTCAGTCCCTGCCAGCTGAAATCGGCGGGATTAAAGGTTCCTGCTTGTACTTCCATCGATAGACCTCCAGGTTGGCGCCATCAAGGCATACCGCCATGTTAGTGATAATGATTATCACTTCAACCCTTCTCCAGCAGGGGTATTGCCTCATTTAGCGCTTTTTATAAGCATAGACCCTTGCCCGGGGATTATCAGGGTACGCAAGTCGAACCTAATCATATGATTTATAATATGTTATTCTGATATTGTTCTGTTACCGCACGCAATGGCAAAGATGTATCGAAAATACCGATTTATGAGATAGGAGATGAAAATAACCGCCTTTCAGTGACTTAGCGGATATTCAATGAGTTACACTATTACACAGACGGACGATCAAGGCCGTGAATGGACATTCTGGTGTCCCCAAATGTGTCCCCATCAACTCTGCTGCCCCCGTTATGCCCCGAAAAACAGCCTGATTGACGCCCACTTTTTTTCTACCGGGGATGTGATTCCGTCATAAACCACTGCTGTACTGTCCGACTCTATTCCAACATCTATACTTTCAGTCTGAAGACTGGAGGTAACCATGCGCGGACGCTTTGCTCAATCACAAACCCGTGAAGAATATCTTGCATACCTGGCGGATGAAGCCGAGCGCGACATTGCATACGACCTGAGCCGATTGGGCGTTACAACGTGGTGCCGGGGACTAAAGTTTTGCTCGTGAACGAACGCGATGAACAGCTGCACCTCGATCTGGTCCAATGGGGTTACGCGCCAGGATGGTAGGATAAAGAGCCCACTAACCCAGCCTGGAAAGAGAACGTAGAGATTGTTAGCGCCCTCAGGGATCAGGAAACAGATAAAGCGGCAGCATTACTTTCCCGAGATCTGAGCGACAGTCGTAAGCGTTTTCTGGAATCAATTAATTCAACCCGTCGCAGCCTCCGGGCCAGTGGGATCGTTATTACAAACTAGTCGGTTCAACATAATGAAATACGGGTGGGTGTGGCCAAAGGTCAAAAAAGGCGCTCAACGAGCGCCAAAAACCTACAGCAAACCTGTTCAAATGCTAAATACCCAGCTCGCTTTTAACCCATGCGCGCGCTTTTTTTACTGTCTCTAAAGGTGGTGCTTTTTCAGGATCCTGTTCGGCTTCTATGATAATCCAGCCTTCGTAGATTGAGTTTTTAAGAAAATGAATAACCGGAGCGTAATTAACTATCCCCTCGCCTGGCACAGTAAAAAGACCGGCTCTTACTGCATCATTGAAGCTCAGGTTATTGTTAATGACGTTATCGAGTACTTCACCACGTACATCTTTTAGATGGACATGTGCCACACGGTTGCCATACTTTTCAAGTACCCATTCGATATCTACGCCTGCCGCGGTTGCATGCCCACAGTCCAGGACGATGCCGACTAAGTCATGAGTCGCTTTCAGGAAGGCTTTCAGCTCATCGTCGGTTTCAACAACCATCATCAAATGGTGATGATAAGCCAGACGTAAACCATAGTTCTTCAATAAAGAGACGGCCAACTTATTCACTTTTTCTGCGTACTGAGGCAGATTAATATGTCCTAAGGCAGGAGATTTCGACAGGGGCTCATCGAGTGGCGTGAGTCCGGGCATTGCGCCGCACTCACCATATACCATGACTTTTGCACCCAGTGATTTCAATAACATGGCATGATCGTGTACCGCTGCTAACTCATCCTCAAAACTTCGTTCAGCCATCAGGCCATTATACCAACCAGAGGCAAGCTTCAGCTTAGCTTGATTCAGTAATGGCTCAAGTGTGTCGATGGATCGCGGAAACTTTCGGCCAAGTTCAATTCCTTTGTAGCCAGCCACCGCCGCTTCTGCCAGACAGGTTTCCAGTGGGATGTCGCCACCGAGATCTTCGAGTACATCGTTAGTCCAGGAGAGCGGGCTAACGCCAACATGAATACGTGTTGATACGTTCATCATTCTATCCTTTACAATAAATGCATCGCTTCCTTAGCTTAGAAACGATGCAAAATGAGCGCTTAAGGATGTTAACTCTTATAGCGTGAACGCTTCGCGGAAGGCTTCAAGTGCGACGACGGAATCACCCGATGCCCAACCTTCCATCGCGACCACGCCTTGATAGTTAATCTCTTTCAATGCGCGGGCTACAGCCTTATAGTTGATCTCACCGGTACCCGGCTCTTTACGGCCCGGAACATCGGCAACCTGAATTTCACCGATATGTTTCTCGCATTTGCGGATAAGCTCGACCAGGTTACCTTCACCGATCTGCGCGTGATAAATATCCAGATTCATTTTCAGGTATGGGCTGTTCACTGCGCTAACCAGGGCCATAGTATCCTCTGCTTTAGCGAAAGGTGTTCCCGGATGATCAACCGCGGTATTCAGGTTTTCCAAAGTGAATACCTTGCCTGTTTTCTCCCCCATAGCTGCAAGGGCATCCAGCGTCTTTTTCGCTTTCAGCCACATTTCACCCGTTACAATTTCAACTGGTTTCACCGGGAGACCAACATTGTTCAGTCCTGTGCCGTGCAAGTTGAGAGACGGGCAGCTAAGGCGGCGAGCGGCCTCGAGTGACTGACTGGCGCTGGAAAGCAGGTGATCAATTGCTTCATCATCGGTCAGGTTGCCAGAGATGTAGCCTGTCATTGAGGTAAAGCGGGCACCGGTTTTCACCAGCGCATCAATATCTTTTTGGGTCCAGTCCCAAATCTCCACGCCAAATCCCATAGCGTGAATGCGTTCAACGCGCTCAATGAATGGCAGATCAAGGAATACCATTTCAGCGCAGACCGACAGTGAGTAAGTAGACATATTTTAATCCTTAGAGCTTAATCGGCTGAGACTGTTGAACAGATGCGATACATGCCAGCGCGACTTCCAATGCATTACGTGCATCTTCACCGGATGCTTTCGGCGTGGCGCCCGTTGCAACGCAATGTACGAAGTCGGTCACTTCTGCAACATAGGCATCATGAAGTAGGTCAGTATCACGACGTGCTGTGTCAATAGAGATACCGTCAGCGGTGTAACGCACGCAGTTGTTCACATTGATATTTCCTGCCTGTAACATACCTTTACTACCGAAAACCTCACCACGAACGTCATAGCCATACACTGCCTGGAAGTTAGCTTCAGCAGTGGCGAACGCACCATTGTCGAAGCAAATATTCACGACTGCGGTGTCCAGCAGGCCACGATCTTTAAAATCGGGCCGCACTAATGCATCGGCAACCGCATAAACACGGGTGGGTTTCGCGCCCGGATTAAGGTGCAGCAGGATGTCAAAATCGTGGATCAGTGTTTCAAGGAAAATGGTCCAGTGCGGGATTGGCGTTGGATCCCCCAGACCGGGGTCGCGAGTCGTTGAACGCAACAGTTGTGGTACGCCAATTTTACCCGCTTTTATCTCTTCATACGCTGTAGCAAAACCACTAGCAAATCGACGGTTGAAACCTACCTGTAGAGCAACTCCGGCTGTTTTAGCCGCATTAATGGCTTTATCTGCATCTTCCAGGGTGACTGCCATTGGCTTCTCACAAAATACACCTTTACCCGCTTTGGCTGCGGCGACGACCAGTTCAGCGTGGGTACGTGCCGGAGAAGCGATCACAACGGCATCGATTTCAGGATCGTTCAGCAGATCTTGCGGATCCGTATACGATTTTTTTGCTCCCAGTCTGGCGGCTAATTTTTCTGCTGCGCCCGGAACCGGATCGGCAACGGCAATCAGAGTTGCGCCTGGTACACGTTGAGCAACAGTTTCACCATGAAAACTGCCCATACGACCTGCGCCAATAAGACCGATGCGTACAATGTTTTTAACTGACATCTCATTCTCCTTAGATATAGGGTATTGGTTAATTATTTTTGCGAAACAGATTTTGGCGTGACGAGCATCTCCTGCTCGCCGCCAAACCGACGGGATTTTGAAAGCATTAACGGTTCGATATGTTCCAGCGAAACACCCTTGGTTTCCGGCAGAAAACGGCCAACAAACCAGAAAGCGATAATGCTGAATCCGCTGCATAACAGCAGAGGGAATGCCCCATGGAAATGCTCCATTAATACAGGATTGCGGTTCATCATCGGGAAGCTCTGAGTAACGATGAAGTTCGAAATCCACAGGGAGCAAAACGCATAACCCATGGCAACGGCCCGCATGCGATTAGGGAAGATCTCAGATATCAGTAACCAGGCTCCGAGGCTCCAGGACATACCAAACACAAAAATAAATCCGACTAAGCCGACGACCGGGAGATACCCTTTTGCTTCACTCATAAAGGCCCATGAGGTGAATAACAGGAAGGCAGCACAGCCCAATGCCCCCCAGCGTAGCAACGGGATTCGTCCGACGCGGTCAAAGGCCACCAGCGCAATGCTCACTCCAGCCAATAGTGCGAGGCCAAGGAAAATACTCTGAAAGAGGGAATCCTGTGTGTTTCCGGTAACGTTTTGTAGAAGTGAAGGCGCAAAGTACATCAGGATATTGATGCCGGAGACCTGCTGTAAGACGGCGATAGCGCAGCCTATCCACAGGATGTAAGACGATTTTTTATCCCGCAGAATGCCATGAGATGTTGGTGTACTCTGCAAAGCAGAATCGGTGGCGATGGAGATGCGAATATCAGCATATAAACGCTCGGCATGTCCTGGGTTGGACAGCGAGGTCAGTACCTTCAGTGACTTTTCTCTCTGGTTGCGCATCGCATACCAGCGTGGCGATTCTGGCATAAAGAAAGCCATCACAAGGAATAGCACGCAGGGAATGAGTGCAGATGCCAGCATCCAACGCCAGCCCATAGACACGACCCATTCATGCGCCATTCCTCTGGCAATCAGGTAATTTACGATGTAAACAACTAATTGACCGCCTACCATCAGCATCTGCTGCATTCCCAGCATCCGACCACGAAGGTCTTTCGGGGATACTTCCGCGATATAGAGAGGGGTAACAGCTGATGCCATACCCACGGCCAATCCGCCAATCATACGGTAGATAACAAACCAGGTGAGATCATTGGCTAATGCCGACCCGATAGCGGAAATGGTGAACAGAATAGCTGTGACGATCAAGGTTACTTTGCGGCCAAAACGGTCTGTGAAGCGTCCGACCCCCCAGGCACCCGCAATACAACCCAGAATGACGTTTGAAACTGCCCATCCGCTTTCCGCTGGTGAGAGTGACAAATGTTCAGTAAGCGGATCTATGACGCCAGAAATAACGGAAGCATCGTAACCGAGTATGATCCCGCTAATAGATGCAATGGCACATATGAATATGAGGTAAGGCACGTTGTGCTTTCGTGTAGACATTTCATTTTACTCCATATTGATTTTTCTAGTTTATGTCTTTGTAGGGAGACACTGTTCTAATAGCAACAGATGTGCCAAATCGCATCTCGATGTTTCATAAAGAAATAAAAATAGATAACGATCACAATATGTTCATAAAAAAGACACAATGACACAACATGTATATAGAATGAACATATTAAAATTTACAGAGAATGAAATAGATGAGCCAAAGCATCAGTGATATCTGGGATGAAGAATGCGAGCGGATTGCCCGGCTTAACCATGAACAAGATTTTGCTCAATACACCGATGAACTGGATAGAGCCTGGGCAGAGTTCGAAAAGGGGGAAAAACCTAAAGGATTACGCTCTGTTGTTCATGCATCATGGCTACGAAGCCATACCAATGGCATAGATGCGCATCACTTCGAATATCAATTTTGCGAACAGGGGGAACTGCGCCGAATCATGGCGAGAAATTCACTACTGATTTCCATCGCTCGTGAAATCATGCGTAACTTGCTGGCCTACAACCCTGATGGACATATCAACCTGACAGATGCTAACGGAGTGACCCTACATTATTGCGGCCAGGACTTGACGCCGATCGGTAGTATTCTTTGCGAAACGGTACAAGGTACAAACTGTACTGGACGTTGTCTCAAAGAGAACCGGCTGGTCTATTTGCTGAGCGCTGAGAACTATAAAGAAGCGCTACGCGTACGAGGTAAACATTGCGCGGCAGCTCCCATCAGAGATGAAAACGGTGGAATGCTTGGCATTCTGACCCTTACTGCTGATCCTGGTTGTTTCCATTACCATACGTTAGGCACAGTTCAGGCTGCCGCAGAAGCGATATCTCAGCAACTTATTCTGCGTCGGTTGGTAAACGAGCAGGAGTCGGTGATGGAGTCACTTAATGAAGGGGTTTTGGTTATCAGCGAGTTGGGGGTGATTCGTCAGTTAAATTGTTATGCCCGTAAGGTATTAGGTATTCAGGAAGATGTCCTTTTTCGCGATGTTGACGAAGTATTATGCCCAGATGGCTGTTCAGTTAAAGCATTACCAGCCAGTAAAGACCGTAATATTACGTTCTGCCCCGTATCTGATTCTCGTATTTCATGTGTGATCTCTGTAGTCATCACGCCTGAAGGTGGTCGAGTGATTTCGATGCGTGACAACCGACGCGTACGCGACATGGCTCATCGTGTTATTGGTAGTACCGCCATCTACAACTTCGATATGATCCTCGGTGAGTCACGTGTGATGCAGGATACACGCAATAAGGCCCGAAGCGTCGGGCGAAGCGATAGTACTGTTCTCCTGACTGGAGAAAGCGGAACAGGAAAAGAGCTTTTTGCTCAGTCAATTCATAACGGTAGTCATCGTAATTCAGGACCTTTTCTCGCGGTTAACTGTGGTGCTATTCCTCGAGATCTCGTGCAGAGTGAATTATTTGGCTATGAGGATGGTGCATATACTGGTTCAAAGCGAGGTGGTGCAGCGGGGAAATTCGAGCTTGCTGATGGTGGTACACTATTTCTGGACGAAATAGGCGATATGCCACTTGAAGCGCAGGCTAGCCTTTTGAGAGTATTGCAAGAAGGTGAAGTGATGCGTATAGGCGGCAAGCGTCCGATGAAGGTTAACGTCAGAATTATTGCTGCAACCAATCGGGATCTAAAAAAAGATATCGAACATGGTTCCTTCCGCCGTGACCTCTATTTTCGTCTTAATGTTATTAGCTTGCCTATTCCACCATTAAGAGCAAGAAAAGAAGATCTTAGAGAACTAGTAGAATGGTTTTGCGAAAAAATCAGTCGAGCATTCAATCGAAACTGCGTGAAATTTTCAGATTCAGCCCTTAGTCATATGGAAAACTACGACTGGCCAGGTAATGTTAGAGAACTGGAGAACATCGTCGAACGAACAATAAACCTCACAGAAGCTGAGGTAATAAATGATAAAGACTTACCCGATGAATTACAGAATTCTGTCTGTAATGCTTTGGCTGTTCATGATGGACGCACAAAAAACTATAATCTTAAGGATAGTGAAAAAATGATCATTGAACGCTGTCTGATAGAGAAAAAAGGTAATCTGCGACAGGTTGCTATCGCACTTAATCTTTCACGTGGAGCACTTTACAATAAATTAAAGCGCTACGATATTGAGGCAAATGAATATCGAAAACTCAATCCTGAGTGCTAAATAATAATTCTAATTTTAGAGGGCATATTAACTCATCTCACTTTAAGTAAATCGGCAAATCTTGTCGTATATCGAGGCGAGAGCATTTCTCGCTTCATCTGCCAGGCAGCCTGGATCCCCTGTTCTGCAAAATACAGCGTTCCCCTTCCGTCCTTTGCGTTGAGTTGGGCGAGAACTTTCATCAGTTTCTCGCTGTTCCTCCGTGGAGCGTTATCATCGAAGAGGTTAAGTTGCGCTACGCCCTGGCTGTAGAATTCCCCAAGCATAACGCCTGCTTTCTGATAGCGATGCCCGTCTCGCCAGACTGCATCGAGGCATTTCGTCGCCGCGGTAATTATGTCCCGGCTATCCATATCGCATGCGCTATCGATTAATCCTGAAGCTTTTCATTCACCGTTGCCATTTGCACCACCCGGGTTACTCAGTCCGCCGGCCAGCGCGACTTGCTGATTTCGCAGCTCGTCGATTACCTCTTCGGGCTTCGCATCTGGTGACGGCGTCACTAAGCGGCCATGCGCGCTGAACAGGCGCTGGCCTGCGGAATGAGAAAGCGTGAGAAGAAAGCGTCAAGGCGCGACGCTTTCGGCAGGGACGGTCGCGGCCTGGCGGAGACGTGGCCGCGATCGGGGGGGATGTAAACCGCGATGAAACGGGTAGTCAGGAAGGCTATCGGTTGGCTAGGTCCCTTTTCTCACCAGGCGGGCGGCCTGGACAAAGACCTCATCCTCCACCCCATCTCCCTTCTGTCTGCCCAGCCGCACCAGCTCATCCACGATACTCCCCTGATTAATCTGCTTTTGGGTCGCCACTAAGCTAATGACCGCCGCGCCGATAGCCATGCCAATCAATGCCGTTTGTTCATCTTTATCTTTCATGGTGTCGCTCCGTCTGTCCTCATCAGAAAGGCTAGCAAAAGATAGCCACTGCTCCATTTCAAATTCACTTTCTTTACGCCTGCTGGAAAAGGCAGGCGCCGCGCTGACCACGCTTCCTTGCTATGGCGATAGCGCATAACGCTGTCGCACCACGCCGGGTCTTTTATTTGGCCGAATTCACGCGTCGCGGAAATAAATAAAAATAACGCGCGTGCCTGAGGCAAAAAAAAGAAATAACTCTTTAAGCGACAAAACCAGATTATTCCATTAGGGAATGGCTGAGATGCTAATATTTCATTTCCCCAACGATTTTAAGAAGCCTATAGTTTTTTTGCCTGCAGAACATCCACTTAGGTTAAAAGACATAAGGATATAATTATGATTGTTTCAGCCCCCAGCGATTATCGCGAAGCCGCTCGTCGCCGTCTGCCCCGTTTCCTTTTTGACTATATTGACGGTGGCGCGGTGGCGGAAAATACCATGAACGCCAATGCCGCCGAGCTCGCCTCGGTCGCCCTTCGCCAGCGCGTGCTGTGCGGGGCGGGTGAACCGACGCTGGCCACCACCATCCTTGATGCCCCATGGGCGATGCCCGTGGCGCTGGGGCCGGTCGGCGCCACCGGCATGTATGCCCGCCGCGGCGAAGTCCAGGCGGCCCGCGCCGCCTCCCGCGCCGGGATCCCTTACACGCTGTCCACCGTGTCGGTCTGCTCCATTGAGGAGGTGGCGAGCCACGCCAGCGGCGCGCTCTGGTCCCAGCTGTACGTCCTGAAAGATCGCGGCTACATGCGTAACGCGCTGGAGCGCGCCTGGGCCGCCGGCATGAAAACCCTGGTATTCACTGTCGATATGCCGATCCCCGGCTCACGGTATCGGGACAACCGCTCAGGAATGTCCGGGCCGTACGCCACCTTGCGACAGTATCTTCAGGCCTGCACCCACCCGCGCTGGGCAATGAACGTCGGCCTGGCGGGCAGGCCTCTGTCGTTCGGTAATATCGAAGCCTATACCGGCCACAAAATGACCATGGACGACTATATGGGGTTTATCAGCAACAACTTCGACCCGTCCATCGCCTGGCACGATCTGGAGTGGATCCGCGACAGCTGGCCAGGAAAGCTGATCATCAAAGGGATCCTTGATGCCGAGGATGCGCGCAATGCCGTGCGGCTGGGCGCCGACGGCATTGTGGTCTCCAATCACGGCGGCAGACAGCTCGATGGCGCCATCCCCACCGCCCGGGCGCTGCCGCGGGTGGCGGAGGCAGTCGGCGACGATCTGACGGTCCTTGCCGACTCCGGAGTGCGCTCCGGCGTGGACGTTATTCGCCTGCTCGCCCTCGGCGCGAAGGGGGTCCTGCTTGGTCGGGCCTATATTTATGCCCTGGCCGCCGCGGGCGAAGCGGGCGTGGCGCACCTGCTGCGCTTATTTGCCGAGGATATGAAGGTCACCATGACCCTCACCGGCGCCACCTCCCCCTCGGCCATCAGCCTCGATTGCCTCGACCGGCTGGAAAAAGATCACCAGCGCAGCCGTGCGGTCCCGGTATCCTTATCTGCCTGACGCAGCCCGGGGCCGGGCCTGACCGCGTGCCTTGACCCGGCAACCGAAATTACCCCTGCGGGTCCAGCGCCGGCCGTTGCGCTGCGTCAGCCGGGCGCTCCGGGCGGATGCGGAACCAGATCGCATACATGGCCGGCAGGAAGATAAGGGTCATGATGGTTCCACCCAGCGTCCCGCCAATCAGCGTATAGGCGAGCGTCCCCCAGAAAACCGAATGCGTCAGCGGAATGAACGCCAGGATCGCCGCCAGCGCGGTCAGCAGAACCGGACGGGCTCGCTGCACCGTCGCCTCCACCACCGCGTGGAACGGATCGAGCCCCGCCTGCTGGTTATGGTGGATTTGACCAATCAGGATCAGCGTATTTCGCATCAGGATCCCCGACAGGGCGATCAGGCCCACAAGGGCATTGATGCCAAACGGCTGATTGAACAGCAGCAGCGTCGGCACCACACCAATCAGCCCCAGCGGGGCGGTCAGGAAGACCATGACCATCGCCGACAGGGAGCGCACCTGCAGGATAATGATCAGCAGCGTGAGGGCGATCATGATCGGAAATAACGGCACCATCGCCCGGGTGGCTTTGCCGGACTCCTCGATTGACCCCGCCGTCTCGATGCGATACCCCGGCGGCAGGGAGTCGATAATGGGCTGCAGCGACGTCATCAGCGCGGTGGAGACATCCGGCGGCTGCAGGTTATCCGCGACATCGCCCCGGACGGTAATGGTCGGCGTGCGGTCGCGACGACGGAGCAGGGGTTCTTCCATCCTGATCTCGACTTCACCGATCTGCGACAAGGGAACTCGCTGCCCGTCGCTGCCCACCAGGGTGAAATCGGCGATTTTCGCCGGATCCAGACGGATATCCCCCGCCGCGCGGCCGATGACCTGCACGGCGCGAATATCTTCCCGGACGGTGGTGATGGGGATCCCTGACAGCAGGAACTGCAGCTGCCGGGCGACGGCCTGGGAGCTGAGCCCACTCGCCTGCAGCCGGTCCTGATTGAGGCTGAAATGCATCACCGGCACGCGCGAACCCCAGTCGCTATTGACGGTGCGCATCAGCGGACTGGCCTGCAGCACCGATTTCACCCGATCGGCGATGTCGCGCAGGGTATGCGGATCGGGCCCCATTACCCGCCAGGCGACCGGATACGGCGAATAAGGACCAAAAACCAGCTGCGTGACGCGCACCCGCGCCTGCGGCGCCAGGCCATTGGCCACCGCCTCCCGCAGCCGCAGCTTAAGCGCCTCGCGAGAGGCCGGGCCGTCGGTCAATACCACCAGTTTGGCAAAGGAGGGGTCCGGCAACTCCGGGGCCATCGCCAGGTAAAAGCGCGGCGCGCCCTGGCCGATATAGCTGGTGACAATCTTCGCTTCCGGCTGCTGCTGCAGCCAGCGCTCAATATTCGCCGTCGCGGCGCTGGTCTGAATAATCGACGACCCGTAAGGCATCTGCACCTCAACCAGCACTTCCGGGCGATCGGAGGTGGGGAAAAACTGCTTTTTCACCACGCTCATTCCCAGTAACGCCACCATAAACAGCACCACCACCCCGGCGGCCACGCGCCATTTGCGGGCAATAACCCGGGTCAGCAGCCGGCGAAAGCGCTGATAGCGTGGGGTGTCGTACAGCGCGGCGTGGCCCGCCGCCGCGGACTTCCTCTCCGGCAGCAGGTGCACGCCCAGCCAGGGGGTAAAAATCACCGCCACAATCCAGGAGGCAATCAGCGCGATACCGACGATCCAGAACACATTGCTGGCATACTCCCCGGCGGTGGATTGCGCAAACCCGTTGGGCATAAAGCCCACCGCCGTCACCAGGGTGCCGGCCAGCATCGGCGCCGCGGTATGGCTCCAGGCATAAGCCGAGGCTTTGAGGCGGTCGTACCCCTCCTCCATTTTGACCACCATCATTTCGATGGCGATAATGGCATCATCCACCAGCAGCCCCAGGGCGAGGATCAGTGACCCGAGGGTGATGCGGTCGAAGTTTTTGCCGGTGGCCGCCATCACCACAAACACTACGGCCAGGGTGAGCGGCACCGCCGCCGCGACCACCACCCCCACGCGCCATCCCATGCTGACAAAGCACACCGCCATCACCACCAGCAGGGCGACAAAGAATTTGATCATGAACTCATCGACCGCGGCGCTGATATTCACCGACTGATCGGTCACTTTCGTCAACGACATGCCGAGCGGCAGGCTCTGATTGATGCTGGCCGTTTCGGCGTCCAGCGCTTTCCCCAGCGCCAGTCCATTCCAGCCCTCGCGCATCACCACGCCGAGCAGCAGCGCCGGTTCGCCCTGATTGCGGATCAGGAAGGTGGCGGGATCTTCATACCCCCGCTCAACCGTGGCGACATCGGCGAGCTTCAGCGTTCTGCCTCCGGCAATTATCGGCGTGTCGCGGATCTGCTGCAGGCGGTCGAACGCCCCGTCGAGGCGGATAAAGATCTGCCCGCCGCGGGTCTCGATAGCCCCGGCCGCGGTCAGCACATTCTGACTGTTCAGCGCGGCAAAAATCGCCTCCGGCGAGAGCCCCAGGGTGGCAAGACGGTCATGAGAAAACGCGAGATAAATGCGCTCCGCCTGTTCGCCGAGAATATTCACTTTTTTCACCCCGGGAACATGCAGCAGCTGCTGGCGCAGGGCTTCGGCATCACGCACCAGCTGCCGGGGCGGCTCTCCCCGCGCTTTCAGCGCAAAAAGGGCAAAGGTGACATCGGCGAATTCGTCATTCATCATCGGACCGGAGACGCCGGCAGGCAGGTTTTTCGCCTCATCGCCCAGCTTCTTGCGCGCCTGATAAAACTGCTCCGGCACCTCGGAAGGTGGGGTCTGATCCTGCAGCGATAAGGTGATCAACGCCATCCCGGGGCGGGTATAGGTCTCGGTGCGATCGTACCACTTCAGCTCCTGGAGCCGTTTCTCCAGCGGCTCGGCGACCTGATCCTGCATCTCCTGCGCGGTGGCGCCCGGCCAGACGGCGATGACCGTCATTTGCTTGACAGTGAAGGGCGGATCTTCCGCCCGCCCGAGCCCGAAGAAGGCCACCAGCCCGGCGACCGAAATAAGGATAATCAAAAACAGGGTCACCGACCGCTCGCGGACGGCCAGCGCGGAGAGATTAAAACGTCCGTCGCTCATGGCTGGCTCCCGGCGGCAGTATGCTCGCGTCGTTCCGCCAGCCGCACCGCCTCGCCCTGGTGCAGAAGATGGGCGCCCAGAGCGACGATCGGCTCCCCGGGCTTCAGCGGACCGGTCACTCGCGCCGTTTCATCATTCAGGCCGACCACCGTCACCGGTTGCCAGGAGACGGTGGCCGGGCGGGAGGCAACGCGCCAGACGCCAGGGCCGTTGCCCGGATCGTAGACTGACGCCAGGGGCACCTCCAGCACCTCGCCTGGCCCCTGGTCGTTGCCGATGCGCAGGGTTACGGTAGACCCCAGCGGGGCGTTCGCCAGCGCGCCGTTCAGCACATAGCGCGCTTCAAAGGTGCGGGTGGCGGCGTCAGCTGCGTCCGAAAGCAGGCGCATGGTTGCGGTGACCGGCTGAGATTCGCTGCCATAGCGTGTCGCCAGCGCCTCGCTGCCGACCGCCGGGCGCAGCGTCTCCGGAAGCTGCACCCGCGCTTCGCGCTGCCCCGCTCGCGCCAGGCGGATCACCACCTGCCCGGCGCTGACCACCTGCCCCGGCTCGGCGAGCGTTTCCACCACCACGCCGTCAGCATCCGCCAGCAGTCCGGCATAGCCGGTGGCGTTTTGCGCCACGTTTGCCTGCGCCTGGGCCGCGCTGAGGTCGGCTCTCGCCGCCTCTGCCGCCGCGTTGATCTGATCGAACTCCGCCGCCGAGACGGCGCCGCTGGCCACCAGGCCGCGATAGCGGGCAAGATCGTTAGCCGCCTTTTTGGCTCGTGCCCGCGCGGCGTCGACCGCCCGCTGTTGGGACTGCGCCTGCAGGGCAAGATCAGCCGGATCCAGGCGCAACAGCAGTTGACCGCGCCGGACGCTCTGCCCGGTCTCTACCAGCCGTTCAAGGACTTTTCCCGCCACCCTGAAGCCGAGGTCGCTTTGGGTACGAGCCACCACCACGCCGGTAAAGACTCGCGAGCTGGCCTCCGCGCGCTCGACGGTGGCCACCCGCACCAGCGGCGGCCGCGTGCGGGGATCGTCATGGTCGGCAGGTTCGCCGCAGCCCGTGAGGGCCAACGGCAGGAGGCAGACGGCAAAATGGACGGCGTTGAGCCTGAGCATGGGTCACCTTAATGAAAAGACCGGTTGGTGAGCGCATTCTCAGACGAGTGACCAATAAAGTCAATAGTCACTAATCAGGGGGAGAGACTTCTCAGGATGAGGGAGGCAAGCAGCACCGCCGCGGTAGGCGCGGTGTCGAGATTGTATTGCAGCTGCACCGGGTTGATGAAAGGACACATCACCATATAGACCGCCAGGGTCGCCTCATCCAGCGGAGTTTTGCGCTCGAACTCGCCCGCCTGGCGGCCTTCGACAAGAATTTGACCAATCAGCTGCTGCAGATGACCGGCATACTGCTCCGTTGAGGGCCATTTATCGCGCGCCGCGACGGCGGCGATGTCGTACAGTTTGCGATCCTCGAAAAACAGTTCACTGCCGGCCTCGGTCAGCGCCCGGAAGAGGCGGCGCAGCTTTTCGCTGGCGGAGGGGGCATCGGCGATGGCCTCGCTGACCGCCACCATGATCTTCTCCAGCCGGCTGGCGCAGATTGCCTCGCCAATCGCCTGCTTGGAGTCGAAAAACTTGTAGATATAGGCTTTGGAAAAGCCTATTGCTTTGGCGAGATCGGTGACCGTGGTCTTTTCATAGCCATAGCGACTAAAGTGCGCCATGGCCGCGTCAAGAATCTGGTCGCGAACGCTGTGGTCAAGGGGACCACGGCTTGCTGGGGTGGGGGTATTTTTCGTCATTTGTTTAGCTTAATGCGATCGCTATCGTTTGACAACGAGTGACGCTTTTATGATTTGGTCACAATAACGCCCCGCTCTGATCCTCTCTCTCGCCGCGTTACGCCTCACGCGCCTCATTATTTATCGCGCCGGCGGGCAGACAGCCCAGGCCTTGCAGCGTCATATGTACGGCACGATCGAGCGGGGTATGCGGCTCCGCGCCTAAAAAGGCCACCAGCTTATCGTTGCGCAGGCGTACCGGCATACGCCAGAGATAGTGCATCTCGACCATTTCGCGCAGGGTGGCGTTGAAGGGCGCCGCCAGCTTCACCAGCCACCAGGGAAAGGACTTCACTACCGCTCTGCCGCCATAGTGGGCGACCACCCGCTGGATCGCCTGGCTCATTTCGCTGCCGTCCGGGTCCCAGTGGCCCTGCATATGGAAGCGGGCAAACGGCTCAAGCTCATGCCTGCGCGCCAGCAGCGCGGCGATGGTGGCGGCGACGTCGGGCAGCCAGGCCCACTGGTGCCCCACGCCGATCGCCCCCGGGCGGCGAATGACGCCGGGAAGCTGACCGGGCCTGATCAGCCCCTGGGAAAACCAGCTATTCCCGGCGCGCGGACCAAAAAAATCCCCCGCCCGGACAATCAACGCCCGGCCGCCGCGCTGCACATAATCCTCCAGCGCCTGCTCCATCTCCACCCGGATGGCGCCTTTGCGGGTCACCGGCTGTTGTGCGGCCTCTTCCGCAATCAGCGGAAAGGCATCCGGTCCATAGTTATAGACCGTGCCGGGCAGGACAACTAACGCCCGCTGCTGTTCGGCGGCCTGCAGGGTGTTGCGCAGCATAGGCAGTACCTGTTGCCGCCAGTGCCTGTAGCCCGGCGGATTGACCGCATGGACGATCACGTCGCAACCGGCAGCCGCCGCCGCCACCTGCCCAGCATTCAGCGCGTCGCCGGCTATCCACTGCATCCCCTCTCCGGGATCGCGCACCTGGGCGCCGCGCTTCAGCGCCCGAACCTGCCAATTGTCCGCCGCCAGCCGGCGGGCCACTTCCCCGCCTATGCCCCCGCTTGCTCCCAGAATAAGGACCTTGCCGCTGCTGTTCATCGTCTTTCCCCGTTCGCTAATGGATGCTTGACAGCCTACCTGCGGCTCATATCAAATGAAATTGCATATCATCATCGAGCGGCTATACATTTTTGTATGAATACCTCTATTCCCTGGGAGTGGTACCGAACCTTTCTCGCCGTCCTGCAGGAAGGCTCTTTATCGGGCGCATCGCGCACTTTGAACATCACCCAGCCGACGGCGGGACGCCATATCGCCGGGCTGGAAGCCGCCCTCGGCCAGGCCTTATTTACCCGTTCGCAGACCGGCCTGCTGGCGACCGACGCGGCGCTGGCGCTGCGGGTGCACGCCGAGGCGATGGCCAACACCGCCCGGGCGCTGGCACGCACGGCGGCCAACTTTAGTCGCGACAGAACCGATCTGCGTGGCGTGGTGCGCGTGGCCGCCAGCGAGGTGGTCGGCGCCGAGGTGCTGCCGCCGCTGATTGCCCGGCTCAGGCAGGCGTGCCCGAATATCGTCATCGAACTGATGCTCTCCAATCGGTTTCAGGATCTGCTTCACCGGGAGGCGGATATCGCGGTGCGGATGGTCGCTCCGCAGCAGGAGCAGCTTATCGCGCGGCGTCTCGGCAGGATCGAGCTCGGGCTGCATGCCGCCGATGCCTATCTGACCCGCCGGGGTCGGCCCGCTACGCCTGAGGAGCTTGACGGTCACGCGCTGATTGGTTTCGACAGCGCCACGCCCCTCGTTCGCCGGGCGCTTGAGCGCTACCCCCGTTTCCAGCGCGAGGCCTTCGCGATGCGCACCGATAGCGACCTCGCCCAGCTGAGCCTGATCCGCGCCGGGGCGGGGATCGGCATCTGCCAGGCGCCCCTTGCCGACGGCATCATTCCCCTGCGGCGAGTGCTGGCGGCCGACTTTTCTCTGTATCTCGAGACCTGGCTGGTGATGCATGAGGACCTGCGCCATAGCCCCGCCTGTAAGCGAGTATTTGATTTCCTCGCCGAGGGGTTGCAGGCGTATATTCGCGGCCCACTGGCGCGCTGAGCCACCCGCCTCGCGGGTAACTCCTTCCCTGCTGAAATAGTCACTCATTGACACTGTAAATACGGCATTGTATAAAACCCCGCCTCAATAATGAGTTTCATTTGCATTACTTCCATTTGCTGGTCATCCACTCGCCTGTTTACAAGGATAGCGTTTAATGAAGAAGGTCCTCTGCGCGTTAGGCTTGATGTTCACCGCCGTCAGTTCCGCGCTGGCAACAACCTACCCCCTGACGATTGAAAACTGTGGCTATCAGGAGACCTTCACCCGGCCGCCGGAGCGCGTGGTCGCGCTGGGGCAAAATACGGTCGAAATCCTGCTGCTGCTTGGGCTGCAAAAGCAGGTGGTGGCCAGCGCCTTCTGGCCGACCAGGGTATTACCGCAGCTGGCTGAGCAAAACGCGAAGATTAAAACCCTGACGGTGGAAATCCCGAGCCTGGAATCCGTACTGGCGCAAAATCCCGATTTCGTTCCCGCCCAGTTGCCGCTGCTGCTGGGGCCAGAAAGCAAAGTCGCCAAGCGTGAAGATCTCGCGACCGTCGGCGTGAACAGCTACGTGTCGCCGGGGATGTGCGCCACCCAAAAGGCTACCGGCGATATGTACGGCAGCCGGCAGAAGCTGTGGGACATGACCTGGCTGTATCAGGAAATTAGCGATTTTGCCCGCATTTTCAACGTGGAAGATCGTGGCCAGGCGCTGATCGCCGATTTCAAAAAACGTGAAGCCGACCTGCGTCAGGAGTTCGGTAAAAGCAAAAAAGATCTCTCCTTCGTCTTCTGGTTCTCCAGCGCCTCGCCGTCGGCCGATGCCTATGTCGGCGGCAAAAACAGCGCCTCCGGCTTTATCGCCAGCGTGCTGGGCGGACATAACGCCATTACCGCCGAGACCGAATGGCCCACGGTGAGCTGGGAGAGCATCATTGCCGCCAACCCGGACGTGATCGTGGTCTCAAGCCTGGATCGTAACCGCTGGGCGCTGGATAAGGCCGAGGAGAAGATCAAATTCCTCAAAAGCGATCCCGCCGTCAGCCAGCTGGAGGCAGTGAAAAAAGGCCATATCGTGGTGATGGACGGCCAGGCGATGAATCCGACCATCCGCACCCTCTACGGCGCGGAACAGGTGGGCGAACAGCTGAGAAAAATGGGGCTTAACTGATGAGCGTCGCCGTGCTTCAGACGCGCCGCAGCATGCTGCTCACCGGCTGGTGCGTCGTGGCAGTGTTCGCGCTGGCGCTGGTGATAGCGGTAGGCGTCAGCGTTGGCGAACTGCCCATCCCGCTGCACAACGTCTTTTACGCTATCAGCAATAAAACCGGCTTAACCGCGGTGCCTCTCAATCGTATCTACGAGAGCGTCATCTGGGACTTCCGCCTCAGCCGCGCCCTGGTCGCCGCCTGCTGCGGCGCCGGCCTGGCTATCTGCGGCGCCGTGCTGCAAAGCCTCCTGAAGAACGCCCTCGCGGAGCCCTACGTCCTCGGCGTCTCCGCCGGGGCCTCCACCGGCGCGGTATCAATCGTGGTGCTGGGCCTTGGCGCCGGGGCGATCTCCCTCTCCGCCGGGGCGTTTGCCGGAGCCTTCGCCGCCTTCGCCTTTGTCGCCTTTCTGACCAACGGCGCGCGCGGCGGCAATGAGCGCACCATCCTGGCGGGCGTCGCCGCCTCGCAGTTATTTAACGCTCTCACGGCCTACACCATCAGCACCTCCGCCAGCGCGCAGCAGGCGCGCGATGTGATGTTCTGGCTGCTGGGCAGCTTCAGCGGCGTCCGCTGGCCCGAATTCCAGCTGGTCCTGGTGGTGGTTCTCGCGGGCCTGGCGGTCTGCCTGTGGTATGCCCGGGCGCTGGACGCGTTCACCTTCGGCGACGATGCCGCCGCTTCGCTGGGCATTGCCGTGCCGCGCGTGCGCCTGATCCTCTTCACTACTGCGGCGGTGATCACCGCCACCATCGTCAGCATGGCCGGCTCGATCGGCTTTGTCGGCCTGGTGGTGCCCCACGTGATGCGCTTCTTCTTTGGCCCGTTGCACCGGACGTTGCTGATCGCCAGCGCGCTGGCGGGGGCGATCCTGATGGTGCTGGCGGACATTGCCTCGCGCCTGCTGATTGCCCCGCAAAGTCTGCCGGTCGGGGTGGTGACCGCTCTGGTTGGGGTGCCTTTCTTCGCCGTGATTATCTACCGCTCAAGGAATAAGTGATGAGTATTTGCGCTGAAAATATCACCTGGAAGGCAGGCAAAAAGGTCATCGTCAACACGGTCTCGCTGCGGGTGTCGCGCGGCGAAACGGTGGGACTGCTGGGGCCCAACGGCTGCGGCAAATCCTCGCTGCTGCGGGTTCTGGCGGGCCTGCGCCGCCCGGATGCGGGTCGCGTCACCCTCGACGGCCAGGACATCGCCAGGATGGCGAAAAAGCAGCTCGCCCGCCGGGTGGCGTTCGTCGAGCAACACGGCATGACCGAGGCCAATATGCGGGTGCGCGACGTCGTGCGCCTGGGGCGTATTCCGCATCACTCGCCGTTCTCAAACTGGAGCGCTCAGGATGACGAGGCGGTCACCGCCGCGCTGCAGCGGGTGGCGATGCTGGAGAAAAGCGACCAGGGATGGCTGAGCCTCTCCGGCGGCGAGCGGCAGCGGGTGCATATCGCCCGCGCCCTGGCGCAGAACCCGAGCGAGATCCTGCTGGATGAACCCACCAACCATCTGGATATTCACCATCAAATGCAGCTGATGCAGTTGATCAGCGAGCTGCCGGTGACCAGCATTGTGGCCATTCACGATCTTAATCATGCCGCGATGTTCTGCGATTCGCTGATCGTGATGCAGCAGGGGCAGATCCTCGCCAGCGGGACGCCGGAGGAGATTTTGTCCGAAGCGCTGCTGTGGGACGTTTTCCGGGTGAAAACCAAAATCGAGATCTCCCCGTACCACGGTAAAAAGCACATTCATTTCATCGTTTAGGTTTGGCGTATATGCCTCTCTTCTCCCTGCGCCCTGCGGCGACCCTCTGGCCTCCCGTTTTACTGGGAAGCCAGTTCGTTTTTAATATTGGCTTTTATGCGGTCGTCCCTTTCCTTGCCCTCTTCCTGCGCGACGAGATGCTGCTCTCCGGCGGGCTTATCGGCCTGATCCTCGGGCTGCGCACCTTCTCCCAGCAGGGCATGTTTATCATCGGCGGGACGCTGGCCGACCGCTATGGCGCTAAGGCGATCATCCTCGCCGGCTGCGTGGTTCGCGTCGCCGGCTATCTGCTGCTGGCGTGCGGCACAACGCTGGAGTCTATTATCCTCGGCGCCTGCCTGACCGGCGTCGGCGGAGCGCTGTTTTCCCCGTCGATCGAGGCCCTGCTGGCGCGGACCGGTACCCACAGCCAGGCCAACGGAAAACGCAGCCGCGCCGAGTGGTTTGCGCTGTTTGCAGTGTGCGGTGAACTGGGGGCGGTTATCGGCCCGGTGGCCGGAGGGCTGCTGAGCGGGATCGGCTTTCGGCATATCGCCCTCGCCGGCGCGGGGCTATTTCTTCTGGCGCTGCTGGTGCTCTTTTTCTGTCTGCCCGCCGACGGGCAGCGGACACAAACGCGCAGCCGGGTGCCGTGGTGGACACCTTTGCGTCAGCCGCGCTTTGTCGCGTTTATTATCGCCTACAGCTCATGGCTGTTGAGCTATAACCAGCTTTACCTCGCCCTGCCGGTGGAGATCCAACGCGCCGGCGGCCGTGAGCAGGATCTGGCGCCGCTTTTTATGCTGGCCTCGCTATTGATTATTACCCTGCAGCTTCCTCTCGCCCGTTTCGCCCGACGTATTGGCGCCGTGCGCATTCTGCCGGTGGGCTTTCTGCTGCTGTCGGCTTCTTTTGTCAGCGTGGCGTTATTCGCCGCCTCGTCGCCCGCCGAAGGCTGGCTGCGATTATTGCCGTCGGCCTGCTTTGTCACGCTGCTCACCCTCGGCCAGATGCTGCTGGTGCCCTCAGCCAAGGATCTGATCCCGCTGTTCGCCGAGGAGTCGACGCTGGGCGCCCACTACGGGGCGCTCGCCACGGCGGGGGGTTGCGCGGTGTTAGCCGGGAATTTGCTGCTCGGCCCTATGCTGGACCAGGCGCTCACCCCCTCGCCGCAGGCGGTCTATCCCTGGCTTCTGCTGGCGCTGTTTCCGTTGTGCAGCGCCGTGGCCCTGCGGGCGATCTGCCGCCCACTGGCGGCAACCTGACGCTGTGCGGGCAACGGCCCGCTCAGGAAGTTAACCGGGAGAAGCGCACGGAGGCCAGCCCGCCTTATTGTGCCGCCAGCTCGCGGCGAACGATCTCGGCGCCGGCGCTTAAGGCGTGAAGTTTGCCGGTCGCAACCTGGCGCGGCAGCGGCGCCATACCGCAGTTGGTGGACGGATAGAGCTTGTCGGCATCGACGAACGCCAGCGCCTTGCGCAGGGTAGCGGCCACCTCTTCCGGGGTTTCGATAGCATGGCTGGCCACATCGATGGCTCCGACCATCACCTTTTTACCGCGGATCAGTTCCAGCAGATCCATCGGCACCCGCGAGTTGTGGCACTCGAGAGAGATAATATCGAGGGACGATTTCTGCAGCTGTGGGAAGGCCTCCTCATACTGACGCCACTCAGAGCCCAACGTTTTTTTCCAGTCGGTATTGGCTTTGATGCCGTAGCCGTAGCAGATATGCACCGCCGTCTCGCACTTCAGCCCTTCCGTGGCTCGTTCCAGCGCGGCGATCCCCCAGTCGTTCACCTCATCGAAGAAGACGTTGAAGGCCGGTTCATCGAACTGAATAATATCGACCCCGGCGGCCTCTAACTCTTTCGCTTCCTGATTGAGGATTTTGGCGAACTCCCAGGCCAGCTTTTCCCGGCTTTTATAGTGGTTGTCATACAGCGTGTCGATCATGGTCATTGGGCCCGGCAGCGCCCATTTAATCGGCTGACTGGTGAGCTGACGCAGATAGCGCGCGTCCTCAACGAAGACCGGTTTCTGGCGCTCCACGGCGCCCACCACGGTTGGAACACTGGCCTCATAGCGGTTACGAATTTTCACGATCTCGCGTTTGGCAAAATCAACGCCGCTGAGGTGCTCAATAAAGGTGGTGACAAAGTGCTGCCGCGTTTGCTCGCCGTCGCTGACAATATCGATCCCGGCCCGCAGCTGGTCGTCGAGGGACAAACGCAGGGCGTCGCGCTTGCCGGCCAGTAATTCTTCGCTGGACAGTTTCCAGGGCGACCACAGGGTCTCTGGCTGCGCCAGCCAGGAAGGTTTCGGTAAACTGCCGGCGGTCGATGTCGGAAGCCATGTTTTCATAATCAGTAGCCTTTTATTTTGGTTTAGCAAAGCGCGAAGTTAGCAGACCATTGCTCAAGCAACGTCTTGTGCGGGTTGATAAAATGTTGTTGTGTAAATTTACCCTGCTCTATCGCCAACAGGCTGCGCTCTTCCCGGTCATAAACAATTTTGGTGACGGAATGATCCAGGTGATTGAGATTGGGCTGATAGTATTGCCCCGCCGCAGAATTCGCGTTGTAGATCTCCGGTCGGTATATTTTCTGAAACGTCTCCATCGTGCTGATGGTCGCGATCAGCTCCAGGCTGGTGTAATCGCTGAGCAGATCGCCGGAAAAATAGAAGGCCAACGGCGCGACGCTATGTTTTGGCATAAAATAGCGCACCTGCAGCCCCATTTTGCTGAAATAGCGCTCGGTCAGCGAAACGCCTTCCTGGGCATATTCAATGCCGAGGACCGGATGTTCGTTGCCAGTGCGACGGTATACATCTTTGCTGGATACGCTCAGACAAATCACCGGCGCCTTGCTGAAGCTGGTCTTATAGGCGCTGGATTGCACGAAATCCTTAAAGATATTGCCGTGCAGCTCGCCAAAGTTTTCGGGCACGCTGAAGCGGTTCTGGTCTTTATTATGCTCCAGCAGCAGCACGCTAAAATCATAATCCCGCACATACGAAGAGAAGTTATTGCCGACGATACCGGCATGGCGCTCACCGGTTTTTTTATCGACAATATGCGTTTGCAGGATCTCTATCACCGGAAAACTGGCGGCATCCTGAGCAATATTCATCTCGACAGAAATAATATCCAGTTCCACCGCATAGCGATCGTTGTAGGGATTATCCCAGTGCGCCAGGGTATTAAACCGGTTATTCATCATGATTAACGTATTGCGCAGATTGTCCTGACGGCTCTCCCCTCTGGCCAAATTGGCAAAGTTGGTGGTAATACGCGTATTTTCCGCAGGGTTATAATTTTCATCAAACCGGCTGCGCTTAATCGTATAGGTAAATTCGTTATTCATGGCGATTGTCCATCCTGGTGTCGGGCATAAAGCGGAATAAGCGGAGTATTTTCCACAGGCGACGCAGAGTCAGACCTGGCGCGCTTCAACCGGTAAATGTTGTTGATTCGTTAATGGGTCTATTTTTGCCAGAGTCGGTGATGGAGGGAAAGCGACTTAAATTCATTGCAACATGAGCTATCCTCATGTTGCTCCGCTAAGCGCCAGGTGTACTCGAGGTATCGTCATGATGCCATGGTCAGGGGCGGCAGTTCAGGCCACGTCAGGCTAATAAACGTTTGTGGTGTGAATGTATGCCAGGGTACAATCTTTAACCACTATAATACGTGCTTTAACATAGCCGTCGTACCCGTTTAGCTGGAGCTTTTGTCGTACAGAATGATTGTTGATATCAGTATTATGTCGATGTGCATGGCCGTGCTGCTGATTATGAGCGTACTGCTGAATTAAGAGGCTCCCGAACACAATGACACCCGCTCTCATCTGACCTTCACATTCGCGAGGAATAAAGGAGATTCAGAGGATTCGCGCCGCACGGGATTGTCCCGCCTGCCGCTGCCCTCTACTCTTTTGGTACTTGTTAATCGAGGAATACCAGATGAAAAAAGCTCTCCTTGCCCTGTTCGCTATCGCCGCCGTGGCCGCCGCCAGCGCGTTTGCAGCCGATAAAACCGACGCCCCGACGCCCGCTGTCGACAACGGCGGTCGTCCTCCGCTGGAGATGGGTCATGGCCCCCAACCGCCGTTCCCGCCACCGTTTCCGCCGCGCAAGCCGGTGCTGTTTTCAGCAACGGTCGCGACCGATACGCCGGCGGAAACCATTAACAAACTGACCGCCCTGATCCCCACCGGTCAGGCGAAGCACTACGAAGTTCACGTTGAGGTGGTGCCGGTTGCGGAGGATGCCGACGGGAAATAGCCCTGGCGTGGGCGCTCTGCCTGAGTCCTGAGATAATAAAAAAGCTGCCGCTTATCGCGGCAGCTTTTGTTAGCTTGAATAAAACAGAATGCTGAAAATTAGCTGCGCACTTTACGGTAGATAAACAGCACGACCAGCGCACCGATTACCGCCACCACGAAGCTGCCGAAATTAAACCCGTCGACTTTGCCAAAACCAAAGAAGGTACTGATCCAGCCGCCGACCACGGCGCCGATGATCCCCAGAATAATGGTTACAATAAACCCGCCGCCGTCTTTCCCCGGCATAATCCACTTGGCTAAAATACCGGCAATAAGTCCAAAAATGATCCAGGAAAGAATACCCATGGTTAACCGTCCTCTTGTTACCTTTAAGCATTTCGTATTGAAAAGAGTAGCATATATAACGAGATTGGATCGGTAATAATCTATTTATTAGATAATTTCTTGCCGCCGCGCGGTAGCGCTGCTGGCCTGATGTTTCGCGCTGACGGCCCCGCCCCCGCTTATTCCCCTGAAAAAAGGGAGGCTATTCGCCCCCCGGTCATGACTTATATTACCGCGGTGGTTAGCCGCGATGAACAGCATAATCGCGACTGTTCGTCGAAGATTTCAATTTGCCAGACCTGGTGGCGAGTCCCGACGTGCAGCGCTTTGCACACGCCCCGCACCCGGCCCCCGCGCGCCGAACGAATGTGGTTGGCGTTAACCTCCAGCCCCACCACCTTCTGTTCGCCTTCGCTGCACAGATAACCCGCCACCGACCCCAGCGTCTCCGCCAGCACCACCGACGCCCCGCCGTGCAGCAGGCCAAACGGCTGCTGTGTGCGGCCATCCACCGGCATGGTGGCCTCCAGCGTATCGTCGGTAAAGGTCTCAAAGCGAATATCCAACAGCCCTACCATGTTTCCCTCACCGAGCCGGTTGAGCTGCTCCAGCGTGGCCTGACGTTTCCAAATCATCCGATTATCTCCAGTAACGCCTGCAGCGGATGGCGAACGCCGCTGCCTTCAATGCGCTTCACCTGGCTGCGGCAGGAGTAGCCCGTCACCAGACAGCGGTTACGCGGCAGCCGCTGCATCGCCTGCTGCCAGGAGAGCGCGTAAATAGCCAGCGAGTTGGCATGGTTTTTCACTTCATGACCATAGGTGCCTGCCATCCCGCAGCACCCGACGCTGACGTTTTCCAGCTTCGCGCCGAAGTGGGCAAAAATCTCTGCCCACTGCTTCGTCGCCGCCGGCAGCGCGGTCACTTCCGTACAGTGACCGAACAGGTACCAGGGCTCGCCGCCCGGATCGGGACGGGCGTCGGCGGTCAGGACCTTCGGCAACCACTCATGGACTAACAGCACCTGAAAATCGCCGCGCTTGTCGCCAAGCGTTTGCTTGTATTCATCGCGGTAGCAGAGCACCAGCGCCGGATCGACGCCGACCAGCGGCATACCCAGCTGCGCCACGCGGTTAAGGAAGTCTGCCGTTTTCTGCGCGGTGCGCACGAAGCGGGTCAGGAATCCTTTAATATGCTGCGCCTTGCCGTTCGGCGAGAACGGCAGCAGCACCGGCTGATAGCCTAAGGCCTCAACCAGACGGATAAAGTCAGCCACCACCTGGGCGTCGTAATAGCTGGTAAAGGGATCCTGTACCACCAGCACCATCTTCGCTTTCTGCTCGGCGCTCAGCGCTTCGAGCTGCTCAAGGGTCATGTTGGCGGAGCGGTGGCCGGCCATCTGCTGCTTCAGCGACGGCGCCGAGAGCAGCGGCAGATCGACCATCCCGATATGCTTCTCCGACAGCTTTTTCAGCCACGGCTGGTTCATGAAGAAGTTAAAAGTCTTCGGCGCCTGGGCCATCAGCGGCGCATAGGATTCCACCGACGCCACCAGATGATCGCGCACCGGCCGCAGATAGCGGCTGTGGTATAGCTGCAGGAAGCGTGAGCGGAACTCCGGGACATCGATTTTGATCGGGCACTGGGTCGAACAGGCTTTGCAGGCCAGACAGCCGGACATCGCCTCTTTGACCTCGTGCGAGAAATCATATTCCCCTTTGCGCGCATGCCAGCTGTTGCGCGTGCGCGCCACCAGCGAGCGCAGGCTAACGCCCTGCTCCGGCAGCGCCTTCTCCAGCTGATTGGGATCGACGCCGCGATCCGCCAGCAGACGCAGCCATTCGCGGACCAACGTCGCCCGCCCTTTCGGCGAATGGATGCGCTGGTTGCTCACCTTCATCGACGGACACATCGGGCTTTTTACGTCAAAGTTGAAGCACAGCCCGTTGCCATTACACTCCATCGCCCCGCGCCAGGCGCTGCGCACCGCGATAGGGATCTGCCGATCCCAGGTGCCCCGCTTCACCGCGTCGACTTTCATCATCGGCGCGCCGATCCCTTCCGGCGGACAAATTTTCCCCGGGTTCAGGCGGTTATCCGGATCGAAGACCGCTTTGATCTTCCGCAACTCGCCGTACAGCGCCTCGCCAAAGAATGCCGGGCTGTACTCCGCGCGGAAGCCTTTGCCATGTTCCCCCCACAGCAGACCGCCATACTTCGCCGTCAGCGCTACCACATCGTCGGAGATCTGCTTCATCAGCACCTCCTGCTGCGGATCGCACATGTCCAGCGCCGGGCGCACGTGCAGCACCCCGGCGTCGACGTGGCCAAACATGCCGTAGCTCAGGCCGTGGCTGTCGAGCAGCGCGCGGAACTCGACGATATAATCCGCCAGGTGTTCGGGCGGGACGCAGGTATCCTCGGCAAAGGGGATCGGCTTGGCGGCGCCTTTGGCATTACCCAACAGGCCTACCGCCTTCTTGCGCATGGCGTAGATGCGCTCCACACCATCAAGATCGTGACAGACCTGCCAGCCGATGACCCCCGCCTCGCTGCGGGCCATCAGCTCGTCCAGACGCCGGCACAGGGTGGTGACCTGCTGGTCAATCAGCGCCGCGTCATCCCCGGCGAATTCGACGATATTGAGCCCGAGCATCTCTTTATCCGGTACGTCGGTGATCAGTTCGCTCACCGAGTGCCAGACGATATCCTCGCGCGCCAGATTGAGGACTTTAGAGTCGACGGTCTCCACCGACAGGGCCTTGGCCTCCACCATAAAGGGCGCATTTCGCAGCGCAGAGTCAAAGGAGTCATATTTGACGTTGACCAGCCGGCGTACCTTCGGCAGGCGGGTAATATCCAGCCGCGCTTCGGTGATAAACGCCAACGTCCCTTCCGAACCGGTTAAAATACGCGTCAGGTCGAACTCGCTCATCTCATCGTTAAAGACGTGGCGCAGATCGTATCCGGTGAGGAAGCGGTTGAGTTTGGGAAACTTATCAATGATTAGCTCGCGCTGCGCCTTGCAGCGCTGGTAGACCGTGTTGTAAATCCGCCCTATCGTCGAGGGCGTATTGCCAAGCGTCTCCGCCAGCGCCACCGGCACCGCCTGGGTATCGAGGATATCCCCGCCCATCAGCACCGCCCGCAGGCCAAGCACGTGATCCGACGTTTTACCATACACCAGCGATCCCTGACCGGAGGCGTCGGTGTTTATCATCCCGCCCAGGGTGGCGCGGTTGCTGGTGGAGAGCTCAGGCGCAAAGAAGTAACCATAGGGTTTAAGAAACTGGTTCAGCTGATCTTTGATGACGCCGGCTTCGACGCGCACCCAACCCTCTTCGGGGTTGATTTCAATAATGCGGTTCATATAGCGGGACATATCGACGATAATTCCGCCGTTCAGCGCCTGGCCGTTGGTGCCGGTGCCGCCGCCGCGCGGGGTGAAGATCAGCGATTTAAAGCGTGGTTCGGCGGCGACCCGCGCCAGTAACGCTACGTCTGCCGTGGAACGTGGAAACAGGACCGCATCCGGCAACAGCTGATAGACGCTGTTGTCGGTGGCCATCGTCAGCCTGTCGGCATAGCTGGTGGCGGTATCGCCGGTAAAACCCTGTTGCTCCAGTACCTGCAAAAAATTCAGCACCAGTTGAACTACCCCTGGCGCCTGAGAAATTTGTGGGATCATCACACTTGACCCTGCCTGACTATGTTGTGTTTGAAAATATTGTGTTGGTGCTAACTAAACGTTTGCGTAGCGCATTCAACTTTTTATCACATTTTTTTCATATGCGCCCACGTGTTTTGTGTGCAAAATCAGCCCGGCAAAATTATTGATATTATTATCAGTACATGGATTTACGCGGCGCCAGCTTTTTGGCGCGACTGGAAAGGTAAAAATTCTCTATGATTAACCTCCATCAGCCTCGGGACATACCGCAAATACTGCTGTCGGTGCTGTTCCTGGCCCTGATTATCATATCCTGCCTGTGGGTTGTGCAGCCGTTTATTCTGTCCTTCGCCTGGGCCGGCACCGTGGTGATCGCCACCTGGCCGGTGCTGCTGCGTCTGCAGCGCGTGCTGTTCGGCAAACGGATGCTGGCGGTGCTGGCGATGACCCTGCTGCTGTTTTTGCTATTCGTGATTCCTATCGCTCTGCTGGTCAACAGCCTGGTGGATAACAGCGTTCCGCTGATCAAACTCATCAGCAGCGGAAATGTGACGCTGCCGGATTTCGCCTGGCTCAACAGCGTGCCGCTGGTCGGCGATAAACTCTACGCCGCCTGGCATGGCCTGCTGGATATGGGCGGCTCGGCGATTATGGCCAAGGTTCGCCCCTACATTGGCACCACCACCAGCTGGTTTGTCGGTCAGGCGGCGCACATCGGCAAGCTGCTGGTCTACTGCGGCCTGATGCTGTTGTTCAGCGCGCTGCTTTACTGGCGCGGCGAGCAGGTGGCCTATGGTTTTCGCTATTTCGCCACGCGCCTGGCGGCTAAACGCGGTGACGCCGCCGTGCTGCTGGCCGGCCAGGCCGTGCGCGCCGTGGCGCTGGGCGTGGTGGTGACGGCCCTCACTCAGGCGGTGCTGGGCGGGATCGGCCTTGCCATCTCCGGCGTGCCCTACGCCGCCCTGCTGACCGTGGTGATGATCTTTACCTGTCTGGTCCAGCTCGGGCCTTTGCTGGTTCTGGTGCCGTCGATTATCTGGCTTTACTGGAGCGGGGACACCACCTGGGGCACTGTGCTGCTGGTGTGGAGCTGCGTGGTCGGCACCATGGACAACGTTATCCGTCCGGTGCTTATCCGTATGGGCGCCGACCTGCCGATGATCCTCATTCTTACCGGCGTCATTGGCGGCCTGATCGCCTTCGGCATGATCGGCCTGTTTATCGGTCCGGTGCTGCTGGCCGTCTCCTGGCGCCTGTATGACGCCTGGGTGCACGAAGTGCCGCCGCCGCCGAAAGACCCCGATGTCGTGCTCGAAGAGCTCAGCGAGCTGGAGGCCGGGCGCAAGTAATGCCCTGTCAGGCGGGGGGACCCGCCTGTCTCCTCCCCAGGACAATTGTTAAGCAAAATTAATTGATCGGCGGCAAAACGCCAGCCTTGTACGCCCCTCACCCGCTTTTACCTTCCCGGTCCTTCACAACAATTTAACTATTGAGAGGAATCTGATCGACGGCAAAGGCCCCGCTGCCTACTATTAGCTCACGGTTATAAATCAACACCTTGATTTATAAGCATGGAAATCCCCTGAGTGAAACAACGAATTGCTGTGTGTAGTCTTTGCCCATCTCCCACGATGGGCTTTTTTTTGTCCTGCGCGTCGCGACGCCGGGCGGCCTGACACCGGCAAAAAAATCCCCGGCATCGCTGCCGGGGATCTGTACTGTCAGGGCGAACTTATTTATTCAGTTCCGCCAGACCTAACCAGGTTTGCACCACGGTATCCGGGTTGAGGGACAGGCTATCAATCCCCTCCTCCATCAGCCAGGCGGCGAAATCTTCATGGTCAGACGGCCCCTGGCCGCAGATGCCGACGTATTTACCCTGCTGCTTCGCCGCGCGGATCGCCATCGACAGCAGCGCTTTCACCGCGTCGTTGCGTTCATCAAACAGCTCAGAGACCACGCCGGAGTCGCGGTCCAGACCGAGCGCCAGCTGGGTCATGTCGTTCGAGCCGATGGAGAAGCCGTCGAAGTACTCGAGGAACTGCTCGGCCAGCAACGCGTTCGACGGGATCTCGCACATCATGATGATCTTCAGCCCGTTCTCGCCGCGCTTCAGCCCCTGACGCTCCAGCTCTTCGACCACCGCTTTCGCCTGGGCGACGGTACGGACGAACGGCACCATCACTTCGACGTTGGTCAGCCCCATGTCGTTACGCACGCGCTTCATCGCTTCACATTCCAGCGCGAAGCAGTCGCGGAAGCTTTCGGAAACGTAGCGTCCGGCGCCGCGGAAGCCGAGCATTGGGTTCTCTTCTTCCGGCTCATAGCGCTCGCCGCCCACCAGGTTGGCGTATTCGTTCGACTTGAAGTCAGAGAGGCGCACAATCACCCGTTTCGGATAGAACGCGGCGCCAAGGGTGGCGATCCCTTCGGTCAGGCGGCCAACGTAGAACTCTCTCGGCGAATCGTAGCCTTTCATCAGCTCGCGGATTTCGTTCTGCAGGCCCGGCTCCTGGTCGTCAAACTCCAACAGCGCGCGCGGGTGAACGCCAATCATGCGGTTGATGATAAATTCCAGCCGCGCCAGACCCACGCCTTCGTTCGGCAGGCAGGCGAAGTCGAAGGCGCGATCCGGGTTGCCGACGTTCATCATCACCTTCAGCGGCAGATCCGGCATGTCGCCGACGCTGGAGCTCTTGACGCTGAAGTCCAGCAGCTCGGCGTAGACATAGCCGGTGTCGCCTTCGGCGCAGGAGACGGTCACGTTCTGGTTTTCCTGAATGCGATCGGTGGCATCGCCGCAGCCGACCACCGCCGGAATACCCAGCTCACGAGCGATGATCGCCGCGTGGCAGGTACGTCCGCCGCGGTTGGTGACGATCGCCGAGGCTTTCTTCATGATCGGTTCCCAGTCCGGGTCGGTCATATCGGTAACTAGCACATCGCCTGGCTCAATGCGGTTCATCTCGCTGATATCGTGGATCACCTTCACCGGACCGGCGCCAATGCGGTGGCCGATGGCACGCCCTTCGGCGATGATCTGCCCCTGAGCGTGGAGGGTATAACGCTCCATCACCTGGCCGCGGGAACGCACGGTTTCCGGACGCGCCTGGACGATAAACAGCTTACCGGTGTGGCCATCTTTCGCCCACTCGATATCCATCGGACGGCCGTAGTGCTTCTCGATCTGCACCGCCTGCTTCGCCAGCTCCTGCACCTCCTCGTTGGTTAACGAGAAGATATCGCGCTGCGCCTGCGGCACATCTTCGATACGCACCTGTTTGCCGTGCTCCTGAGTCGGCGCGTAAACCATGCGGATCTTTTTCGACCCCATGGTGCGGCGCACGATCGCCGGGCGGCCAGCGGCCAGCGTCGGTTTGTGGACGTAGAATTCGTCCGGGTTCACCGCGCCCTGCACCACCATCTCGCCCAACCCCCACGCCGAGGTGATAAACACCACCTGGTCAAAGCCGGATTCGGTATCGATGGAGAACATGACGCCGGAGGAGGCCAGATCGGAGCGGACCATCCTCTGCACCCCGGCGGAGAGCGCCACGCCGCGGTGATCGTAACCCTGATGCACGCGATAGGAGATCGCGCGATCGTTAAACAGTGAAGCAAACACGTGCTTCACGGCAACGAGCACGGCGTCAAAGCCCTGCACGTTGAGGAATGTCTCTTGCTGCCCGGCGAAGGAGGCGTCCGGCATATCTTCCGCGGTGGCGGAAGAGCGCACGGCGAATGAGGCCTCGGCGTCATCGGCGGACAGCAGGTCATAAGCATCGCGAATCGCGTTTTCCAGTTCGCTCTGGAAGGGGGTATCGATGATCCACTGTCGGATCTGCGCGCCCGCTTTCGCTAATGCGGAAACGTCGTCAATGTCGGTTTCATCCAGCAGCGCATAAATGCGCTGGTTAACACCGCTTTGGTCCAGGAACTGATTGAAAGCATCAGCGGTGGTGGCAAACCCGTTAGGTACGGACACACCCATACCGGACAGATTCGTAATCATTTCACCAAGGGAGGCATTTTTGCCCCCAACTCTGTCTACATCATTCATGCCGAGTTGGTTATACCAAAGCACCAGCGGTGACGAGCCATTGTTGGACATCGAGACAATCCTTTTGTGATTTAATACCAGTGAAAAAAATTTCACGATCGACTGCAAGATTATCCTGACATATTTATGGTGCTGAAAAAAACGGTGAATCGTTCAAGCAAATTATTTTTTCTTTTTTCGGACTGTTCCCGCGATATAGATAACTCAATGATTTTTAGGAATTATGACGAAAAACGCTGGAAATTACGGCAAAAAAAAGAAAATGAACCACCCTTTTCATAAAAAACAAAAATAGCGTTTCAATTTTAAGAAGAGACAAATCAAACAGGGATATGCTTAAATTTAATATCCGCTTTCAGGCAATTAAACTCATTATACCGGATGGTCAAAATGGAAAGTGCTGTAGATCGCCACGTATTTTATATTTCTGACGGTACCGCCATTACGGCGGAGGTGCTGGGGCATGCCGTCATGTCGCAATTCCCGGTCGCCATCAGCAGCGTGACCCTGCCGTTTGTGGAAAATATCAGTCGCGCGCGGGCGGTGAAAGAGCAGATCGACGCCATTTATCAGCAAACGGGCATCCGCCCGCTGGTGTTCTATTCCATCGTTATTCCGGAGATCCGCGATATCATTCTGCAAAGCGAGGGCTTTTGTCAGGATATCGTTCAGGCGCTGGTGGCCCCGCTGCAGCAGGAGCTCAACCTCGACCCGACGCCAGTGGCCCACCGCACCCACGGCCTGAACCCCGGGAACCTGATCAAATACGATGCGCGCATCGCCGCCATCGATTACACCCTCGCCCATGACGATGGCATCTCGCTGCGCAACCTTGACCAGGCGCAGGTGATCCTCCTCGGCGTGTCGCGCTGCGGCAAGACGCCCACCAGTCTGTACCTCGCTATGCAGTACGGCATTCGCGCCGCCAACTATCCGTTTATCGCCGACGATATGGACAATCTGGTTCTGCCGGCGTCGCTGAAACCCCTGCAGCATAAGATGTTCGGCCTGACCATCAATCCGGAGCGTCTGGCGGCGATCCGCGAGGAGCGCCGGGAGAACAGCCGCTACGCTTCGCTGCGCCAGTGTCGGATGGAAGTGACCGAAGTGGAGGCGCTGTATCGCAAGAATAAAATTCCCTGCCTGAACAGCACCAACTATTCCGTTGAGGAAATAGCGACAAAAATCATGGACATCATGGGGCTGAATCGCAGGATGTACTAATACACTAGTACATTATTGAAAATTTGTTTATGCTATCACCCGTGGCCTATACAGGATCATGCCCTGCTCTTGCAATAAGCAGGGATTGGTTTATCGTGATGCGCATCACTTCCCGGCATTTTCGCTGGCGAAGAAACAGATTTTTGAGACCCCAATGAATAAAACAGACGAATTGCGTACCGCGCGCATTGAAAGCCTGGTAACGCCCGCGGAGCTGGCCCAGCGCCATCCCGTCACCGCCGACGTGGCCGCCCACGTCTCGGCCTCCCGTCGCCGCATTGAAAAAATCCTCAACGGCGAAGACCGCCGCCTGCTGGTGATTATCGGCCCCTGCTCCATTCACGACACCGACGCGGCGATGGAGTATGCCCGCCGCCTGCAGACCATGCGCGAGCGCTACCAGCCGCAGCTGGAGATCGTGATGCGCACCTACTTTGAAAAACCCCGTACCGTGGTGGGCTGGAAAGGCTTAATCTCCGACCCGGACCTCAACGGCAGCTATCGGGTCAACCACGGTATTGAACTGGCACGGCGCCTGCTGCTGCAGGTTAATGAGCTGGGGGTGCCGACGGCCACCGAGTTTCTCGATATGGTGACCGGTCAGTTTATCGCCGATCTCATCAGCTGGGGAGCCATCGGGGCGCGCACCACGGAAAGTCAGATCCACCGTGAAATGGCCTCGGCGCTCTCCTGCCCGGTCGGGTTTAAAAACGGTACCGACGGCAATACGCGCATCGCCGTAGACGCCATCCGCGCCTCCCGCGCCAGCCATATGTTCCTCTCTCCGGACAAGCAGGGGCAGATGACGATTTACCAGACCAGCGGCAACCCGTACGGGCATATCATTATGCGCGGCGGCAAACGGCCGAACTATCACGCCGAGGATATCGCCGCCGCCGGCGAGGCGCTGCGTGAATTCAATCTGCCGGAGCAGCTGGTGGTCGACTTCAGCCATGGCAACTGCCAGAAGCAGCATCGCCGTCAGCTGGAGGTGTGCGCCGATATCTGTCAGCAAATTCGCGCGGGCTCTACCGCCATCGCCGGCATTATGGCGGAGAGCTTCCTGCAGGAAGGGACCCAGAAAGTGGTTCCCGGCCAGCCGCTGGCCTGGGGCCAGTCGATCACCGATCCCTGCCTGAGCTGGGAAGACAGCGAACGTTTATTGAGCGAACTGGCGGCCGCCACGGCCACCCGTCTGTGACCGCTCCGCCCGCCGCGCCTGCGGTGGGCGATCCCCTTCTGCCATTCCCCTACCAAATTCGGTAACACGATAAATAACGCTTGCCGTCAAAAACAACATTATTGATAATGATTATCATTGTTGCTTTGATTTTTATTTTGAGAGCTATGACGCGTATGGATAACACTGCCACAGCTGAAAAACCAAAAGACAATGCCCCCTATCCCATGGCGACGGACAGACAGATCAGCAGTCGGGTTCTGTTAGGCAGCGAAGGACGGGTAGTCATTGAGCATGGCGGCCAGCGCTATCTGCTGCGCCAGACCCACGCCGGGAAGTTGATCCTGACCAAATAATTGCCCCGCAGCAAGCGGGGCGAGGCGAGTTAGCTCGAGCAGCTGACTTCCAGACGTTTCCCCCAGTCCGGCGGCCGGCGGACGTAGTCGTCCTCGCGATCGGTGAAGGGATCGGCCAGCGCGGCATGCAGACGCTCCAGCTCCCCCATATCGCCAGCCTCAGCCTGCTCGATCGCCCGCTGCGCCAGCCAGTTACGTAACACCAGCGCCGGGTTGACACCCTGCATCCGCTGCTGGCGCTGGGCATCCTCCACCTGTTCATCACGAAGCCGCGCGCGATATCCGGCGAACCAGCTGTCGAATGCCGCACGGTCGATAAACTCGTCGCGCAGCGGCGAGGCCGCGCTGAGCTGTTCGCTGTGGCTCAGCAGGCGGAACGTTCGGGTATAGTCGCTTCTCTCGCGGATCATCAGGGCAAACAGACCGTCGAGCAGATCGTTATCCCCTTTCTGCTGAGTGAACAGGCCAAGTTTGTCGCGCATCCGCTGGCCATAGGCGGTCAGCAAGGCGTGCTGATACTCATCCAGCGCCGCGTTCAGCGCTTCGGCGCTGATGAACGGCGACAGCGACTGGGCCAGACGCTGCAGATTCCACAGCCCCACCGCCGGCTGGTTTTCAAAACTGTAGCGCCCCTGGTAATCGGAGTGGTTGCAGATAAAGTCCGGCTGAAAATCGTCAAGGAAGCCATACGGCCCGTAGTCGATGGTCAAACCGAGAATCGACATGTTGTCGGTATTCATCACCCCATGGGCAAAGCCCACGGTTTGCCAGCTGGCGATGGTCTGCGCGGTACGCGTGACAACGTCACGGAACCATAACAGGTACTTGTCCGCTTCATCCTGCAGCTGCGGCCAGTGGTGACGAATGACATAATCGGCCAGCTGCTGAACCTTCTGCGGCTCGCGACGATAGTAAAAATGTTCGAAATGACCAAAGCGGACATGGCTCTCGGCCACCCGCATCAGCATCGCGCCAGGCTCCACGTGCTCGCGGTAGACCGGGGTATCACTGGTGACCATCGCCAGAGCGCGCGTCGTTGGGATCCCCAGGGCGTGCATCGCCTCCGACGCCAGGCTTTCCCGGATCGTCGAGCGCAGCACGGCGCGGCCGTCCCCCATCCGTGAATAGGGTGTCAGGCCGGCGCCTTTCAGATGCCAGTCGTAACGGCGGCCATCCGCCAGCTGCTGCTCACCGAGCAGGATCCCGCGTCCGTCGCCCAGCTGGCCGGCCCAGGCGCCAAACTGATGGCCACTGTAAACCTGCGCCAGCGGCGACATGCCCGGGAGCAGCGCTTCGCCGCCCCAGACGCCGGCCCCGCTTTCCGGCGCAAACAGCGCGTCAGGGACGCCCAGCTGTTGCGCCAGCGGAGCGTTGCGCCAGATGAGTCGGGCGTTATCGAGCGGCGTCGGTGACAGGGAAGTGTAAAAGTCCGGCAGTTCATCCCGCCAGTGGGTGGTAAAAGAAAGGGTCATGGTTCCTCCTCTCTCCAGTGTAGTGCCTGGAACAGCGGATTAACACGGGCGGAGTGCAGGGTTATCGGCATAAAAAAGGGAAGCGCTCGCTTCCCTCCGGCCGCTGAATGACGTCAGATACGCCGCGCCTGCCAGAATTTTTTGTTCCAGTAGACGTTATCCAGCGAGGAACGGGTGACGCCCTGACTGGTGGAGGCATGAATAAACTGGTTATCGGTATCGTAGATGCCGACGTGCAGGCCGCTTTCGCCTGAGCCGGTTTTGAAGAACACCAGATCGCCGGGCAGCAGATCGCGCTTATCAATACGGGTGCCGATTTCCGCCTGCTCGCGGGTTTCGCGCGGCAGCTGGAGGGCAAATTTATCGCGAAACGTGCGCACCACAAAGCCGGAGCAGTCGACGCCGCGCGGCGTCATGCCGCCGTAGCGATACGGTGCGCCGCGCCAGCTGCGCAGCTGCTCGTTCAGATTCGCCACCACCGTAATGGAGTCAGCCAGCCGAGGATTCGGCGGCGGTGCCCGATGGCTGCTGCAGCCGGCTAAAATTAACGCCGCCGCCAACATGAACCAGAAGCGCATTTCAGATGATCCCTCTGTCCCTAGTCTCTTTATCGCAATAATTTAGCTTGTTTATCAATATAGTGACAAGATAACTGCGTGCTACTGTGACGCGATGAGCATAATATGACCGGCCACCTCCACGCGCTGGAACGGGATCGCATAGGCAGCGGTTAAATTTTCCTCGTTCAGCACCTCGGCGGTCTCCCCGCAGGCGATGGCTTCCCCCTGGCAGAGCAGCCAGCTCTGTCCGGCATGGCGCAAAGTGTGGTTGAGATCGTGACTGCTCATCACCACCGCGATTCCCGCCGCGCTCAGCTCGCGTAACAGCCGATCCAGCGCCGCCTGCTGGGCCACATCCAGACTGTTCATCGGCTCATCCAGCAGCAGCAGCTGACCCGCGGGATTGCTTAAGGGATCGATCTGCAGGATCACTGCCGCCAGCCGCACGCGCTGCCACTCGCCGCCCGACAGCTGATTGACCTGACGGCCCAGCTTATTGTCAAGGCCAAGCCTGGCCGCGATATCGTTCACCCGGGCGCTGTCGCCCTGCTGCTGCCTGTGCAGCGCCAGATAGTGCCACACCGGCATGGCGAACGGCGGGGTCTGCTGCTGGCACAGATATCCGCGGCGGCGCGCCAGCTCCGTCGCCGGCCACTCGTCAAGCAACCGTCCGTTAAAATGAATCGCGCCGGGGCCGTCGGACAACCCCGCCATGCGGGCCAGCAGCGTGCTCTTCCCTGCGCCGTTCGGCCCCACCAGGTGAACGATCTCCCCGGCGCGAAAGGCCGCAGAAAACGGGGCCAGACGCCCCGCCGCTTCTACATCCTGTAGCTGCATCAGAAACGACATTATTTCGCCAGCGCTCCTTTAATCGCCGCCACCAGCTGCGGATCGTCCGGCGTCATATCCGGAGAGAAGCGCTGAATGACGTTGCCCTGGCGATCGACGAGGAATTTTTCGAAATTCCACAGAATGTCGTCCACATACAGCGGCGCGCGGCCCTTGCTGGCCATCCGCTCATAAAAACCGCTGCCTTCCGGGGCCACCGCCTTCGGCGCGGCGGCAACCAGCTTTTGATAGAGCGGTGCGCGATGCTCGCCGTTGACGTCAATCTTGCTGAACAGCGGGAAGGTGACGCCGTAGGTGGTGCTGCAGAAGGTCTTAATCTCTTCTTCACTCCCCGGCTCCTGGCCGAGGAACTGGTTGCAGGGGAAGCCCAGCACGCTGAAGCCCTCGCCGGCAAACTGCTTTTGCAGGTCCTCCAGTTGCTCATACTGCGGCGTCAGGCCGCATTTGGAGGCCACATTGACGATCAGCAGTACCTTGCCGGCAAAGGATGCCAGGGTGGTCTTCTCGCCATCAATGGTCGTCACTTCGGTATTCAGAATGTCATGTTGCATAGCCTGTCCTCAATGGATAAACCGGTTTCCGGTGAAGGTGATCCCTATCTACTGTAGCGGATTCAGCGCCCGCCATTCTACTGCCAATCCCCGCGAGTTGTCGCATGATGTAACAGCGCTTCGCTGCCCGTCGGCAACATGAAATCCTCTCAATTGGGCAGGCACCTATTTACGTGTACAGTGTTCCATGAATGTAATATGGTTTCGTTACTTGTTAATTTAAGAGAGTTTTGTTGATGAAGAAGTTGTTTAGCCTGGCGTTAATCGCCGCCTCTGTCGCCCTGCTGAGCGCCTGCTCTCCGGATGAAGATAATAAAGTGAAAGTCGCTATCAATACCGGGCCGGACGAAGCCATCTGGAAAGTGGTGGAGCAAGTGGCGAAGGATAAATATCACCTCGACGTCGAAGTGGTCTCCTTCAATGATTATGTGCTGCCTAACGAAGCGCTGAACAACAAAGATGTGGATGCCAACGCCTTCCAGACCCTGCCGTACCTTGAGGCGCAGTCGAAAGAGCGCGGCTATAAATTCGCGGTGGTCGGTAAAACCTTTGTCTTCCCTATCGCCGCCTATTCACATCGCATCAAAAATATCAGCGAGCTCCCCGAGGGAGCGACGGTGACCATCTCTAATGAAACCACTACCCTGGGCCGCAGCCTGCTGCTGCTTCAGGCGCAGGGGCTGCTCAAGCTGAAACCGGGCGTCGGCTATTTACCCACCACGCTGGATATCATCGACAACCCGAAACAGCTGAAAATTTTGGAGGTGGATACCCCGCAGCTGACCCGCACCCTGGATGACCCGAACGTCAGCCTGTCAATCATTAACACCAACTTCTCCGCCCAGGCGGGCCTGTCGGCCGCCCGCGACGGCCTGTTCATGGAGGGACCAGATTCCCCTTACGTGAATGCGATTGTCGCCCGCGAGGATAACAAGGACAGCAAGAAAATTCAGGAACTGAAAGCCGCCTTCCAGACCAGTGAAGTCGCGGAAAAAGCGAAGGAAGTCTACAAAGGCGACGCGATCAAAGGCTGGTAAGCCCGAGCCGGCGCCGTCCCTGCAGACGGCGTCGCGCTATTCCCGTCACCGCGAGCGCAGCAGCAACCAGATAAAGACCGGCGCGCCCAGCGTCGCCGTCACCACGCCAATCGGCAGCTCAGCGGCGGAAAGCGCCAGCCGGGCGATAATATCCGCCCCCAGCAAGGCGCTTGCCCCTGCCAGCATGCAGGCCGGGAGCAAGACCCGGTGATCGCTCAAGCCGCATAGCCGCAGAATGTGCGGGATCACCAGGCCGATAAAGCCAATCGCCCCCGCCAGCGCCACGCTCACGCCGACCATCCAGCCGGTCGCCACCACCAGCAGCTTACGCCACAGCCACAGCGGCAGGCCGAGCTGACGGGCGGAGACTTCGCCCAGCGCCAGTAAATTCAGGGGTTGCGACTGCAGACAGACCCAGCAGAGCGCTGGCAGGAGGGCTATCATCAGCCACAGCTGCTGCCAGTCGACGCCGCCAAACCCGCCCATCATCCAGTACATCAGCTGACGCAGGTCAAAAGAGGTGGAGAAGTAGACCGCCCAGGTCATCAGGGCGCTGCAGATGATCCCCAGCGCCACCCCCGCCAGCAGCAGACGGCTGGTGGAAAGATGGCGGCGGGCAAAACGCAGCAGAATAAAGGTGATCAGCAGCGCGCCCAGGATCGCGCACAGCCCGAGCGCCCAGCCCGGTAACAGGCCTTTACCCAGCAGGACGGCGGCAATCAGCCCGACGCCCGCGCCGTTGGAGACGCCCAGCAGACCCGGTTCCGCCAGCGGATTTTCAAACAGCGCCTGCATTATCGCCCCGGAGAGCGCCAGCGCCGCCCCCACCAGCAGCACCGCCAGGGTCCGCGGCAGGCGGATCTGCCAGATAAACAGCTGACCTTTGGCGCTGAGCCACTCGCCGGGCGGGATCCATTGATCCCCCGCGCACAGGCTGATCAGCAGGGTGACCAGCAGCAACAGCGTTAAACCAAGGAGCCAACGCCGGCTGCGGCGCTGTTGAAGATGGGCGAGAGTCAGCATAGATTCCATTACGCAGTGGGAACAAGAGGCTGATTTTACGGTGGGTGTCGCGGTGAGAAAAGGAAAACCTCACGACCAAAGGTCGACGCGGAGGACGCTCCCCCCCGTCGACCATCCCGCTTTACACCAGAATCTGAAACAGCAGCGCGAAGAGAATGATGTTCGCCACCACGATTGCCCAGCCGTTATAGAGCATATACTTCAGATGTGTAGACTGCGCCAGCCCCATCTGGCCGAACATGTCCGATGAGGGAAACGGCCCGAACCAGTCCACCTGAGACGAGGCCAGCAGCACCGCGGTGGTCCCCTGCGGCGGCACGCCGGCGGCCATCAGCATTGGGCCAAAGATTTTATGCGTAAAGGTCATCTGGGCTACCGCCGCGCCGGGCACATGGCCGATAATATTGAACGCGAAGATGCTAAAGCACAGCCAGGCCGGGGAGATCCCCTCCAGCAGCGGCTGGGTATACTCCAGCAGCCCCTGATAGGCGTGCAGGCCATCCATCAGCTCAAGGATCGGGTTATACAGCCAGTAGAGAATAAACATCCACACCAGACGACCGCAGCCGTGATACAGCGCCTGCAGGATCTGCGTCGGCCGCAGGCCGCCCACCAGCCCGGTCATCAGCGCCACCAGCAGCATGACGATAATCGCAAAGCTGAAGCCGGCTTTAATCACCACCCCAACCACCGCCATCACGATGATGGTCGCGGCGAAAGCCAGCGCGCTTAATTTACGCCGGCGCTGCTGCGCGGCGCTAAGGTCCTCTTGCGGCTTTTCCGAGAGATCGACCTCATAGCGCAGTTTGCCTTCGGTCATCTTCTGGATCCGTCCGGCCATGATCCAGCCGGCTAACAGGGTGACGGCGCTCATCGGCAGGCCGACATACAGCAGATAATCCGGATAGCTCAGTCCGCCGAGGCTGAGGATCGTCACGGTGCTGGGGGTGAAGGGCCCGGTAAAGAGTCCAACGGAACCGGCGGTCATCATCAGCGCGGCTACCGTCGGCGGCGTTAAGCGTACCGCCGCCGCTACGGGGATAATCACTGCGACAATAATCGCATTGCCGCCGGCCATGGTGCCCAGCGAACCGCAAATTAAAATCGATGACACCACAATGCCGAACTTGACCCGCGTCTGGCTCGACAGCCCAATACGGTGGACCACGAATTTCACCAGTTCAACCGCCGCGCCGGTGCGGGTGGCCACTTCCCCCACGCCGGCGCCGAGCATAATGATAAGCCCGACGGTGGCAATAAATGACCCGGTGGACTTCGCCAGCATCGCGCCCATTTCCGGCAGACCGGTCGAGGTCATGATCATGGCGATAATAATCGAGGAGATGACCGCCAGCACTATATCGACGCCGATCAGCGATAATATCGCTAACGCCACCAGCGGCGTAAATCCCAGCAGGCCAAGCTCGCTGCCCGGTCGACCGTGGCACCACAGCGCAATCAACACGAACAGCAGCAATAACAGACCGGTAATAACGTTTTTTCGCGTGATATTTCGTCTGACAGGCGTATTGCCTGCGAGCGTTGAGTCACTCATAACACTCCTTAATGCCAATCAATCCGACCATGATGGTCAGGTGGTGTATGGGGGCCTGCTCAGAAAATATCCTCCCTCTTTTTCATTATTGGCCGCAGCCTGAGGGTCTGTTGGGGTACAAAGGAAACGATTCTGAGAGCGTTTTATTCCGCCATCAGGCGGGGCCAGCAGCACAATATGTAACCAATGCGCTGATTGGTGATTAAATTTATGTTAACTTAGTGTTAGTAGAAAATGACTTTTTATCGGTAGGCTATAACCCTGAGTTAACTGTTCATGAAACTGCGTCATCTGGAAATCTTCTATGCCGTCATGACCTGCGGCTCTCTGTCACGGGCGGCGGAATCGCTCAATATCTCCCAGCCAGCGGCCAGCAAAGCGTTAAAAAGCGCCGAACTGAAGCTGGGCTTTACCCTGTTTCAGCGGGTGCGCGGCAAGCTGCTGCCGACCAACGAGGCGATCACACTTTTCGAAAAAGCGCAGACTATTTATCAGGACCTTGATAACCTGCGCCTGCTGGCCGATAACCTGGCCCGCGATCCGCGCGCCAAAATCACCTTAGGCTGTCTGCCGAGCCTGGGGTTAAGCCTGGTGCCGGAGCTGGTGACCGATTTTTATCAGCAAAACAGCAACCTGGTGATGACGCTCACCACCGATCACACCGAAACGCTGGTCAGAAAACTGGATTTACGCGAGATAGACTTAGCGCTGACGCTGCAGCCGGTGCAGCAGGGAGAGATCCTTACCACCCTGATTGCCGAAGTGCCGCTGGTCTATATCGACCGTCATTATCGTCAGGGAGCGGTGGATATCAGCCAGATCGACCAGCAGCGCTGGATCTCGCCGGGGCCGCACTCGCTCTCCGCCGCCATCGCCACCCGTCGCGACTTTTCCACTACCCGGCTGAATGTCCAGACCTACTACATGGCCACCGAGTTCGTGAAGCGCGGCATGGGCTGCAGCATTACCGATATCTTTTCCGCCCAGCACAACCTGGCTCCCGAGATGATCCATCCCATTACGCCGCCGATGGCCATTAACCTCTGCCTGCTGCGCCGGGCCGACGTTTCCCTGAGCCCGATGGCGCAAAAATTCGTCGATTTTCTCTGCCAGCGCCTGCGCCAGCAGCTCAAGGAGATTAACCTGCGGTTATACCCTGACCATAAAAAGTCAATTGCGCCGCCAGGGTAAATGCTTTGACATAACCCGATAAATTGAACAGCGGTGGATATATCGGGTTATGAACAAACGCATTGTCATTATCGGCGGCGGCGTGGTCGGTCTGGCCACGGCCTGGGAACTGATTAAGCGCGGCCATCAGGTGCAATTACTGGAGCGCAACGGCGAACCGGCCAGCGCCACCAGTTTTGCCAACGGCGGACAATTAAGTTACCGCTACGTCGCCCCCCTTGCCGACAGCGGCGTTCCCCTGCAGGGGATAAAATGGATGGGCAAAGCCGATTCGCCGCTCAATATGCGTCTCAATATCTCTTTACAGCAGTGGCGCTGGCTGCTGCAGTTCCTGCGCGCCTGTAATAGCCAGACCAATAAAATAAACGGCGATCATATATTGCGTCTGTCGCTGCTCAGCCGGCAGGTCATGCAGTTGTGGCGGGAAGAGGATAATCTTGCCGATTTTCACTGGCGGCGCAGCGGAAAATTAATTATCCATCGCCGGGAATATGATTTTACTAAAGCGGCAAAAGGGATCGATCCTCAGTATCAGCAGGCGCTGAATGCTGAAGCCTGCCTGCAGCTGGAACCGGCGCTAAAACATATCAGCCCTTCGCTGCAGGGCGGAATTTATTCGCCGGGGGATGAAACGGCGGATTGCCATCAGTTTTGCCTTGCGCTGATCGACAAGCTCACCGCCAGCAGCCGCTTCAGCCTGCTGACCTACTGTGAGGTGCAGCGGCTCGCCAGGCGCGGCGGACGCGTCAGCGCCCTGGAGACCAGCCGCGGGACCATCACCGGCGATGAGTACGTCGTCGCCGCCGGCAACGGCAGCGGTCCGCTGCTGGGGCACATGGGCGTTCGCGTGCCGCTCTGCGCCCTGAAGGGGTACAGCCTGACCCTTCCCTATCCGCAGCAGGCGGGCATTGCGCCGGACATCAGCGTCACCGATTACGGGCACAAAATCGTTTATGCCCGCCTGGGCCAGCAGCTGCGCATCGCGGCGATGGTGGACATCGGCTACGACGGCGACACACTGCGCGAGAGCCGCATTCAGGCGCTGAAAAAAATCGTCTCCCGCAGTTTTCCCGAACTCGAGGGGTTGGACCAGGCCGAAGCCTGGACCGGCATGCGCCCCTCAACGCCAGCCGGGCCACCGCTACTGGGACGCGCCGGCTACCCCAACCTGTGGATGAATCTCGGCCAGGGCAGCCTCGGTTTTACCCTCGCCGCCGGCAGCGCGGTGGTGCTGGGCGCGTTAATCGACAATCAGATGCCAGACATTTCTTTAGAAGGTCTCACATGGAAACAAACCGCATGACAATCATTCGCAATCATCCTCAACCTCGTCTTTCCGCCAGCGTTGCGTATGGCAATCTGCTGTTCCTCTCCGGACAGACGCCGAAAAGCAACGAGGAGGACATCGCCTTGCAGACCCGCGAAGTGCTGGAGAAAATCGACGCCCTGCTGGCGGCGGCCGGGAGCGATAAGCGGCACATTCTCTCCGCGCAGATCTGGCTGAAAAATATCGAGCGTGACTTTGCCGCGTTCAATGAAGCGTGGGTGGAGTGGATGCCGGAAGGCCATAGCCCGGCGCGCGCGGCCGTGCAGGCGGAGATGGCGCGACCAGAAATCCTGGTGGAGATCATGCTCACCGCCGTTAAAGCGTAAGATACGACAGAAAAGAAAAAGGCCGCAATGCGGCCTTTTTAATTAGTTCAGATTATTTGTCTTTAGGCGACGCGTTTTCGACACGGCTTTTCAGCTTCTGACCGGGTCTGAAGGTCACCACGCGCCGGGCTGTAATGGGAATATCCTCCCCCGTCTTCGGGTTACGTCCCGGGCGTTGGTTTTTATCCCGCAAATCGAAGTTGCCGAACCCGGAGAGTTTGACCTGTTCTCCGTTTTCCAGAGCACGACGGATCTCTTCGAAAAACAACTCGACCAGTTCTTTGGCATCCCGCTTGCTAAGCCCAAGCTTATCAAACAGATATTCTGACATTTCAGCTTTTGTAAGCGCCATAGGTTCAATCCCTCAATGATGCCTGGAATCGCTCTTTTAATGCCTCTACACATCTGGCAACGGTAGCGGCAATCTCCTCTTCTTCGAGTGTACGGCTGGTATCCTGCAGGATCAGGCTAATCGCAAGGCTCTTATACCCTTCCGCCACACCTTTACCACGGTACACGTCAAATAAGTTTACGCCAACTACCTGATTTACGCCAACTTTCTTACATTCGGCTAAAACATCGGCGGCAGCCACGTTTTCCGCGACCAGCACCGCGATGTCGCGACGGTTCGCCGGGAAGCGGGAAATGTCGCGCGCCTGAGGCACCACGCGGTCTGCGAGCTTGTTCCACTCCAGTTCAAACACCAGAGTGCGACCGTTCAGATCCAGTTTACGTTCCAGCTCAGGATGAACAACCCCAATGAAACCAATGCGTTCACCTTTAAGATAAATCGCTGCGGATTGCCCCGGATGCAGCGCGGTGGTCGCTTCAGCACGGAATTCGATATCCGCTAATTTTCCGGTTAAATCCAGAACGGCTTCCAGATCGCCTTTCAGATCATAGAAATCGACCGTCTCTTTCGCCAGTGTCCAGTGCTCTTCGTAGCGGTTGCCGCAGATCGCCCCGGCCAGCATCACATCCTGACGAATGCCCAGCGGCGCATTGGTGTCCGGCACAAAGCGCAGACCGCTCTCAAAGATGCGAACCCGGCTCTGCTGACGGTTCTGGTTGTAGACCACGGTCCCCAGCAGGCCAGTCCACAGCGACAGGCGCATCGCCGACATTTCGCTGGAGATCGGGCTTGGCAGGATCAGCGCCTCTTCACCGGCGTGGATCAGCTGCTGGACTTTCGGGTCGACGAAGCTGTAGGTGATCACTTCCTGATAGCCTTTGTCATTCAGCAGCGTTTTCACGCGCTTCAGCGACAGGTCGGCTTCACGGTGGGTACCCATGATCAGACCCGCCTGCACCGGCTCATCAGGAATGTTGTTGTAGCCATAAACGCGAGCCACTTCCTCGACCAGATCCTCTTCGATCTCCATGTCGAAACGCCAGCTAGGGGCCACCGCCTGCCATTCGCCCTCGCCCACCGTCACTTCGCAGCCGAGGCGCTGAAGAATATCAGTGACCTGCGCGTCGTCGATATGGTGGCCAATCAGGCGATCCAGTTTGCTACGACGCAGAGTGATGGTGGCGCGTTTTGGCAGGGTCGCTTCGTTAGTCACGTCGATCACCGGGCCGGCTTCGCCGCCGCAGAGGTCGATCAGCAGACGCGTGGCGCGCTCCAGCGCTTTATACTGCAGGGCCGGATCGACGCCGCGCTCATAGCGATGAGAGGCATCGGTGTGCAGGCCGTGACGGCGCGCGCGGCCGGTAATGGACAGCGGGCTGAAGAAGGCACACTCCAGCAGTACGTTCTGGGTTTCGTCGTTAACGCCGGAGTGTTCCCCGCCGAAGATCCCGCCCATTGCCAGCGCTTTGTTGTGGTCAGCAATGACCAGGGTATCGCTGTCGAGCTTCGCTTCGGAGCCATCGAGCAGGACCAGGGTTTCACCCTCTTTCGCCATGCGCACCACGATCCCGCCTTCGATACGGTCGCGGTCAAAGGCGTGCATCGGCTGGCCCAGCTCAAGCAGCACATAGTTGGTCACGTCAACCACCGCGTCGATGGAGCGGATCCCGCAGCGGCGCAGTTTCTCTTTCATCCACAGCGGCGTCGGCGCTTTGACGTTGATGCCTTTTACCACGCGGCCCAGATAGCGCGGGCACGCCTGCGGGGCGTCAACCTGAATCGGCAGCACATCGTCAATGGTGGCGGCTACCGGGGTGATTTCCGGCGCGTTCAGCGGCGCCTTGTTCAGCACGGCCACATCGCGCGCGACGCCGATGATGCCCAGGCAGTCGGCGCGGTTCGGGGTGACGCTGATTTCGATGGTGTTATCGTCAAGCTTCAGATATTCGCGAATATCGGTACCGATCGGCGCATCCGCCGGCAGCTCGATAATTCCGCTATGATCATCGGAAATGCCCAGCTCGGAGAAGGAGCACAGCATCCCCTCTGACGGCTCGCCGCGCAGCTTTGCCGCTTTGATTTTAAAATCGCCCGGCAGCACGGCGCCGATGGTCGCCACGGCGACTTTCAGCCCCTGACGACAGTTTGGCGCGCCGCAGACGATGTCCAGCAGGCGTTCGCCGCCGACGTTGACTTTGGTGACGCGCAGTTTGTCGGCGTTCGGGTGCTGACCGCACTCCACTACTTCACCGACAACGACGCCGTTGAAGCTGCCGGCAACCGGCTCAACGCCGTCCACTTCGAGGCCCGCCATGGTGATCTGATCGGAAAGCGCTTCGCTGTCGATCGCCGGGTTAACCCACTCGCGTAACCACAGTTCACTGAATTTCATTGTTCTGTCCTGCCCTTATTTAAACTGTTTGAGGAAACGCAGATCGTTTTCGAAGAACGCGCGCAGATCGGTGACGCCATAGCGCAGCATGGTCAGACGCTCCATGCCCATGCCGAAGGCGAAGCCGGAGTACACTTCCGGATCGATACCCACGTTGCGCAGCACGTTCGGGTGCACCATCCCGCAGCCCAGCACTTCCAGCCATTTGCCGTTTTTACCCATCACGTCAACTTCCGCGGACGGCTCGGTGAACGGGAAGTAGGACGGACGGAAGCGTACCTGCAGATCTTCTTCAAAGAAGTTGTTCAGGAAGTCGTGCAGGGTTCCTTTCAGATTGGTGAAGCTGATGTTTTTATCAACGATCAGACCTTCCATCTGATGGAACATCGGGGTGTGGGTCTGATCGTAGTCGTTACGATAGACGCGGCCCGGCGCGATAATACGGATGGGCGGCTGCTGGTTTTCCATGGTGCGGATCTGCACGCCGGAGGTCTGGGTGCGCAGCAGGCGAGTGGCATCGAACCAGAAAGTGTCGTGGTCAGCGCGCGCCGGATGGTGGCCCGGGATATTCAGCGCATCGAAGTTGTGGTAATCATCTTCGATTTCCGGGCCCGTCGCCACGGTAAAGCCGAGCTCACCGAAGAAACTTTCAATACGGTCGATGGTGCGGGTGACCGGATGCAGACCGCCATTTTCAATGCGGCGGCCCGGCAGCGAGACGTCGATGGTCTCTGCAGCCAGACGAGCATTCAGCGCCGCGCCTTCCAGTTCGGCTTTGCGCGCGTTCAGCGCCTGCTGTACCTGCTCTTTCGCTTCGTTGATGACCGCACCGGCTGCCGGACGCTCTTCCGGCGGCAACTCACGCAGGGTGGTCATTTGCAGGGTCAGATGCCCTTTCTTACCCAGGTATTCCACGCGGACGTTGTCCAGCGCAGCAACATCTGATGCCTCGTTAATGGCTGCCTTGGCACTGGCAACCAGCTCTGCGAGATGTGACATGGTTTTCCTCATTATGTCGGTGCAGACACCGGTTATAGTGAAATTAATATTCCGAATCCATATACGAAAAAAGCCTCCACAGGGGAGGCTTTCTGGCGCTGTTTTCCGTTTCTTCTTTCACGCGCTAGCCTCCTGAGTTCAGGTGCTAAAGTAAAAAAAGAAGCGGAAAATAGCAGCATTCATGCTTGCATTACCTTGTCTGGTAAGAAACGTCAGACCTGTATTGAAAAGCCTGCGCCGATAAAAGTCAATGTATTGATGGTGTTGAAACGAAAAGAGGGAGACAAGCTCCCTCTTTCAACTGGCTTATGCCAGAGCTGCTTTCGCTTTTTCGACCAGAGCGGTGAACGCTACTTTGTCGAATACGGCGATGTCAGCCAGGATCTTACGGTCGATTTCAACAGAGGCTTTTTTCAGGCCATTGATGAATTTGCTGTAAGAAATACCGTTCTGACGTGCTGCTGCGTTGATACGTGCAATCCACAGTTGACGGAACTGACGTTTACGTTGACGACGGTCACGGTAAGCGTACTGACCAGCTTTGATAACAGCCTGGAAGGCAACGCGGTATACGCGAGAACGCGCACCGTAGTAGCCTTTAGCTTGTTTCAAAATTTTCTTGTGACGTGCACGTGCAATTACACCACGTTTTACGCGAGCCATGTGTGCTCTCCTGTATCTATTCTAAGTTAAAAAAGTTAAACGTTAACGACTTATGCGTACGGCAGGCACGCGATAACCAGGCCCAGATCGCCTTTGGAAACCATGGCTTTCGGACGCAGGTGACGTTTACGCTTGGTAGCTTTTTTAGTCAGAATGTGACGCAGGTTAGCGTGCTTGTGCTTAAAACCACCTTTACCGGTTTTTTTGAAGCGCTTAGCAGCACCGCGTACGGTCTTAATTTTTGGCATTTTAATAACTTCCACTTCGCATTGTTAATAAACGAAACAAAGGCGAACAAAACCAGTGAGCCGAAGCCCACCGGAAATGTTTCTTGATGGCCTTACTGTTTCTTCTTAGGAGCGAGCACCATGATCATCTGGCGGCCTTCGATCTTCGTTGGGAAGGATTCGACTACTGCCAGTTCAACCAGATCGTCTTTCACGCGGTTAAGCACTTCCATACCGATCTGCTGGTGGGCCATCTCACGACCGCGGAAACGCAGCGTGATTTTGGCCTTATCGCCATCTTCGAGAAAGCGAATCAGGCTGCGGAGTTTTACCTGATAGTCACCTTCATCAGTACCAGGGCGGAATTTAATTTCCTTAACCTGGATAACTTTCTGCTTCTTCTTCTGTTCCTTAGAAGACTTACTCTTTTCATAAAGGAACTTGCCGTAGTCCATGATACGACAAACTGGCGGCTCGGCGTTAGGGCTGATTTCAACTAAATCTACTCCAGCCTCTTCAGCCTTTTCGATAGCTTCTCTCAGACTCACAATACCCAGCTGCTCACCTTCCAGACCTGTTAAGCGAACTTCCTGGGCGCGAATCTCGCCATTGATACGATTCGGACGTGCCGTTTGAACTCGTTTTCCGCCTTTAATACCTTATTCCTCCAGTTGTTGAAGACTGCGGCTGCGAATCTCTTGTTGCAGCTTCTCGATCACTTCATTTACGTCCATGCTGCCGAGGTCTTTCCCGCGACGGGTGCGCACGGCCACTTTGCCGGCTTCGACTTCTTTGTCGCCACAGACCAACATATACGGGACACGACGTAAAGTGTGCTCGCGGATTTTAAAGCCAATCTTCTCATTTCTCAAGTCTGCTTTTACACGAATGCCCGCATTTTGTAGTTTACGCGTCAATTCGTTAACGTATTCAGCCTGAGAATCGGTGATATTCATGACCACCACCTGCACTGGTGCAATCCAGGTTGGGAAGAAGCCAGCGAACTCTTCGGTCAGGATGCCAATGAAGCGCTCCAGAGAACCGAGAATCGCACGGTGGATCATGACCGGCACCTGACGCTCGTTGTTTTCGCCCACATAGGAGGCGCTTAAACGCTGCGGCAGAGAGAAGTCCAGCTGTACCGTACCGCACTGCCATGCACGATCGAGACAGTCATACAGGGTAAATTCAATTTTCGGGCCGTAGAACGCCCCTTCACCCAGTTGATATTCAAATGGGATATTATTTTCTTCCAGCGCCACCGCCAGATCCGCTTCCGCGCGATCCCAGGTCTCGTCGCTGCCGATACGTTTTTCCGGGCGAGTCGACAGTTTGACGACGATCTTCTCGAAGCCAAAGGTGCTGTACATATCATAAACCATACGAATACAGGCGTTCACTTCATCGCGAACCTGATCTTCAGTACAGAAGATATGCGCATCATCCTGGGTAAAGCCGCGAACGCGCATCAGACCGTGCAGCGCGCCTGATGGTTCGTTACGGTGGCAGCTACCAAACTCCGCCATACGCAGCGGCAGATCGCGGTAGGATTTCAGCCCCTGGTTGAAGATCTGCACGTGGCCCGGGCAGTTCATCGGCTTAATGCAGTATTCACGGTTCTCAGAAGAGGTGGTGAACATCGCATCTTTGTAGTTGTCCCAGTGGCCGGTTTTTTCCCACAGCACACGGTCCATCATGAACGGACCTTTGACTTCCTGGTACTGATACTCTTTCAGTTTCGAACGGACAAAGGTTTCCAGTTCACGGAAGATAGTCCAGCCGTCGTTGTGCCAGAACACCATCCCAGGCGCCTCTTCCTGCATATGATACAGGTCGAGCTGCTTACCGATTTTACGGTGGTCGCGCTTGGCGGCTTCTTCCAGACGCTGCAGATAAGCATTCAGCGCTTTTTTATCTGCCCACGCGGTGCCGTAGATACGCTGCAACATTTTATTGTTGCTGTCGCCGCGCCAGTAGGCACCGGCGGTTTTCATCAGCTTGAAGTGATGGCAGAAGCGCATGTTCGGCACGTGCGGACCGCGGCACATATCGATATATTCTTCATGATGATACAGGCCAGGCTTGTCATCATGGGCAATGTTTTCGTCAAGAATAGAAACTTTATAGCTTTCGCCGCGCTTCACGAAGGTTTCACGCGCTTCGTGCCAGCTCACTTTCTTCTTGATGACATCGTAGTTTTTCTCGGCGAGCTCATGCATACGTTTTTCGAGCGCGTCGATATCTTCCTGAGTCAGGGTATGGTCGAGGTCTACGTCATAGTAGAAGCCATTATCAACAACCGGACCGATAGCCATTTTGGTGTTGGGCCACAGCTGCTTGATGGCATGACCTAACAGGTGCGCGCAGGAGTGACGAATGATCTCCAGCCCTTCTTCATCTTTAGCCGTGATAATAGAGAGGGTGGAATCAGTTTCAATCGGGTCGCAAGCGTCTACCAGTTCACCGTTTACCCGCCCGGCGATGGTGGCTTTCGCCAGACCCGGGCCGATATCCAGCGCGACGTCCATCGGGCTGACAGCGTGATCAAAATGGCGTTGGCTGCCATCAGGAAGCGTAATTACAGGCATTTTATGTCCTTATTTGCAGTGGTGCCCCGCACGAAAGAGCACATACAAAACTATATAATCATCATTATCATCAGGTTAAGGCGCAGTTCCCGCTTCACTCTGCGAAAAGAGGAGCACGACCGGAGCGATCGTTCCCGCCTGCTGCCGCCTGCTGATAACACCGGGGAGTAGTTTACACATCATTGGTACGTGATTAAAGCCGTAATAGCATAAATGATGGCGGAATGTGGAGAAAACAAGAGCCGCGCGGATAAAAGCAGAATATCCGCCAGGAAGACGCGAAAATAATCACCAGCGAAGCCGGATGATATTATGCGGACAAACTAAAAGAGACGCCTTGATATTGCCTGCGTGATGTTTAGCGCGGGTCGTTAAACCGGTACCACTCTACCCGGCTTAATAGTCCGCCCGTGAAGCAGTAGCCTGCGATATTAAGACCACTCGCCTGCTACCAGCGTATGCACATTAAAGGCATCGCTCATGGATTGTCCGGTACTACGGGAACCGGGGGCAATATTCGAACCGGCCTCAACGTCGGTTGCTTTGGCGATACCTACCTGCGTATGGTCCTGGTTACCCGACGGCGGAACTGGCGTGGCGGCTGATGCGCCAAAGGAAAGCACGCACAGCGCCAGGGCTGCGATGGTAAATTGGCTGTTTTTCATGATGTTTATTCTCTTATTACGGAAGACGGACCGAACAATGTCGCCATTCGGTCAGTAACTCTTAGTATAGATCCAGATCACATATTTGTCCGTCGAATATTTAGCTTTTCGTGTCAAATAGAATGAATATTTGTCAGCAAACGGAGAATAATGGAGAAAAGATGGAGGCCCGTTTCTTTTTATAAAAACTAAAACGAATTGCCAGAAAAAATAATGTCACTTATTGTTAAATCTAAAACGATCAGGCCGGGAAACCCGGCCTGAAAATATTACATCTTATACCCGAGGGAGAGCGAGGTCCGGCGATCGGTATGCTCCGGCGCAGACGCAGGCGGCTCCGAGTTCCAGGTGACGTTGTACGCCACTTTCAGCGCAAAGTGGGCGTTAATCGCCACGTTTAACGCGCTCTCTGAGTTGACCGTGGTGTCCTCGGCGCCAAACACCGATACCCCTTGAGTAAATTTGGCGTTGTCGGTCATCTGCCAGGCCCAGGTTCCGGAGGCGTAACCCAGCGGCTGAGTGTCGGTATCCCCGTCGGTGTATTCGTCATAGCGGACGCCAGGACCAAATTCAAACCGCAGGCTATGCACTGGTCCGTTGAGGATTTGACGACCATAGCCCGCCGTCAGAACATCGCGCTGCTGGTAGCCGTTGTAGCGGTCGGTTAGCCAACTGCCCTGCCCAAAGACGTAGTTCATATCGGTCAGGTTATAGCGGCTACGGCCACCGACAGCATATTTCTCTGAGGAGCGCTCATCGTTGGACGAGGTGTTGCTGGCGTTGCCCCACAGCGACCAGGCGGTGGTATTGCCATACCAGGTCAGGGTGGAATCGGCCGTCATTGAGGAGTTCTTGGTGTTGCCGGACTGCGCCAGGTAACCTGCGTTGACCACTCCTTCGAACGGTTTTTTGGCAGCGGAAGGGTCATCCATGACGGTAAATACAGAATCATCGGCCATTGCGCCAACAGACGCAAAAAGCCCCCCCGCCAGCATGACCGCTGCGGGTACTGTCTTTAAAAGCTTCATTATAACTCTCTAAAATACATTTTTTAGGACAGTACAAATGATGAACAGGCGTCACTTTGCCGGCTCATTGAATTTAGCGTCCGTACAACATAAAAGAGACCTGTGGGTCCCGGAAACTTTCGCGAGGATCGCGGAGTGCAGGTCCTAAGAAAGGTAGCAAATTATAAAAAAGCACGAATAACATAGCAATCACTTACTCTTTCGTTTTTTGAATAAGACAGCTCCGGAAACAATCTTTATTTCATAATGAAAATACAGGCTTCTTTGCAAATCTCTCAGGGACAGCACTTTCCCTCCCTGGATCATCGTGCCATGCTTAAATAAAGTACAGTCGCCGTATTAAGGAGGAGAAGGAATGACCAAAATTTATACGCTCACGCTGGCCCCCTCGCTGGATAGCGCCACCCAAACCCCGCAGATCTACCCGGAAGGGAAACTCCGCTGCAGCGCGCCGGTATTTGAACCCGGCGGCGGTGGGATCAACGTCGCCCGCGCCGTGACCTTTCTCGGCGGGAAAGCCACCGCCATTTTCCCTATTGGCGGCGCCACCGGCGAGCACCTTGCCGCCCTGCTAGCCGATGAGCAAGTGCCGGTCGAGACCGTCGAAACCCGCGACTGGACGCGACAGAACCTGCACGTTCACGTAGCCGCCAGCGGCGAACAGTATCGCTTTGTGATGCCCGGCGCCGCGCTGACAGACGATGAATTCCGCCGCCTGGAAGAGAAAGTCCTGACTATCGATCCCGGCTCTCTGCTGGTGATCAGCGGCAGTCTGCCGCCAGGAATCAGCGTCGAAAATCTGATGCAGCTGGTTAAGCATGCGCAACAGCAGGGCCTGCGCTGCATTATCGACAGCTCCGGCGACGCGCTGGCCGCCGCGCTGGACGTCGGCAATATTGAATTAGTGAAGCCAAACCAGAAAGAGCTCAGCGCCCTCGTGCAGCGCGATCTGAGCCAGCCTGATGACGTCCGCCTTGCTGCTCAGTCGTTGATCCAGTCCGGTAAAGTTCGCCGGGTGGTGGTCTCCCTTGGTCCGCAGGGGGCGTTGGGGGTTGACGCCAGCGGCAGTGTTCAGGTGGTGCCGCCGCCAATGAAAAGCCAGAGCACCGTCGGCGCCGGCGACAGCATGGTGGGCGCCATGACCTTACGTCTGGCGGAGAACGCCAGCCTCGAAGACATGGTACGCTTTGGCGTTGCCGCCGGTAGCGCCGCGACCATCAACCAGGGCACCCGCCTCTGCTCGCAGGCCAATACGCAAAAAATCTACGATTATCTCTGCGGGCGTTGATCTCCCCTGCCCCTCCGCGCTGGCGGAGGGGAACCACGATATTTGCAGGATGGTCTATGCTGGAAAGGCCATGCATAACAACGGGGTGTAGAAATGAGCAATGATATTACCGCCTGGGTCGTCAGCGTGAACTTCCACGAACAGGCGCTAACGGAGATCAATGAGGTCAGCAACCATTTTACCCGGGCAGGGTTTGTACTGACGCTCAATGATGAAGAGGGCACTCCCCATGAGCTGGGCACCAATACCTTTGGCCTGCTGAGCGCCCAGGCAGCCGAGGAAGTGAAGGCCCTTGGCGCCGGACTGGCGGAAGCGGCCCTTGGCCGCCCGGCGGAGATCGCCGTCAGCACATTCGCTGAATGGTTAAAAGCTCAATAAGTGCGTTTAGCGCAACGTAAAGCGTCAGTTGTGCGTCAGTTCCAGGTTTACCCGGTAGTAATGCGCTAACCTTATGATATGGTGGAAAACATGGGGAGAGACAGCATGTGGCAAGCAATCAGTACTCTTTTACGCGATTGGCATACCGAAGACGCTGAAATCGAACTGAAAACCGAGCTGCCCGGCGGAGAGATCCATTCCGCCTGGCATTTGCGTTTCGGCGGCAAAGATTACTTCGTGAAATGCGACGAACGGGAACTCCTGCCTATCTTCACCGCCGAGGCCGATCAGCTGGAGCTGCTGTCGCGAAGCAAAACCGTTCGCGTACCGCAGGTCTTTGCCGTCGGCAGCGATCGCGACTACAGCTTCGTGGTCATGGAATACCTCCCTCCCCGTCCGCTGGATGCGCATAACGCTTTCCTGCTTGGCCAGCAGTTAGCCCACCTGCATCAGTGGAGCGATCAGCCGCAGTTCGGTCTGGATTTTGATAACGATCTTTCCACCACGCCGCAGCCCAACGCCTGGCAACGTCGCTGGTCGGTGTTCTTCGCCGAGCAGCGTATCGGCTGGCAGCTGGAGCTGGCGGCGGAGAAAGGGTTGCACTTTGGCGATATCGATACCTTAGTCGATATGGTACAGCAGCGGCTGGCCAACCATCAGCCGCAACCTTCGCTGCTACACGGGGACCTGTGGTCCGGCAACTGCGCCTTAGGGCCGGATGGCCCCTACATCTTCGACCCGGCCTGCTACTGGGGCGACCGCGAGTGTGATTTAGCTATGCTGCCGATGCACCCGGAACAACCTCCGCAGATCTATGACGGCTATCAGTCCGTCTCACCGCTGCCGGCTGGTTTTCTCGAGCGTCAGCCGATCTACCAGCTTTATACCCTGCTGAACCGGGCGATATTGTTCGGTGGCCAGCACCTGGTGACGGTCCAGCAGGCGCTGGACGATGTCTTGATGGAAAAAACGCGTTAGACAAGGTTTACGGCGGACCTCCCCGGTCCGCCGCCCTGCATTATCAGTTAATCTCGACGCCGTTGAGACGGAATTTAATGGTCATCGTCACGCCGGTTCCCGGTTTTGCCTGCTCGTAACGCCATCTGCGCATCGCGCTTTTCACCTCGCGCTCAAACATATTCGCCGGCTGGGCGGAGAGGATCTGCAGATTATCAATTCGGCCATCAGGCGTGACGTCAAACTTCACCCGCACCGTTCCTTCAATGCGCAGCGCCTGAGCGCGCGCCGGATAGGTCGGCTGAACGCGGCTGATCGCCCGCGGGCCGCTCGGGGCAGTGACGGTGGGTTTGGCCGCTGCGGTGGAGGTGCTCGGCGCGGTGCGCGCTGGCGTCGTATTGTTGTTTTCAAACGGTGAAGCCGGACGCGGCTCCGCGGCCGGTTTGACGTCCCGCTTCGGCTGCTCAACCTTTTTCTCCGGCCTGGGCTTCGGTTTAGGTTTGGGCTTCGGCTTAGGTTCTGGTTTATGGATCACCACCGGCGCCTCTTTCGGCGGCTCCGGGACCACCTCAGGCTCCGGTTCAGGTTCAACAACGGGCTGCACGACGGGTTGCGCCGCCGGGGGCGGCTCAAGATCGGCCGGCGCCACCATCGTGATCTCTATCGGCTGCGTCGGGGAAGGCTGTTCAATAACCTGATGTACCGAGGTATAAAGCAGCCCCGCCACAACGGCACCGTGGATAGCCACGGATAACAGCGTTGGCCACGGGAAGCGGCGAGGTAAATCAAGGGTCATTGCGCTCATAGTCGTTTCTGTTGAAAAATGATGCTCCGATTTTAAATGCAAATAGCAATCATATTCAATAAGCCGTCTTAACCTGAGTCAATTTTTGCCACCATTTGCGGAAAAAAGCCGCGTCGGCGGGGCATTCGACGCCGGGGCGCATCTTTGCATTGCAGTCCATCGTCGTTTAACTTAACGTAATTCGCCTGTTTAATGATAAGGAGCTTTGCCGTGCTTTACGTTATCTACGCTGAAGATATCGCCGATTCTCTGGAAAAGCGGCTCTCGGTTCGCCCCGCGCATCTTGCGCGTCTACAACTTTTACATGATGAAGGTCGGCTGCTTACCGCCGGGCCAATGCCGGCCGTTGACAGCAACGAACCGGGCGCAGCCGGATTCAGCGGCTCAACGGTGATCGCTGAGTTTGAATCGCTGGAAGCGGCTCAGGCCTGGGCTAATGACGATCCGTATATCGCCGCCGGCGTCTACCGCCAGGTCTCTGTTAAACCATATAAGAAGGTATTTTGAAAATACCCTTTTCTTTTTCTGGTTAACGGCAACAACGCACCAGGCCATCAGATGAAAGGGCGCATTTTGCTACATCACATTAAAATGTCGCCCTTTTTAACCGCACGCAAGCGTTGGCTGTTATCCGCCTGAGACGCCAGGAAGATGAGCACATCCCTTCTCCTTCGACAACATCATCGACCCTCACCTCGCCTTTTGCGGCCATTGAAAATGCTGACCAAACGTCGACGCCGGGCATGATTTTGAATTGCTAATGTATTGAATCAGTCTGCAACAGAGGCCTTGCATTGGATTTAGCGCTTGCTTTACAAGCCAGCACATCCTGACATCGCCCGGTAAATCCAAAACACAATTGAAAGAAGATCGTTAAAGAGAGATAGATGCTGATCAACAGATATAAAGGCCTGGAGTAAATAAGCATGCATATCCCGTTCCGCAGGTATGGGACCCCATATCGCCATCTTACTGCATTCAGAAACGCGGTGGCTTGAAAGCGTCTGAAAATAAATGGAGTGCGCTGACACAGGCACATATCAATATGGAATGAACGTATAAAACTACGCAACCAGATTTACGTTGCAGATGATCATTTTTTAAAGTCGATTAATTTCGCTGGGTAAACTTCACGCAGAGTAATTGTAGGGTGATTTTTGGTTGATTAAAAAATTTGAACGGGAATAACAAATGTTTTCAATAAGTGCCGCATTTTTTTGGGCTACCATTTATGTACCTGACGCTTATGAGGATTTTTGTGTGAATACCCTGAAAAAAACCGCATTGCTTTCTCTGCTTGCCTTATATATTCCTGTGTCACAAGCCGCAGCGACAGAATATAGCCTGGATCCGCAGCATACTTCCGTTGTTATTGCCTGGAACCATTTTGGCTTCTCTAACCCTACAGCGTATATCTCTGATGTTTCAGGGAAACTGTCTTTCGACAAAGACAACCCGGAGAAATCCTCTGTGCACGTCACGCTGCCAGTCAAAACCATTGACACTCACGTCAAAGCGTTAACTGATGAGTTTTTAGGCAAAGAGTACTTCGATGTCAACACGTATCCTGAGGCCACTTTTCAGAGCACCCGAGTGGAAAGTAAAGGCGACAATAAATATGATGTTGAAGGTAACCTGACCATTAAGGGCATCACCAAACCGGTTGTATTGCATGCCACTCTGAATAAACAGGATATGCATCCGATGGTGAAAAAACAGGCCATTGGTTTTGATGCCACAGGGGTAATAAAACGTTCAGACTTCAAGCTTGATAAATATGTTCCGGCGGTGAGTGATAACGTGACTATCACGTTATCCACGGAAGCCTATGCCAAATAAATTACCGCCCGCAAAAGCGGTGCGTTTTATTCAGGGTGGGTATCCTGATAGTGAGCATGACATTGAAAAACGATCGACGACCCCACGCCCTGTCCGGACTTCCACTCGGCGGTGAATGCCTGTTGCGGAAAAAGGCGTTCTGTCGATAATCCCGGTCATACCCTGACAGGCATCGCATAGATATTTCAATAGGCGATCTGGCGATGTTAAAAGGGAATGCCGCGCAGAGCGGGAAAACGACAACGGCACCGCGTTCGGTGCCGTTGTTCTGCTCGTTTAACAGTCGGGGAAGATAAACAGCAGAGCATGACGCTGCCGTTTCACCAGTCCCTTCCTGATAGCGAGGATCCGCATATTGCGGCGTGATTGGGCTTCCAGCCAGCGCGCTTTACGGCGATTCACCTGTCTCAGCATGCGCCAGCGCCCTACTTCCGTTCTACTACGCTTCATTGCAACGACTCTACGAGTGAAAACAGTCCCCATTATAAACCTCTGCCGGCGACTGACCACCGCTTTCGCTGCGTTTTTATTTGCCAGAAAAATACTGATGCGTAAACTCATCACATAACGTCATTCAAAAGGATTTTACATCTATGACAACCTTTTACACGGTGGTGAACTGGCTGGTCATTCTGGGGTACTGGCTGTTGATCGCCGGTGTAACATTACGAATTCTAATGAAACGCCGCGCTGTGCCGTCCGCCATGGCATGGTTATTGATCATTTATATCCTGCCGCTGGTGGGGATCATCGCCTATCTCTCCTTTGGCGAGCTGCATCTTGGCAAGCGGCGGGCAGAACGCGCGAGGGCGATGTGGCCTTCCACGGCCAAATGGTTAAACGACCTCAAAGCCTGCAAACATATCTTTGCCGAAGATAACAGCCCGGTGGCCGAGTCCCTGTTCAAGCTTTGCGAACGGCGCCAGGGCATTGGCGGCGTAAAAGGCAACCAGCTGCAGTTGCTGACGGAATCTGACGACGTCATGCAGGCCCTGATCCGCGATATTCAACTGGCTCGCCATAACATAGAGATGGTCTTCTATATCTGGCAGCCAGGCGGTATGGCCGACAGCGTCGCCGAATCGCTAATGGCCGCCGCCCGTCGCGGGGTTCACTGCCGGTTAATGCTCGACTCCGCGGGCAGTGTGGCCTTTTTCCGTAGCCCATGGGCGGCGATGATGCGTAACGCCGGCATTGAAGTGGTCGAGGCTCTCAAGGTCAATCTGATGCGTGTGTTTCTGCGCCGGATGGACCTGCGCCAACATCGTAAAATGGTGATGATCGATAACTATATCGCCTACACCGGCAGCATGAATCTGGTCGATCCCCGCTACTTTAAGCAGGACTCGGGGGTCGGGCAGTGGATTGACCTGATGGCGCGCATGGAAGGCCCGGTGGCGACCTCGATGGGCATCGTTTACTCCTGTGACTGGGAGATCGAGACCGGAAAGCGTATTCTGCCACCGCCGCCGGACGTCAATATCATGCCGTTTGAAGAGGCCAGTGGGCATACCATCCACACGATCGCCTCCGGTCCGGGCTTTCCGGAAGATCTGATCCATCAGGCACTGCTCACCGCCGCCTACGCGGCGAAAGAGCATTTGATCATGACCACGCCCTACTTCGTACCCAGCGACGACCTGCTGCACGCTATCTGTACCGCCGCCCAGCGCGGCGTGGACGTGAGTATTATTTTACCGCGCAAGAACGATTCGCTGCTGGTGGGCTGGGCCAGCCGGGCCTTTTTCACCGAGCTGCTGGCGGCAGGGGTGAAGATTTACCAGTTTGAAGGCGGCCTGTTGCATACCAAAAGCGTGCTGGTCGATGGCGAACTGAGCCTGGTGGGAACCGTGAATCTGGATATGCGCAGCCTGTGGCTCAATTTTGAAATCACGCTGGTCATCGATGACGCCGGCTTCGGCAGCGATCTGGCGGCGGTTCAGGATGACTATATCTCGCGCTCGCGCCTGCTGGACGCCCGTCTCTGGTTAAAACGTCCGCTGTGGCAGCGGATCGCCGAGCGACTGTTTTACTTCTTCAGCCCGTTGCTGTAAAACGTGCCCATCAGATACCGAATGAGTAGCAATCATGGATATGGATTTAAACAACCGCCTGACCGAAGACGAAACGCTTGAGCAGGCATACGACATCTTCCTCGAACTGGCGGCCGATAACCTCGACCCGGCGGACATCATTCTGTTTAACCTGCAGTTTGAGGAGCGCGGCGGCGCCGAGCTGTTCGATCCATCTGCAGACTGGGAAGAGCATGTGGATTACGATCTGAACCCGGATTTCTTCGCCGAAGTGGTAATTGGCCTGGCGGATACCGACGGCGGGGAAATCAATGATATCTTCGCCCGCGTGCTGCTGTGCCGCGAGAAAGATCACAAGCTGTGTCATATTCTGTGGCGTGAATAACGCTGCCCTGCCAGTGAAAAGCCTGCCGCGTTCCACCCGGCAGGCTTTTTTTATGCCGAGAGTTTACTTCGGTAAGACATGACCGCAGGCGTGGCAAAACCGGGCGTTATCGTCATGGTCGCCCTGCTGGCACTGCGGGCATACCCGCTGCTGGCGCCGCCGGTTCAGGGCGCTGGTCATATGGGTGGTGATAAGCCCGGTCGGAATGGCAATAATGGAGTAGCCGATCAGGATGAGAATGGAGGCCAGGATGCGGCCCAGCGGCGTGTGCGGCGTAATATCCCCGTAGCCGACGGTGGTGATGGTCACAATGGCCCAATAGACCGAAGCGTTGAGCGTGGTAAAACCATACTCTGGCCCTTCTATCAGGTACATTAACGAGCCGAAAATCACCATCACAATGGCGATAAACGAATAGAACAGGATCAGCTGATGGCGCGCGCTGACAATCGCCCGCCAGAACACATTAAGCGAAGGCATAAAGCGCAACAGTTTGAGAATACGCAACGCGCGGATCGCCCGCATTGCCCGCCAGGCAAAGACATAATTGAGGCTAATTTCCGGCCACAGCCACATCACGTATAGCGGCAGGATGGTCGCTAAGTCAATAAACCCCCAGAAGCTGAAAATGTAGTGGAGCGGATTGGGCCATGTCGCAATACGCAGCAGATACTCCAGGGTAAAGACCGCGGTCACCATCAGCTCCAGCCAGACGAATAAATGCCATTCATCTAATGTCAGATGATATTGCGTGCCCAGTCCCGATTCGACAAATATCACCACCACGCTGAGCAAGGCGAAAAGTCCGCACAACCCTTCGAAGCGGCGGCCGGAACGTCGGTTTTGATCGAAAAGCAAATGATAAAGCCGCAGGCGAGCGGCAGAAAGCATACCCACTTCGTTAACCTCGCAAAAAAAAGGGCTGACCTGCGTCAGCCCCTGAGATTATAACGGGTCTACCTTAAGGCAGGAAACCGCATGGCGGAAACTGCCCTCCAGCACCGGGCGGGTTTTGGCGCACTCCGGTCCGGCGAGCGGACAGCGGGTGCGGAAGACACAGCCCGACGGCGGATTAATCGGCGAGGGTAATTCGCCCTCCAGCAGCTGGATGGTTTTCGTTTTTTCGAGGTCCGGATCGGGGATCGGCACCGCCGACATCAGCGCTTTGGTATAGGGGTGTAGCGGATTATGGTACACCTCATCGTAGGTTCCCAGCTCCACCGCATGGCCCAGATACATCACCAGTACGCGATCGGAGATGTGCTTAACCACCGCCAGATCGTGGGCGATAAATATCAGCGACAGTCCCATTTCACGCTGCAGCTGCTGCAGCAAGTTGACCACCTGAGCCTGGATGGACACATCAAGCGCGGACACCGGCTCATCGCAGATAATCAGCTTCGGCTCGAGGATCAGCGCCCGCGCAATGCCGATGCGCTGACACTGACCGCCAGAGAACTCGTGCGGATAGCGGTTGATCAGGTTAGGCAGCAGCCCGACTTTCATCATCATCGCCTTCACGCGATCGCGCACTTCCTGACGCGGCATCTTCGGATGATAGGTACGCAACGGCTCAGCGATGATTTCTCCGATGGTCATACGCGGGTTCAACGAGGCCAGCGGATCCTGGAAGATCATCTGGATATCGCTGCGCACGTCGCGCCACTCTTCCTGCTTCATGCCCAGCAGATCTTTACCCAGCCAGGCCACTTTGCCATCGGTAGCCTTCACCAGACCAATGATGGCGCGGGCGAAAGTCGATTTACCGCAGCCGGACTCCCCCACCACGCCGAGGGTCTCACCTTCATAGAGACGCAGCGTCACGCCATCTACGGCTTTCAGCGTTTTCGACGGCTGCCAGAACCACTGTTTGCCATCTTTAATATCGAAATGCACCTTCAGGTCGGCAATTTCGAGCAGGACTTTTCGTTGTTCAGTTACGGCGTTCATAGCAGCTCCCCCACCGGTTTAAAGCAGGCGCGCAGGCGGCCTGGCGCGAACGACTCCAGCGGCGGCGCGCTGCTGCACTGTTCCATTGCGTGCGGACAGCGCGGCTGGAATGGGCAGCCCTTCGGCAAACGCAGCAGGTTTGGCGGGTTGCCCGGAATGGTCAACAACGCATCGCCTTCGGCATCCAGACGAGGAACCGCATTCAACAGCCCAATAGAGTAAGGGTGAGACGGATGATAGAAGACATCGCGCGCCTGACCGTACTCCATGGTGCGGCCCGCATACATCACCAGCACTTTATCGCAGATCCCCGCCACCACTCCGAGGTCATGGGTGATCATAATGATGGCCGTATTAAATTCGCGTTTCAGCTCATTCAGTAACGTCATGATCTGCGCCTGCACGGTGACGTCCAGGGCGGTGGTCGGCTCATCGGCAATCAGCAGCCGGGGCCGGCAGAGCAGCGCCATGGCAATCATCACGCGCTGGCGCATCCCGCCGGAGAACTCGTGTGGGAACATCTTCATGCGCTTGCGCGCTTCCGGCATTTTTACCGCGTCGAGCATCTTCACCGATTCTTCAAACGCTTCGGCTTTGCTCAGCCCTTTATGCAGCATCAGGACTTCCATTAACTGCTCGCCCACCCGCATATACGGGTTCAGAGAGGTCATCGGATCCTGGAAAATCATCGAAATTTGCTCGGCGCGCAGTTTGTTCAGCTCACGCTCAGGCAAATTGAGGATTTGCCGACCGTTAAAGGTGGCGGAACCCCCGATTCGGCCGTTGGCCGCCAGCAGTCCCATCAGGGCGAAGGCGGTCTGCGATTTACCGGAGCCGGACTCCCCGACAATACCGAGCGTCTCCCCCGCCTGCAGGGTGAAGTTCAGATCATTGACGGCGGTGACATCGCCATCCGGCGTTTTAAAGGTGACGCGAAGATCTTTCACGTCCAGCAGCAGGCCGCTGTGGCTCTGCGCTTGCGGCGCTTTTGCCGTTTCAATCATGGTCATGGCAGCGCTCCTTAGCGGTCTTTCGGGTCGAGGGCATCACGCAGACCATCGCCGATAAAGTTGAAACAGAACAGGGTCACCACCAGGAAACCCGCCGGGAACAGCAGCAGCCAGGGCGAGACTTCCATTGAGTTGGCGCCATCGCTGAGTAATGCCCCCCAGCTGCTGAGCGGCTCCTGCGTCCCCAACCCCAGGAAGCTGAGGAAGGATTCAAAGAGGATCATGCTGGGGACCAGCAGCGAGGCGTACACCACCACCACGCCCAGCACATTAGGAACGATATGGCGCAGCACGATGCTCGCTGTGGAGACCCCGCCGACCTGCGCCGCCTCAATAAACTCTTTGCGCTTCAGGCTCAAGGTCTGTCCGCGTACGATACGCGCCATATCCAGCCAGGAGACCATGCCGATAGCGACAAAAATCAACAGGATATTCTGGCCAAAAAAGGTCACCAGCAGGATAACGAAGAACATAAACGGGAAGGAGTTGAGGATCTCCAGCAGACGCATCATCACCGAATCCACTTTGCCGCCGAGATAACCGGAAAGCGAACCGTACAGCGTGCCGAGGATCACCGCCACCAGCGCCGCCGCCACCCCGACCATCAGTGAAATACGCCCGCCGATCGCCACGCGCACCAGCAGATCGCGACCGGAGGAATCGGTCCCGAAGTAGTGGCCAGAGGCCATGTCCGGGGCGTTGGACATCATGCCCCAGTCGGTGTCGAAATAGGAGAATGACGACACCATCGGCGCGAAGGTCACGAACAGCGCAATAAGCACCAGCATAATCAGGCTGGTGACCGCGGCGCGGTTGTGCATAAAGCGGCGACGCGCATCCTGCCAGAGGCTACGCCCCTCCACTTCCAGCTTCTCACTGAAGTTTTCCAGCGCCTCGCTATTTTTCTTACTTAACATCATGGCGAACTCCGGCTTCAGTAGCGAATCTTCGGATCGATAACGGCGTACAGCACGTCAACGATGGCGTTGAACAGGATAGTCAGGGCGCCAACCAGGATCGTCAGGCTGAGCACCAGCGAGTAGTCTCGGTTAAGCGCTCCGTTAACGAACAGCTGGCCAATCCCCGGCAGGCCGTAAATGGTTTCAATGACCATTGAGCCCGTAATGATGCCCACGAAAGCCGGTCCCATATAGGAGAGCACCGGCAGCAGCGCCGGCTTCAGCGCATGGCGCAAAATAATGCGGCGCATCGGCAGCCCCTTCGCCCGCGCGGTGCGGATAAAGTTAGAGTGCAGCACTTCAATCATTGAGCCGCGGGTAATACGCGCGATACTGGCGATATAGGCCAGGGAAAGCGCCACCATCGGCAGGATCATAAATTTCAGCGCCCCGCCGTTCCAGCCTCCGCCCGGCAACCAGTGCAGGGTAATGGCAAAGATCATCACCAGCAGAGGCGCCACCACAAAGCTCGGAATAACCACGCCGGTCATGGCTACCCCCATCACCGCATAGTCCCAGCGGGTATTCTGCTTCAAAGCGGCAATAACGCCCGCAGCGACACCGATCACTACCGCCAGCAAAAAGGCGGCGAAGCCCAGTTTCGCTGAAACCGGGAAGCTGGCCGCCACCAGATCGTTGACCGAATAATCTTTGTATTTAAAGGAGGGACCAAAATCGCCATGCGCCAGCTGCTTCAGGTAATTGAAGTACTGCGTCATGATGGGGTCGTTTAAATGGTATTTTGCTTCAATATTCGCCATGACTTCCGGCGGTAGCGTGCGTTCCCCGGTAAAAGGACTTCCCGGAGCCAAACGCATCATGAAGAATGAGATGGTAATAAGAATAAATAGCGTCGGAATCGCTTCCAGACAGCGACGTAAGATAAATTTTAACATTGCCCGTACCTTCTGGCGTGTGCCTTTGCACTGCTCTCAAATAAGACACGATGGAGCGAGCACAGGCCCGCTCCACGTATTGCCATTAATGTTTGATAACGTAAAGGTCTTTTGTATAGACGTTATCCATCGGGTCTTTACCGGTGTAGCCACCGACCCACGGTTTCACCAGGCGGGCGTTAACATAGTAATAGACCGGTACGATCGCGCTGTCTTTATCCAGCTGCTGCTCTGCTTTCGCATAGGCCGCCGTGCGCTGTGCTTCATCGGATGCTTTTACGGATTCAGCCATAATTTTGTCGAACGCCGGGCTCTTATAGTGCGCAGTGTTCATTGAGCTGTCAGAAAGCATGGTGTTCAGGAAAGAGGTTGGCTCGTTATAGTCAGCGCACCAGCCCGCACGCGCCACGTCATAGGTGCCCTGATGACGGGTATCGAGGAACGTTTTCCACTCCTGGTTGACCAGCTTCACGTCAATGCCCAGGTTTTTACGCCACAGCGAGGCGGCGGCAATCGCCAGCTTCTTGTGCAAATCAGAGGTGTTATACAGCAGGTTGAAGGTCAACGGTTTATCGGCGCTATAGCCGGCTTCGGCCAGCAGTTTTTTCGCTTCTTCATTCCGTTTTTCCTGCGACCAGGTAAACCATTCCGGCTCGGTCAGCTTCGCGCCATCGGTATACGGCGGGGTGTAGCCGTAGGCCGGCAGATCGCCCTGTCCTTTCACCTTATTGGCAATAATATCGCGATCCAGACCCAGCTTCAGCGCGGTACGCACGCGCACGTCGGTGAACGGCGCTTTCTGGTTGTTAATTTCGTAGTAATAAGTACACAGATACGGGTCAACGTGCAGCTCGTTCGGGATCTCTTTTTTCAGTTTCTGGAAGAGCTCGATCGGCAGCTGGTTATAGGTCATATCCAGTTCACCGCTGCGATAACGGTTAACATAGGTTACTTCAGAAGAGGTCGGCAGCCAGGTGACGGTGTTGATAACGGTTTTGGCATTATCCCAGTAATGCGGGTTGCGCTCCATCACGATACGTTCGTTGACCACCCAGTCTTTCAGGGTGTAGGCGCCGTTGGTGACGATATTGCCAGGCTGCGTCCACTTCTCGCCAAACTTTTCAATCGCTGGTTTATAGACAGGAGACATCGCCGGGTTAACCAGCAGTTTGTAAAAATAGGGTACCGGCTCGCTGAGGGTGACTTCCAGCGTATGGTCGTCAATGGCTTTTACGCCCAGCTCGCCTGGGGCTTTCTTGCCGTCAATGATTTCATCAACGTTGAGGATATGACCATACTGCGGGTAGCTGGCATAAGGAGACGCTGTTTTCGGGTCTACCAGACGCTGCCAGCTATAAACGAAATCCTGGGCGGTAACCGGCTCGCCGTTAGACCATTTCGCATCTTTACGCAGATGGAAGGTCCAGACTTTGAAATCTTTATTATCCCAGCTCTCTGCCACACCAGGGATCGGGTGGCCATCTTTCGGCGAGGTATTCAGCAAGCCTTCGAACAGGTCGCGGCTAATATTCGCCTCGGGCACCCCTTCAATTTTATTCGGGTCCAGCGATTGCGGCTCGGCGCCGCTATTTCGCACCAGCGTTTGCTTATCCGAAAGCTGCACACCGGCTGGGACATCCGCTGCCATAGCCATATTGCCAGCCATGAGCGCGGATAGCACTCCTGCGGCGATCAAACGTTTTTTAGTGATGATGGTCATTGTGTTGTAACTCCAGTCATTATAATTACTGGTTTTTTAACCAGCCTGTTTTTTTCCCCGTTTTCGGGATCTGTCCAACGCAGGAGTGTTTGCGATTGGCAGATTGCTATCACCGACTTATTTATTACGACCGCTCGAACGGCAGTCTTAACGTCGATTCGTTCCCCCTCGCTGGAGGGCAGTTCAGGCGCAATGAGACGATTAAAAATGATTCTCATTTACACGCATAATTCAGCAGACGATAACGGCGGAAAGTACCAAAAGGTAAACACCTCCGCCAATGCAATTTGCAAATATGTTACCGGATTCTCTTTTATTGCCGGCTTTGCCAGCGTCACTAGCGGTTGCCACAATATGCCGACAGAAAAATGTTTTTAACAATCATATAGTTACTTAATTTCCATCAGTCATCATACTGCGCAGCGACCGCGAGATGATTTTTTGTACAAAAATTTAACAATAGATTACTTTTTAGCACATTCATCTGCAGCCTTGTTAAAATTACTAATATCATTTCGATGATCCGACAGCAAGCGCCAGAGAATGATGTGAAGAAAATAACATCACAGGAGGGGGAGACGTGAGAGGAATGTTAAGAGAAATATTTCATATCTTAATGAAAAACATGAAATTAATAGCGATATCGCAAAATAGTATTCCTACCGCCGGTTCCGCGCTGGTTGATAGGTTTTGCTAATAATCGCGCAGGCGTGAAGGGAGCCTCCCCGCCTGCGTGGCAACAAACTAACTCAGCAGCCCCGGGAAGAGCGCTTTAATCCCCGTCACAATAAACTCAATGCCGAGAGCCATCAGCAGCAGGCCCATAATACGGGTGATAACGTTAATCCCTGTCTGCCCCAGCAGACGCACCAGCCATGGCGCCATGCGGAAAATCCCCCAGCAGCAGAGGGCAAAGACCGCAATCGCCAGTGAAAAACCGACGAGATGCACCCAGGAGTGATACCGCGTACCCCATACGATAGTGGAACTGATTGCCCCCGGTCCGGCCATTAACGGTAGCGCGAGAGGAACGACGCCGATGCTCTCCCTAACCGCCGTCTCCGACTTCTCCTGCTTGTTCTGCTTATCTTCGCCGAGCTTACCGCTGATCATCGACATCGCGATGGTCACCACCAGGATGCCGCCGGCGATACGGAAGGAATCAATGGAGATACCAAAAATCTGCAGAATGCCATCGCCGAGAAACAGTGACGTCAGGAGGATGATCGCCACCGACAGGTTGGCGGTCAGGTTGGTCTTATTGCGCACTGCTGCCGGCTGGTAGCTGGTCATACTAATGAACACCGGAATAATGCCCACCGGGTTAACCAGGGCAAATAAGCCGATGAAAAACTTGAAATATGCAGAAAAATCGAACAGTGATTGAGTCACAATGGGCTCCGCAGCATCATCAAAATTGGCGGTTGACTGTTAACAGCATAAAATAACTGCGCGAAACATACGCTTTTTGCATGCAATATTCATTATAAATATGCATAACCCGGTGATATGTATCGAATGTTAGCTATTTGTAGTTTTAATGCTAATCGTTTTTTTAATTTCAAAACCCTCCCATTACACTTGATCGAACCGGTCAAAAAGCAGCCAGCTGAAAGGTATCAGCAGTGCCAATACTTGATCTAAATCACGTAATTTGTACTCAGAAGTGAGTAATCTTGATGACACCAACAGAGTGGAAGGCAGCAGTACCTGAAAGTTAAAAAGAGAAAGCTTTTTTAGTAAATCGGTAAAACAGCGTCCTGATTTTCCTACATAAACATTTACATGCAAGCTGTTTACAGCCTGTCTATAATGTCGAATCGAGCGACTGATTTACTAAAAAAGTTTAACATTATCAGGAGAGCATTATGGCTGTTACTAATATCGCTGAACTGAACGCGCTTGTTGAGCGTGTCAAGAAAGCCCAGCGTGAATATGCCAGTTTCACTCAAGAACAAGTCGACAAAATCTTCCGCGCCGCCGCGCTGGCCGCTGCAGATGCTCGAATCCCTCTCGCCAAAATGGCCGTTGCCGAATCCGGCATGGGCATCGTTGAAGACAAAGTGATCAAAAACCACTTCGCTTCCGAATACATTTACAACGCTTATAAAGACGAAAAAACCTGTGGCGTCCTGTCAGAAGACGACACCTTTGGTACCATCACTATCGCTGAACCTATCGGCATCATCTGCGGTATCGTACCGACCACTAACCCGACTTCAACAGCCATCTTCAAATCGCTCATCAGCCTGAAGACGCGTAACGCCATCATTTTCTCTCCGCACCCGCGTGCTAAAGAAGCCACCAACAAAGCGGCTGACATCGTCCTGCAGGCTGCCATCGCTGCCGGCGCGCCGAAAGACCTGATTGGCTGGATCGATCAGCCGTCTGTTGAACTGTCTAACGCCCTGATGCACCACCCGGACATCAACCTGATCCTTGCGACCGGTGGTCCAGGCATGGTGAAAGCAGCATACAGCTCCGGTAAACCTGCTATCGGCGTAGGTGCCGGTAACACCCCGGTGGTGATTGATGAAACGGCTGACATCAAACGCGCCGTTGCTTCCGTTCTGATGTCTAAAACCTTCGATAACGGCGTTATCTGTGCTTCTGAGCAGTCCGTTGTGGTGGTTGATTCCGTTTATGACGCGGTTCGCGAACGTTTCGCCAGCCACGGCGGCTACCTGCTGCAGGGTAAAGAGCTGAAAGCCGTTCAGGACATTATCCTGAAAAATGGCGCGCTGAACGCCGCTATCGTTGGTCAGCCTGCGGCGAAAATCGCTGAACTGGCAGGCTTCACCGTACCGGCCACGACTAAAATTCTGATTGGCGAAGTCACCGACGTTGACGAAAGCGAGCCGTTTGCTCACGAAAAACTGTCTCCGACGCTGGCGATGTACCGTGCGAAAGATTTCGAAGACGCCGTGACCAAAGCTGAAAAACTGGTCGCCATGGGCGGTATCGGTCATACCTCTTGCCTGTACACCGACCAGGATAACCAGCCGGCTCGCGTGGCTTACTTCGGCCAGATGATGAAAACTGCGCGTATCCTGATCAACACCCCGGCTTCTCAGGGTGGTATCGGTGACCTGTACAACTTCAAACTCGCTCCTTCCCTGACTCTGGGTTGTGGTTCCTGGGGTGGTAACTCCATCTCTGAAAACGTTGGTCCGAAACACCTGATCAACAAGAAAACCGTTGCTAAGCGAGCTGAAAACATGTTGTGGCACAAACTTCCGAAATCTATCTACTTCCGTCGTGGCTCCCTGCCTATCGCACTGGATGAAGTGATTACTGATGGTCACAAACGCGCGCTGATCGTGACTGACCGCTTCCTGTTCAACAACGGCTATGCCGATCAGATCACCTCCGTACTGAAAGCAGCGGGTGTTGAAACTGAAGTCTTCTTCGAAGTTGAAGCTGACCCGACGCTGACCATCGTACGTAAAGGCGCCGACCTGGCGAACTCCTTTAAACCAGACGTGATCATCGCGCTGGGCGGCGGTTCCCCGATGGATGCGGCAAAAATCATGTGGGTCATGTACGAACATCCGGAAACCCACTTCGAAGAACTGGCGCTGCGCTTTATGGACATCCGTAAACGTATCTACAAGTTCCCGAAAATGGGTGTTAAAGCCAAGATGGTGGCGATCACTACCACCTCCGGTACCGGTTCTGAAGTTACGCCGTTCGCCGTTGTGACCGATGATGCGACAGGTCAGAAATATCCGCTGGCAGACTACGCGCTGACCCCGGATATGGCCATCGTCGATGCCAACCTGGTGATGGATATGCCGAAATCGCTATGTGCGTTCGGTGGTCTGGATGCCGTGACCCACGCCCTGGAAGCTTACGTTTCCGTGCTGGCTTCTGAGTTCTCTGACGGCCAGGCTCTGCAGGCGCTGAAACTGCTGAAAGAGTACCTGCCGGCTTCCTACCACGAAGGTTCCAAGAACCCGGTTGCCCGCGAGCGCGTACACAGTGCCGCCACCATCGCCGGTATCGCGTTTGCTAACGCCTTCCTCGGCGTGTGTCACTCCATGGCGCACAAACTGGGTTCCCAGTTCCATATTCCGCACGGTCTGGCCAACGCCCTGCTGATCTGCAACGTTATCCGCTACAACGCGAATGACAACCCGACCAAGCAGACCGCGTTCAGCCAGTACGACCGTCCGCAGGCTCGTCGTCGCTACGCTGAAATCGCCGATCACCTGGGTCTCTCCGCACCGGGCGACCGTACCGCAGCGAAAATCGAGAAGCTGCTGGCATGGCTGGAAAGCGTGAAAGCTGAGCTGGGTATTCCGAAATCTATCCGCGAAGCTGGCGTTCAGGAAGCTGACTTCCTGGCCCACGTTGATAAGCTGTCCGAAGATGCATTCGATGACCAGTGCACCGGCGCTAACCCGCGCTACCCGCTGATCTCCGAGCTGAAACAGATCCTGCTGGATACCTACTACGGTCGCGAGTTCGTCGAAGGTGAAGCAGCCGCGAAAGCCGAAGCAGCTCCGGTGAAAGCTGAGAAAAAAGCGAAAAAATCCGCTTAATCGACAAGCATAAACGTACTGCCAGCCCCGTCATCTGACGGGGCTTTTTTTTGCCCACCGACAGCCAAGCTTTAACGCCTGCTGGCCCAACGGAGCGCAGGCAATAAAAAGGCGCCCACAGGCGCCTGGGCGAGCTTCTGCGCGTATTAGCTGGGGCGGTGCTGGTTTTGTACCTGAGTTAACGAGCCGACGCTCAGCGCCTCTTTATAATGCTTACGACAAACTGACACGTACCGCTCATTGCCGCCGATGACGACCTGCTCGCCCTCGTTGTAAGGACGCCCCTCCTGATCGAGGCGCAGCACCATACTGGCCTTCCGGCCGCAGAAACAGATGGTTTTCAGCTCCACCAGCTTATCTGACCAGGCCAGTAAATACTGGCTGCCGGTAAAGAGCTCACCGCGAAAGTCTGTCCGCAAGCCATAGCAAAGCACAGGAATATCCAGCGTATCGACAACTTCAGACAGCTCATGAACCTGCTCGCGCGTCAGAAACTGGCTTTCATCCACCAGCACGCAGTGAATCGGCTTTAGCTTGTGCTCTGCGGCAATATCGTTAAATAGCGACGTCTGTGGATTATACAATCGGGCCGGCGAGGAGAGACCGATACGCGAGCTGACTTTTCCGGCGCCAAAGCGGTCATCAATCTCAGCGGTATAAACGACGGTACGCATCCCCCGCTCCTGGTAATTGTACGAAGATTGCAACAGAGCGGTCGACTTACCTGCATTCATTGCAGAGTAGTAGAAATAAAGTTGTGCCATCGGCTGCGTGACCCCAATCAAAGTGTTTTATCGCGGCGGCGATTGTACCATATTTTATGCGTACAGCCGCCCATTCGGCAGGGGTATTGTATCGCAGCTGAAGAGCCTGCAAAGCCAAAGGATTAAGAGGATGAATTGAATTTTCAGGGCCATTATTTGTACGCCCCGTTACGCTACTGGCGGGGTAACCATTGTCTTTTCGTGCTTATAGGGCGGTTACCTATGGGGCTATAAGCGGCGCCGCGCGTTGTTTTATATTAAGCCTCATAACCAAAAATGCGCTAATACTGACGAGGGTTATTTACCCATGTAAAGGATAATTTTTCTCACCGAACCTCAGAAAAAGCATACCGTCTCAGTGTTTTAGCTTACCTTCTGCTCATCGCTATAAGGATGAAAGATGTGAAGCGGCACGAGAATTTTAACTTAAATTAATTAATTCTCGCGACAAATAACCAGTAATTTTGAATTCCTTACATTCCCCCCTATTGCACAACGCATTTTATCGCTCTATTATTAGTTCAACAAACCACCCCACAATATAAGTTTGAGATTACTACAATGAGCGAAGCACTTAAAATTTTGAACAACATCCGTACTCTTCGTGCGCAGGCAAGAGAATGCACCCTGGAAACGCTCGAAGAAATGCTGGAAAAATTAGAAGTCGTTGTTAACGAGCGCCGTGAAGAAGAAAACGCCGCCGCGGCAGAAATTGAAGAACGTACGCGTAAGCTGCAGCAATACCGTGAAATGCTGATCGCTGACGGTATTGATCCGAATGAACTGCTGAGCACCATGGCAGCCGTTAAAGCCGGTACCAAAACCAAGCGTGCTGCACGTCCGGCTAAATACAGCTATGTCGACGAAAACGGCGAAACCAAAACCTGGACCGGCCAGGGCCGTACCCCGGCGGTGATCAAAAAAGCAATGGATGAGCAAGGTAAATCACTGGACGATTTCCTGATCTAATCTCCGTTGTTACGATATAAAAAATCCCGCTGCGGCGGGATTTTTTTTGCCCCTGGGGCCGATATAAAAAACCGGGAGCGCATCTGCGACTCCCGGTTTTGTGCTTTCAGCAGCGCTGCGGATTACTTCGCAACCGCGGTTTCCAGCCAGGTTTTAAAATCGTCACCCAGCGTTTTGTGGCGAATACCATATTCGACGAACGCCTGCATGTAGCCAAGCTTATTACCGCAGTCATGGCTCTTGCCTTTCATATGATAAGCTTCGACCGTCTCTTTTTCGATCAGCATATCAATCGCGTCAGTCAGCTGAATTTCATCACCGGCACCCGGAGGAGTCTTCGCCAGCAGCGGCCAGATATCGGCGCTGAGGACATAGCGCCCCACCACCGCCAGGTTGGACGGCGCAACGTCAGCTTTTGGCTTCTCGACCACGCCTACCATCGGCACGCTTTCTCCCGGCTTGAGAGATTCACCTTTGCAGTCAACGACACCGTAAGCGGTCACGTCGTCGACAGGCTCAACCATAATCTGGCTGGCGCCGGTCTCATCGAAACGAGAGATCATCTCTGCGAGGTTATCGCGGCTCAGATCGGATTCATATTCATCCAGAATAACGTCTGGCAGAATAACTGCGACCGGCTCATCACCCACCACCGGATGGGCGCAAAGCACCGCGTGTCCCAGACCTTTTGCCAGGCCCTGACGAACTTGCATAATGGTTACGTGCGGCGGACAAATAGACTGCACTTCTTCCAGCAGCTGGCGTTTCACACGTTTTTCCAGCATCGCTTCCAGCTCAAAACTGGTATCGAAATGGTTTTCGATAGAGTTTTTGGACGAGTGCGTTACCAGAACAATTTCAGTAATTCCTGCAGCGATACATTCATTAACAACGTACTGAATTAACGGCTTATCTACCAGCGGCAGCATTTCTTTTGGAATCGCTTTGGTGGCCGGCAGCATCCTGGTGCCTAATCCCGCAACCGGGATAACCGCTTTTCTGACTTTAGAATTAAGGGCAGCCATTGAAATCTCCTGGACTGTTTGTTTTTTAAACTTCTCGTTACAAATAACGTGTCGAGTATATCAGTCAACCGCGTATTCACTGGTCTGAAAAGCTTCCGATAGCCTCGAATTAGGACTTTTACGCATAAAACTGCTCGATGTTACCACTGCTAAAGGACAACGGGTAATCCCGTCTGCTTAGATATAAACGCAATTGCTCACTCCGCAGACAACATTAAGCGTAAACGGCCTCCCGCCCCCCAAATTTGGCACTGCCATGAGGTACAGCGTTGACTAATTTGATTAAGGTAAGCATCACCCAGGGTGCCCAAAGGAACGCCATTGCTAATCTGAATTTGATGCTCACCGGTATTCAGCGTGCCATTAAGTCCCGCCGACACCAGAATTAAATTTTTCAGTCCGCTGTGGTAATACCCCACTAACAAAGGAAACTGGCCGGGAAGGTTTGCCTGACGCAGGAGCTGATTCACCTGTTTTAGCAGACTCCCCATTTCTGGTAGCCGTTGTCCCTGATGCGCCAGCTGCTCCTGTAGCAAGCCATTGAACAACGCGCGCAATAATAAAGCGGCCAGGACGCCATTATCTCCTGCCCGTGTGACATCCAGACAATAGAAGGCCAAATCATTGTCCGAGAGCGGCGCGATATCAAGTACCAGACCGGGTTTATCCGCCGACACCAGCTGGCGATAATGAATGCGGCAGTGCGACATTTCCTGTTGCACCGGCGGCTGTAATTCCTGCAGTAATCGTGAAGCCGCAGTGGGATTACTGACCAGCGCGTCCCAGTCCTCAAATAATCGCTCTTCCTCTTCCACCCGTGAACTGAACATCGCAGGATAGAGGCAGGCATAAACGGTTTCGCGCAGGCGATCGAAATCTTTTACTGGCTTTAACAATACGTCCTGAACGCCAAGCCGCAACGCTTTGGCTATATCGGCCATGTTTTCGGTAGCGGAAATCATCAGGATCGGTAGCTGCTCGCCGCGATTACGCAACGTTTCCACCAGCTCCAGACCGTTCATTCTCGGCATCGAAATGTCGCAAATCATCAGGTCCGGATGCACCTCCGTCATTTTATGCAGGGCATCCTTGCCATCTTCCGCCTGGAAGGTTGTTGCTCCCAGCGAGGTCAGCCATCCATGCAAGAGTGAGCGGAAAACGGGTTCGTCTTCAACTATCAGAATCTGTTTTCCCGCCAATGGCTGCGTCATGATATCTCCCCTGGCTGACGATAATTCAATAGTGGCACGCTATTCTCACTATCGCCTGTCAGAATTTGCTTAAGTCAGGTACTCGTGCGTCAAATCGCGGTACGCACTAAGGGTAATAATTCATCCATTTTCTTTTCTACCGCCAACTGCCCTGCGGTAATCGCCTCGCCGGCGCGATGGAAATCAAGCGTCGAGACTTGCGGACAGTACGGTTGCAACAGGATATCCGGCGGGTCACCCGCCATACGATTGCGTTTAAGACGGTTCTCCAGGACCTGGATAGAGGTGGTCATGATCTCCATCGCCGTCGGCGTCACGGCCGTACGGCGGGAACTCATTTGCGTCAAGCGTGCGCGCAGACGAGTATGCCATGGCCCCTCCTTCGCTTCGGCTTCCCGCCGCGGCGTTTCGAGGGAAAATAAATCCTGCTGCATAAGGTGGGCATCATGTTGCAAATCCACGGCAATCACGATATCCGCCCCCATTGCCCGCGTAAGCGATACGGGAACCGGATTGACCACCGCGCCATCGACCAGCCAGTAACCGTTATGCCTGACCGGCGACATTAACCCCGGCATACTGCAGGAGGCTCGAATCGCTAAGTGCAGATCGCCTTCGGTAAACCACAGCTCCCGGCCAGTGCTTAAATTTGTCGCGACGGCGGCAAATCGCCGTTCGCAGTGTTCGATATCGGTCACGGGCATGATGCGGCGATAATGATTGAACACCTTTTCACCCCGCAGTAGTCCACCGCGGCGCCAGGAGAGGTCCATCAGTTTTAGAACGTCCCAGTTACTGAAAGAGCAGACCCAGGACTCAAGGGCCGGGAGTCGGTTACAGGCATACGCCGCCCCTACCAGCGAACCGATAGAGCAACCGGCCACGATATCAATCTCAATGCCGGCCTGCTGGAGGGCGTTGATGACGCCAATATGCGACCATCCGCGGGCGGCGCCCGCACCTAACGCCAGACCAATTTTAAGCTTTCTCATTAGTACTGATAACTATCCTTCCACTCTGAGCGTGGCAACATTGTCACGGCTCAGTTAACATAAAGCCCTTTGGCGTAGAAGCGCCGTTACTCTTTCTTCCATGGAGGCAATTTTGTCGCAATTATGCCCCTGTGGCAGCGCACTGGAGTATAGCTCATGTTGCCAGCGATATCTGTCCGGCGCTGAGCTTGCGCCAGGCCCGTCACAGCTTATGCGCTCCCGTTACAGCGCGTTCGTCATGAAAGATGCCGACTATCTGATCAAAACCTGGCATCCGTCCTGTCAGGCGCAGCAGTTTCGCGCCGAACTGGAGAAAGGCTTTGCCCACACCGAATGGCTGGGCTTAACCCTGTTCGCCAGCGATGATGGACGAGCCGCCAATGAAGGCTTTGTCAGCTTTATCGCCCGCTTTAATGACAATAACCGCCCGGGCGCCATTATTGAACGTTCCAGATTCTTAAAAGAAAATGGACAGTGGTACTATATCGACGGGACACGGCCGCTGATTGGCCGTAACGACCCCTGCCCTTGCGGTTCAGGTAAAAAATTTAAAAAATGCTGCGGCCAGTAACGCTACCGCAGCGCTTGCAAACACTACAGGATTTTCCTCGCGATGCATTCATTACAACGTAAAGTACTACGCACTATTTGCCCTGATCAGAAAGGCCTCATCGCGCGTATCACCAATATCTGCTACAAGCACGAACTTAACATTGTGCAGAACAACGAATTTGTTGACCACCGTACCGGTCGTTTCTTTATGCGCACCGAACTGGAAGGCATCTTCAACGACGCTATTCTGCTGGCCGATCTGGACAGCGCCCTGCCGGAAGGCTCGATTCGTGAACTCAATCCGGCAGGCCGCCGCCGGGTAGTGATTCTGGTGACGAAAGAGGCGCACTGCCTCGGCGATCTGCTGATGAAAGCCAACTACGGCGGGCTGGATGTCGACATTGCCGCGGTTATTGGCAACCATGACACCCTGCGCCCGCTGGTGGAACGTTTTGGCATCCCGTTTGAACTGGTCAGCCATGAAGGGCTGAGCCGCGAAGAGCATGATAAGCAGATGGGCGACGCGATTGCCGCCCACGAACCGGATTACGTGGTGCTGGCCAAGTATATGCGCGTTCTTACGCCGGAATTTGTCGCTCGTTTCCCGAACAAGATCATTAATATTCACCACTCGTTCCTGCCGGCGTTTATCGGCGCGCGTCCGTATCATCAGGCCTATGAGCGCGGTGTGAAGATCATCGGCGCCACCGCCCACTACGTGAATGATAACCTGGACGAAGGTCCCATCATTATGCAGGACGTCATTCACGTCGATCATACTTATACTGCAGAAGATATGATGCGTGCCGGGCGCGATGTCGAAAAAAACGTATTGAGCCGGGCGCTGTATCAGGTCCTGGCGCAGCGCGTCTTCGTCTACGGTAACCGGACGATTATTCTTTAATCGACTGAGAAATGAATTGGTTAGCTTTCCGGCGTTACGGGTAAAAATCAGGCAACCAGTTTATTTTTGTCAAAGGAATGCTTTACAGGGGCGCATCATTTGGTATGATGCGCCCCGCTTCCCGAGAAGGAAGCAGGCCAGTACTAAGCATTACCCCGTGGTGGGGTTCCCGAGCGGCCAAAGGGAGCAGACTGTAAATCTGCCGTCATCGACTTCGAAGGTTCGAATCCTTCCCCCACCACCATTCACTTTGCTGAATAGCCTACATTTTGATTTTACCCCTGGTGGGGTTCCCGAGCGGCCAAAGGGAGCAGACTGTAAATCTGCCGTCATCGACTTCGAAGGTTCGAATCCTTCCCCCACCACCATCTTCTTAAAAAACTTCCCAATTCGACTACTCGACGATCTTTTATATTCTGCCCTACGGGGAAGGATGAGAAGCTTCGACTAAGGTTCGACTCGAGCGTAGCGAGAGAACGTTGCCGCAGGCAACGGCCCGAAGGGCGAGGCGCGTTAGCGCCGAGTCATCCTTCCCCCACCACCATCTCTTCATGTATTACCCAACTTACTTCACTTGCGATACTCTATATTCTGCCCCACGGGGAAGGATGAGAAGCTTCGACTAAGGTTCGACTCGAGCGTAGCGAGAGAACGTTGCCGCAGGCAACGGCCCGAAGGGCGAGGCGCGTTAGCGCCGAGTCATCCTTCCCCCACCATTCTCGCGCTCTCTGCAACCACCTGTACTGCTACCTCCTCGCTCGCGCTTCGCTTAGCGAGGCTACAGATGGTGCCGTTTGGCAGCCCGGACTGGTGCGCCTCACTGCCTCCGGGAAACTCACAGCGGGGGCAGTCGTCTCTTCACCGGCGAACTCTTCACTACCGAGGTATTGCACTGAGCAAATTCAGCCAGGCCGTCAAGCAGCGTATCCAGTTGGGCAATATCACGCACCACCAGTCGCATCACGAAACAATCCTCTCCGGTCACTTTGTCACTTTCGATGCACTCCGGCATCGCCTGGATATATTTATCCACCTTCTGCAGCAGACCAGGCAGCGGCCGGACCCGCACCAGCGCCTGCAGGCTGTAGCCCAGCGCGGCGAGATTCACCCGCGCCCCATAGCCCTGGATCACCCCCCGCTCCTCCAGGCGCTTCACCCGCTCGGCGGTGCTCGGCGAGGTCAGCCCCACCCGCGCGCTCAATACCTTCAACGAGACTCTGGCGTCCTGAGTCAGGCAAGCGAGGATCGCCCGGTCAATTTCATCAAGTAAGTCATTCATGGTTTTTACCTAATTATGAAAGGAATTTTCCCCTGCTTACCTTAATTCAGCCATGTCAGGCTGTCAGGATTTTTCGCACAATAATGGAAAACTTCTGGAGGTGAAATATGCAACTTACCCGCGGCGTCTGGCAAATGAGCCTGGCGATGATAATTTCTGGCTCGATCGGCGCGTTCGTGCTGCTCTCTGGTTTGCCGGTAATTGATGTGGTGTTCTGGCGCTGCCTGATTGGCGCGCTGACCCTGCTGCTGTTTATCGTTCTCAACCGCCAACCCTTCAGTCGTCTCACGCGCTTCACCCTCGCCCTCGCGGTGCTTGGCGGCATTGCGCTGGTCATCAACTGGCTGCTGCTTTTTGCCGCCTACTCGCGTATTTCAATTGGCATGGCCACGGTGGTCTACAACACCCAGCCGTTTATGCTGGTACTGATGGGCATGGTGCTGGGGGAGCGAGTCAGCGCCGTAAAATGGGGATGGTTACTGCTGGCCTTCGGCGGCGTGGTGATCCTGCTGTCAAGCGAGCTTGCCCCGGCGCACGGCGATAGTCTCGCGACCGGCGTTTTGCTGGCATTAGGCGCAGCATTTTTCTATGCTCTGACCGCCATTATCGCCCGCAAACTGCATCCGCTCCCTGCTCAGCATATCGCCTTTATTCAGGTGCTGGTCGGCGTCGTGATGCTGCTGCCGCTGGTGCAAATGCCCGAGTTTTCTGCCAGCTTTCCCTGGCGCTATCTGCTGATCCTCGGCGTCGTCCATACCGGGATCATGTATCAGCTTTTATATAGCGCGATACAGAAGCTGCCAACGCCCATTACCGGTTCACTCTCCTTTATTTATCCACTGGTGGCGATGGGGGTCGACTATCTGGTCTTCCACCATGCGTTAACCCCTGTGCAGTGGTGCGGCGGGATGCTGATTCTGTTTGCCGCCGCGGGGAATAACCTCGGCTGGGGCGAAAAAAAACCCCGCCAGAGCGGGGTCAGTCAGCAGTCGCGGGCCAGTTAGCGACGGGCGCGAACAATCTGGTATTTGCGCGTCAGGTACTCTACCGGCGCGCTCCAGATATGAACCAGACGGGAGAACGGGAACAGCAGGAACAGGGTCATACCCAGCACCAGGTGGACGCGGAAGATAAACGCCACGCCATCCAGGTGCTGCGACGCACCGCCGTGGAAGGTGACCACCGACTGCGCCCAGCCGACCAGCTTCATCATTTCGCTGCCGTCCATATGCTGGGCTGAGAACGGGATCGTCAGCAGGCCCAACGCACACTGCACCATCAGCAGGGAGAGGATCAGAATATCCGCGCCGGTGGTGGTGGCGCGAACGCGCGGGCTGAGCAGACGACGCTTGAGCAGCAGTAAACCGCCCACCAGGGTCATCACGCCGCAGGCGCCGCCGGCGATCATCGCCATCTTCTGCTTGACGTCGATCGGCAGGAAGGATTCATACATCCAGTGCGGCGTCAGCATGCCGAGGAAGTGGCCGGCGAAAATGCCGAGGATGCCGATATGGAACAGGTTCGACGCCAGATTCATCCCTTTACGGTCCAGCATCTGGCTGGAGGCCGCGCGCCAGGTGTACTGACCGTAATCATAGCGCAGCCAGCTGCCGATCAGAAACACCGAGCCCGCAATGTACGGATAAATGTCAAAGAAGAACATATTAAGGAAGTGCATTATTGCTGTCCTCCGTTAGAGATATTCAGATATTGCGGGGCCACGGCTCCGGCAAAACGACGCTGGTGAGCGGAAATCTCCGACTCGCCGCAGCCCTGGTCGGCAAAGAATTTAACCTGTTCTTCTTCCCAGACTGCGTCCAGCGCCTGCGGCGTATCGTCGCGGGCTTCGTCGGCAATCTTCTCCGCCACCTTCTGGCTGTCGACCTGAGTGTTGGCCAGCTTCAGCAGCAGCTCGAACAGCACCGCATAGCGGCTCTCGCGCTGCTGCAGGCGCGCGCTGAGCAGGCCGAGGATCGGCGCGACGTCCCGCAGGCCGCCAAACGCGTCCTCTTCCGGCAGCTGCGCCAGATACTCCAGATACAGCGGCAGATGATCCGGCAGCTCATGGCTATCGAGCAGCAGACCGTGGCGCTCATACTGTGCCATCAGGTCAACCATCGCCTGGCCGCGATCGCGGGATTCGCCGTGCACGTGTTCAAACAGCAGCAGCGAGGTGGCCCGGCCGCGGTCAAACAGTTCGCTGTAGGCCGCCTGGGCATCCAGCGGATCCTGAGCCAGCAGATCGCGCAGAAAAACGCCCAGCGCGTGAGCATCTTCTTTGCCGAGTTTCTCCGATGACGCGAGCGCCTCGAACATCTCCTGCTGATGCTGCCATAAGGCAGCGTCAGGGTATTCGAGCAAACGCGACACAATCACAAGTTCAATCATGCGTGCGGCTCCGTTTTGCTGGTCACGTCGATGGCGTCGATGCGACGGCTGTTGAACAGGTTGAACTGGCTGTCAGAGCCGTGGCAGCCGTCGCCAAAGCTAAAGCCGCAGCCATTTTTCTCCGGAAACGCTTCCCGCGCCTGTTCCCGATGGCTGCTCGGCACCACGAAACGATCTTCGTAGTTGGCGATCGCCAGGTAGCGGTACATCTCCTGAGCCTGCGCTTCGCTTAAGCCCACCTCTTCCAGCGCGCGGGTATCGACAACGCCGTCAACGGTTTCCGCCCGCTTATAGTGACGCATCGCCAGCATCCGCTTCAGGGCCAACAGGACCGGTTGGGTATCGCCGGCGGTCAGCAGGTTCGCCAGATACTGCACCGGAATACGCAGGCTTTCCACGTCCGGCAGGATCCCGTTGCTGCCCAGTTCGCCGGCATCGGCGGCGGACTGAATCGGCGACAGCGGCGGCACGTACCAAACCATCGGCAGGGTGCGATATTCCGGGTGCAGCGGCAGGGCCAGCTTCCAGTCCATCGCCATTTTCCAGACCGGCGACTGCTGCGCGGCTTCAATCACGCCCTGCGGTACGCCATCTTTCAGCGCCTGCTCAATCACTTTCGGGTCGTTCGGATCGAGGAACACGTCCAGTTGACGCTGATAGAGATCTTTCTCGTTCTCGGTGCTGGCGGCATTTTCGATCGCGTCCGCGTCATACAGCAGGACGCCGAGGTAGCGGATTCGGCCCACGCAGGTTTCGGAGCATACCGTCGGCATTCCGGATTCAATACGCGGGTAGCAGAAGATGCACTTCTCAGATTTCCCGCTCTTCCAGTTGAAGTAGATCTTCTTGTACGGGCAGCCGGTGATGCACATCCGCCAGCCGCGGCACTTGTCCTGGTCGATCAGCACGATGCCGTCTTCTTCACGCTTATAGATGGCGCCGCTCGGGCAGGTTGCGACGCACGCCGGATTCAGGCAGTGCTCGCACAGGCGCGGCAGATACATCATGAAGGTGTTCTCGAACTGGCCGTACATCGCCTTCTGCATGTTGTCGAAGTTCTGGTCTTTGGCGCGCTTTTCAAACTCGCCGCCGAGGATCTCTTCCCAGTTCGGACCGCTGGTGATCTTGTCCATCCGCTGGCCGGTGATCAGCGAGCGCGGACGGGCGATCGGCTGGTGTTTACTCTCCGGGGCGTTATGCAGGTTCTGGTAGTCGTAATCGAACGGCTCGTAGTAATCATCAATGCCCGGCAGATGCGGGTTCGCGAAGATTTTACCTAACAGCATCGCGCGGTTGCCCATGCGCGGCTGCAGCTTGCCGTTGATTTTGCGGATCCAGCCGCCCTTCCATTTCTCCTGGTTTTCCCAGTCGTTCGGAAAACCGACGCCAGGCTTACTCTCCACGTTATTGAACCAGGCGTACTCCATCCCTTCCCGGCTGGTCCAGACGTTTTTACAGGTTACCGAGCAGGTGTGGCAGCCGATGCATTTATCGAGATTCAGCACCATGCCGACTTGTGAACGAATTTTCATTTTACGCTCTCCTGTACCTGGTCATTGCCTTCGCCGTCTAACCAGTTAATGTTCTTCATCTTACGTACCACCACAAACTCATCGCGGTTGGAGCCGACGGTGCCGTAGTAGTTAAAGCCATAGGCCAGATGGCCATAGCCGCCGATCATATGGGTCGGTTTCGGCGTAATACGGGTAACCGAGTTATGGATCCCGCCGCGCTGGCCGGTGACTTCAGAGCCAGGCAGGTTCACGATGCGTTCCTGCGCGTGGTACATCATGGTCATCCCGGCCGGCACGCGCTGGCTCACCACCGCGCGCGCCGTCAGGGCGCCGTTGGCGTTGAACACTTCGATCCAGTCGTTATCTTCGATACCCAGATCTTTCGCATCCGCCTCGCTCATCCAGACGATCGGACCGCCGCGTGACAGGGTCAGCATCAGCAGGTTATCGCTGTAGGTCGAGTGGATACCCCATTTCTGGTGCGGCGTCAGGAAGTTCAGCGCCTTCTCCGGGTTGCCGTTGGACTTCTCGCCCATCACCGCTTTCACCGAGCGGGTGTCAATCGGCGGACGATAAACCAGCAGGCTCTCGCCAAAGTCGCGCATCCACTGGTGATCCTGATACAGCGACTGACGACCGGACAGGGTACGCCATGGGATCAGCTCGTGAACGTTGGTGTATCCGGCGTTATAGGAGACGTGTTCGTCTTCCAGCCCGGACCAGGTCGGGCTGGAGATGATTTTCCGCGGCTGCGCCTGAATATCGCGGAAACGGATCTTCTCGTCTTCTTTGTTCAGCGCCAGGTGCGCGTGCTCGCGGCCGGTGATTTCGCTCAGCGCTTTCCACGCCTTCACCGCCACCTGACCGTTCGTTTCCGGCGCCAGGGTGAGGATCATCTCCGCAGCGTCGATGGCCGTTTCCAGCTTCGGCTGACCTTTCGCCGGGCCTTCGGCCTTGGTGTAGTTGAGCTTACGCAGCAGGTCCATTTCGCTCTGGGTATTCCAGGCGATGCCTTTACCGCCGTTGCCGATTTTCTCCATCAGCGGGCCGATAGAGGTAAAGCGTTCGTATGTCGCCGGATAATCGCGCTCGACGGTCAGAATATGCGGCGCGGTTTTCCCTGGAATCAGGTCGCATTCGCCTTTTTTCCAGTCCTTAACGTCCAGCGGCTGCGCCAGTTCGGCGGCGGAGTCGTGCTGGATAGGCAGCGTTACCACGTCGGTTTCCTGACCCAAATGACCCACGCACACTTCGGAGAACTTTTTCGCGATATCTTTGTAGATATCCCAGTCGCTTTTCGATTCCCAGGCCGGGTCGACGGCGGCAGACAGCGGATGAATAAACGGATGCATATCCGAGGTATTCATGTCGTCTTTTTCATACCAGGTAGCGGTCGGCAGCACGATGTCGGAGTAGAGGCAGGTGCTCGACAGACGGAAGTCGAGGGTCACCACCAGATCCAGCTTGCCGTCGAGACCGTTATCTTTCCACTCCACTTCTTCCGGCTTCACGCCGCCCTGCTTGCCGAGATCTTTGCCCTGAATACCGTTTTCCGTACCCAGCAGGTACTTCAGCATGTACTCGTGGCCTTTACCCGAGGAGCCCAGCAGGTTGGAACGCCAGATAAACAGGTTGCGCGGATGGTTTTTACCGTTTTCCGGCTGCTCTGCCGCAAAGCGAATCGATCCCTCCTTCAGAGATTTGACGGTGTAATCCACCGGCGTCATGCCCGCTTTTTTCGCCTCATCGGCGATGCGCAGCGGGTTTACGCCCAGCTGCGGCGCCGACGGCAGCCAGCCCATCCGCTCGGCGCGGACGTTGAAGTCGATCAGATGGCCGCTGTAGCGGGATTTATCCGCCATCGGCGAGAGCAGCTCCTGCGCGGTCACGCTTTCATAGCGCCACTGGCTGGAGTGGTTATAGAAGTACGAGGTGCTGTTCATATGACGTGCCGGACGTTGCCAGTCAAGGGCGAACGCCAGCGGCTGCCAGCCGGTCTGCGGACGCAGTTTTTCCTGGCCCACATAGTGCGCCCAACCGCCGCCGCTCTGGCCGACGCAACCGCAGAAGATCAGCATGTTGATCAGACCGCGGTAGTTCATGTCGAGGTGGAACCAGTGGTTGAGACCCGCCCCGACGATAATCATCGACCGACCATGGGTTTTATCGGCGTTATCGGCAAACTCGCGGGCGGTACGGATAATATGCGCGCGGGAGACGCCGGTAATTTTCTCCGCCCAGGCCGGAGTGTAGGCTTTCACTTCATCATAGCTGGCGGCGCAGTTGTCATCGTTCAGACCGCGCTCCAGGCCATAGTTGGCCATGGTCAGGTCGTACACGGTGGTCACCAGGGCGGTGGAGCCGTCGGCCAGCTGCAGGCGTTTAACCGGCAGTTTGTGCAGCAGAATGTTTTCCAGCGCGACTTTGTTGAAGTGTTCAGAACCTTCGCCGCCGAAGTACGGGAAGCCGACGTCCGCGACCTCGTCATGGCTGCCCAGCAGGCTCAGACGCAGCTCAATCTCTTCGCCGGTTTTACCGTCGCGCTGTTCGAGGTTCCATTTGCCTTTGTCGCCCCAGCGGAATCCGAGGGAACCGTTCGGCACGGTCAGATCGCCCTTCTCATCAAAGGCGACGGTTTTCCATTCCGGATTCTTCTCCTGACCAAGGGAATCCACGAGGTCGGACGCGCGCAGCGTGCGGCCGGCGGCGTAATAGCCGTCGCGCTCCTCAAGCATCACCAGCATCGGCATGTCGGTGTAGCGACGCACGTAATCGGTGAAGTACTGGCTCGGTTTATCAAGATGGAACTCACGCAGCATCACGTGGCCCATCGCCAGCGCCATCGCGGCATCGGTACCCTGCTTCGGCGCCAGCCACAGATCGCAGAGCTTGGCGATTTCGGCGTAGTCCGGGGTGATGGCGACAGTTTTGGTCCCTTTATAGCGAACTTCGGTAAAGAAGTGCGCATCCGGGGTACGGGTCTGCGGCACGTTGGAGCCCCAGGCGATGATATAGCTGGAGTTGTACCAGTCGGCGGATTCCGGCACGTCGGTCTGCTCGCCCCAGGTCATCGGCGAGGCCGGCGGCAGGTCGCAGTACCAGTCGTAGAAGCTCAGGCAGGTACCGCCGATCAGCGACAGGTAACGAGCGCCGGAGGCGTAGGAGACCATCGACATCGCCGGGATCGGCGAGAAGCCGGCCACGCGATCCGGACCGTAAGTTTTCACGGTATAGACGTTGGAGGCGGCAATCAGCTCATTCACTTCCTGCCAGGAGGAGCGGACAAACCCGCCGCGACCGCGAGCCTGCTTGAAGCTTTTCGCTTTGTCGGCGTCTTCGATAATCGAGGCCCATGCCTCAACCGGATCGCTATGCTGGACCTTCGCTTCCCGCCACATCTTCATCAGGCGTTTGCGCATCAGCGGGTATTTCAGGCGGTTCGCGCTGTACAGATACCAGGAGTAGCTGGCGCCGCGCGGGCAGCCGCGTGGTTCATGGTTTGGCAGGTCCGGACGGGTGCGCGGATAGTCCGTTTGCTGGGTTTCCCAGGTCACCAGTCCGTTTTTGACATAAATCTTCCAGCTGCATGAACCGGTGCAGTTGACACCGTGAGTGGAACGCACAATTTTGTCATGCTGCCAACGTTGACGGTATCCATCCTCCCAGTCCCGGTTGGTGTTTAGAAGCTGGCCGTGCCCATCGGCAAAGGTTTCACCCTTCTGTTTGAAGTAGCGAAACCGGTCCAGGAATTTACTCATCGGGTTTCTCCTGATATGGAGCCTGACGGCTCTCTGATAAATCGACATTGCTGGATTTGCAGCGAAGGTAACGCTATGAAAGCGGACGGGAATTGATAGCGATCAATACGGACTGGCTTGTTATCGCGGCGGAAATTGGCATTTACCACCAAGGTGGTAGTAATCTCGATTTTTTAACTACATGTTTTTTAATGGTTTTTATCGAAAAATGGGTCACCAGGCGCGGAATTGTTCACCAGGGAGGTATTAAGGGGTAGAGCAGTGACGCTGGCAAGCCGTCCCTTCCCGGCTCAGTGGCCAATACGCATACAATCACCCATTAGTATGTTGTAACTAAATAGGCCGGTAAAAAAAGGCGCCTCCTTCGGGAGTACGCCTTTACGAAGCAACATCGACGATGGCGAATTACTGACGCTTACGGCCGTATACCGCCCAGGTGATGATCACGCAGGCGATATAGAAGATCAGGAAGACTTTCATCGCGCCGGCCGGCGAGCCGGTCAGATCCAGCGAGATACCGAACGCCTTCGGAATAAAGAAGCCGCCGATGGCGCCAATGGCGGAGATAAAGCCCAGCGCCGCCGCGGTATCGGTCGCCGCCTCGCGCATCGCCTGGGCTTCGCTGCCGCCCTGGGCCTTCACCCGGTCCATGGTCAGCTTACGGAAGATCACGGAGATCATCTGGAAGGTGGAAGCGCTCCCCAGCCCGGCGGTCAGGAACAGCACCATAAACACCGCGAAGAAGGCGATGAAGTTACCGCCCTGGCCGTTGGTCGGCAGGGTCAGGAACAGCAGCGCACAGAAGACAGCCATCACCACAAAGTTGACCAGCGTCACGCGGGTACCGCCGAGACGGTCGGAGATCGCCCCGCCCATCGAACGCGCCAGCGCGCCAATAAACGGACCGAAGAAGGCGTAGTGCAGGATCTGCACGTCCGGGAACTGGGTCTTTGACAGCATGGCGAAACCGGCGGAGAAACCGATAAAGGAGCCGAAGGTCGCCAGATAGAGCAGCGCCATGATCCACAGGTGCAGGCGTTTGAGCACCGGCAGCTGTTCGCTCAGCGAGGCTTTAGAAGCGGACAGGTCGTTCATAAAGAACCACGCCGCCAGGGTGAAAATAATCAGGAAAGGTACCCAGATCCATGCGGCGTTTTCCAGATACAGCATTGAGCCGTCCGGCTGCTCGCTGCCGGTCCCGCCAAAAATGGCAAACACCGAGACCGACACCACCAGCGGCGCGACCAGCTGCATCACGCTGACGCCCATATTACCAAGGCCGCCGTTGACGCCCAGCGCCCCGCCCTGCTTCGCTTTCGGGAAGAAGAAGCTGATATTGGCCATACTGGAGGCGAAGTTGGCCCCGGCGAAGCCGCACAGCAGAGAGATGATCACGAAGACGCTAAACGGCGTGGAGGTATCCTGGACCGCAAAGCCCAGCCACACGCACGGCACAATCATGATCCCGGTACTGAACGCCGTCCAGCGGCGGCCGCCGAACAGCGGTACCATGAAAGCGTAAGGCACGCGCAACAAAGCGCCTGACAGCGCCGGCAGCGCGGTCAGCATAAACAGCTGATCGGTCGTAAACTGAAAGCCCACTTTGTTGAGGTTAACGGCAACGGCGCTGAACAACATCCACACGCAGAACGCCAGTAACAGACAGGGAACGGAGATCCATAAATTGCGGCTCGCCACATGGTGGCCGCGCTGTTGCCAGAATTCAGGATCTTCAGGCCGCCAGTCGGTAATGACCGAGCGGTTAGCCTTCTCCGGGAGGGAAGATTGACTCATAGATACCTCTGATTATTCATTTTTCCTGCCGCTACCTTAGGGGTTGCCCCGGGCGGTAAGTTGATATAAATCAAAGGAAAAGCGCGCGCTAATTTGTGCGAAAATAAACCATGCTCCGAAGTGAGTAGAGAATGGTGGGAAAAAAAGTGTGGTTTTTCACACGGCTGCCGGGATGCGTCTAACCCCTCTCCCAACGGCGCCTACCACCGACAATTAAGGAGTAACTCTTTGTGGGTATGGGTATACTCCAGGGGATAGCCGAGAATAAGCGCCACTCCCGGGGACACGACCGGTCAGGAGCCACGCATTCCATGTTAAAACGTCTTTTTACCCCGCTGACGCTGGTCAATCAACTGGCGTTGATCGTCCTGCTTGCCACCCTTACTGGCGTCGCCGGTATGGCGATCTCCGCGCGCCTGGTCAACGGCGTGCAGGGCAGCGCGCACGCCATTAACAAAGCCGGGTCATTACGCATGCAGAGCTACCGGCTGCTGGCGGCGATCCCGCTGAATGAACACGACCAAAAGCTGGTCGATGATATGACCGCCACCGTCTTCAGTCCGGAGCTGCAAAACTCCGCCCGCCGCGACGGGCAGGAGCGCCAGCTGCAGGCCCTGCAGCAGTACTGGCAGCTGGCGCTGGCTCCCGGCATGCAGCGCGCGGTCAACCAGGCGGAGGTCGCCCAGGATGTCGCCGACTTTGTCGATCGTATCGACCAGTTGGTCACCGCATTCGACCATACCACCGAGCAGCGTATCGAACGGGTGGTCTGGATCCATCGCCTCCTCGCCATCGGCATGGCGCTGCTGTTGATCTTCACCATCATCTGGCTACGCGCCCGCCTGCTGCGGCCATGGAAACAGCTGCTGAGCATGGCGCGAGCGGTGAGCCAGCGTGATTTCACCCAGCGGGCGCACATCAGCGGACGCAACGAAATGGCGACCCTTGGCATGGCGCTAAATAACATGTCGGAAGAGCTGGCGGAAAGCTACGCCGTGCTTGAGCGCCGGGTGCAGGAGAAGACCGCCGGGCTGGAACAGAAGAACGAGATCCTCGCCTTCTTATGGCAGGCCAACCGCCGGCTGCACGCCAACGCCCCGCTCTGTGAACGCATTTCGCCGGTGCTGAACGGCCTGCAGGGTCTGACGCTGCTGCGCGATATCGAGGTGCGGGTCTACGATCTGGAAGATGAAGACAACCATCAGGAGTTTACCTGCCACTCGGATAATGAATGTGACGACATGGGCTGCTACCTCTGCCCACGCAACCTGCCGCCGCTGCCGGATGGAGGAACGACGCTGAAGTGGCGGCTGTCGGATGCGCATAATCAGTACGGCATCCTGCTGGCGACGCTGCCGGTTGGCCGTCATCTCAGCCACGATCAGCAGCAGCTGGTGGATACTGTGGTTGAACAACTGACCAGCACCCTGGCGCTGGACCGCCATCAGGAGAAACAGCAGCAGCTGATCGTTATGGAAGAGCGGGCCACTATCGCCCGCGAGCTGCATGATTCCATCGCCCAGTCGCTATCCTGTATGAAGATGCAGGTCAGCTGCCTGCAGATGCAGGGCGACGCCTTGCCGGCGGAGAGCCGTCAGCTGCTGGGGCAGATACGTAACGAGCTGAATACCTCCTGGGCCCAGCTGCGTGAGCTGTTGACCACCTTCCGCCTGCAGCTGACCGAGCCGGGCCTGCGCCCGGCGCTGGAGGCCAGCTGTCAGGAGTACAGCGCCCACTTCGGCTTTACGGTGCAGCTTGATTATCAGCTCCCGCCGCGCTTTGTGCCGTCGCATCAGGCCATTCACCTGCTGCAGATCGCCCGCGAAGCGTTAAGCAATGCCCTGAAGCATGCCAGCGCGACGGAAGTGACCGTGACGGTGTCACAACGCGATAATCAGGTCCGTCTGGTGGTGGCGGATAACGGCCGCGGCGTGCCGGACCACGCCGAGCGGAGTAACCATTACGGTTTAATCATTATGCGGGATCGCGCGCAAAGCCTGCGCGGCGACTGTCAGGTTCGGCGCCGGGAAACCGGCGGGACCGAAGTGATCGTCACGTTTATCCCGGAAAAAACGTTTTCCATCCAATAAGGAGACCCCCATGAGTCAACAGGAACGGGCAACCATCCTTCTCATTGACGACCATCCGATGCTGCGCACCGGCGTGAAACAACTGATCAGCATGGCGCCGGACATCCAGGTGATTGGCGAAGCCAGCAATGGCGCGCAAGGTATCGAGCTGGCGGAGTCGCTGGATCCGGACCTGATCCTGCTGGACCTCAATATGCCGGGCATGAACGGTCTGGAGACGCTGGACAAACTGCGTGAGAAATCGCTGTCTGGCCGGGTGGTGGTCTTCAGCGTCTCTAACCATGAAGAGGACGTTGTTACCGCCCTCAAGCGCGGCGCCGATGGCTATCTGCTGAAAGACATGGAGCCGGAAGATCTGCTGAAAGCGCTGCAGCAGGCCGCCGCCGGCGAGATGGTATTAAGCGAAGCGTTAACCCCGGTGCTGGCCGCCAGCCTGCGCGCCAACCGCGCCACCTCCGATCGCGACATCAGCCAGCTGACCCCGCGCGAGCGCGACATCCTCAAGCTGATCGCCCAGGGGCTGCCGAACAAAATGATCGCCCGCCGGCTGGATATCACCGAAAGCACCGTCAAAGTGCACGTCAAGCATATGCTGAAGAAAATGAAGCTCAAATCCCGGGTGGAAGCCGCGGTATGGGTCCATCAGGAGCGAATTTTTTAAGGCGAGTCCGTCCACGAGACGCCAGGCGCGGTGAACTTGACCAGCGGCTCAGTCAGCGCCAGGACGATCTCATTGGAGGAGACGCGCTGCCCCTGTTTATCCTCTACCACCACCGACAGGCGCCAGCGGTTCGCGGCGCCCGGTTCACTGTTCCACACCGGCATAATCACGCTCCAGCCATCGGGGCTGCTGGCATCCACCGGCGGCGTCAGGCTGAGCGCCTGGGTGTCGCCCTGCCAGTGCAGCGACTTGATGCCGTGCAGACTATGGATCTGCAGCTTCAGCTGCACCGTCTCCCCGGACTGTAGATCCCAGGGCGGCGTGGCCAGGTAGACCGTCAGATTTTTGCGCTGCCGATACTCCACCACCGGCAGATTATCCCGCTCCGGGCTGTCGAAGCGGCTGCCGCGCAGCGAGTTGCTGAACGCCACCTCGTCCGCCGCCAGCTGCTGCTTGAGCGGCACGCCAAAGCGGTAGTTGAGCTTCAGGCCAACGTTGTTCTGGCTGACGCCATTTTCCCCTTGCTTATGCTTGGCGGTCACGGTGACCAGCGGGACCGGGGTATAATTGAGCCCGACGGAGACGGCCACCGGGTTATGGTAGCCTGTGCCGGTGTGAAACAGATCGACGCTGTCGCCGAAGTACTGTTCGACGCTGACGCTGGTGTTGATGTGCTCATAAAACGGCAGCCGCGCCTGGGCGGTAACGTCATACCCCGCGGCCATCCGCTGCTCCTGAGTTTGATTCTCCCGCAGCTGCCAGTCGCCCAGCGGATGATAGTAGTTCGCCGACAGGCGGAGATATTCCCCCCACGCCTCGGCGCCGACGCTGCCGCGGGCCAGACTTTCGCTCAGCACCTTGTCATAAAACGAGTTATAGCCCAGCAGCCAGCCGCCGACCCGCCAGCGCTGGCCAAGCCCAATATTGCCCACCAGATCGTTCTCGCGCCGGGTCACCGAATACTGGTTCCACGTCAGGTAGCGCTCGTTATCCTGCAATGGCACGAACCAGCTCCCTTTACTGCCGGTGAACTTCCCCTCTTTATCGACCAGCAGGTCGACATTGGCGTTGCCCCACGGCGAGAGCCAGCTCTCCAGCTGGTGGCTCACTTCATTGCCGAGTTTGTTGATGGCGAACATCTGCGCCTGCTCTCCCGCCGTCAATCCGTTATCGCTCATGCTGGCCTCGCCGAATTTCTTCGCCACTTCGGCAAAGTGTCTGGCGTCGTCATCGACCTGCGGGGCGATCCCCAAATCGGGCAAGGGATCTTCTCCCTGGGGCATAAGAGCGGTGTCGCTGGCGGTCAGCGCCCAGACGGGAGCGCCCGGCAGCAGCAGGAGAAAGATCAGGGATGGCAGCAAACGGTACGACACAGGCATCAACAGGTTTGGCGCGGGCTCGCAGAAAAAATTGGAAGATAGTTTTAGTTTATCGTTTTTTCCCTTCTCCCGCAGCCCTGCGGACAATTCCAGGAATATGCTGAAACCGGTTGGGCACATTGTCGCCCAACCACAGAAGGTGCCGCCGCGCCGTTACGCCCCGACGCGGGCCGGTTGCGCCGTCAGCAGCGCGTTGAGCTCCGGCACGCAGGAGCCGCAGTTGGTCCCGCACTTAAGCCTGGCGCCCAAAGCCCCAACGCTGGCGCAGCCGCTGGCGATGGCCTCGCCGATCGCCCGCTCCCCCACCCCAAAACAGCTGCAGACGATCCGCCCCGGCGGCGCGGCGGCGGCGTCCGGTCGGCCGCTGAGCAACGCATGGCGCCGGGCGGCATCGGACGGCGGCGCGGCGAAGGCGGCGCTTATCCCTGCGCTATCCACCGCCGGCTCGCGCGCATCGCTCCACCAGCCCAGCATCAGCCTCCCCTGATGCCACGCCAGCAGGTTCCACACCGCGCCGCCGTCTGCTATCTGCAGCTGCCAGCCGCGCTGCGCGCACCAGACGCTGAGCCACTGTCGGGCTGACGCCTCCCCGGCCAGCGAGTAGTGCAATACGCCCGCCGCCGCCCGCCGCCGCCAGTGCCAGGCCGCAGGAAACGGCAGCGGTTCGCGACAAAACAGTTCGCTATGCCAGGCAGGCTGCCAGGGGGCGATGGCCACCGCCGCCTGTTTACTCTCCGGCTGGGCGGAATGCGGGTCCGTGACGGCGGGCAGCAGATTATTCACCCGCCCCTGGCGGGCGAACTGATTGTTCCAGTGCATTGGGACAAACAGCGAGCCGGGGCGCTGGCCTTCGCTGATCGCCACTTTCGCCACCATCACCCCATGGCGCGACCAGATCCGCGCCAGCCCGCCGGCGACAAGCTGGTAGCGAACGGCGTCCTGCGGCGCCACCTCCACCACCGGCTCCGCGATATGCTGCATCAGCCGCGGCACGGCGCCGGTGCGGGTCATGGTGTGCCACTGATCGCGGATCCGCCCGCTGTTGAGGATCAGCGGATAAAAGACATCGGTTGCCGCCCGGGTCGGCTGAGGCGTCACTGGCACCATCCGCAGCCTGCCATCGCTATGCCAGCCGCGCGTGACATCCCAGGCGGCGCGGCGGCGGCTGACCGGCCAGCGTACCGGCGCCATAGCGTCCCATGCCTCGCGGCTGAGATCCGCCAGCGCGCCGATATCAAACGCCCGCTGGCCGTCGTTTTCGAAACCGGACAGCGCCGCATGCTCGCGGAAGACGTCATGCGGATGCTGCCAGGCAAACGCCTCGCGATACCCCAGCGCCTGCCCTACTCTGGCGATGATCCACCAGTCCGCTTTCGCCTCCCCCGGCGGCGGCAGGAAGCTACGCTGACGGGAGATGCGCCGCTCCGAGTTGGTGACCGTGCCATTTTTCTCGCCCCAGGCCAGCGCCGGAAAGCGAATGTGGGCGAATTGTCCGGTATCCGTCTCAGCGGCGACATCCGAGACGATCACCAGCGGACAGCCGGCCAGCGCCTGGCTCACCGCGTGGCTGTCGGGGAGCGACACCACCGGGTTGGTGCCCATGATCCACACCGCTTTCACCTCGCCGCGGCCGATGGCGGCAAACAACTCCACGGCGGTCAGCCCCGGGGTCTGCGCCAGCCGCTCGGTTCCCCAAAAGCGGGCCAGACGCTGCAGATCGTCTGGCACAAAATCCATGTGCGCCGCCAGCATCGTCGCTAACCCGCCGACTTCGCGCCCGCCCATGGCGTTGGGTTGACCGGTCAGCGAAAAGGGGCCGCAGCCTCGGCGGCCATACTTTCCGCTGGCCAGATGAACGTTGATGATGGCATTACATTTGTCGCTGCCGCTGGCTGACTGGTTAATTCCCATGGTGTAGAGGGTGATGGCCCGCGGGGCGGCGATAAAATCGCGATAGAAACCCGCCACCTCATCGGCGGGCAGGCCGCAAAAAGCCGCCACTTTCGCCACGTCCCAGCCGCGAGCGGCAGCCAGCGCCTGCGGGCCGTCGCGAAAACCGTCGACGCAGGCCCCGGCCTGCGCCAGGGCGTTAAGCAACCCCACGAACAGCCCGCCGTCGCTTCCCGGCGCCAGCGCCAGATGGCGATCGGCGATCTCGCAGGTGGCGGTGCGCCGGGGGTCGATCGCCACGATCTGCAGCCGGGGATTATCCCGCTTCGCCTGCGCCAGACGCTGGTACAGCACCGGGTGCGCCCAGGCGGCGTTCGAGCCGACCAGCACCACCAGATCGCTGTTTTCCACATCCTCATAGCTACAGGGCACCACGTCGGCGCCAAAGGCCCGCTTGTAGCCGGTCACCGCCGACGACATGCACAGCCGCGAATTGGTGTCGATGTTCGCCGCGCCGATAAATCCCTTCATCAGCTTGTTGGCGGCATAGTAATCCTCCGTCAACAGCTGGCCGGAGGCGTAGAATGCCACCGCCTGCGGACCGTGCTGGTCGATAACCTGTTGCAGGCGGGAAGCGGTCTCCGCCAGCGCCTGAGACCAGGCCACCGGCTGGCCGTCCACCTCCGGCGCCAGCAGCCGCCCCGCCAGACCCATGGTCTCCCCTAGTGCCGCCCCTTTGACGCACAGGCGGCCGAGGTTGGCCGGGTGCTGTTCGTCGCCGCGCACGCTCACCTGACCCGCGTCATCCACGCTCGCCAGCACGCCGCAGCCTACGCCGCAGTAGGGACAGGTCGTTCGGATGGTCTTCATCAGGAGGCCTCCGCTCGCGCCAGCAGCTGCTGGCTGCCCACCCACACTTTGCCGTTTTCCACTTTCACCGGCCAGGCGCGCACTGCCTGTTCACCGCCGTCGCACGGCCAGCCGTCGCGCAGGCGAATCCGCTGTTTGTACAGCGGGGAGATCACCACCGGTTCCCCGCCGACGTCCCCTAACAGCCCCCGCGACAACACGTTGGCCGCGCTGCCCGGCTCGCGGTTGTCCAGGGCATACACCCGATCGCCAAAGCGGAACAGGGCGATCTGCCGCTCCCCTAACCGGGCGCCGATCCCCGCCTGCGCCGGGATGGCGTCAAGGTCGCAAATCGCCTGCCACGGCCGGGATGGGAGTTCGCCTTCAGGCAACGCTTCAGCAGGCAACGGCTGCGGCTGACCGCGCAGATCGTGGCGCTGCACCGCCTCGTCGGGCTGGTCGCTGTTCACGAAGGAGCGGAACAGCGCCAGGCGCTGGGGATCGTTGAGCGTGGTCTGCCACTCGCACTGGTAGCTGTCGACGATGCGGGCCATCTCCTGTTCCAGCTCCTCGCCAATGCCGAGGCTGTCCTCCAGCACCACCTGCCGCAGGTAGGCCACGCCGCCCTCCAGGTTGTCCATCCAGGTGCTGGTCCGCTGCAGGCGATCGGCGGTGCGGATATAGAACATCAGCAGACGATCGATGCTGCGGATCAGCGTCGCTTCGTCGAGGTCGCTGGCAAACAGGTCGGCGTGACGCGGCTTCATTCCGCCGTTGCCGCAGACGTAGAGATTCCAGCCTTTGTCGGTGGCAATCACCCCGATATCTTTGCCCTGGGCTTCGGCGCATTCGCGGGTGCAGCCGGAGACCGCCATCTTGATTTTGTGCGGGGCGCGCAGCCCTTTATAGCGATGCTCGAGCCGCACCGCGAGCCCGGTGGAGTCCTGCACGCCGTAGCGACACCAGGTTGCGCCGACGCAGGACTTCACCGTGCGCAGCGACTTGCCATAGGCGTGGCCGGTTTCAAACCCGGCGTCGGCCAGCTCGCGCCAGATCGCCGGCAGCTGTTCCAGCCGCGCGCCAAACAGGTCGATGCGCTGACCGCCGGTCACTTTGCTGTAGAGCTGGTAACGTTTGGCGATCTGCCCGATGGCGATCAGCCCGTCCGGCGTCACTTCCCCTGCCGCCATCCGCGGCACCACCGAATAGGTGCCGTCCTTCTGAATGTTGGCGAAATAGCGGTCGTTGGTATCCTGTAGCGGCAGGTGCGCCGGCTTCAGCAGGTATTCGTTCCAGCAGGAGGCCAGCACCGAGGCCACCAGCGGTTTACAAACCTCGCAGCCGTGCCCCTGGCCGTAGCGGCTAATCAGCTGCTCGAAGGTATGGATATGGTTGACCCGCACCAGATGGTAGATCTCCTGACGCGACCACGGGAAATGCTCGCAGACGTCTTTTTTCACTTCGACGCCCTGCGCCGCCAGCTGGTGCTCCATCACCTGTTTCACCAGCGCGCTGCAGCCGCCGCAGCCGGTGGCCGCTCTGGTGCAGCTTTTTATCGCCGCCATATCCCCCGCGCCATTGTTCACCGCCTGGCAGATATCGCCTTTGCTGACGCTATGGCAGGAGCAGATCGGCGCGCTGTCGGGCAGCGCCGCCACCCCCAGCGCCTTCGGCGCGGCCCCCTCCAGCGCCGGCAGGATCAGGCTCTCCGGACGCGGCGGCAGCGCCATGCCGTTCAGCATCATCTGCAGCAGCGTGGCATAGTCGCTGGCGTCCCCCACCAGCACGCCGCCAAGCAGGGCTTTGCCGTCCTGACTGACGACGATTTTTTTGTAAACCTGCTGCGGACCGTCGGTCCATTGATAGCTCTGGCAGCCCGGCGTGCGCCCCTGCGCATCGCCAAACGAGGCTACGTCAACCCCCAGCAGCTTCAGTTTGGTGCTCATGTCGGCGCCGCTAAAGCAGGCGTCCTCTCCTGCGAGGGTGGCCGCGGCGATCCGCGCCATCTGATAACCCGGCGCCACCAGGCCGTAAATTTTATTATCCCACAGGGCACATTCGCCTATCGCCAGCACGTCCGGGTCAGTGGTGCGGCACTGGCCGTCGATGCCAATCCCCCCGCGCTCGCCAACCTGCAGCGCGCAGCCGCGGGCCAGCGCGTCCTGCGGGCGGATCCCTGCCGAGAAGACCACCATGTCGGCCGCCAGCGTGCCGCCGTCGGCAAAGTTCAGCCGCAGGCCATCGGCTTCGCGCACGATGGCGGTGGTGGCTTTGCTGGTATGCACCCCCACGCCGAGGGCGACGATCTTCTCCCGCAGCATCGCCGCCCCGCCGTTATCCAACTGGACGGCCATCAGGTTCGGGGCAAACTCCACCACGTGCGTCTCCAGCCCCAGCTGTTTCAGGGCGTTGGCGGCCTCCAGCCCGAGCAGGCCGCCCCCGATCACCACCCCGGTCTTCGCCGCGGCGGCATGGGCGGCGATACGGTCGAGATCGTCAAGGGTACGATAGACAAAGCACCCGTCGAGATCGTTGCCAGGGATCGGCGGAACAAAGGGATAGGAGCCGGTCGCCAGCACCAGTTTATCCCAGTGGGTTTCATGCCCCTCGGCGTCCCGCACCAGCCGCGCGTCGCGGTCGATCGTCGCCACCGCCTTGCCGAGGCGGAGTTCGATGCCGTGCTGGTGAAAGAAATCATCGGCCACCAGCGACAGCGATTCGGCGCTGCGTCCGGCGAAATATTCGGAGAGATGCACCCGATCGTAGGCGGCGTAACGCTCTTTGCCAAACACCACGATACGATATTGCTGATGCAGGTTGCGGCTCACGCATTGTTCGAGAAAATGGTGGCCGACCATGCCATGTCCCACCAGCACTAATACAGGTTTCGTCATCGTCATTATTCCTGCAGCCTGCGGCTGCGTTGAAGAAGGGTCAAAAAGCCAGTCCGCAGTGGCGGGCTCGTCGCTTTCCAGGCGCGCGGTGAGCGCGGCGGCGGTGGTACAGTCGCCCATCAGCAGCACGCCGCGCAGGCGGCCGCCGCGCAGCAGCAGGCGACGATAGTGCCGGTCGATGGGATCCCAGCTGGTATAGATGTCATCCTGTTCGCCGGCCTGCTGTTCGCCGACGCTAAAGAGTTCAATGCCGGTGACCTTCAGGCGGGTCCCGGCGTCCTGCCAGACAAAGCCCGCGCCGGGGGCGCCGCACAGGCGATCCGCCAGCACCTCGGCCTGGCGCAGGCAGGGAGCCACCAGCCCCCAGGTCTGGCCGTCAATTTCGCAACACTCGCCGATGGCGCTGATCCCCGGCAGCGAGGCGGCCATCTGGCGGTCAACCACGATCCCCTGCTGGCACAGCACGCCGGACTGCGCCGCCAGACGGCTGTTGGGCTGCACGCCGGTCGCCAGCACCACTCGGGCGGCGCGGAATACCCGCCCGTCCGCCAGCCGCACGCCGTCAGCGTCGATGGCGGCGATCCGGCACTCCAGCACGCAGCGAATGCCGCGCGCTTCAAGCTGCTGCCTGAGCTCATCGGCGGCAAAGGCGTCGATCAGCGGCGCCATTAAGCCGCTGCCGCGATGCAGGAGTGTGACCTCTCCGCCGCGGCGACGCAGCGCCGCCGCCGCTTCCACGCCCAGAACCCCACCGCCAATCACCACCGCCGGGCCGGGTATCGCCAGAATACGTTCCACGTCCGCCAGGGTGCGGAAGGGCATAACCTGCGGACGATCAATGCCCGGCAGCGGCGGGATAAAGGGCCGCGAGCCGGTGGCGAAAACCAGCTCGTCCCACGGCAGCCAGGCGTCAGCGATGCGCAGCCGCCGTTGCGCAACATCCACTTCATCCACCGCCTCGCCAGACCGCAGACACACCCCGTGCCGGGTGTACCACTCCGCCGGCAGCAACGGGATCTGCGATGCCGTTTTTTCGCCAGCCAGCAGCGGCGAGAGCTGGATGCGGTTATAGGCCGGGTGCGGCTCGTCGCCGACGACGGTAATGGCAAACCGCGCAGGGTCGCGCTCAACCAGCCGCTGCACCAGCCGGGTGGCCGCCATGCCGTTACCGATCACCACCAGTCGCCGCGTCATGACCGTCTCCTTAGGCCGCTTTCGGCTGTTTTTCATACAGGAAATGGAGGATCTGCTGGCGCAGATGGTGATACCGGCTGTCGTCCGCCAGCTGAACGCGATGCCGCGGACGCGGCAGATCGACCGCGAGGATCTCGCCGACCGTCGCCGCCGGGCCGTTGGTCATCATCAGCACCCGGTCGGAGAGCAGCACCGCTTCATCAACGTCGTGGGTGATCATGACGATGGTGGTATTGAGCTCCTGCTGGATATGCATCACCGTGTCCTGGAGGTGAGCGCGGGTCAGCGCGTCCAGGGCGCCGAAGGGCTCATCAAGCAGCAGCACTTTCGGCTTCATTGCCAGCGCCCGGGCGATACCCACCCGCTGCTTCATGCCGCCGGAGATCTCCCCGGGCCGTTTATGCAGCGCATGACCCATCTGCACGCGCGCGAGGTTGTGTTCAATCCACTCCCGACGCTCATGCTTGCTCATGGTGCGACGGAACACCTGATCCACCGCCAGCGCCACATTGTCGAAACAGCTCAGCCACGGCAGCAGCGAGTGGTTCTGGAAAACCACCGCCCGCTCCGGCCCGGGCCCGGCGATTTCCCGGTTATCGCACAGCAGTCCGCCCTCGGTAGGGGTCGTGATCCCGGCGATTAGATTCAGCAGGGTCGATTTTCCACAACCCGAGTGGCCGATCAGGCTAATGGTCTCCCCTTCGACGATATCGAAGGAGACATTCTGCAGCGCCAGAAACTCGCCGCTGGCGGTGTTGAAGCGCTGGCTGACGGCCTGCACCTGAATTAATGGTTTCATGTTGGCTCCTTATTTTTCCTGCCAGCTAAAGCGGCGGGCGAGCAGCATCAGGCCCTGCTCCAGCAGCAGGCCGACGACGCCGATAATGACGATGGCGATGATGATGTTTTCCACATTGAGGTTGTTCCACTCGTTCCAGATCCAGAAGCCGATCCCCAGCCCGCCGGTGAGCATTTCCGCCGCCACGATCACCAGCCAGGCGATGCCGATGGAGAGGCGCACGCCGGTGAGCACCGCCGGCAGCACCGCCGGAAAGAGAATTTTGCGCATCACCGTCCACTCTGAGAGCTGGAGGACGCGGGCGACGTTGAGATAGTCCTGCGGGATCCGCCGCACGCCTTCCGCGGTGTTGATCACCATCGGCCAGATGGAGCAGATAAAAATGGTCCAGCTGGAGGCTGGCTCCGCCTTCTGGAACAGCAGCAGGCCAATCGGCAGCCAGGCCAGCGGGCTGACCGGGCGCAGCAGAGCAATCAGCGGATTAAACATGCGGGCGAAGAACAGCGAGCGGCCGATCAAAAACCCCAGCGGAATGCCCGCCAGCGCCGCCAGGCCGAAGCCCACCGCCACGCGCTGCAGGGAGGCCAGCACGTTCCAGCCGATCCCCATGTCATTCGGCCCGTCCTGATAGAACGGATCGGCGAACAGCGTCAGCGCCGAGTCCAGCGTGCTCAGCGGGGTGGGAAAGCCTTTGCTGTGCATCGCCGCCAGCTGCCAGGCCAGCAGCAGCACCCCCAGCCCCAGCAGCGGGGGCAGCAGGCGCTGGGTGAGCTCACGCAGCCAGCGCGTGACGGTCGGCGTGGTGCGCCGGACCTGCACCGGCGGCAGGATAATGACTTCGCCAGGCGCGTTCTCCACGCTGACGACCGGTTGCTTACGTTGTGCCTGCTTCATCTCATGCCCCCTTACGTTGAATAGCGAAATGGCGGGCGTAGCCTTCCGGGTCAGACCCGTTCCAGACCGTACCGTCCATCAGTGTGCTGCTGCGCATCGTGGCTGCCGGTGTGCTGATCCCGCCGACCGCCTGGGCGGCCGCCTGCCAGACGTCGATGCGGTTAAGACGCGACGCCACCGCGAGGTAATCCGGAGCCTGCTTCAGCAGCCCCCAGCGACGAAACTGGGTGAGGAACCACATCCCGTCCGACAGCCAGGGGAAGCTCACCTCTCCCTCGGCGTAAAAGCGCATCGGATGGGCATCCTGCCAGCGGCGGCCGAGGCCGTTGTCATACTCCCCAAGCATCCGGCCGGTGAGGTACTGCTCTTTGGTATTGAGCCAGCCGCGTCTGGCGAGCAGGCGGGCCGTCTCCCGGGTGTTCTCCGCCGAGGCGGCGATCCAGCGCTGCGCCTCCATCAGGGCCGCCACCAGCGCGCGGGCGGTGTTCGGGTGGCGTTCCACCCAGTCGCGACGGGCGCCCAGCACCTTTTCAGGATGCTCAGGCCAGATATCCTGGGAAGTGGCCGCGGTGAAGCCGATACGGTCGTTAATGGCGCGGGCGTTCCACGGCTCGCCGACGCAAAAGCCGCTCATATTGCCGATGCGCATGTTCATCACCATCTGCGGCGGCGGCACCACGACGGTGCGCACATCGTTAAAGGGATCGATGCCGGCGCTCGCCAGCCAGTAGTAAAGCCACATGGCATGGGTGCCGGTGGGAAAGGTATGGGCGAAGGTGTAGCTGCCCGGCGCGCTGCGGTCGATCAGCCGCTTCAGTCCGCCGAGGTCGGTCACCCCTTTCTCCTGCAGTTCGCTGGAGAGAGTGATGGCCTGACCATTGCGGTTGAGGGTCATCAGATTAGCCATCGCCTGCGGCTTGCTGGCGATCCCCAGTTCAAGACCGTACAGCAGGCCATAGAGAATATGCGCCGCGTCCAGTTCACCGGCCACCAGCTTGTCGCGCACCGCCGCCCAGCTGGCCTCCTTACTCGGCGCCAGGGTAATGCCATATTTTTTGTCAAACCCCTTCGCCGCGGCGATGGCCAGCGGCGCACAGTCGGTCAGCGGAATAAACCCTACCCGCACGGTGGTTTGCTCCGGTCTGTCCGAGCCGCCGGCCCATGCGGCCTGCATCACGCCCGGCAGCAGCATCGCGCCGCCCAGCGCGGCCCCTGCCTGCAGCAAGCGCCGCCGTGAAATTGAAAACTTATCGCTCATATCCGCTCCACACGCGCAAAAAAAAGCGCCCGACAGTGCATATGCACTGCAGGACGCCTTTATCCACGGACACCCGAACCGCCATTGGTTCGTCGCCCGGACTTTTATTCACTCACTAATGCTAATGCAAAGGGGATGCCAGCTTTGGCTATGGCGCGCTGGCGGGCTTTTCCTTTCGCTCTGGTCGGTTTGTCAGGCAAAAGTGCACCGCCGACAGGCAGCGAATGCCCATCGATTGTGCATCTACTCCTTTGGGGTTAATGGCCAGATCGCCTTCACCATCAGCAGCGCGCGAGCTATCTCAACCATCCGCTGATTCTTGTCCATGGCCATCTTGCGCAGCGTCTGCCAGGCCTGCTCCTCCGGCATCCCCTGGTGAGTCATCAGCAGGCTTTTCGCTTTTTCGATCAGCTTGCGTTCCTCGAGCGCGTCTTTCAGCGAAGCCAGCTGGCTGGAGAGCTGTTGCAGCTCATAGGCCTGCTGGCGCACCAGCGGCAGCAGCTGTTTATCCAGCCGCGGCGTCACGCTGTCGCTCTCCTCCCCGGCCAGCCAGCCAGGCGCGTCGTCTTCTAACAGCGCGTCGGTGGCGTCCAGCAGATCGTCGATCAGTTGCTCTTCCACTTCGCGCAGTTGCTCAAGCCGCTGGGTTTGCAGGCCGAACCAGCGCAGCGCCGTTTCCCCGCCGTCCGCCGCCGGCTGGCGGGTGCAGGCGATCCGCCGCAGTTGCTCGATGTCCAGACCGGCCTGGCACTCGGTCGTAAACAGCTGGACCGTCGCCGGACTGCCCAGCGCCTGGAAGCTGTCAAAGCAGGGCTGCTGACCATCAATACGGTCCACCAGCTGCTGGCGCAGGCTGTCGCTGAACTCGCCGCGGGTAAAGCCCAATGCTCCCAGCGCGCGCTCCTGGCCCACCAGCTCTTTTCCCTGCATAAAGCTGTACAGGGCGACCATACGCCCGGCTACCGACGGGTCGTCAATGCTGTCATTGAGCTGCGGGACGATATTCAGCAGATGGCGGATAATACGGCTGAACTGCTCCGTCGCGGCTTCAGCGGCGACCTGCCGACGGCTGACCTGCTCACGCAGCGCCGGGAGCTGCGCCAGATCGCCGACCGCCCGGGCGATGCGCCAGCACAGCGCGCTGCCGGCGACCGCGCGCGCCCGTTCGAGGGCGGCATAGAACAAGGCCAGCCGCTCATCAACCAGCGCCCCACCCGCCCGACACTCCGCCGCGTACAGCTGACCGCCCGAGCAAAGAAAAATATTCGACGCCCCGCGCTCGCACTGCAGCATATGCACCAGCGCGCTGAGCTGACTTGCCAGCTCGCCCAGCCGGGCAAGTTGCTGAAGCTGTTGTTTTTGCAGGCGGCGCGCCAGCTGCAGCCAGGCCGTCGCCTCGTCCGCGTGACCAGTCGTATTATTCATACCCCTCCTCCGGGTTAACGCTTTATACTGCGGTAAAGCAATAACCGTGCCTTTAAGAAGGAGTTTGTATGCAACGTATTGTGATTATCGCCAACGGCGCCGCCTACGGCAGTGAATCCCTGTTCAACAGCCTGCGCCTGGCCATTGCCCTGCGCGAACAGCAGTCCGACCTCGATCTCAAGCTGTTTTTGATGTCCGACGCCGTCACCGCCGGGCTGCGCGGGCAGAAGCCGGCGGAAGGGTATAATGTGCAGCAGATGCTGGAGATCCTCACCGCCCAGCAGGTTCCCGTGAAGCTGTGCAAGACCTGCGCGGACGGCCGCGGGGTCAGCGCACTGCCGCTGGTTGATGGGGTGGAGGTTGGCACTCTCGTTGAGCTGGCTCAGTGGACCCTGGCGGCAGATAAAGTGCTGACCTTCTAAATCTGCGCCGCCGAACGGGAGGAAATATCAGGTTTCGCCGCCTGAAGAGGTGAAAAAAACGTTAGCTGAATGCTTTCAGGAACAACGTCATTTTTGTTTAATCTTTATCCCTTTTTTTGATCAAAATCAGCATCCCGACCCGCGCCGTTTGGTGTGATGCACAGAGCAAAGTGTGAACAATATCACGCTAGGACTGGGTGGGCAGGATGCTGTAGCGGGACAGAAACGGGGTACAAAAATGGCGATGGTAAAAGCAAGTTTGACGTTGTTTGGCGGTGACACGCTGGTGGTGCGGTGCTCAGAGCGCTGCCATATTCATCTGATGAGCGCAAAGGTTCCTGGCGACAGCCATGCGGATATTCTGAGCGTGCAGGATCGGGACAGCGCCTATCTGACGGTGCCCTACAGCGGCACCTGGAACGTGCTTATCGACAGTCACAGCCAGTCACTGGAGCACTCCATCAGCTACGTTCCGGCCTGACAGTCACTGCCTTAACACACGCCCGGCCATGCCGGGCGTTTTTCTTTTCCGCGCGCTCAGGCCAGGCCCGGCGTCGGGCTGTCGCCCAACAGCGCGCGGACGCTGGCCACCAGATCATCAAGACTGGCGTCGTGCATCCCGAGCTTACTCAACGCCTGCTCCAGCGAAAACAGGTACTGGGCGTTGGTGCCGAGCGGCCCGCTGGCCCGGGCGATCAGCGGAGCAATGACCTGGGCGCTGGTATCCGGCTCAAACAGCGGATGACGCGGATCCATAATAAACACCAGCGCATTTACCGTCCGCCCGTCGTCCAGCTCCAGCTTGCACCAGGTCGGCAGATAGCAGCCGGTAATCATCTCCCGTTTCCACAGCAGCGTCAGCTCTTCTTCCAGCGTGTCGTCCGGCAGACGATAAGCGACGCCGGTGGTTCGACCGCCCTCTTTCAGGGCCAGCATCCGTCCCGGCTGGCAGGCGCTCCCGCGCCCGGCGGTCAACCGCAGGCAAAACGCGCGGTGCCAGCCCGGCAGCGTGCCAGTGCAGGACTCGCGATAATTGAGCGCCGGGTTCCAGATAAGCGAACCGTAGCCAAAGATCCATACTGAGCCATCATCCGGGCGGCAGGCCAGCGTCGCCGCCAGCGAGGCTGCGCGTTGTTCTGCCGACCAGAGTAGCGATTCCTCAATAGCGCCAAACGCTGTCTTACAATCCGCATTCATCAAGAAATCACGAGTTAACACTGTTTACTACCTCCGCCACTGCCCGCTTCCCGGCGTTCGTCTCATGCATCCGTCAATATTGCTGAAATATTATCCAGCTTTATCTTTCAATAAGCAATGAGCGGGGCGCTGGCAAGCATAAAAGCGGCGTCAGCAATTATTTTTTCTTATGCCACTTATCGTCATCGCCTTTCTCGTAACTGTTTTTCACCGCCGCCCAGGCGACTTTGTGCGCCGTCTCTTCACGGCTGGCGTCATCGCGCCGCTCCTCTTTATCTTTATATTGATCCCAGGCGCTGTTAAACGCTTCTTTATAAATTTCCTGCGCATGGGCAGGCAGAACATGCTGAACGCTGTCGGGGAGCTCTTGTTTACTGTTATAGGGCATAATGACCTCCTGTTTGAGCATAAAATTTAAGTCTGGAACGCAGGCGGCAGGCTATCAAGCCGATGATGAGTTAAAAATGAATTTTAGTAATTATCTGAATAGTAAGTATAAAAATAGCGTAATCGCAAATTATAATAAACTAATCAAGATATCTATCGATACCCGTAAACTTAAGTAAAAATACAGCAGAAATTTAGCAAAATCTGTTACTTTATCGCCCTGCGTTTTTATAATTATAACACCTGCATAAATGGAGATGGTTCATGACCCATGCACATGAGGCGGTAAAAACCCGCCATAAGGAGTCTTCCCTCGTCTTTCCGGTGCTGGCGCTGGCGGTGCTGTTTTTCTGGGGCAGCAGCCAGTCACTGCCAGTGGTTATCGCGATTAATATCCTCGCGCTGGTCGGTATTTTAAGCAGCGCCTTCAGCGTGGTCCGCCACGCCGACGTCCTCGCCCACCGCCTGGGCGAACCCTACGGCTCCCTGATTCTCAGCCTGTCGGTGGTTATCCTTGAGGTCAGTCTGATCTCCGCGTTGATGGCCACCGGCGACGCCGCGCCGACCCTGATGCGTGATACGCTCTACTCCATCATTATGATCGTCACCGGCGGTCTGGTCGGTTTCTCCCTGCTGCTGGGCGGGCGTAAATTCGCCACCCAATATATGAATCTGTTCGGCATTAAGCAGTACCTTATCGCCCTGTTTCCGCTGGCGATTATCGTGCTGGTGTTTCCCATGGCGCTGCCGGGCGCGAACTTCAGCACCGGGCAATCGCTGCTGGTGGCGGTGATTTCGGCGGCCATGTACGGCGTTTTCCTGCTTATTCAGACCAAAACCCATCAGAGTCTGTTTGTTTACGAGCATGAAGACGACGGCGATGATGACGACCCGCACCACGGTAAACCGTCCGCCCACAGCAGCGGGTGGCATACCGCCTGGCTGCTGGTGCACCTGGTGGCGGTGATCGCCGTCACTAAAATGAACGCCAACCCGTTGGAAACGCTGTTGACCAGCATGAATGCCCCGGTGGCCTTCACCGGCTTCCTCGTGGCCTTGCTGATCCTGTCGCCGGAAGGCCTTGGCGCGCTCAAAGCGGTGCTCAACAATCAGGTACAGCGGGCGATGAACCTGTTCTTCGGCTCCGTGCTGGCCACCATCTCGCTGACGGTCCCGGTGGTCACCCTCATCGCCTTCCTGACCGGCAATGAGCTGCGCTTTGGCCTTGGCGCGCCGGAGATGGTGGTGATGGTCGCCTCGCTGGTGCTGTGCCATATCTCCTTCTCCACCGGACGCACCAATGTGCTGAACGGCGCGGCCCATCTGGCGCTGTTCGCCGCCTACCTGATGACCATTTTCGCCTGACCCCGCTTGCCCGTCCGGCGGAGCCCGGGCGAAAAAAAAGCCTGCCGGTTTTGACGCCGGCAGGCTTTTTCAGTGATGCGGTCAGGCTTACTTGCTGGTATCCAGCTCGTCGAAGCTTTTCACCAGATCGTCAATCGCTTTCATCTGCTTGAGGAACGGCTCCAGTTTATCCAGCGGCAGCGCGGACGGGCCGTCGCATTTCGCGTGGTCCGGATCCGGATGCGCTTCGATAAACAGACCGGCGATACCCACCGCCATACCGGCGCGGGCCAGTTCGCTCACCTGCGCGCGGCGACCGCCGGAGGCTGCGCCAAACGGGTCGCGGCACTGCAGCGCGTGGGTGACGTCGAAGATAACCGGCGAGTTGTTGGAGGCTTTCTTCATCACGCCAAAGCCGAGCATATCCACCACCAGGTTGTCGTAACCGAAGTTAGCGCCGCGGTCGCAGAGGATCACTTTGTCGTTACCACCTTCGATGAATTTATCGACGATGTTGCCCATCTGGCCCGGGCTGACGAACTGCGGTTTCTTGACGTTGATCACCGCTCCGGTTTTGGCCATCGCTTCCACCAGGTCAGTCTGGCGCGCGAGGAAGGCGGGAAGCTGGATCACGTCCACGACGTCAGCCACCGGCTGCGCCTGGCTGGCTTCATGAACGTCGGTAATGATTTTCACGCCAAAGGTCTGCTTCAGCTCCTGGAAAATCTTCATCCCTTCTTCCAGACCCGGCCCACGATAGGAGTGAATGGAGGAACGGTTGGCTTTATCAAAGGAGGCTTTGAAGACGTAGGGGATGCCAAGCTTCTGCGTAACGGTGACGTAATGTTCGCAGATGCGCATCGCCAGATCGCGTGACTCCAGCACGTTCATCCCGCCGAACAGCACGAACGGCAGGTCGTTCGCTACGTTGATATCACCAATGCTAACCACTTTTTGTTTCATAAATTCGCCTTATCAGGGTGTAACCGGAATGGTTCCAGACTAATGCAATGTAATTTGTTTGTGCGAAATCGTGTTGATTTGTGCGCGGATCATCTCGCTGATCGGATCCTCCGGACACTGCTCGACAAAATAGCTCAGGTCCAGCAGCGCCACGTGATCGCAATCCAGCTGGGCGTATATCAGCCCGCGGTCGCGGATCTCATACGGATCTTCCGGGTTAAACTGCAGCAGCGCTTCGCTGGCGCGCAGGGCCAGCTCCATCTGCCGCTCTTCCATCAGCGCCGACTTCAGGGTGTCCAGCAGCTTGCGGATCACCTCGGCGTTATCCGCTTCGTCGAGATCTTCATTAAACAGTTCCGCCACCGGCCCGATGTTGCCCTTCAGCCATACCTCCAGGGTATGTTCGTCGAGGGTTTCGCCGTTGAACGGATTAATCAGCCACATCTCTTCGCTGGTTTCCGGGTCCGCGCGCAGCAGCATCTGGGTCGGGAAGATCACCGGCACCACCGGCAGCCCCAGGCGCTGGGCGATCCACAGCAGGATCGCGCCTAATGACACCGCGCTCCCCTGGCGGTTGACCAGCACTTTATCGAGCCATAGCGCGTCGGATAGACGATAAACGCCCTGCGAGGCGCCAAAGCCCCACTCCTCGTAAAACAGCGCCAGCAGGCGTTCTATCTGGCGTTCCTGGTCCCACGAAGGCGCAATCTCCTCCTGCGCGAGGCGCAGCAGCCGCTGCAGCTCTTCCTCGACAAAACGCGTCGGAAAATCGTCGCGGACCTGTTCAGAAATGAGGACCATGCCATCACACAATGGCGCTTTGTTAAATTCGAAATCCGCTAATGACCCCATGACCTACCCCAGTATCGGTATTCTTGTGATGGCGAGTTGAATAATGATAAACAACACCACCAGCGCCAGCAGGAACGCGATAAAGCGGCTCTGCTGGCTGCGCGGACGACGACGGCCCAGCGCGATAAAACCTAATGCGATGTAAATGATAACGCCAAACAGCTTTTCAGTCAGCCATGCGCCGTCTTCTGTGAACGGCAGGTAGTGCGTTATCGCCATTAATCCCGCACCGCTGAGAAACAGCAGCGTATCGCTGCAGTGCGGCGCAATTCGCACCCACCGCTGGTTCAGCAGCGGGCTCTGGTGATACATCCACCAGTAACGTAAAACGAACAATCCTACCGACACCACCACGCTGGCGATGTGCAGGTAGAGGACAGCCGTGAATAAGTTCATCAGCCAACGTTCTCCATGTCGGGTAAACGTCCGAGGGTCAGACGCTCATTGTCGCCATAGTCGCGGCAGGTCGCGACATCCAGATAGCCCGCCTCGCGAAACAGGGCGCGTACCGCTTCGCCCTGGGTCCAGCCATGCTCCAGCAGCATCCAGCCGCCGGGCTGCAGATACTGCCGCCCCTCGCGGATAATCTGCGCCAGATCGGCCAGCCCCTGGTCGCCTGCCACCAGCGCCGTCAACGGCTCAAAACGCACATCGCCTTCGGCAAGATGCGGGTCGGCGGCGTCGATATAGGGGGGATTGCTGACGATCATGGCGAAGCGCTGCCCGGCCAGCGCACTGAACCAGTCGCTTTGCCGTATCGTCACGTTAGCAATGCCCAGATGGGCGGCATTACGCAACGCCAGCGCCACGGCGTCCGGCATCAAGTCCACCGCGATCACTTCACAGTCAGGACGTTCGCTGGCCAGCGCCAGGGCAATGGCGCCGGTCCCGGTGCCGAGGTCGAGAATACGGCACGGCGCGACGGGCAGACGCGCCAGCGCCTGCTCCACCAGACATTCGGTATCCGGGCGGGGGATCAGCGTCGCCGGGGAGACAAACAGCGGCAGCGACCAGAACTCCCGCTGCCCGACCAGATGGGCGATGGGCTCCCCGCGCTGGCGTCGCTGCAGGAGCGCCTCCAGCGTCGTCGCCTCGTCGGCGGACAGCGTCGTTTCGCCGAAGGCCAGGATCCAGGTGCGCGCCCGACCGGTGACGTGTCCCAGCAGGATCTCGGCGTCGCGTCGCGGACTGTCGCTCTCCGCCAGGCGGGCGATTGCCTGCTGCAGCCAGGCCTGAAAGGTCATCATTCCTGCTCGGACAGCGCCGCCAGCTGATCGGCCTGGTGTTCCTGGACAATCGGCTCAATCAGCATGTCGAGTTTGCCCTCCATCGCCTCATCGAGACGGTAAAGGGTCAGGTTGATGCGGTGGTCGGTCACGCGGCCCTGCGGGAAGTTGTAGGTACGGTTGCGATCGCTGCGGTCGCCGCTGCCCAGCAGGTTGCGGCGCGTGGAGGCTTCCGCCTGCTGACGCTTGGCCACTTCGGCGGCGCGGATCCGCGCCCCCAGCACCGACAGCGCCTTGGCTTTGTTTTTATGCTGGGAACGTTCGTCCTGACACTCCACCACGATGCCGGTGGGCAGGTGGGTAATACGGATCGCCGAGTCGGTGGTGTTAACGTGCTGACCGCCCGCGCCGGAGGAACGGAACGTATCGATGCGCAGATCCGCCGGGTTGATATCCGGCATTTCCGCCTCCGGCAGCTCCGGCATCACCGCCACCGTACAGGCGGAGGTGTGGATACGCCCCTGCGACTCGGTGGCCGGCACGCGCTGCACGCGATGGCCGCCGGATTCAAATTTGAGCCGGCCATAGACGCCGTCGCCGCTGATCTTGGCGATCACCTCTTTAAAGCCGCCGTGTTCACCTTCGTTGGCGCTGAGGATCTCCACCTGCCAGCGGCGCGATTCCGCGTAACGGGTGTACATGCGGAACAGGTCGCCGGCAAACAGCGCCGCTTCGTCGCCGCCGGTCCCGGCGCGCACTTCCACGAAGGCGTTACGCTCGTCATCAGGATCTTTCGGCAGGAGCAGGACCTGTAGCTGTTGCTCCAGCTGTTCGCCTTTATCTTTGGCGTCCCGCAGCTCTTCCTGCGCCATTTCGCGCATTTCCGGATCGTCGAGCATCATCTGCGCGGTTTCAATATCCTCCTGCACCTGACGCCAGTCGGTATAGCAGCGCGCCACATCGCTTAGTTGAGCATACTCCCGCGACAGCGCGCGGAATTTATCCTGATCGGCAATCGTCGCGGCATCGCCGAGCAGCGCCTGCACTTCTTCGTGGCGCTCGTACAACGCTTCCAGTTTGGCAACAATAGAAGACTTCATAGGCGTGAATTCACCCTGTCCTGAAAATAAGAGAAAGGTGCGCTATTCCAGCCCGAGGCTGTTGCGCAGAATATGCAGGCGTTCGTCGTCCCCGTCACGGGCGGCCTGCTGAAGTGATTTGGTTGGCGCGTGGATCAGGCGGTTGGTGAGCTTACGCGCCAGATCCTGCATAATTTCCTGGGCATCACCGCCCTGCTCCAGCGCGGCCAGCGCCTTCGCCGTCAGCTCCTCACGGACCTGCTCGGACTGAGAACGGTATTCGCGAATGGTCTCGCTGGCGCTCTGCGCGCGCAGCCAAGCCATAAATTCGCTGGTCTCCTGCTCGACGATCGATTCCGCCTGCACCGCCGCGGCCTTACGCTGCGCCAGGTTATGCTGAATGATGTTTTGCAGATCGTCGACGCTGTAGAGGTAAGCGTTAGCCAGTTTGCCGACCTCCGGTTCGACGTCGCGCGGGACGGCGATATCCACCAGCAGCATCGGCTGGTTGCGCCGCGCCTTGAGCGCACGCTCCACCATGCCTTTGCCGATGATCGGCAGCGGGCTGGCGGTGGAGCTGATAATGATGTCGGCCTCTTTCAGCCGTTCGTCGATATCGCTGAGGGCAATCACCTCGGCGCCCACTTCTTCCGCCAGCGCCTGGGCGCGTTCACGAGTGCGGTTGGCGATCACCATTTTGCGCACGTGATGTTCGCGAAGATGGCGCGCCACCAGTTCGATGGTTTCACCGGCGCCGACCAGCAGCACCGTCACGCTCGACAGGGATTCAAAGATTTGCCGCGCCAGGGTACAGGCGGCGAACGCGACGGAAACGGCGCTGGCGCCGATATCGGTTTCGGTACGCACGCGCTTGGCCACCGAAAACGATTTCTGGAACATCCGCTCCAGTTCGCTGACGTTAAGATGGCCGCGGCTGGAATCGGCGAAGGCTTTTTTCACCTGACCGAGGATCTGCGGTTCGCCCAGCACCAGCGAATCAAGGCCGCTGGCGACGCGCATCAGATGGCTGACGGCGTCGTTATCCTGGTGCCAGTAGAGGCTTTTACGCAGGTCTTCTTCATTGAGGCCGTGGTAATCGCACAGCCAGCGGATCAGCGCTTCCTGCAGGTTATCCTGCTCTTCGACGCTGAGATAGAGTTCCGTGCGGTTGCAGGTCGACAGCACCACCCCACCCTGCACCATCGGCTGAGCCAGCAAGCTCTCCAGCGCCTTATCGAGCGTTTCCGGCGAAAACGCGACGCGTTCTCGCAGGGCGACCGGAGCTGTTTTGTGATTGATGCCAAGAGCTAAAAGGGTCATTGTGAGGGAGTAGTACCAGCGTTGCTAAGGTTAGTCTGAGTGCATCATACAGGATGCGCGTAATCAATAAAAGAGAGGCTCCCCTTTTGGAGTAATAGCCAAAGCAAGACCGCCATTAAGGTTAATTTTTTGATTTCAGACAACTTGAACGTAGACGCTATCGCCCGGCGACGCTAGCATTAAGGATTATAAATGTAACCTGCTACACAAATCGGCCCGCTGTTCCCCTGCCGCCGGATTTCACTGTAGACATCAAGGATTTGTCATCATTATGAATCGACTGTTCCGCCTGCTGCCGCTGGCCAGCCTCGTCCTGACCGCTTGTTCTGTTCATACCCCCGAGGGGCCTGGCAAAAGCCCGGATTCGCCGCAGTGGCGCCAGCACCAGCAGGCTGTTCGCAGCCTCAACCAGTTCCAGACCCGCGGGGCGTTTGCCTATCTCTCCGATGAGCAAAAAGTCTATGCCCGCTTCTTCTGGCAGCAGACCGGCCAGGACCGCTATCGCCTGCTGTTGACCAACCCGCTGGGCAGCACCGAGCTGTCGCTGACCGCGCAGCCTGGCAGCGTGCAGTTGATCGACAACAAAGGCCAGACCTACACCGCCACCGATGCCGAAGAGATGATTGGCCGCCTGACCGGGATGCCGATCCCGCTGAACAGCCTGCGCCAGTGGATCATCGGCCTGCCGGGCGACGCCACCGACTATTCGCTGGACGATCGGTACCGTTTGCGTGAACTGAACTACACGCAAAACGGCAAAACCTGGCACGTCACCTACGGCGGCTACACCAGCGATACCCAGCCCGCCCTGCCGTCTAATGTCGAGCTGAACAATGGCGCCCAGCGCATCAAGCTGAAGATGGATAACTGGATCGTGAAATGATGAGCCGCTGGCCCTCACCTGCAAAACTGAATCTGTTTTTATATATCACCGGCCAGCGGGCCGATGGTTACCACACCCTGCAGACGCTGTTTCAGTTCCTCGACTACGGCGATACGCTGACCATCGAACCGCGCGCTGACGGCGAACTGCGCCTGCTGACGCCGGTGGCCGGGGTGCCGGACGAAGAGAATCTGATCGTTCGCGCCGCGCGTCTGCTGATGCGCGCCGCCGGCGAAAGCGGCCGCCTGCCGGCGGGCAGCGGCGCCGATATCAGTATCGATAAGCGCCTGCCGATGGGCGGCGGCCTGGGGGGCGGCTCGTCCAATGCCGCCACCGTGCTGGTGGCGCTCAACCATCTCTGGGGCTGCGGACTCTCGGAAGATGAGCTGGCGACCCTTGGCCTGCAGCTGGGGGCCGATGTGCCGGTCTTCGTGCGCGGCCATGCCGCCTTTGCCGAGGGGGTAGGTGAAATTCTGACGCCGGTGGAGCCTGAGGAAAAATGGTACCTGGTGGCCCATCCGGGCGTCAGTATTCCGACGCCGATCATTTTTCGCGACCCGGAGCTACCACGAAATACCCCGCGCCGGTCAATTAATACGTTATTAAATTGTGAATTCAGCAACGATTGCGAGCTTATCGCAAGAAAACGTTTTCGCGAGGTTGATGCCGCGCTTTCCTGGCTGTTAGAATATGCGCCGTCACGCCTGACCGGCACAGGGGCCTGTGTGTTTGCTGAATTTAACACCGAATCCGCTGCCCGTCAGGTGCTGGACACTGCCCCGGCATGGCTAAATGGCTTTGTGGCGCGCGGAGTAAATCTCTCGCCGCTCAAGCAGGCCCTGCTCTGAATCCTGCGCCGTGAGGGCGCATCGTTCATGAGTCAGCCGGGGAAATTGAGTTACGGTGACAACGTCACCCTGTTCCAGACGTTGCATCGTGCTCTTTAAATACACCGACTGGATCGAATGGCGCCAGCCCGCACATTATTGGCCCATTCATCCACCACTGGACGCATGCCTGAGGTTCTTCTCGTGCCTGATATGAAGCTTTTTGCTGGTAACGCCACCCCGGAACTAGCACAACGTATTGCCAACCGCCTGTACACTTCTCTTGGCGACGCCGCTGTAGGTCGTTTTAGCGACGGCGAAGTCAGCGTACAAATCAATGAAAACGTACGCGGTGGTGATATTTTCATCATCCAGTCCACTTGTGCTCCCACCAATGACAACCTGATGGAACTGGTTGTTATGGTTGATGCTCTGCGTCGTGCTTCGGCAGGTCGTATCACCGCCGTTATCCCTTACTTCGGTTATGCTCGTCAGGACCGTCGTGTTCGTTCTGCTCGTGTGCCAATCACCGCGAAAGTGGTGGCAGATTTCCTGTCCAGCGTCGGCGTTGACCGCGTGCTGACCGTTGACCTGCACGCAGAACAGATCCAGGGCTTCTTCGATGTGCCAGTTGATAACGTGTTCGGCAGCCCAATCCTGCTGGAAGATATGCTGCAGCTGAACCTGGACAACCCGATCGTGGTTTCTCCGGACATCGGCGGCGTGGTTCGTGCTCGCGCTATCGCTAAACTGCTGAACGATACCGATATGGCTATCATCGACAAGCGCCGTCCGCGCGCCAACGTCTCCCAGGTGATGCATATCATCGGCGACGTCGCGGGTCGTGACTGCGTGATGGTCGACGATATGATCGACACCGGCGGCACCCTGTGTAAAGCGGCAGAAGCGCTGAAAGAGCGCGGCGCGAAACGCGTATTCGCTTACGCGACGCACCCGATCTTCTCCGGCAACGCCATCCAGAACATTAAAAACTCTGTGATCGATGAATTTGTCGTCTGCGATACCATTCCGCTGGCGCCAGAAATTAAAGCGCTGGATAAAGTGCGTACTCTGACGCTCTCCGGTATGCTGGCTGAAGCTATTCGCCGTATCAGCAATGAAGAATCAATCTCTGCTATGTTCGAACATTAATCGAGCCGAGCACAAAAACCCGCTGCGGCGGGTTTTTTTGTCTCTGAATTATTAATTCTTCCACAAAATCATTCGGCATGCGTCAAGGCGGCAAGTGAATGAATCCCCGGGAGCGTACAGGCAGTACGTGACCGGGGTAAATGAACGCAGCCAACACAGAGGCATCCCGAAGGATGATGTGGCAATGACCGATGCCTCCTTCACCTGCCATTCAGTTGACAGATGATGCGCTCATGGATGAAACATTATTGTGAACAGATTATTTTCCTCACATGTGATGCCTTTCCGCGCCCTCATCGACGCTTGCTGGAAAGAAAAGTACACCACTGCCCGCTTTACCCGCGACCTGATCGCCGGGATCACCGTCGGGATCATTGCGATTCCGCTGGCGATGGCGCTGGCGATTGGCAGCGGTGTGCCGCCGCAGTACGGCCTCTATACCTCAGCGGTGGCAGGGATTGTGATCGCCTTAACCGGCGGATCGCGCTTTAGCGTTTCCGGACCGACCGCCGCCTTTGTGGTGATCCTCTATCCGGTTTCCCAGCAGTTCGGCCTGGCGGGGCTGCTGGTGGCGACGCTGATGTCGGGGATCTTTTTAATGCTTTTCGGCCTGGCGCGCTTTGGCCGCCTGATCGAATATATCCCGCTGTCGGTCACCCTCGGCTTCACCTCCGGGATCGGTATCACCATCGGTACCATGCAGATTAAAGATTTCCTCGGCCTGCAGATGCCCCATGTGCCGGAACATTATCTGCAGAAAGTGGCGGCGCTGGCGATGGCCCTGCCGACCATTAACGTTGGGGACGCCGCCATCGGCGTCGTCACCCTCGGCACCCTGATCCTCTGGCCGCGGCTGGGTATCCGTCTGCCGGGCCACCTCCCGGCGCTGCTGGCCGGCTGTGGGGTGATGCTGGTCGTCAACTTGCTCGGCGGCGATGTGGCGACGATCGGCTCGCAGTTCCACTATCAGCTGGCGGACGGCACTCAGGGCAACGGCATTCCGCAGCTGCTGCCGCAGCTGGTGCTGCCCTGGGATATGCCGGGTTCCAACTTTACCCTGAGCTGGGCTTCGCTGCAGGCGCTGCTGCCCGCGGCTTTCTCCATGGCGATGCTGGGCGCTATTGAATCTCTGCTGTGCGCGGTGGTGCTCGACGGCATGACCGGTACCAAACATAAAGCCAACAGCGAGCTGATTGGCCAGGGGCTGGGCAACATCGTTGCGCCGTTCTTCGGCGGGATCACCGCCACCGCGGCGATTGCCCGCTCGGCGGCGAACGTCCGCGCCGGCGCCACATCGCCGATCGCCGCCGTGATCCACGCCCTGCTGGTGATCATGGCGCTGCTGATCCTCGCCCCGCTGCTCTCCTGGCTGCCGCTGTCGGCGATGGCCGCCCTGCTGCTGATGGTGGCATGGAACATGAGCGAGGCGCATAAAGTCATCAATCTGCTGCGCCACGCGCCGAAGGACGACATCGTGGTGATGCTGATGTGCATGTCGCTGACGGTGTTGTTTGATATGGTGATCGCCATCAGCGTCGGGATTGTGCTGGCTTCGCTGTTATTTATGCGCCGTATCGCGCGCATGACCCATCTGGCGCCGGTCAACGTCGAAGTGCCAGACGACGTGCTGGTGCTGCGGGTGATCGGTCCGCTGTTCTTTGCCGCCGCCGAAGGTCTATTCAACGACCTGGAGACCCGGATCGCCGGCAAGCGCATCGTGGTGCTGAAGTGGGACGCGGTGCCGGTTCTCGACGCCGGCGGTCTGGATGCCTTCCAGCGCTTTGTGAACAAGCTGCCGGAAGGCTGTGAATTACGCGTATCTAACCTCGAATTTCAGCCGCTACGCACGTTAGCGCGCGCCGGCGTCAAGCCGCTGCCCGGACGCCTGAGCTTCTACCCCGATCGTCAGGCCGCGCTGGCTGACCTGTGATCACCCGGCGGCAGGCCCCTGCGCCTGCCGCATCAAGGCTCCGGTCGCCTGCTGCAGCCAGCTCAGCACCGCCGGCGTCATCCAGGTGCCCTTCATCAAATGCGGCTCCTGTTCCATTGCCTGACGAAACTTCTGCAACGTCTGCGGCCGGGTGCCGGCGTAGGACTGAAACAGCTCAAGCCACGCCCGGGCCAGCGCCTGACCCGACGCCGAATCCGGCGCTACGCCCTCACGGCACGCCTGATGCAGCTTCGCCACCAGCGCTGGCCACTCCTGTAGCCGGTCGAAGTAGTGCCGGCGGGTGAACGCCATCTCCTCGTCGTCGAGATACCGCGCCCAGATGGCCAGTTTGCTTTCGGCAAAGGCTTCGGTGATAAAGGCAATGATGGCCGGGGTGACGCCGGTCTGTTCAACCATTTGCGGCTCGGCGGCATGCATCTCGTTCAGGCGGGTCAGAAACTCCGGGCGCCCGGCCGTATCCTGCTCCAGGCGCTCCATCCAGCGCGTCGCCAGACTCATCGCCTGCGGACTGTCCGTCGGGCAGCCGCTCGCCATCAGCGTCTGCACCTCCTCTGTTAGCTCGCGCCACGCCTGCGCGCGCTGTTCATCCTGTGCCGCAAACGGCAGCACGGCTAACTCCTGTTGACTAAACCAACGATCGTACATTTTCATTAACTCCAGCGTCTGTAGCCAGGACTCCAGATCGGGTTCATTGCCGCTCGCCAGCGCCTCGCGCAGCGCCAACAGCCGGTCGCGCAGCCTGCCGACATCGCGCAGTTGGTCATTAAGCGTCTCTATCTGCTGCGTCAGCAGTTCGGGTAGCGACAGCGTTCGCCGATCGAGATAGTCCTTGATGGTGGCGAGCGTCAGCCCGGTCTGCGCCAGCGCCTTGATCATATGCAGGCGCTGAACCGCGGACAGGTTATAGAGCCGATAGCCCGCCTCGCTTCTGGCCGAAGGCGTTAACAGCCCCGTCTGTTCATAATGATGCAGCGTACGCACCGTCAGCCCGGCGCGCTTCGCCAGCTCTCCCACCTGAATTAACATGACTGCTCCTCTCTGTGGCCAGGACCGCTACTCTGCTGCCTGACGTAACGTCAGGGTCAAGCGAAAAACGCGCTTGATATTCACTTTTGGCGGCAACCATAGCATCCCGAAGCTCAGGTCGGAACGGGGGTCGTCAAATGGCGGGAAAAAGAAGAAGAGATAACGAGAGGCACAGTAAAACGCATCGGTCTTCAGGGACCGATGCGGGAATCATGCTACGGTTAGCTGTGGCGATGCTGATTACGACGGCAGCGTTTATCGTAGTGGCGCACCCACCAGTAGCGGTCGCTGACCTGCTCGTGGCCGCCAATACGGGCACCGGCCAGCCAGAGCACCGCACCAACGAAGATGCTTAAGATTGCGCCATGCGCAAAGAATTGTGGCAGGTTAAGCTGCGGAAGCTGGTTCAGAATGGAGTAACCCACCCCCACAACCATCACCACCAACCCTAACCCCATGAGTACGTTACCGAGTAACGAAGCGTTTTTGCGTTTCATGTGTCACCTCCGGACTTTGGGTTGCCAGGGAATGTCCCCAAATCTTATAGGTGTAGTATAGACAAGGTCTCTTCTGTGGAGTGCGCCCACGATCACATTAGTGAACAGCAAATAGACAAAAATTTACAAATAAGCCTATGAACAATATCAAATTCTAATGATTTAGAGAGTAAATCATCAATGCTGGTATTGTCTCGAGGCCAGAACTTTGTCAAGCGCGCCCGCAGACAGTACACTACGCGGCAGAGAATGCCCCATGCAGGAAAGAAAACGTGACCATTAAACTGATTGTCGGCCTGGCCAACCCCGGTGCGGAATATGCCGCCACCCGGCACAACGCTGGCGCCTGGTATGTGGATTTACTGGCGGATCGCCATCGCGCGCCGCTGCGCGAAGAGAGCAAATTCTTCGGCTATACCTCGCGCATCAACCTGGCGGGCGAGGATGTTCGCTTGCTGGTGCCCACCACCTTTATGAACCTTAGCGGTAAAGCCGTGGCCGCGATGGCGACCTTTTATCGCATCAACCCGGACGAAATTCTGGTTGCCCATGATGAGCTGGATTTACCGCCGGGCGTGGCGAAATTTAAGCTTGGCGGCGGCCATGGCGGCCACAACGGCCTGAAAGACATCATCAGCAAGCTCGGCAATAACCCGAACTTTCACCGCTTACGCGTCGGGATCGGCCATCCGGGCGACAAAAACAAGGTTGTCGGCTTTGTCCTCGGCAAACCACCGGCCAGCGAGCAGAAACTGATTGATGATGCCGTCGACGAAGCGGCGCGCTGTACGGAAATCTGGTTAAAGGATGGTCTCACTAAAGCGACCAACCGTTTACACGCCTTTAAGGCGCAATAAGCCGTTGTCGTGCGGCATTTTTGCCGCGCACCGTGTATAATAGGCAAAGCTATTCAATTTTCTGCAATCTGTTCCTGATAACAGATTGATTATCCAAAGATTAAGGTGATTTAAATCATGGGATTCAAATGCGGTATCGTCGGTTTGCCCAACGTCGGCAAATCCACCCTGTTCAATGCGCTCACCAAAGCGGGTATTGAAGCGGCCAACTTCCCCTTCTGTACCATTGAGCCGAACACCGGTGTCGTACCGATGCCCGATCCGCGTCTGGACAAGCTGGCTGAAATCGTCAAACCGCAGCGTATCCTGCCGACCACCATGGAGTTCGTTGATATCGCGGGCCTGGTGAAAGGCGCGTCCAAAGGCGAAGGTCTCGGCAACCAGTTCCTGACCAACATCCGCGAAACCGAAGCTATCGGCCATGTGGTTCGCTGCTTTGAAAACGACAATATCATTCACGTGGCAGGTAAAGTGAACCCGGCGGAAGATATCGACGTTATCAACACCGAACTGGCGCTGTCTGACCTTGATACCTGCGAGCGCGCGATTCACCGCGTCTCCAAAAAAGCCAAAGGCGGCGATAAAGACGCGAAAGTTGAGCTGGCCGCGCTGGAGAAATGCCTGCCGCAGCTGGAAAACGCCGGTATGCTGCGCGCGCTGGATCTGACCAAAGAAGAGAAAGAGGCCATCCGCTATCTGAGCTTCCTGACCCTCAAGCCGACCATGTACATCGCGAACGTCAACGAAGACGGTTTCGAGAACAACCCATACCTCGATCAGGTTCGCGCTATCGCCGAGCAGGAAGGGTCTGTAGTGGTGCCGGTGTGCGCCGCGGTTGAAGCGGACATCGCCGAACTGGACGATGAAGAGCGTGATGAGTTTATGGCTGAGCTGGGTCTCGAAGAACCGGGCCTGAACCGCGTGATCCGCGCTGGCTACGCCCTGCTGAACCTGCAGACCTACTTCACCGCTGGGGTGAAAGAAGTTCGCGCCTGGACCATCCCGGTCGGGGCGACCGCGCCGCAGGCAGCCGGTAAGATCCACACCGACTTCGAAAAAGGCTTTATCCGCGCGCAGACCATCGCTTATGAAGACTTTATCGCCTACAAAGGCGAACAGGGCGCGAAAGAAGCCGGTAAAATGCGCGCTGAAGGTAAAGACTACATCGTGAAAGATGGCGATGTGATGAACTTCCTGTTCAACGTCTAATACCGCTGGCTGGCGTTTCTGCCGCCATCGAGTAAAAAAAATCCACGCTCCGGCGTGGATTTTTTTTCCTGTGCGCAAGGCGGCGCGCTACTCCACGATATGGGTCTCTTCTGCCGCCTCGTAGCCATCAACGATCTGCACAATCTTTTTTAACTCGTCCTCAATAAAAGCCGGGGTGGCGCTTTCCCCTGAGGCCGGGTGATGAAGCTCCACCGAGATGCCGCTGGCGGCATTGGTCAGCGACAGGCTGATCTCCTGCGGATCCGCCGCAGACGAGGGTCGCCCGATATGCTGCGCGATGGTCGCCGCCGCCACGCGCGTATCAACTTCCGCGAGATGCCCCCACCTCATTTCAACATGCCCCTGCTGCCCTGCCTTTATCACCTGCAGCGTATAGCCGCTTTTTGCCGTTGCCATCTCTTTTCCTCCGGTTTCGTTGCCCGGGCGTCATATTCTCAGCCCGGTTTTATCAGCAAAGTTCGAACATTTCTGCCTTGCCGTTAATGACTCTTTTCCACATAGGTCTGCATGTTTTCTTTGGTCACTAACTCAAACGGGATCCAGACATGGGACTCGACTTTTTCTCCTTTAATCAGCTTCAACGCCACCGCTAAGGCCGTTTTGCCCTGACCAACGGCATCCTGGAAAACCGTTACCTGGATCTTATCGCTGGCCAACGCTTTCAGCCCATCCGGCGTGGCGTCGATGCCGCCGATCAGCAGCTTCTTCTGGCTCTTCTCCAGCGCCATCGCCGCGCCAATCGCCATCTCGTCGTTGTTCGCCGCCACAATATCAATCGCTTCCCCGTTGCCTGTCCAGTTCTGCATCAGATCCATTCCCTCGCTGCGGGAATAGTTGGCCGGCTGTTTCTGCACCACTTTCATCGCCGGATATTTGGCCACCACCTGCTCTACGTCCCTGGTGCGCTGCAGCGCGCCGGCATCGGTGAGATTGCCGATCATGATGGCGACGTTGCCTTTGTAGTTCGCCAGCTTCGCCAGCGCTTCCATCTGCAATGTGCCGGACTCCCGCTCGTCCGAACCGACAAACACCACGCCAGGGGGTAACGTTTTGTCCCCCGGCGTCCGGTTCACATACACCAGCGGCATCCTGGCCTGCTGCGCCATCTTCGTCAGCTGCGGGGTGCTGGCGGAGTCCACGGGATCAACGATGATCGCGTCCACGCCGGAGGCAATGAAGCTCTGCACCTGATCGGCCTGGCGCCCGGTGTCGCCGCGGGCGTCTTCGAACTGCACCTCGACCTGGCGGGCATGAGCTTCTTTCTCAATGGACTGACGAATAATGGTGAGAAAGTTTTGATCGAAGTAAGCCATCGAGACGCCGATCTTCTCCGCCAATGCCGAAGCGGAACTGGCCAGAAGGCCAACTAACAGGATGATTTTACAGTGCTTCATAGCATGCCCTCAGAGTTTGAAATAAAATTTTCAATATAAAATGAAACGGTATATTTAAATCATTTTCAGACTACGAAGGGCGTAGAGTTCTTGCAATCATGATGTAAAGAAAATGTTGCCATGCGCACACTTTATTTCACCGCCTCACTCACCGAGGGCCCACCGGTTGCGGGTCGCGCAGCGGGCGGTGGCGCCGGCTGTTTTCGCTTCAGCAGGGCATACTCCACGATCAGCTGTTGCAGATGCAGTTCGGCGAGACTGCCGCGGGCGGCTGGCCAGGGTTGACCTGCGGGGAGCGCGGCCAGCTCACGCAGCTGCTCTTCCAGCGGAACGGCGCGGTTAAGCGACTGCATGATGGCAAACACCGCCGTTTTCAGTTCGCTCACCGTCAGGTACTTCCCCTTCTGCTCGTCGAGGGCATTGAGCTGACCGGCAAGCCGTTGCAGCTGACGCATGCCCTCCGCCCAGCCGGTGAGGTTTTCCGCGGGCAATGCCGCAGCGCTTAGCTGCCGCTGCCACTGCTGCGCCAGGGGCTTTGCCTGTTCCGGCCAGCGGCTCAGGGCCAGCTGGACCAGCCGGTCGCCGTAGCTTATCGCCCAGTCCGGCGCCAGCTGGGCGAGATCGTCAAGCTGGCGCTGCGCCTGGCGCAGATCGACCGGCGCGTGGGGAGATGCCCCCGGGAGGTCCGCTAGCGGCCCGGCCTGTTGCGTCATCACAGTTGGCGGCAAATCGGTCTGGCGCAGCGCCAGCCATCCACCGACGGCGATGCCCGACACCGCCAGCATGGTGACCATTCCGGCGATAAATGGCTTCCAGCGCGCCGCGGCGACCGGAGTCGATGCCATCCCTGGCGCGGGCCGCTTTGCTGGTGAAGACGGAGCCAGCGGCTCAGCCTCTGGTCTACGTTGTCGTTCTGGCGCTGGCTCAGCCTTCGCAGCATCCTCTTCGCTGACCAGAGCGTCGGGAAGTGCCGCCTCAGACATCGCCACCGGCGGCGCGACGGGAGGCGCTGGCGCAGGGTCGAGGTTCTCGAAGCGGGTTGCCGTGCTGCGCAGCAGCGCCTGCAGGTCACTCAGCGGGTTTTCAGGCGCGATCTCAAGGCGCTGGAGCACCGCGTCGAAGGTTTGCAGCGAACACTCAGCCTGGCTAAGCGACGCAAGATCGTCCGGGGTGAGGTTCAGGGTGCGGATCACCTGCCGCAGCCGCTTGCTCAGGGTGCGGAAGATTTCGGTGCGGGCCGGGAGCGCCTGCGGCCACAGGTTTTTACCCTGGTGGGCCAGCAGCGTTTCCAGCAGCGATAGCCCCTCGTTGATCCCTGCCAGGCCGTCCAGCCGGGCGCGGGCCAGCGTATACCAGGCGACAGTCTGCAGATCCGCGCCGTGATGCTCCAGCAGCGCACGGGCAAGCTGCTCGGCATACGGCCAGTTAATATCCGGCCGCGCCGGGTGGCTGAGCTTGTTCATTTCCGCACGCAGGGCAATAAAATCAGCCAGCGTGCGTGGGTCGCCACCGGTTTTATAGCGGCGGTCTTTATGTGTTGTCATCATGATGTCTTTCAGCGAGAGATTAGAGGGCGGAGCGGGCGTCAAGGTACTGCTGACGTTTAAGGTGGCGGATCAACACCCTGCCTTCAGGCATAAACTCTGTACCGTAACGTACCAGACCGATATCCTTCAGCTCAGCATCAATGGCATAGCGCAGTTCGCCGGGCGCATCCTGATCGAGCATCACCACCGCGATCCGCTGCAGGCGCGGTTCGTATTTCAGCAACACCGCCGACAGCGTGCTCATCAGCTGATGCGCCGACGCCGGCATGCCCTGGAGGATAGCGGTCATATCCGGCAGGCCGTAGTCCGGCAAATGGGCCAGCGTTCCGGCCCGACAGTTGAGGATGCGCTGCATGTTATCGAGCACCGACAGGATGACCTGATCCGTTTCGCTGACGTTGTTCAGCTCCAGCCCGCCGGCGAAATTGCCGTAGAGGATGTCGTACAGGGAGGGTCGAGGCATTTCACTTCTCCTTAAGCGGGTGCAGCGTCAGTTGATTTTGGCTGGCTTCGATAATGCGCGGTCTCGCCGGGTCGAGATCGTCCCGGGTGAGTACCAGCCGCCAGCTATTTAGCGTCAGGTCTGGATCGATAAACATGGCCGCCACAGCGACAAACTGCGCGCTGGTTTCCATGGGCATATCAACGGTCACCGATTCGCCCGGACGCAGGCGAATATCTTTTTCCGCCACCCGGTCCGCCTGCAGCGCCTGGCCATCGCCGGCAAACAGCGACGGGTAGTCAGTATTGTCAAATGCCTGCCGGTCCTTCAGCTGGTAAATACGCACCACCGTCGCCAGGGAGGCGCCTTTGGCGTTGTTATTCACGCCTTCCCGGGCGCGAAGATCCAGATGAAGCGTTTTCACCTGGGGGTAAAAAATGGACTGGGTCACGGAAACGGCGCCGTCTTTTACGGTCTGCGTCAGGCCGCAGCCGGTTAAGAGGGTGACCATGAAGAATGCCAGTAACGTGGCAGAGGGTTTAACTACGGTAATCGCCATCTTCATCGCTCTCCCTGCGGTGGAGGTTTTCCCGGACGCGCTGATAGCGCCCCAGATAAATCGTGATCCTGTCGTCAGCCTGCTTCTGCGCATCCAGCGGTTGCAGCACAGCCGTTCTCCCGAGCTGGACGGCATGCGCCTGCTGGCAGCAAAGTTGCGCATTCGGCAGTAAATGGCGGGCGACGCAAAGCTGCAGCCGCACGTCGAGATGAGATCCGAGCCAGACGTGCAGGAGCGCCATCAGGTCGCTGAACAGTTCGCCGCCGGGCAGCCAGCCGCGGACCTCATCAGGCTTTTCCGTCGCCAGCTGCAGCAACACCTGACCGTTCACATCCGTAGCGTGAGTTCCCATCACTGGCCTGTGTTGCAGGCTAACTGGCTGGCGGATGCTCATCGTTAACGGCTGCGACAAGGGGATCCGGCAGGGATCGTGGTGGTACACCGTCGCCCGGGTCCCCGGAGCCAGGAGCGCCACCAGCGCCTCCATGCCTTCCCCGGATCTCCCCGGCAACATCATCCCCGGCAGCAGCGCCAGAAATCGCGACAGCGGCGCTGCGGCGACAGCGGCACATCCCGGTATGCCCAGCCCCGCCAGGCCCAGCAGATACTGCGAGGTGTTGTCCGTGCCACCTACCCGAAAGGTTGCCGGGTAGGAATATTTGCGCCAGATACGGTAATACTGGGCGATTAGTCGATGGTTGAAGATATCGAGAAAATCCTCGGTAGCCTCGACGCCTTCCCGCCGTTGCGCAATATCATCGCTATAGTGGGTCGGCAGCGGGGATTCCACGCCGTAGAGACCCATAAAAGCAACGCGAACCGCCGGCGGCCGGGGCGGGTCAGGATCGTCCATTCCACGGATTTCGCCGGCCGGGAAACCCATCCCCGGATGCGGGCGAAAGCGTATGGGTTCATCACCCACCAGCCAGCCGCTGCCGATGATCGGCGCCTTCGGATGGTTCTCCTCCAGCAACTGGCAGAAGCGGTAAAAATTCATGTACGGCAACTGAGGCCGGAGCTGCGCCATCAGCCGGGCAGGCGCAGACTGTGATTCTCTTTCCACCGGATACATTTCCCTTCAGGTTGAACAATGAGCGTCAGCTGGATGAACTGATTCATATCGGCATACAGCGCGAAAAAGCGGTTGAGCATGTCGCCAAACAAATGGACATCCCCCATGCCAGTAAATCCACTGCTGTCGAGCGTCACTTCGATATCCAGCCCGCGCAGCAGGAAGCCCTGCTCGAAACGCTGAATTCGGTGATGACTTACCGCCAGAATGGCGTCCAGACGGCGGTTATTGAGCTCATCTTCCCGCCAGTTGTAGAGCGACAGCGTACCGCGCAGTACCTCGGCGCTGCTCATCATGTTGAGAAAACGGGTGCCCAGATGGCTCATGACCCGCCAGTGGTAGCGGTCTTCCGCCGGGGGATATGCCGGCAGCGTGGGTTTACAGAGATTACGGACGGTAAGCGGCGTGGCTGATATCGACTCACAGCGATCCAGCAACGTGCTCTGTAGCGCCCGGCGCGGCAGCTGGCCGTTAGTGCCGGTGATGCGCAAGGAGACCGTTTCCCGCGCCAGCGCCCGGTCAGCCTCCCATTGCTGTCCGCCGAGGATAAGCCAGGTATCGTGCATGCCGGTGACGCCCCGTTTGACGCGGGTGTGGTAGTAGCGCTCCGGCGCATGGCGACGCATCATTCCCCCCTGGTGACGAAAGCGGGTGAAAGGCACATAGCGCGCCTCCCCGGTGCGCCCGGAGCCGGTCACGCTGTCGACAGAATAGATTTCGGTATGCCCGTCCTGCAGGCGCTTCGGACGCAGGAGGTATTCGCTCTCCAGCCCGCTGATGGTCAACGGATCGGCCTCGAGGGTAAACAGGTTAATCACCGGCACACAGTGCAGGCGCAGGCTGCTTGCGCTGACGGGTAAATCGCTTTGCCAGACCTCGCTGAACACCACCTCAAGCGTGAAATGCGCTATCCCCGCCGGCAGGGTGATGTTTTCCAGGCCATTTAGCTGCACGAACATAAATTTTTCGCGAAAGGTGAAATACTCGAGCAGCAACTGATAGCCGCTGAAAGCGCTCTCCCCCTTCGGCCATAAACGATCCTCCTCGCTGAATCCCCCCGGCGAAAAATAGCCGTCCAGACTTACCCGCTCCGCCTGCCCTGGCAGACGCAGGTACATCGCGGCCTGGCGTCGGGTCAGCCACAGATGAAGAGCGCTGCCGGTAACGGCGTCTTCCCCCAGGTACAGCGGCAGGCGGCGGAGATCGGTCTGCGACCAGTCTGCCAGCTCGCTACAGGTGAAGCGTAGCCGCAGGACCGAACGTCCGTCCGGCTCCGCCGTCATCACCGCCTCCTCTATCGCCAGCGGATTAAGCGTCAGATCGCGGGTGGTTCGGTACCGGCACACGGTATTTTTCGGCCCCAGTGGGCGGGAGCTTATCTCAAACCCGGCGGGCACCGTTTCCACCATCTTCATCGCCGGCAGCGTTGGGGTCAGCGCCACGATCGATAGCGATGGAATGGTGCGCAGGTAGTGCGGCCACAGCATGCTGACCAGCCCCTCGGTCAGCTCCGGCAGATCATCATCAATTTTTTCGCGCAAGCGACCTACGGAAAAGGCAAAGCCTTCAAACAGGCGCTCAACGTAAGGGTCCGGCGTGCCGGCTTTATCGAGATCCAGCATCGCCGCCCGGTCGGGGTGAGCCTGCGCGAACGCTTTTGCCGCCTCACGCAGGTAGCGCATTTCAGCGTCAAAATATCGCAGGGTTAAATCGTCCATTATGACTATTCCATTATTCGTCTTCAGGGAGACACGCAGCATGGCTGCGCGGGCAGATTAGTTGGCCGCCGGGCGGCCATGAGCAGAGGAGGCCCGGCGTCGCAGGTCAACGCCAATCAGTGAGGGAGGCGGTTTCAGTATCCCTCTTCGCCGGGTATATCGTCGGTCAGCGGAACACGCTCAGCAGGCGCGCGCACGCTGAATATCGTCTCCGGTAGCGTAAAGTTTCGCAGGGCCAGCAGCGCCAGCGGTCCTTCCCCCGACTCGGTGCGCAGGGTGTAGTTCAGCGACAGACCATCCGGCGCTTTCCAGCTCAGGCTCCAGCTGCTGCTCGTTCCGGGGTAAGCGCTGACCACCGCCTTATCCAGCAGGCGGATCCAGCCCCAGGCCCCCTGAAGATCTGCATACTGGCGGGTGCCCGCCCGGGTGCTGATCCAGCTCAGACTGGCGCCCGGCGCTTCGGTATCGGCGGGCCAGCTGAACCGCCGCCAGGCCGGCATCTGGTTCATGTAGACAAGTTTCTGGCTGTCGATGACCAGCTCCGTCTGCATCACGCCATCCGCGGTGCCGGGGCGTAGCGCAAAATGCAATCCCGCTTCGCCGTTGGCGAACGCGACGTCGGAGAGATGGCTCAGGGTATTCATCGCCTGCAGAAAGGCCGGGTTAAACGTCAGCCCCTGGGCATTGATACTGTCCGCCATCCAGCGGCTCCCCTCTTTATGCAGTACGCCGTTCAGCCGGGTCTGCAGAAAGCGGGCGATGCGTCCGGTCTCGCTATTGAGATATTTTGCCAGCAGCGGGAGAGAGACTTCACTGCTGGTATTTTTAAAGGGGTAGCGGCCGCCAAAAGCGCGATTCCAGTCCTCCACCACCGCGCTGCGCCACTGGGCGTTGAGACTTTCCGCCGCCGGCGTCAGCACCTGCTGCCAGGCCTGCTCCATCGGGCGAACAAACAGCGTCTGTCCAAAACCACTCCACTGCTGGCCCAGTCCCGCCGCCACCAGGCTGCCGTAGTCGCGCGTTTCGGTTAGATCCACAGCCTTGCCCTGGAACACCGTCTGCGCAAGCAGGCGGGTCATCGCCTGCGGGTCGGTGGCGTTGGTGACCTGCTGCAGGCGCAGACGCACCTGAGTGACGCGAGTCAGGAAGGTCTGCAGGCTAAGGCGGCTGGTGGGCGTCCCGCCGTCGCGATTGTCCAGCAGCGCCAGCACGGGCCCGAAGGTGGCATCCAGAGGACCGCGCACGCCACCCTGCTGGTCGATGGCGGGCTGCCCGTCGCGGTTAAACAGATTTTTCGCTGATTTGACAAGCGAATCGGCGATGACTTCCCCGGTCTGGCCGGTTCGCCCCTGCACGCTCAGGGTGTTCATCAGCGCCACCAGCGGCGACTGGCGCACATCGGCCATCAGGGTCAGCTGGTCGATGGCATCGGAGAGGGTCTCCACGCGCTGCCAGCGTAAGCTGTTGAGAAAATCCAGCCAGGCGCCGCTGAAATCAGCGAAATAACGCTCCGCCAGCCGGACTCGCAAGGCTTCCGGCGACGCCGACTGCGCGGCAGGCTGCTTCGCGTCGCTCAGCACCCAGTCCATTTCATCGCGGCGTTCCGCGACCACTTTCTCAATGGCGGGCTGCACCGTCTCTTCCCAGGCTTTCCGGCTGAACATCCCCGGCACCACCTCATCGGTGGTGAACAGGCGCGACGCGTCGGTGCCGCCGGTCATGTCCGCCAGGTGCAAGTCCGCATACTGGTTCGCCACCTGCGCGAGCATCTTCTGATAAAGCGTGGACTCACTGTTGCGCTGGCCCAGCTGGCGAATTAACCGTGTGCGCGCCTGGCTGACCAGACCGTCGTCGACAGGCAGACGCCACTGCGGATGCGACGCCAGGCTGGCAGCGTAAAATGCCAGTAACGAAGGGCCGCTGCCCTGCCAGACGGCGTCGGCGATGCCTGAGCGCTGCGACCAGTCCTGCATCAGCGTGGTGGCAAACCAGGACGCGTCCATCCTCTCAGGGCGCGAGAGCATCAGGTACAGTTTTAACTGATCGTAAGCCGTTTTTGCCCTCTTCTCGCGAAGCGGACTGTCCGGCGGAAGCTGCGCAAAGGCGTTCAGCTGCCCTTCCAGATGGCGCGCCGCCGCATCACGCAGCAGCGGTAAGGCGCTTTCGCCATAGCGCGGCAGAAGCGCCGCCAGCAGGTCATCATTCTGGCTCAGGCCAGCGCGGAGGTACCAGGGTGCTCCGTGCTGTGAGCGGTATTCCAGTTTAGAAAGCGTTTTCTGTAACGCGGAGAGCGCATGCAGGCGTACGGCCAGAGGCTGTTTTCCCGCCGAGGCCTGCTGCACCTGCTCCTGTGCGGTCGCAACCAGCTCGCGGTTGGCGATAAAAGAGACTGACATTGAGACGGCCCAGAATAACATCAGGGCGGCAGTTGCCACGCTCATCCCACGCATCCAGTTGACGCCCTGTTTGCGCGGACGTAGACCGGCTGGCAACCACAGCACAGAGTCTGGTATCGTTTCCCAGCGGTTATCCCGTCCCCAGTGATGACTGACGCTGCGACCAGCCTCTACTGATGCCTCACTAAATACCACCCCGGCCAGCGGCAATGGTCGGTATGGATTAAGCAGTATCGATAACGGTTCCACCACCGCTTCCGCTTCCCGAGTCAACTGGTCGGCCAGCGCGAGTAAAAAATTGTGCTGTGGTTGCCCGCATATCTGCTGGATGCCCTGCTCTATCAGTAACGGCGCCAGGGCAGTGAACTGTTCGGCAACTATTTGCGGCGTACAACCTGCGGGTAACAGGCAGCCTACAGGCTGAGTGATACGTCCATTTTTTTCGTTGCCCTCCTCATACAGCGACCAGACGTATAGGGGAAGTTTCCATCCAAGAGCTTCGTAGCGTAGCTTTAGAGAGTGAGACACACTATCCATTTCATCTGGCGTGAGCCTGGGCTTCGTTCTGTTCATCGTTGTCAAAACGCCGTCAAAGCCCGATGTTACCCACACCATACCATCAGCCGGGCGATAACGCAGTTTACGCAGCGCTGTGAACCAGGCGTTATCTACCGCTGCCCCAGGGTCTCCACCCCACAGCAATAATGTACCCTGATCTTCCTGCCAGAGTTCCTGCGTGAGCTTTGGGGTCAGTTGTTCTACGTCTCTGACTGAGCCAATTATCAGCAGAATACGGACTTTGCGGGACCAGTCGCGTCCATACTGATAGCGTAGAGTCTGGCGAATTTCCCCCACCGTAATATGATGGGGAGGTGTCAGCGCCACGCGCCCTTCTTCGCCGGGTAAGACGCTGGCCTGCTGCGACTGCCGGCGATATAAACTCTCCTTCACACGGCGGGACATTGCAGGAAGGTAAAAAATAAATACCAACGCCAGACAGACCAGGACAAACGCCAGTACCTGCTCGCCCCGCGTATTGATATTCAGCATGCCGCCATAGCGGGTAATCCCCCACCATATTGCAGCCATCCCGGCCAACGTAAGACCGGCCAGGCCAAACCGGCCAAGGCCATTACCCGGTATATTCATCTTCACTCCCTGGGGTGATGGTACTGATAAAATGTTCCTGTTCGCTGGAAAATAACGCCAGCAGGAGCTGTTTACGGAGGCTGACCAGATCGGCTGCCAGCGCGGTCAGGAGCCAGGGCGCTGCGGGTCCCGGAATACCGCACCATTTTTCCAGCAGCGCGATATCTTCAGCTTTCCATGGGGTATGCATTTTGCCGCCCTGCGTGATAAGCGCGGCGCTTCTTTCCGTCCATTTTTTTGCGTCCCCGATAACGGAGGGCGTCTGGCAGGCGACAGTCTGGGTTTCCAGAAACAGGGTGATATCGTCTTCAAAGTTCGTCATATCTAAGGGCATAGGACGTAACAGCCGTGATGAGTGCGGCAGATGGTATTTTTGCGCCACATCATCGCTGGTCAGCAGCAACACGGCCAGCCCGTCGGAGTATGCTGTACCACCGTTGAGCTGGATGACCAGGAGTAGATTGACCGTCAGTACAGGCTGCTTCAGGCGCTCCTCCACTTCCGACAGTGAGAATGAGCCGGTAACGGTAATATCATCAGGCACGGCGCGGCCAGGAATGTGTTCTTTCCAGAGATTACTGAAACTGCTGGTCAGCTCAGGCGAGGGATTATCCGTGATCAGGGTGACATACAGCGGTAGCTCTTCCGGCAGGCACTGCACGCGCTCTTCTATACTGGTCAGCAGCGCATGCATCGCACTCAACTGCACGGGCTCTACTGCCGGAAGGTAATTAATCCTGCGGGTAAGTCCGTATTGCTGAGGCCGCTCACTCCCCCAATGCGCCGCAGAAATATGATCCGGCAACAGCACTGCACTGCCCAGAACGGCCAGCCAGCGCCCGGCCCAGTCTTCCCACCTCTGCTGTCCGTATTCCGCCTCTTTCAGCAAGAACTGATGCGCTTTCAGATCCCTGTCCCACAGGTAGCAACGCAGACAAAAAATCAGCAACCAGCATCCTGCAGGCATCAGGGATACCCACCAGATATTTACCACTGAGAGAATTTTTACGGTGCCGGAAGCATGGAGGATAAAGAGCAGGACACCGATAATCGCCATCAGTACACCGGCAAACAGCCATCGGGTCAGTGAAGGAGCCGATGGCTGCTCCATGGTCAATGCTTTTGTTCGTACCCAGCCCATTTTTTATCCTATCGCGCATTCCGGCGCGCCGGAAATCACCTGGCAACCGCACTGACATTTGCAGCCATCGACCACGATGGCTTTACCATCGGAAGACCATTCCGGCGCTCCCTCAATAATGGCATTAGTGCCATGTCCCGGAATCGGGCAGCTGACTTTATCCCCCACCAGCGCTACGGGCTTTCCATTTACAATCATGGTGGAGGATGCGGAAATAACAGCACCGCCGTGCGTGGTTTTATCGCCGAGTAATACAAAACCTTTGGACATTGAATTTCCTTTTATATATCAGCGATACAGTAATTATTAATTAGAATACTCAATCGCATCTATTTCAACCTAAAGAGTGAGGCAATAACATTTAATAACAGACAAAAACCGGCTACTCCTATCAAAGAAAGAATAATAAACATAAAATAATATCTTGAATATCTGCACGCCTCTCTTTACTTAATATATACTTCTCCCCCCAGGTGGTATCCCCTACATTAATAACTTTTCACTTCGAACGCCAATTGCCAGACGACCTTATATTCGCGAGATCCGCCTTAATTTCTATTGCATGCTCTATACAATAAAAAATACACTAGCAACAAAATAATCAGAATTATAAGAAAATAAAACAGACATTTTCTGATTAGGTGGCAACAGTGGGTATACCTCGCTAATACGACGACTATAGCTCTCTATCGTTTTACGTTCGCCATAACCTATGGGAAATCCGAAGCGTTCGCGCATCCATCGCTGCGTCATTACTGATTCAAGACTAAATGGCAGCGGATTAGGAAATAACCAAGCCGTTTTTTTCATCTTCTAACCGCAAAGTCACTTCCTCAAGATTTTTTCTGGTTATTGATAAAAGATAAAAATATTCCTTATCGCCTCATATCCAGCCTGAAAATATCATCACTAACAGTACCTGTTGGTTTTTTGCAGGGAATTAAACGTTGATCATAAATATTCTAACAAGGTTTACCTAGTTGCTTCACAAGTGTTTCGATATCAATATTCATTTGCCACAAAGTCGCTTTTTCTCTAACGCAATCTGAATCTCCTTTGCTCGCTTCAGTGGATAAAAAGTCACGGTTTCTGCAAATAAATCATTGTCATAGGTAAATACGACAGAACTATTTTGATGAGGAACAGGTAAGGTATATATCTCTTTCCCCCCCTATAAACAGTCATAACAATTTTTGCTTCAACGTAAACCATCGGAAATCCTAGATAAGCCCGCACCCACTGCTGAGTCATAACTCGTTCCAGACCAAACGGCATAGGATTAGGAAACAGCCAGTCAGTTTTGGCTTCATCTTCAAACCTTAACATTTCTTCTTTCAGATTTTTAATGAGCACCACTTTTTTCCGTTGACAATCATCGTTGATGACGATGAATTAATTTCACTACTGTACATGATTTTACCATCCATTAGAAAAAAACCTTATATGTTGAACGCCACCGATTTTTTAAAATAAGATATAGCATCACACATTATTTATTAACGACACAACGAAATACATACTGCGGACCAACACCATATTTTTCATAGTCATCGTCTTTATCGATCTTCGGAACTGGCAATTTTGATTGCCTGAACATGGTTAAAGCGTACTGTCTGTCGCCGCCAATATATCCGCGCAGGACTTTTTTAGTACCCTGCGCAGGTCCCTGGGGATCGTTTACCGGAGAATGAGAGTAATAATCTGCTGCATACCAGTCATTAGTCCATTCAGAGCCACTGAGCCCCGTATCATACAGACCCAGGGGGTTTGGAGGATATTTGCCTACTGGGTAAAATGGGAAACCAAAACCATCTGTATATTTATCTAATTCATCTTTACCCGGAACATTTTTTCCAGGTAAATACTCACCATTATTTGTTGGAAACTGAAAGTATTGACATCTGGATCTTGCTGCATATTCCCATTGCGCCTCTGTTGGTAAATCAATCGTTTTACCAGACCCCTTACCTAACCACTGACAATAGTCTTTTGCCTGTTGCCAGGTAACACCAACAGAATAATCTCCTTTTTGCAAGGATGGATAATTTTTTAAAAAAATATGGATGGGTGGTTTTTTTACCCCTGTTATTTGCAGATATTTATTATAATCATCGTTGGTAACTTTAAACTTTGATATCGAAAAATCACTTAATACAACCTTATGTAATACCTTATCATCCTGGTTTATGCTGAAAGGTAGTTTTTGACCGACTAATGGTCCAAAATCCCCCATTAAAAACTCGCCGCCCTGAACGGGGACCATGTCAGAAAGCGACTTAGCAACAAGCGTTTCAGACAGGGTTTCACGCTTGTCAGTACTCTTCTGGTCACACCCGAGCAGTAAACTGGCGGCAACAGAAGCAACTACGATTAATTTTCTCATCTTATCACCTCAGCCTTTGCATCAGGCAGTCATTGTCCCCGTCGGGTGCTGGTCGTCGATCATGGCAAGATATTCTGACATCAGGCTATCCGGGACAGGTTTAAATAGTCTCTCCGGTTTATTGGAACATTCATTCAACGCTGTTGCTCCGGTTAAAATGATATATGTCACCACCAAACGACATTATTTATTGATGACGCAACGGAAAACATACTGCGGACCAACACCATATTTTTCATAGTCACCATCAACTTCTTCTGGGAGTGGTGAAGCAGATTGTCTAAACATAGTCAATGCGTACTGTCTGTCGCCGCCAACATTCCCACGCAACACTTTCTCGGTCCCTTGCTCTGGTCCCTGAGGATTCTTTACCGGAGAGTTGGAGTAATAATCTGCTGCATACCAGTCATTGGTCCATTCTGAACCACTCAATCCCATATCATACAGCCCTAAGGGATTTGATGGGTATTTACCTACTGGATAAATGGGAAGCCCCATCCCGTCAGTGTATTTATTCAGTTCATCCTGGCTTGGGACATTTTTTCCTGGTGTAAACTCACCATTGTTAGTAGCAAACGGAAGATACTGACCTCTGGATCTTGCTGCAAACTCCCATTGTGCCTCTGTCGGCAAATCAATTTTTTTACCGGATTTTTTACCTAACCACTGACAATAATCTTTTGCCTGTTGCCAGATAACACCTGCAGGATAATCCCCCTTTAGCAGAGAAGGATGACGTTGTGCCAGTATATCCACAGGTGGATTTTTTTTATCTGTTACTTTCAAATAAACATTAAAATCATCGTTAGTGACTTTATATTTTGATATCGAAAAATCACTTAAAATAACCTTATGTAAAGTTTTATCATCCTGTTGTATGCTGAAAGGTAATTTTTCACCAACTAATGGACCAAAATCACCCATTAAAAACTCACCACCCTGAACGGGGACCATATTAGAGACCGATTTATCCACAAGTGCTTTAGCTGCTTTTTCACTCCCGGTGGTATTTCCCTGATCGCACCCTGTCAGTAAACCGGGAGCAACGGAAGCAACTACGATTAATTTTCTCATCTTATCACCTCAGCCATTGCATCAGGCAGTCATTGTACCCGTCGGGTGCTGGTCGTCGATCATGGCAAGATATTCTGACATCAGGATGTCAGGTATGGGTTTAAATGGCTCATCCGGGTCAACAAAAACCGGGAGGTTATTATGCAGTAAGGTGAGCTTTTCGCCATAATTGGTGTAAAAAATCAATTTTTGTTCCCCGATACCTAAAAAGTTAATCACATCTTTTTCATTCAGTTCTTTATTACCTTTTTTCTCCCCTGGCGACAACGTCAAATGCTGCATGACATTGTTATAATCTGCCTGACTTTGTATCCACTTCAGCGCCATAAACACCGCTTGTTTTCGCCTCTTTAGAGGACCGAGCTTCCAGCTGTTAACGGAAAAAAAATCATTATTCTGATTGCGAGGGTCAAGCCAGTCCACCCAGTTCTGATCAATTAATGTGGCAATCACTGCCCCTTTTGTTTCCGGAGGGGTATATTTAAGCTGGTCGGGGTTTGACAAAATACTATTCATCAGATGAACGCGCTTATTTTCATCTTCAAGATCGGTTTCAATTCGTCGTAATATTATTCCCATATTCTTTAGCATGGCCTCACCCGCCTGTATCCCTTGTGCCGCCATAATAATAGGAATTGCACATAAAGAACGGAAGGCATCTCTTGCCATCATCTGCTCAAGCTTCTGATAATCCACATTTCTCAGCATATAAAGAAAGCTCTTCATAAAAGCCGCAAAGCTGCTGCCATCAACTTCAAAACCGACTTCCCCTTTGGCTCCAACTCCCCAACATAAAGCCGCTTTACAGTAAATACGAAAACGTCCCTGAATATAGGTGATATAAAAAACCCCACTTCCCCCTGCGCCTGCCTGCACCGTCATCCCCGCTTCCAGTTTGGCTATCGCGGCAAACTTCTTCTCTTTATTGACAATGGGTTTGTTATCTTTCTCAACACCTATAGCTACTGGCGTATCATCAGGATGCGGGTCAAACCACTCAATGGCACCACTGATATTACCTCCCGCCTGAGCACCAACAAAAACACCAATTTCACCTCCCCCCTGTGCTTCAGGTATTGTTGAGGTCTTTAAATTCACCTGCTGCTGTCCTGGTAACGGTTGGGCAGTCAGGGTTGCAGGACGGCCTTTAATGCCATAGCCCTTTCCCATTTCTCCACTCCAGTCTACTGTCACCCCTAATTCAATTGCAGCACTGGCACCTACGCTACCTGACAATACCACTTTCATGGCAAAACGCAGCGCTCCCATATTACAGACACCATCCGGTGTCTGTGGAGTCACTTTTTTCGCCGGAAATAAAAGGCTGACACCTAACCTGTCCGGCAGGTACAGGGCCGTTTCGGCCTTCGCCTCCCCCAGTGCAAAACTGGCATGACCTTCTATTTTGCCCTCCAGTTTTTTTTCTGACGGATTATATTCCGCTGATGCACCCGCTCCATGGCTGTAGCGCATCAGTTGAGCCTGCGCGCTGATATCAACATACTGGTGATAAACAGATTCGTCGACTTTACCATCCCCCTTTGGCCAGGTCAGAGATTTGTTCATTTCCTCTGCCCAGTGACTGACAATAACATTCGTATCGTCAACAAGATCGAATTTCAGTGAAACAGGTACGTTACTTAGTTGTTTTTTTAGTTCCGCTGTATCTATTTTTCCCTGACGTATGGTTTTATTCACCGGATTACCATTCGCATCCTGAGAAACAATAGTTTTGTTTTTATATTTTATGAAACTGGCTTCACCACTTTCTTTATCAACTTCGCTGAGCTTATATGTTCGCCACTGTTGTTTTATTTTATCGGAACGCACATAAGTTTTCTTGAATCCTTTCACTGTGTTGTTTTTAAGCGGAATAAGTTCCATTATACCAATGGCAGTATCTTTCATTTTATCATTAAGCAATTCCCCCTCCGGAGGATTCGCTGTTAGTGACATAAGCTCTTTCCGCAAAGCCTGATTTGCTTTGTTTAAGGCTTCATAGGCTTTAGTGATTTCACTTTCAAATTTTCTTGCTGGCACTCTGCCTGCCTGAGTGATTGCTTCAAAATTAATATCATCAAGATTTTTTTGCGCCTGTTTCTGAGTTTCAAGCAAGCCAGACAGAAAATCATGCTCCTGTTCGATAATTTTAGTATCTGAAGCCGCCAGAAAAAGCAATGTTGCGCTACCTGGGTGAAAATAACATTCTGGGCCATATTTTCCTTTTACAACCGTTCCCGTCCCTTGTACCGATGTTTTACTTTTCTCTTCTCCGGTAGCCATATGCTATTCCTTCATTCTTTAAAGTAATTCTATATGCAGGGCATCAGGCAGGGCAGTATAAACTGCAACAGTTTTACCTTCCGCATCGGTCCTGCCTTCAAATACTTTACCTTCACCGGTTGTTATCCTGTACCGGGTAAAAGGTAAAATCTCCCCGGACTCTTCATCTTTTGCAGTAAAAAACTCACTGAAACCGACGGGAAGCTCAGGTTTGTTTGCATCATAATCAGCTGCGCCCATTTTCTGCACATTGGCCGATTTCAGCAGAATATTCCCCGGGCAGCCCAGCTCGATATTGCCACCACTTAGCCTGATATACGCTCCCGCACAGTTCACCACCAGTTCCTTCGCCGCCGTGATTTCCACTCGCCCTTCCACGCTGGTCACGGTGATATCCTTTTTCGCCGTCGCCTCCAGCGCATCATCCTGCGCCTGGATTTCCATCTTTCCCTTCGCCGCAAACAGCTTAATCCCCGCCTTTCGTGCCAGCAGGCTGACGGCTTCTCCCGCCGCTACCGTAAAACGTTTCAGCGCACTGATGTCCGTATTCTGCTGTGACACAATCCCCACGCTGGCGCTACCCGAAGACAACCGTACCGCCTGCGGACTGCTGATGCTCACGCCCTGCGGCGCATTCAGCACTATCCCCGGCTGTGCCAGCTCTTTCAGCGCATCGTTCAGTGTCTGCTGGTTGCCGGTATCCGATGGCAGGGCCTGAGCCGATTCCGCTGCCGACGCCAGGCTTTTCGCAATACCCAGGGCATTTTCAAGCTGCGCAATCGCCTCCTCCATTGCCAGCATCCTGTCGCCTGCCGAAGGCTGTTTATCCGCACTAATCAACACCCCCGCACCGCCGCGGATACTCACCCATTTATCCGTTCTCAGCTCTGCCCCTTCCCCCCGCAACTCCCTCTGCGCATCCACGTTATGCCCCAGGTTCAGCTGCGTCTTGCCGCCGTAATCGGTGCTGAGCTTGATATGCTCCTCGCCGCGCTTATCCTCCATTCGCAGCTTATTGTTGGTCGGAGTACGAATCACATTTCGGGTGCTGTTCTTTTCCGTCACAGGGTCAACATGCCGCGAGTCGTGCAGCGCATGAGCGATATACGGCCGGTCGGGATCGCCTTCGTGGAACGCTATCGCCACTTCCGTTCCCTGAATCAGCGGGAAGTGAAAGCCGTACACGTCGCCGCCATAGGGTTTGGCGAGACGCACCGGCATGCTTTCCTGACCCTGCCCTTTATCATCTCTGTCAGCGTCAAATTTCACCCGGTACAGGCCGGACGCATCCTGCCAGGCGTAGATATCATTCGCCTTCGCGCTGGTCACCCGCGCCGTCATGGTGCCAGTCACCTTCGGGCGCGGCAGCAGCGGCGGACGCCAGCACAATGTTTCGCTGTAGGGCACCGCCAGCAGGGTCACCCGCAGCGCCTCCCGGCGGCTGGCGGTAAAACCGGTGCCGGTGATTAACAGTGGGTCCTGCACGGGCGCAGGCAGGGTCGACGGCAGGCTGTCGGTGAGGGTCAGCACCTGGGCCGGCGCCAGCCAGGCTGCCGTAGTGCTCGCGGTAATCAGCGTCTGGCGAGCGAGAAAACGCTCATGGTCGAGACGGGCATAGAAGTTGGCGGTCTCCGCCTGCGGGTCGATTTTATCGCCCCGCTCCCGGTGGCGAAGCTTATAGTGGTATACCTCTCCGTAAGTGATGCCTTCACCATTTCCCCGGGTCATATCCGCTGTTGCCGACTGGAGAACGCTCTGCGCATCGCGGGGGTTATAATCCCGGGTAGTGACGTTCGCCTCTACGACGTTGTGCGTGATGTTCAGACCCCATATCGATTCCGCACCGCTGTCGCTCATCCCGGACGGGCTGTTAACCGGCAGTGTCTTATCGAACATCAGCGCCCGCTGCGCGTCGGCGAAGTGGACCACTTCGCTCTGGGCCTCTTCCTGCAGGGTGAAGAAATAAAATATCCCCACCTCTGCCAGCAGGCGCTGGATAAACGCCAGGTCACTCTCCTGATACTGATTAATTTGCTCGCGCCGCGGATAGTGTTGCTTGAGATTAAACTCATACTCCCAGTCATGCAGGTGATGTTCCTGCAATACCTGCTCCACCACTTCCGGCACCGATTTATTGACGAAGAAACGATGGGTGCGGAACTGTTTGTCCAGCAGCGAGAGGAAGGGTTCGAGGGTTATCATGTACTCTGCCTGGTCGGCAGAGCCACTGATACGCTCAAAATGCGTGACCACGCCATGCACCCGTTTGCATTCGGTCAGGCTCTGTAATATGCCGCCGCCCATCGTCAGCGTCGCCGGTTTGCTCAGTAACTGGCTGGCGTCGATATTTTTATCCGTGCTGGTGAAATAAATTGTCCAGAGATACGTTTCACTGAGTTTTTCTTCACCGCTGAATTCTTCCACATCCAGCGATGCAGTACATGACGGAATATCCAGCTGGTAACGGTTGAGGGTGGTGCCGGTAATTATTGAAGAGGTATCCATTATATTCCTGTTTTACTCCGCTGTAATGACTATCAAAAATCAATTCACAGGACGCCCTGTTTAATTTTGTTTAATGATAATCATCTCATTCATCATAAATATATTTATGTGCATATCGATATCTCAGATACCCCACCAGGAACTTCATTACTAAAAGGCAACCCCAGGGATATTTATATTCACTGACTGAGAAATAAAAAGAGCAGCCAGAAACCGGAACCTTCAACGTTTATCGCCGCCAGCATTTCTCTGGCACTGTCCTTAGCGCTATCCATGCTGATCTCCTTTATCCATCCCCCTGTCCCGCACTTCACCCCCGCAGAGGCCTCACTTGCCGACAAGATTGTTTGGCTGCAGGCACGCTACCGCCCATCGCTATTTCCTGTTTATCAGGGACCCGTAGCGCACAGGGTCAGGCAGGCAGATTGTTGTTGTTCAACGTCCTCGTTCGGGGTCGCGGATTACTCGGTTTCGTTTTTTAATGCGGCAGCCCCGGCTCCTGAGGTATTAGCCGTGCCCGGCGTCAGACAGGCGTCCTTCTGCGGGACCAGACTGATCTCCACCCGGCGATTTTGCGCCCGCCCGTCTGGCGTCTCGTTGCTGGCGACAGGACGACTTGCGCCGTAGCCCTGCACCGCAAAACAGCTCTCCGGCACATCGCCGGTATCGCGCATCCAGTCGCGGACCGCCTCGGCACGCTTCAGGGAGAGTTGTTGATTAGATCTATCGTTGCCGATGCTGTCGGTATGGCCTGCCACCACGATCAGCCAGCCGGGTTTCGCCTTAATGCCCAGCAGCGAGTTCACCAGCAGCTTTGTCGAACCCGGTTTCAGCGTCGATTTGCCGGTATCGAACAGCGCCATGCTATCGAGGCGGATCGTCTGCGGCCCCTGCACAACCTGCTTAATGACCGGACGCGGCGGCGGGGGCGGCGCCCAGTCATTGATCGCGGCTTCCACGAAGGGGATCAGCCGCAATCCCTGATACAACCCCAGCCGGTAACGCAGCGGCTCTCCCCGGCGCAGCCAGTCATCCAGCAGGCGGCTGTCGGCACGCAGACGCTGCTGCGCCTGCAGCTTCGGCGTCGGCGGCGCGCCGCTAAGGCGGTGGTAGACCGCCAGATGATCGCCGACGCTGCGCACGAGGCGCTGGTTGTTGATAAAGGAAGCCAGCATCGCCAGCGCCAGAAAGAGGAAGCCCATGCCAGCGGCAAGACCGGCAGCGCGCATCCGGCGGCTGACCCCGTGGCGGTGCGGCAGTGTTGACAGAAGAAGATCCGGCAGCGGGTGAGGACCTGGCGCCGCGGCGTTGCCCGGGGAGAGCGTGGTGATCCCGGCGATTTGCCGCTGCCAGAGGTTATTTGCCACCGCCGTCACCGGCGTCAGGCAGATGCCCATGGCGCACAGGTCCAACGGCGAAAGTTCCGCCTGGCGAGTGCTTAGTGGCCGGAAAAGAACGTTTTCTGCCAACGCCAGAATGCTCTCCAGCCACAGCGTATGATGCAGGCGTGAGGCAGAGCTGCCCTCTCGCTGCCAGTCGGCAATCGACTGGGGCGCTTGTCCCTTCTGCCGCACCTGGAGACCAGGCCGATCCGGCGTGACGGTAAACCAGCGGCTTTCCGCTGCCTGGCCGCCTGGCGGCGTCACCCAGAACACGCTCCACACCGGCGGAGTATCGTTCAGCCAGGTTCGGCACTGAACGATACTCCGCCGCCAGTCGCGTAGCGACTGCGCCAGTTGCTCCCCGGAGGGGTGGTGCTCCGGTACCACCGCCAGCAGCACGGAAACCTGCGATACCAGCGCCGGACGCGCCGCCGCCAGGTACTGCGCCAGCCGTGGCAACTGCTCCGCGCTTTCCCCCCGTAGATACCAGCCGAGGCGGGTTTCGCAGTGCGCCGAACGCCCGGGAAACAGACCGTCGGTATCCCCGCAGACCAGAACCACCGCCCCCTGAAAATCCTCGGGCGGCAGGACGATTTCCGGTCGCTGACGGCTGACTGCCCGGCGACGCTGACGCCAGAGCGCCGCGCCGCCCACCAGCAGGATGCACAGACTGACGATCACCTGGTTGCCGATGGACAGCGGCCAGAAGCCCAGCGCCAGCCACAGGGCCAGGATGACGGTCAGTAGCGTAAGCAGACGACGGGCGTTATCACGCATCTCTTATCCCTGCCCTGCTATCTGCGCCACCATCTGTGACAGCATGGAGGAGAAGGTCAACCACAGCGCGGCCAGCGCCACAATGCCAGCCGCCCAACCGCACCAGTACATCCGCCGTCCGCTGCGCAGCCGGGAGGCACGAACCACCACCGGCGCCTCCTGGGTTATGCTGAACGGCGGAACCCGCGCGCCAAGCGCATGCGCTACATCCTCACGCCGTTCGTCATCCTGGGCGCGGTACTCTCCGACAAACCCCAGCTGCAAAGTACGAAAGAAGCAGGTCAGCACTGCCGCATCCGCCGCGGGCTCTCGTAGCAGCTGGCGGATCCGTTCCCAGAGCTCTTCCCCGGCGTTGAGGGTGCTGAAAAAGCGCGCCTGCAGCGGATCCTTGCGCCACCTGCGCCAGCCATCATCCTGACTGGCGCGGTTAAGGACGCTCTCATCAAGCAGCGCGCAGTAGGCATAGAGCATCTGCTCAGCGCTGGCTTCACTGACGCCTGCCGCCGCCAGCGCCTCGCGCGCCTCGGTCACCCATCGACAGGCCTGACGATAGAGCGCCTCGCCATCGGTCACCGGCTGGCCGCAGCGTAACTGACTGACCATCAGCCAGCCCGGGTAAAAGGTTTTGTTGATCAGATCGCTTTCAGAGATATTCATGAGCGCAGTACCGCAAAGAGTTCAAGTTTCACGTCGCCAAGCGATTCCGGGGTATAGAAGGTGCAGTTGCCAGCCTCCAGCATCGCGCGGGCGGCATCCGTGGAAAGATCCAGAGCGAAATATTGGTTTTCCAGACGTAGCGGAATGGCCGCCGGCACATGGCTCAGCGGTTTGATCGCGATGCCGCTGAGGGCAATGTTGACGACCTCGGCGACATCATCATGGCTACCCGCCTTACAGAGCTGCGGAAAGCGGCTCTGTAGCTGGTGAGGGGGGAGTGAAGAGCGCACCGACAGATAAAAATCCGCCCCCTCGCGCAGCCGTGCATCGTGCAGCCTCCCCCGCCAGATCTCCCGGTCAGCACCCTGCTCCAGCGCGATGGCGATCACCCTTGAGGGCAAGCTGACTTCGAGCAGCGTATCCAACAGGGCAAACAGCGGTGGGAATACCTGCTCCGGCGAGGCATGCCGGTAGCGGGGGATCGCGTCCAGATGATGTTCAAGAGAGAAGGTCAGCAGACTGCCGGCCAGCCTGGCCAGTTCACGATAGAGCAGCTCCGGATGGCGCGAAGGGTCCTGATGCAGCTCGCTGAGCACCGGCTCGGCGCTGTTCAGTGCGTTGAGCAGCCAGAACAGGGAAACATCCGCCACGGCAAAATCAGCCATCCGCGCATTGCTTTCACGGCGCATGGCCATCAGGCGTCTGCGTCGGGCCTGCAGGCGATGTAGCAGCTCGCCCAGCTCGCTGACCAGCGTCGGGCTTGCGGCCAGCGACAGCAGCGGCGGGATGAATTTCGGGTCAAAGATCCACTGCCCCTGGGCGTCGCGTACCAGACGCGCTACCGGGCAGGTTAGGAAGGCTGCGTTTTCTTCGATGGAGAGACGCAGCGTCAGCGTGTGCCGCAGGACGGCCAGCTCGCTGCGTTCATGGCCTGCCAGCTCCTGCACGGTCACCTGCTCGGCGCGCCAGCGGCGCGGGCGGGCGCTTTCCTGGCCGTCATCAAGATTGCCGCCGCTGGCGCTGAGCAGCGGCAGAGCGAGCAGAACCTCCACGTTGTCCTGCATCACGTCCGATACATCGCGGACCGGTGGCAAAATATCCGCCAGCTCGGTGTCAATCAGCGCGCCGTCGGCGAAACGCACGATCAGCCGGGTGGCGTTGAGCCGGGAAAGGGTGAGCGCGCTGGCGTCAAACTCCGCGCGCAATACCCCCCAGGGGTGGGCGAGCGCCATGCGGGAGACCGTATCGGCGACGTGCGCGTCCCAGCGGGCCTGTTGCTGAAACTGCTGCGGAACCAGAAAAGCCCCATCGCGCCATAATGGGCGGAAAATCTTCATCGCACCTCCTGTGCCTTTCACTTTCATCTGTCTGCAGACAGGACCAAATGCCCGGTGGGATATCCTTCATATACCTTGCGTTCGCCTCAGCCCCTGCATTTGCTCTGGCCTGTTCCTCACTAGCGGTTTTTCTCCCGAACGTCGTTCGTCTCGATTGATTGCCTGCCGCTTCAAGGAAAGGAAATATCTCCCCTGCCCGCGAGAATTTCGAAATCAGATGGTATTTTTTGTTCAAGGGAGGTTTATCTTAAAGTGAAATAGCCAGGGGAGGTAACGCCTGGCCCTAAATAATATCTGAATTCAACCCAAGGAAGTTTTATAATTCCTCTTCATTCCATTCACGCAGCTTATTCCATAAGCCGTCCATTTATTATTTCGCTATTAAATATTATTTATATTCACCTGCAAATAATAAAAAAACTCAACACTAAAATTGTCACTGCAGTAAATATGCCACCGACAGCGCCGGCGCCTGAATCTCCCCGGCATCAGAGAGACGCCTGACCCCCACCCGGCCATTGCCAGGCGCTGAATTACCCCGTATTTTGGTTTTCCGCTCCGCTGGGGGCGGGTATCAGGGCGAACGAGAGAGAGAAAATGAAACCGCTATTTGTCTATGGGACGCTCTGTCCCGGTCGCAGCAATGCGCATATTCTGGAGGCGATCGGGGGCGAGTGGCGTCCGGGTTACGTTACCGGTACCTTTTACGCGCGCGGCTGGGGCGCAGCCGCTGATTTTCCGGGGATCGTCCTCGACGCCAACGGCCCGCGGGTCAACGGCTATCTGTTCCTGTCCGACCGGCTGGCGGCGCACTGGCCCATGCTGGACGACTTTGAGGAGGGGTACGATCGGGTGTCGGTGGAGGTGACCACCGACGATGGACAGCAGGTCAGCGCCTGGATTTATCAGCTCCAGCCCCGGGAGTAATCCCCGGCCAGTCTCGCGCTACCGGGCACAGCGGCCCAGTACGTCCGCGGGTCTGGCGTCGTTTCCGCCAATGCAGGTATACTTGCCAGATGTTTCCTAAGCTTCAGATACGCAAATGACAAAACTTACCTTACAAGAGCAGATGCTCAAAGCCGGCCTGGTCAGCAGCAAAAAAATGGCCAAAGTCCAGAGAACGGCGAAAAAATCCCGCGTGCAGGCCCGTGAGGCCCGGGAAGCGGTGGAAGAGAATAAAAAAGCCCAGCTGGAGCGCGATAAACAGCTCAGCGAGCAGCAAAAGCAGGCGGTGCTGGCGAAAGAGTATAAAGCTCAGGTCAAGCAACTGATTGAGATGAACCGCATTACGGTCGCCCGGGGCGATATCGGCTTTAACTTTACCGATAATAATCTGATCAAAAAAATCATGGTCGACAAGACCACCCAAACCCAGCTGATTAACGGTCGCCTGGCGATTGCCCGCCTGGCGGTGGATAACAAACCTGAAGGGGAATATGCAATTATTCCGGCGATTGTGGCTGAGAAAATTGCCCAGCGCGATGCCAGCAGCATCGTGTTGCACAGCGCCCTGAGCCAGGATGAGCAGGATGAAGACGATCCGTACGCCGACTTTAAGGTGCCCGACGACCTGATGTGGTGATCGCGGGCTTCCGGCGGCAGGCGCTCAGAACGAGCTTGCCTGCTGGATATGCATCGGCTCGCGACTGACGGGGTGGCGAAAACGCAGTTCGCTGGCGTGCAGCATCAGCCGCGGAGCCTGTTCCGTGCCCGGCAATTCCCGGCCGCCATACAGATCGCAGCCAAGGATCGGATAGCCCAGCAGCTGACAGTGGATCCGCAGCTGATGGGTGCGCCCGGTCTCCGGGGTGAGCGCCACCCTCGTCAGCGCCAGCGCCCTCTCCCCTTCCCGCGTCTGGTACATACGGTCAATTACCCGGTAGCGCGAACGCGCCGGTTTGCCGTGCCGGGCGCAGATCGACATGCGCGGGAAACGGGCCGGGTCTTTGGCGATCGCCGCCTCCACTATCCCTTCATCTTCCGGCAGATGACCGCACAGCAGCGCCGTATAGACCTTACCCACCGTGCGCTGACTGAACTGCTGGCACAGCGCGGCGTTAATCACCTTGTTGCGGGCGACCACCATCAGACCGGAAGTGCCGAAATCAAGGCGGTGTACCAGGGTGCAGCCCGGAAAGCGCTGGACCAGTCGATGATGCACGGAGTCGAGGTTGCGCGGATCTTTGCCTGACAGGCTCAGCAGCCCGGCAGGTTTATTGATCAGCAGCAGGTGTTCGTCCTGATACAGGAGGGTTATCTGCTCGCGGCACGGCGGAGCGACAAAGGTATCGATAATGGTGGACATCAGACGGCCCGAAGAAGGAGTGGCCGACGATAGTACCCCATTTTGCCCGCCGGTACGACGCTGGCGCACGATCCGCCCTCGCGGCGGCGTCATTTATCACCCACACTTATCGCAAAGGCATGGTCTGCGCAGGCAATGTGCTTTACACTGCGCGCTGCAAAATTTGAGTTAACCAACGAGTAAGAACGGTAATGGCGATGAACGGAACAATCACAACGTGGTTTAAAGATAAAGGTTTTGGATTTATCAAAGATGAAAACGGCGAAAACCGGTATTTTCATGTGATTAAGGTCGCCAATCCCGATCTCATCAAGAAAGACGCGGCGGTGACTTTTGAACCTACCACCAACAATAAAGGGCTGTCGGCCTACGCGGTGAAGGTCATTCCGGAAAGCAAATATATCTATATCGCCGGCGAGCGGCTGAAGCTGACCTCCATCAAATCCTATGTGGTTTACCGGGAAGAAGAGCCGGTCGAGACCCGCGTGGATAAAGAAAACGCAGTGCTATCGGTCGGGCTGCTGATGAACAGCATCCGGCCAAAATCCACGGTGCAGCCGGGAGAGATGCGCTCGGTGAAAAAGCTGGCGATCACCACCTTTCAGGGGACAACCCTGATCTTCTCGGAAGACGAAATCGATATCGATGCCACGGTAAAACTGCTCAAGGTATGACGACCCGGCGTGCGGTCAGCCGCGCGCCCAGTCACCTGCCGAGCCGATTTTCGTCGCCATCGCCCCTCACCGGACGGGGCGAGGCGCCAGACAGCCGATAAGGATGCCGCCGCCATGCCCGTAAATTTTGACTTCAACGATCTCTATGCCTTTCGCGCCCTGATGGAGTATGGCAGCTTTCGGCTGGCCGCAGAATCCATTTGCCTGTCGCAGTCGGCCCTCAGCCGCCGCATTGAAAAGCTGGAGACCGCGTTAGGCAACCGGCTGTTCGAGCGCACCACCCGCCGCGTGACCCTTACGCTGTATGGACAGAATTTTGCCGAACGTTCGGAGCAGCTGCTGGCCCACGTCGAGACGGTGCTGGCGGATATCAGCCAGGTCAGCAAGGCGCGAACCGGGCTGGTGACAGTGGCGACGGTACCTTCAGCCGCCTACTACTTTATGCCGGAAATCATCCGCAGCTTTCAGGCGCGCTTTCCCCAGGTGCGTATCCGGCTGATCGACAGCAGCGCCGGGAATGTCATTGAGGCGGTGAGCAGCGGACAGGCTGACTTTGGCCTCTGCTTTGCCAAAAACCTGCCGGCCAGCATCGAATTCACCCCGCTGGCCGACGACCGCTATGTCGCCGCCTGTCGGCACGACCATCCGCTGGCGAGCAGGACGCACCTCAGCTGGCAGGCATACTTTGAACAGGATTATATTGGCCTCGATCGGGTCTCCGGCAACCGGACGCTGCTCGACAGGGAGCTGGCGCATCTGACGCCGGCGCGGCCAAGCATTTGCGAAACCCGCCACGTCACCACGATGCTGGGGATGGTGGAAGCGGGCATCGGCATTGCCGCCGTGCCCGCGATGTCGATGCCCGCCGGGGAGCATTCCGTTCTCCGCGCCGTACCGCTTACCGAGCCGGTGGTCACCCGTACGGTAGGCCTGATCCGCCTCAGCGGCCGTATTCAGTCCTACGTGGCGGCAGAGCTGGAGAAGCTGATTATTGAACAGTATCCTTCTGGATGACCGGCGCGGCGGCAGCTACGCTTCGCATACCGGTGGCGTGGATGGTCTCCTGCGCCGCCGGTGAGGCCAGATACGTCAGCAGCGCCTTTCCTTCCTGCGGGTGGTCGGCGCTGACGGTCACCGCCCCGGCAAAGCGGGTGATGTACTGCAGGTTATCCGGCAGTTCGCCGACAAAGGTCACGCCGGGCACCGGCAGCAGTTCGCTCACCTGCTGAAAACCGATCGCATACCGTCCCTTCGCCACTTCCGAGGCCACCGGAATACGCTCCACCATCTGCGCTTTGCTCTGCATCGCCTCATCAATGCCCAGGCGGTGGAACAGCGTCGAGCTGACATAGCGTCCGCTGGCGCTGTCGGAGTACGCGACCGACGGCGCAGCCAGCAGCGCCGCCCGCAGCTGGTCTGCGCTGCGGATAGCCGGCAGCGGCGCTCCCGCTTTCACCACCACGCCGATGGGCGAGTCGGCCAGCTCCCGGCGCGAATCCGGTTGCGTACGGCCCGCTTTCTCGAGGCTGGTCAGCGCGTCGCCGACCATAATCACCACGTCCGCGTGTTCGCCTCGCGCCAGGCGGTTAGGGATCGCCTGCGGCGTTTTCCCCATCGACGGCCCGGGGATCACCACGAGGTGGTTACCGCTTTGTTTTTCCCATGCCGGGGTCAGCTTTTCCAGCGCCGCTTTGAAGCCGCCGGAGATCATCACGGTGACCTCAGCGGACAGCGCGCTGCCGCCGGTGGCGGCCAGCAGCAGCGTGGCCAGCAGGGTTCCTGTCGTTTTACGCATCATCATCTCCCTGATTAACGTGCCGTCTGCAGCGTAACGGCGCTGCGGCGATAGAGGTAGCAAGTGGCCAGCAGGCCGCAGACGGCGGCAAAGCTCATCCAGTAGCCTGGGGAAGCTTTATCACCGGTATATTCAATTAGCGCCGTGGAAATCACCGGCGTGAAGCCGCCAAACACCGCGGTCGCCAGGCTATAGGCCAGCGAGAAGCCTGCCACGCGCACTTCGGCGGGCATAATTTCGGTCAGCGCCGGGATCATCGCCCCGTTGTACATGCCGTAGATAAAGGACAACCACAGCAGCACGCTCAGCATCATCAAAAAGCTCGGCGCGTTCGCCAGCATGGTCAGCGCAGGCCACGCGGTAGCCAGCGCCAGCAGGGTCATGGCAATCAGCACCGGTCGGCGGCCAAAGCGGTCGGACAGCGCCCCGCCCACCGGCAGCCAGAAGAAGTTGGAAATCGCCACCAGCAGCGTGACCAGCAGGCTGTCCGAGGCGCTGAGCATCAGCACTTTTTTGCCAAAGGTCGGCGCATAGACGGTGATCAGATAGAACGCGGTGGTGGTCATCGCCACCATCATCATCCCGGCGATGACCACCTGCCAGTTCGCCAGCAGGGTGGCGAATACCTGGCGCATCGCCAGATGATGGCGGCGGGCAGTAAACTCCTGGGTCTCCTCCAGCTTACGGCGCAGCACAAAAATGAACGGGACGATCAGGCAGCCGAAAAGGAACGGAATACGCCAGCCCCAATCGCTGATGGCGCTCTGCTCCAGCACGGCGTTGAGGGCAAAGCCCATCGCGGCCGCCACCATAATGGCGACCTGCTGGCTGCCCGACTGCCAGCTGGTGTAAAACCCTTTGCGGCCCGGGGTGGCGATCTCGGCCAGATAGACGGATACCCCGCCCAGCTCAGCGCCGGCGGAGAAGCCCTGCAGCAGGCGGCCGATCAGCACCAGCAACGGCGCCCACAGGCCAATGGCCTGGTAAGAGGGGATCAGCACGATCAGGAAGGTGCCGGTGGCCATGATCGACAGGGTCACAATCAACCCTTTGCGCCGCCCTACCTTGTCGATATAGGCGCCAAGCACGATGGCGCCGATGGGCCGCATCAGAAAGCCGGCGCCAAAGACCGCGAAGGTCATCATCAGCGAGGCGAATTCACTGCTCGCCGGAAAAAAGGTATGTGCGATGTAGGTGGCATAAAACCCGAACAGGAAAAAGTCGAACTGTTCGAGAAAGTTACCGGACGTGACGCGCAGAATGGCGCCGAGCCGGTCACGGGTACTCATCAGTGAGGTTGTCGAATGCATGCAGGTCTCCAGTTTGTTATCCACGCGTTGTCGCGCGCCTGTTGCTGAAGACTGAAACAGAACCGGGAATGAAATAAGCGTAATAAACGCATCCATTGATGCAATTTACGCATAAATAACATTTAACTAATTAACATTACTTTTATATACAATCATTTAACACTCTCTGCGCCATCAGCGTCGGCGGCAGGGATGAAAAGGTGAGTTTTCCGTTTTGTGACCGAGGCCAGGGTACGCCGCTGCGCCCCGGGCGCCAGGCGGTAAAAGACATACCCGGCCCGGCAGGGTTAACGCGACGCCGAGCGGCGAGATGTTAATAATCCGGACGTGACCTCAGGGCGCCGGCGCCGCGGCGGCGTTCCCCAGCGTCTGCAACAGGGAGATCAGCCAGCGGGTGGCCTCGCGTTTCCCGCTGCGTTTGTGGGCGTAAATCTTGACGTCAAACGGGGGAACCGGAAACGGCAGCGGGAAAATGGTCAGCCGGGCGGCGCGAGCCATCGTCTCCGCCGCCCGCCGGGGCAGCGCCATCAGCAGATCGCTCTGCTCAATAATAAAGGGAGCGCTCAGCATCGAGGGCGTTTTCACCGCCACCTGCCGCGAATAGCCCTGCCGCTCCAGCTCACAGTCCAGCACCCCCTGCCGCTCATTCCACGGGGTCACCACCAGATGACGGGCCGCAAGGTAGGCGTCCAGGGTCAGCGCCGTTCGGTCGGCCTGGCTAATAACCACATATTCGTCCCGCAGCCAGTTGATCTCCTCGAGATCGGGATGAGCTGGCTCGTCAGGGGTATTGAACCCGAGAGCCAGATCGACCTCGCCCGCCAGCAGCTCGGTCAGCGCCGGGCTGTGGGGCAGATAACGGAGCTCAAACCGCAGCCCGGGCGCCTCACGCTGCAGGTGGTGCATCAGCGTCGGAAAGACGCAGAACGCGGTGAAATCGGTGATCGCAATCTGCATGCAGTCGGTGCTGGCGGCCGGCACAAACGCCGCCGGCGGCGTCAGCTCCTGATTGAGAAATTTCAGCGCCGAAGCGATAGAGGGCGCCAGCTGGCTGGCATAGACGCTGGGACACATCCGGTGACCTTCCCGATAGAACAGCGGGTCGTTGAGGGCGCTGCGCAGCCGGGAGAGCGCATGGCTCAGCGCCGAGGTGCTCATCGCCAGCTCTTCTGCCGCCAGGCGCACCGAGCGGGAGCGATAGACCGCGTCAAAGACCGGCAGCAGGTTGAGGTCGATACGGCGCAGGACAGGATGCATAATATTCATCGTTTGCTGATTTCATTGCACTTAATTCTTTTCACAATACCGCTTATGCTCTGGGTCAGCAATTTTGCTTTCCTTCATACCATTCAGACAGGACGACCCATGAGCATCACAATCCGCCTGGCCACCCCGGACGACGCCACCGCTATTTATGACATGATTTATGAACTCGCGGTCTACGAGAAAGCCCCCGAAGAGGTGGTGACAACGGCAGAGGAGATCAGAGAGACGCTGTTTGCCAGCAGCAGCAAAACCGAGGCGCTGATCTGCGAGGTGGCGGGCAAAGCGGTGGGCTACGCCGTGTTCTTCACCAGCTACTCCACCTGGCTTGGCCGTAACGGCATCTATATGGAGGATCTGTACGTAACCCCCGACTATCGCGGGATCGGCGCCGGAAAAGCGCTGCTGAAAACCATCGCGCAATATGCTGTACAGCGTCAGTGCGGGCGTCTGGAGTGGAGCGTGCTCGACTGGAACCAGCCGGCGATTGATTTCTATCTGAGCATTGGCGCACAGCCGCAGGATGAGTGGGTGCGTTATCGCCTCACTGGCGATGCGCTGCGGGCCTTTGCGGAGTAAAGCGGCTCGCCAGCAGGTCGGCGCCAGGCGTCGACCTGCTGGCCGCGGATCAGGCTTCGACCGCGCTATTCTGCAGCTGCGGACCGGCCAGCGCCAGACGCGCGCCCGCTTCGGTATCGCTGTACTGCTTAAAGTTATCCATAAACAGCTGAGCCAGACTCTCCGCCTTCTCCTGCCACTTATCCGCTGAGCTCCAGCCATTACGCGGATCCAGCACTGCGCTGTCGACGCCCGAAATGCTCTGCGGGATCGCAAGATTGAACACCGGGATCGCTTCATCGCGCAGCGGGCCGGTGGTGCCATTGAGGATCGCGCTGATGATGCTGCGGGTATCGCGCAGCGACAGGCGTTTGCCCTCGCCGTTCCAGCCGGTGTTGACCAGCCAGGCTTCCGCACCGGATTCCGCCATCTTCGCCGCCAGTACGCTGGCGTACTGGGTCGGGTGAAGCAGCAGGAACGCCGCGCCGTAGCAGGCGGAGAAGGTCGGCGTCGGCTGGGTAATGCCGCGCTCGGTGCCCGCCAGCTTCGAGGTGAAGCCCGACAGGAAATGGTACTGCATCTGCTCGGTGGTCAGACGGGAGACCGGCGGCAGGACGCCAAACGCGTCTGCGGCAAGGAAAATCACCTTCGACGGATGGCCCGCCCGGGACACCGGCTTGACGATATTGTCGATATGCGACAGCGGATAGGAGACGCGGGTGTTCTCGGTTTTGCTGCCGTCGGCGTAATCCACGCTGCCGTCGGCGCGCACCACCACGTTTTCCAGCAGCGCATTGCGGCGGATGGCGCCATAAATCTCCGGCTCCGCCTGCGGGTCGAGATTGATGGTCTTGGCGTAGCAGCCGCCTTCGAAGTTAAACACCCCATCATCGTCCCAGCCGTGCTCGTCATCGCCAATCAGTTGACGATGCGGATCGGTGGACAGCGTGGTTTTGCCGGTACCGGAGAGGCCGAAGAACAGCGCGACGTCCCCTGCTTCGCCGCGGTTGGCCGAGCAGTGCATCGACGCGATGCCTTTCTGCGGCAGCAGGTAGTTCATGACCGAGAACAGCCCTTTTTTCATTTCGCCGCCGTACCAGGTGCCGCCGATGAGCTGAATACGCTCGCTCAGGTTAAAGGCGACGAAGTTCTCGGAGTTCATGCCCTGCGCCTGCCAGTTGGCATTGGTGCAGCCGGCGCCGTTGAGCACCACGAAGTCCGGGGTAAAGCTGGCCAGCTCGTCGGCGCTCGGCACGATAAACATATTTTTGACAAAGTGGGCCTGCCACGCCACCTCGGTGACGAAGCGCACGCCAAGGCGGGTGTCCGGGCTGGCGCCGCACCAGGCGTCGATGATGTACAGTTTTTTGCCGCTCAGCTGGCCTGCGACCAGGCTTTTCAGGCTGCGCCACACTTCTGGCGATAACGGCTTATTGTCATTGCGGCCGAGGCCGGAGTCAGCCCACCATACGGTGTCGCGCGTCTGCTCGTCTCTGACGATATATTTATCGCGCGGCGAGCGGCCGGTGAAGATGCCGGTATCCACTGCCACAGCGCCAGAGTCGGTCATTACGCCGCGGGCCGCGCCGGTCAGCTCAGGAGCGGTTTCATGTGCAATAAGCAAATCGTAATCAGGGTTGTAAAACAATTCGCCGCTTGCATTAATCCCCAGCTCCTGCAGAGCCATTTTTACTGATTCAATTTGTTGTGACATGGAACTCCTGACAAACTATTTAAGGTAAGAGGCCTGGGTTATTCATTGCTTTCGTCATCGTCGCCAGCTATTTAATAAGATAAATCCTGGGTAATGAAATAAAGCAATAAATAACCGTGAGTCGCGATTTCATATCGTGCTCATGTAGGGTCGCCGATACGCATTCATAAATCTCAACTTTCCAAAAAATGTTAACACCTGTCGATAATTATGTTAATTGCATAGTTTCTATGCGCTATGCTAAAATTGCATAGCCTTTATTGCGTTTTTGAGGACTGGATCGGTGTTGGCAAATCTGGAAGTTAAATGGCTGTATGATGTGATTGCTCTCGAGGAGTCACGCAGCTTTACCCTGGCGGCCAAAGCCCGCAATATCTCCCAGTCCTCGTTCAGCCGACGCATCCAGTCGCTGGAGGCTTCCCTCGGATTCAGCATCTTCGACCGCAGCGCCAACCCCCTACAGTTGACCAACCGCGGGAAAATTTTTGTCGGCTATGCGCGAAATATGCTCGACGACATGGATTTTCAGATCAGCCGAATTAAAGGTTTAAATAACACCACGCAGAAAATAAGAATCGACGCCGCCCCTTCGCTGTCGGTGTTATTGCTGCCGGAAATTATCGCCGGTTACACCGACCGTAAAAATAAGACTTTTCATGTTGAATCGATTAACGTCAACGACGCCGTATTTAACCTGAAAGAGGGTAAAAGCGATTTTATCCTCTCCTTCTATAATGAAGAATTAATGAACTATCCGTTTATTAATCATAAAATTTTTGATTCTTACCTGCACCTGGTCTCCCCCTGCGACGAACATGGCCGGCCGCTGTTTCATTTACATCGCGGCGTGCTGCCGCTGATGAAATACGCCAACGACAGCTATATGGGGCGCCAGGTGAACCAGGTCATCGACCGCACGCCGGAGATCACCTTCTCCCTCACCTTTGTCTCTTCCATGAGCGAGCTGCTCAAGCGCATGATCCTCAATGGCGACGGCGTGGGCTGGCTGCCGCAGTACTCCATTCAGCGCGAGCTGGACGAAGGGCGACTGACGATCCTCGATGAGAGCCTGTCGCTGCCGATCGGCGCCTGGCTCTACCGCTCCGGCTCGCGGCTTAACCAGGCCGCCGAACGTTTCTGGCAGCACATTAAAACCCGTAACCAACCGCGGGATTAACCCTCTCAGCCGCTGATCCCTAGATACGCCTTACGCACCTCCGGGTCGTTGAGCAGCGCCTGGCCGCTACCGCTCAGGCGGATCTGGCCGTTCACCATCACGTAGGCGCGGTCCGACAGGTTGAGGGCATGGCGGGCGTTCTGCTCCACCAGAAACAGCGTCATCCCCTGGGCCGTCAGCTCGCGCAGGATCTGAAATATCTGCTTCACCACCAGCGGCGCCAGTCCCAGGCTCGGCTCATCCAGCAGCAGCAGGCGCGGCCGGCTCATCAGCGCCCTGGCGATGGCCAGCATCTGCTGTTCGCCGCCGGAGAGGGTCATCGCCCGCTGTCCCCGCCGCTCTTCCAGCCGGGGGAACAGCTGGTACATCCGGGCCTTGTCCTCGGCCTGATAGCGGTTGCCAATGGCAATGGTCCCCATCAGCAGATTCTCCTCGACGGTCATATCGGGAAAGATGCGCCGCCCTTCCGGGGCCTGGGCGATGCCGTTGCTGGCGATAAAGTGGGTCGATTTCCGGCTGATCGCCTCCCCGCGATAGAAAATCTCCCCGCCGGCAATACGCGGCTGCCCAAAGACCGACATCAACAGCGTCGATTTACCCGCGCCGTTGGCGCCGATCAGCGCCACCGTCTCCCCCTCGTTGACGGTCAGGGAGACCTGCTTCAGGGCCTGGATCGGCCCGTAGAAGACATCCACCTCATCAAAGGCAAGCAGTGGCTGGCTCATCGGCGCGTCTCCTCTTCCTCAGCGCCAAGATAGGCGGCAATCACGCTGGCGTTGGCCTGAATCGCCTGCGGCGCGCCGCGGGCGATGACGTCCCCGTGATCGAGGACGATGATATGATCCGAAATCTCCATCACCATCCCCATATCATGTTCGATCAATAGCACCGTGATGCCGTGCTGCTGGCGCAGAAAGCGGATGATCCGGCTCAGCGCCTGGGTTTCGACCGGGTTGAGTCCGGCCGCCGGCTCGTCCAGACAGATCATCTCCGGACGGGTGCACATGGCGCGGGCGATCTCCAGCCGCCGCTGCTGTCCGTAGGAAAGCGTTCCCGCCAGACGGTTGGCGCAGTCCACCATCTCCACCACCTCCAGCCAGTAAAACGCGCGATCCAGCGCCTGACTTTCCGCCTGCCGATAGCCGCGGGTGTTGAGGATCCCGGCCAGCAGATGGCGGTTGACCTGGGTATGCTGGGCCACCAGCAGGTTCTCAATCACCGACATCTCGCGGAACAGGCGAATATTCTGGAAGGTGCGGGCCAGACCGGCGCGGTTCACCAGATGGGTGCCGCCGAACATCTTGTAATAGATCCGCCGCCCCAGCTGCGCCGGGTGGAGGAAATCGTCCGGGTGAAGCTTTTGCCCCAGCACCTGAATGACATCGGTGACCTTTTCCCGCGCCCGTAGCACGATACTCCCCCCCGTCGCCCGGTAAAAGCCGGTCAGGCAGTTAAATACCGTGGTTTTGCCCGCGCCGTTGGGGCCGATCAGGGCGGTGATCGACCCCCGCTCCACCTCCAGATTGACGTCATTCAGCGCTTTGATGCCGCCGAAATGCATCATCAGATGCTCAACGCGTAAGATGCTGTCGCTCATGGCGCGACTCCTTTTCGCAACGCGACCCCGCTGCGGCTGGTGCGCACCAGGCCGCGCGGCCGCCAGATCATCATCAGCACCATCAGCACGCCAAACAGCAGCACGCGATATTCGTCAAACCCGCGCAGCAGCTCCGGGGTGACCGTCAGGACAAACGCCGCCAGCACCACCCCAAGGGTGGAGCCCATTCCCCCCAGCACCACAATCGCCAGGATCAGCGCCGACTCAAAAAAGGTGAACGACGTCGGATTAACAAATCCCTGATAGCTGGCGAAGAACACTCCGGCGATGCCGGCGGTCGACGCGCCGAGCATGAACGCCGAGAGCTTAACCAGCACATGGTTGAGCCCCATCGCCCGACAGGCGATCTCATCCTCGCGCAGCGCCTCCCAGGCGCGGCCGATGGGCATCCGCGTCAGGCGATGCTTCACCAGCAGCACCAGTATCACCACCATGCACAGCACGGCGTAGAGGAAGATGAATTTCAGGTTGGGGTTGTAACTGACGTGGAAGAATTCATGGATAGGGATACCGCCATCCTTTGCCCGGCGGGTAAATTCGAGGCCAAACAGCGTGGGGGACGGCACCGGGACGCCGTTGGGGCCGCCGGTGAAGCTCACCCAGTTGTTAAGCACCAGGCGAATGATTTCGCCAAAGCCGAGGGTGACGATGGCCAGATAGTCGCCGTGCATGCGCAGCACCGGAAAGCCCAGCAACGCCCCGGCGAGGGCCGCCATCACCGCCCCCAGCGGCAGCATCGCCCAGAAGCCGAGACCCAGGTACTGGTAGCCCAGCGCCAGGCCGTAGGCGCCGATAGCATAGAACGCCACATAGCCCAGATCGAGCAGCCCCGCGAGACCCACCACGATATTCAGCCCCAAACCGAGCAGGACGTAGATCAGCCCGAGGATCGCCACGGTCAGCAGGTATTTGCTGGCGAGAAACGGAAAGGCGATAGCCAGGCCCACCAGCAGCGGCATTATCCAGCGCAGCCGCGAGCGGTAGCCCGGGGGCCGGACGTACACCCCGTCATCCGCCCCCTCAAAGCGGGCAACCAAGGCCTTGCCCCGCCGGCTCTGCAGCAGCAGGCTGAGCGCCAGTCTGCCGGCCATCACCACCGCCACCAGGATCGCCACCCGCGCGGGCGCGAGGGTAAAGCCATAGCCTTTGAGCACCACGCCGACGATCGGGCCAAAGACAATTAACGCGCAAAGACCGGCCAGCACGCTGTCGATCAGCGCGCTTTTGATATCCCGCGCAGGCTGGCGCGTCAGTTCACCCATAGAGCCCCCTCAGACCTTGGCCACCAGCGGTCGACCCAGCAGCCCCTGCGGGCGAAAAATCAGGATCGCCACCAGCAGCGCAAAGGAAAAAACGTCTTTGTAATCCGAATTCACCATTCCGGCGAACTGCGCCTCGGCCACCCCGAGCAGCAGTCCGCCCAGCATCGCGCCAGGCAGCGAGCCAATCCCGCCCAATACCGCGGCGGTGAAGGCTTTGATGCCGATAATAAATCCGATGTAGAAGTCGAAGGTGCCGTAGTTCATGGTCACCAGCACCCCGGCCAGGCCGGCCATCGCCGCGCCGATAACAAACACCAGGGAGATCACCCGGTCGGTATTGATGCCGAGGATCGCCGCCATGCGCCGGTCCTGCTGGGTGGCGCGGCAGATGCGCCCCAGCCGGGTGTACTGGATAATCCAGGTCAGGATCAGCATCCCCACCAGCGCGGCGACGAGAATAAACACCTTGGTCCAGGTGATCTGCACTACCCCATCGCCCACCGTCATACGCAGCGCGCCGCTGAGCAGCGTCGGGATCCCCTGCTGGTTTGGCCCCTGGCTCAGCTGAACATAGTTCTGCAGGATCAGCGACATTCCAATAGCCGAGATCAGCGGCGCCAGGCGCGTCGAGTTGCGCAGCGGCCGGTAGGCGATGCGCTCGATCGCCCAACCGTACACGCCGGTGACCACAATGGTGAATACCAGGGTGGCGAAAATCAGCAGCGGAAACGAATGGATCCCGAAGAAGGAGAGCAGCGCCAGGCCGATGGCGCACAGGTAGGCGGAGACCATATACACCTCGCCGTGGGCGAAGTTGATCATGCCGATGATCCCATACACCATGGTGTAGCCGATGGCGATTAAGCCGTACACCGCGCCCAGCGTCAGCCCATTGATCAGTTGTTGCAGAAAAAACGCCGTCATAGCCCCTCCAGCCGCCAGGCCGACGGCCGCCGGGATCGGTACCCGGTCGACCGCCGTCGTGAGACGATTAGCCAATCAAAACAACGGATAGTTCCTGGGTGGTAGCCGATCAGAGCTGGTGATATTTGCCCTTGTCGTCCCACTGATAGACCACATAGTCCGACACCTTGAGGTCGCCTTTGCCATCCCAGCCTTTTTTGCCCATCACCGTCTCGACGTCGTGGCTCTTCAGCCAGTCGCTGGCTTTGGCGTTATCGGTGCCGACGGCGTTCCAGGCGGCGGCGATAGCCTGAATAGAGGCATAGGCGTAGAGGGTATAGCCTTCCGGCTCAAAGCCGCCGGCGCGGAACTTCTCGATCACCGCTTTGCCTTCCGGGAGGGTGCGCGGGTCCTGACCAAAGGTCATCAGCACGCCGTTGGTGAACTGCGGCCCGCCGGCGGCCGTCACCAGCTCCTCGGTGACAATACAGTCGCCGGAGAAGAATTTCGCCTGCACTCCCTGCTCGCGCATCTGGCGCACCAGCGGGCCCGCCTCAGGGTGGCAGCCGCCAAAATAGACCACGTCCGGCTTGAGGGCGCCGATCTTGGTCACCAGGGCGTTAAAGTCTTTTTCACCGCGGGAGAGGCCTTCGTACAACACTTCTTTGGTGCCCCGCTTCGCCAGCGCCGCGCGGGTGGCATCGGCCAGCCCCTGGCCATAGGTGTCTTTATCGTGGATGACGGCAATTTTCTTCGCCTTCAGCACGTCCAGCATATAGTTGGCGGCAATCGCCCCCTGCTGATCGTCGCGGCCGCACATGCGGAAGAGATCCTTCATGCCGCGCTCGGTGATCTGCGGATTGGTGGAGCCGGGGGTAATGGTCAGAATCCCGGCTTCGTCATACACCTCGGAGGCCGGCATCGTTGAGGAAGAGCAAAAGTGCCCCACCACGGCGGAGACTTTCGCTTCGTCCACCAGCCGGTTGGCCACCGCTACCGCCTGTTTCGGTTCGCACGCGTCATCCCCCTGCACCAGCACAATCTTTTCGCCTTTGATGCCGCCGGCGGCATTGATATCAGCCACCGCCTGCGAGGCCCCCTTCCAGTACTGGGCGCCGTAGGTAGCGTTGGGGCCGGTGAAGGGCCCGGCGACGCCGATCTTCACGTCAGCCTGGGCGTAAAAGGCCATGCTCATACAACCTGCTATCACAACATGAAGCGTCATTGTTTTCAGTTTCAAAGACATTCGGATATTCCTCAGCGATTTAGAGCCTGGCGTCATGGAATGACGCAGAAAATATCACTTACCGTGTGGTACCGACGCAGGCGCAGCGCCAGGACGGCCAGGGTGGAAGAAGCAAAAATCCCGCCAGGTAGAGAGATCGCGCCGGAGAGCGGACGCCCCGGTCGGTGCGCACGCGACGACAACCCGTGCCGCATCCGGCAAGGGCGCATTCCCTTTCAGGTCAGGAGATCGGTTGCCATCACGTGGCGAGCCGGACAACGCGGTATCCGTACCGGCCCGTGAGCTAAACATAGATGCAGTTAGCGGTCGCTGCGCGCCAGCGTGGTGCAAAAATGCGAATATGATCAACAGTGGTGATTATTTTGTTGCGGTAATGTGAAGGTGATAACAGGAGAGCCCGTTAAGGGCTCCCCTGTGGCCCGGCGGCCGCTCAGAGCTGGCTGGTGAACGTTCGCGAGATCACATCCTGCTGCTGCTCGCGGGTTAGCGCGTTAAAGCGGACCGCATAGCCGGAGACGCGGATCGTCAGATTCGGATACTGCTCCGGATGTTCTATCGCATCGAGCAGCTTTTCCCGGTTCAGTACATTGACGTTGAGGTGCTGTCCCCCCTCCACCGTCTCCTCGTGATGGAAGTAGCCGTCCAGCAGCCCTACCAGGTTGTTTTCCTGCGCCGACGGCGCTTTGCCGAGGGCCGCCGGCACGATGGAGAAGGTGTACGAGATGCCATCTTTGGCGTAGGTAAACGGCAGTTTCGCCACCGAGGTCAGCGACGCCACCGCCCCTTTGCGGTCGCGGCCATGCATCGGATTGGCCCCCGGGGCGAACGGCGTCCCCGCCCGACGTCCGTCCGGCGTGTTGCCGGTTTTCTGCCCGTACACCACGTTGGAGGTAATGGTCAGGATCGACTGGGTCGGCACCGCCTGGCGCCAGGTGGGCAGCGCCTGGATTTTGCGCATAAAGCGCTCCACCAGGTCGCAGGCGATGGCATCGACGCGATCGTCGTTGTTGCCATATTGCGGATAATCCCCCTCAATGACAAAGTCCACCGCCAGCCCGTGATGGTCGCGCACCGGCTTCACCCGGGCGTACTTTATCGCCGACAGCGAATCCGCTGCCACCGACAGGCCGGCGATGCCGCAGGCCATCGTACGGTAGACGTCGCGGTCGTGCAGGGCCATCAGCGCCGCTTCGTAACTGTACTTATCATGCATGCAGTGGATGATGTTCAGCGCGCTGATGTACTGCACCGCCAGCCAGTCCATAAAGTGGTCGAGGCTGGCCATCACGCTGTCGTAGTCCAGCACCTCATCGCGCAGCGGCGCGGTTTTCGGCCCCACCTGGATCTTCAGTTTCTCATCCACCCCGCCGTTAATCGCGTAGAGCAGCGTTTTGGCGAGATTGGCGCGGGCGCCGAAGAACTGCATCTGCTTGCCGATCACCATCGGGCTGACGCAGCAGGCGATGGCGTAGTCGTCACTGTGAAAATCGCTGCGCATCAGATCGTCGTTCTCATACTGCAGCGACGAGGTGGCGATAGAGACCCGGGCGGCGTATTTTTTAAACGCCACCGGCAGCGCCTGCGACCAGAGCACGGTCAGGTTCGGCTCCGGCGCCGGACCCATGGTGTGCAGGGTATGCAGGTAACGGAAGGTGGTTTTACTGACCAGGGTGCGGCCATCCAGCCCCATACCGCCCAGGACTTCCGTCGCCCAGATGGGATCCCCGGAGAACAGCGAGTCAAATTCCGGGGTACGCAGGAAACGCACCATGCGGATCTTCATGATGAAGTGGTCAATCAGCTCCTGGGCCTGCTCCTCATTGAGTAAACCGGCGCGCAGATCGCGTTCAATATAGATGTCAAGGAAGGTGGCCGTCCGTCCCAGCGACATGGCGCCGCCGTTCTGCGACTTCACCGCCGCCAGGTAGGCGAAGTAGAGCCACTGCACCGCCTCCCGGGCGTTACGCGCCGGGTGGGAGATATCGCAGCCGTAACGGGCCGCCATCTCCTGCATCTGCTGCAGCGCGCGCCGCTGTTCGGCCAGCTCTTCGCGCAGGCGCAGGGTGGACTCCAGCGCCTCGCCGCGTTCAAGGGCCGGCTGCAGGTCGGCAAACTGCAGCTCACGTTCGCGGACCAGATAGCGAATGCCGTACAGCGCCACGCGGCGGTAATCGCCGATGATCCGTCCGCGACCGTAGCCGTCCGGTAGCCCGGTCAGCACCCCGGACTTACGGCAGCGCAGCATATCCGGGGAATAGACGTCAAATACGCCCTGATTGTGGGTCTTGCGCAGCGCCGTAAACTGATACTCAAAATCGGGGTCCATTTCGCGGCCATAGGCCTCGAAGGCGCTTTTGATCATATTGATGCCGCCAAAGGGATGCAGGGCGCGCTTCAGCGGCCGGTCCGTTTGCAGGCCGACGATCTTTTCCAGCGGCTGGTTGATATAGCCCGCCGCGTGGGCGGTGATGCTGGTGGCGACATTGGTGTCGAAATCCACCGGCGCATGGGTGGCGTTCTCGACGCGGATCCCGGCCATCACCTGCTCCCAGAGGGCGGTGGTGGCCGGCGTCGCGTCGGCAAGGAAGGACTCATCGCCCTCGTAAGGGGTGTAGTTATGCTGAATAAAGTCGCGAACGTTAATCTGCGTTTGCCACGCCGTACCGCGAAAGCCCTGCCAGGCGTCGGCGTATCGTGCGTCGTGGGTGTCGATATCTACTTTCATGAACATCGTCTCTCTACAGAATAAAAAAATCAGGCCAGCGCCGCCGCGGTGTGGATCCGGCCTAAGCGGATCGCATCGAGGGCAATCATGCGCTCTTCATTGGTGGGGATAACCGCGCAGCGCACCCGGCTGCCGTCGGCGGAGATCAGGCGCTCGCCGGCCGAATTAGGCTGCTGGTTGCGGGCAGCGTCCATCTCAAGGCCAAAGACCGCCAGCCGCTCGCTCACCAGCCGACGGATCAGCACCGAGTTTTCACCAATCCCGCCGGTGAAAATAATGCTGTCGAGACGCTGCAGCGCGGCGGCGTGGCCGGCGATATGGCGGGCGATGCGATGGACGAAGGTTTTGATCGCCAGGCGGGCGCGGGCATGGCCCTCATGCCAGGCCTGCTCCAGTACCCGCAGGTCGGAGGAAAGGCCGGAGATCCCCAGCAGGCCGGAGGCGGTGTTGGCCACCCGCTCCAGGTCGCTGAAGGTCTGCCGGGTTTCCGCGGCAATCCACGCCATGGCGCCGAAGTCGACATCGCCGCTGCGGGTGCCCATCATCAGCCCCTCCAGGGGCGTCATACCCATCGAGGTGTCCACGCTGCGGCCGTTGCGCACCGCGCAGATCGAGGCGCCATTGCCCAGGTGGGCGATCACCAGGCCGCTCTCCTGCTCCGGCAACCCGAGCAGCGCCAGGGCGCGCCGGGAGACATAGCGGTGGGATGTTCCGTGGAAGCCATAGCGGCGCACCCCGAGGTTCTGGTAATACTCCCACGGCAGGCCATAGAGAAAGGCTTCCGGGGCCAGGGTCTGGTGAAAGCTGGTATCAAAGACCGCCACCTGCATGACCCCCGGGAACAGCCGCTGCGCCGAGGCGATGCCGCTAAGGCTGGCGTAGTTATGCAGCGGGGCCAGGGACGATACCTGGCGAATATTGTCGATAACCTCCTCGCTGATAATGACCGACTCGGTGAAGAGGTCGCCGCCGTGGGCGACGCGGTGGCCAATCAGGGCCACGCTGTCGATAAGATCGCGTTGGGCTAATGCCCCGGCAATCGCCTGCAGGGCGCCTTCGTAGCCGCGCGGCGCCAGCGCCACCGGCTCGCCGCCGTTGAGCGAGAGAGACGCCTGGTCCGCGTTGATGCCCTCGGCTACGCCGTTGAGCAGGCAGTCGCAGCTGGCGGCGTCCAGTACGGAAAATTTGATCGACGACGAGCCGCAGTTGATCACCAGCACTACCGGAAATTCAGTCATGTTGTACTCCGCGTGGCCTGAGCCGGATTAGAACAGTTTGTAAACGATATTGAGGATGGTCAGCAGACCAATGGCGGTCACAAAGAGGTTATCGAGACGGCCACGGTATTTGGCCAGCGAAGGCGCTTTACGAATGGCGTACATCGGCAGCAGGCACAGCAGCGAGGCGATAATCGGCGCGCCCATGGCCTCAATCAGGTCGAGGATATTGGGGTTGGCATAGGCCACCACCCAGGTCGAGCCCATAATGAACACCATGCTCAGGGTATTGAGCTTGCCGCTGGAGACCCGGGTTTTATCCCCTTTATAGCCGAAGCGCAGGATCAAACCGTTCAGCCCTTCGAGGGTGCCGAGATAGTGGCCGAAGAACGATTTGAAGATGGCCACCAGGGCGATGATCGACGCGCCATACTCCAGCAGGGTGGCAAAGGTGGATTTGGCGCCCGACATCGAGGCAAAGTGGTTCGCCAGATAGGAGAGCACCGGGATATTCTGCGCCTTGGCGTCCGCCATGTTCTGCGGCGAGAGGGTAAACAGGCAGCTGAAGGCGAAGAACATCACCACCGCCACCATCAGCATACTGGCCCGGGAGATGATCTGCGAGCATTTGTGTTCGGTATACTCCCGGCCAAACTGCGCTTCATACTCTTCGCGTTTGGAGACCACAAACGAGGAGACGATCGGCGAGAAGTTAAAGGAGAACACCATAATGGAGATGCCCAGCCACACTGTCACCAGAATGCCGTCGTGACCGGTTAAGGCGATATCGCTGAGGTTCACCTGATCAATCACCGCGCTATTCCAGTAAGGGATCAGAGACAGGGAGATCACCACCAGGCTGGCGATAAACGGCCACACCAGATAGCTCATCACCTTGACCATCAGGTCTTTGCCAAACCAGATGACAAACGCCATCAGCAGCAGCAGGAGCAGCGCCACCACTCCGCGGTTGAGGGCCGGCATCTGCAGCTGGTTCTCCCAGAAGGTCATGAAGGTATTGGTGATCGTCACGCCATAAATCCACAGCAGCGGGCAGATGGCGAAGAAGTACAGAAAGGTGATCACCACCCCGCCGGTTTTGCCAAAATGCTCTTCCACCGTTTCGGTGATATTGCCGGAGGGGTTAGCCCCCGACAGGCACAGCCGCGCCAGCGCCCGGTGGCAATAGAAGGCGATGGGATAGGCCAGCACCAGCATCACCAGGATCGGGATCAGCCCGCCGAAGCCGGCGCGGATGGGGAAAAACAGCACCCCGGCGCCGATGGCGGTGCCAAACAGGCCCAGGGTCCAGGTGGTGTCGGATTTACGCCAGGACGAAAGGCTTGTCTGGCTGGATGCAATGCTCTCAGTCGTACTCATATCCTGTCCTCACTTATGTATTGAATTAAGCGTCAACAAAACCGGTAATTTGCGATACCCGCGAGAGATCGATATTGCCGCCGGAAATCAGGCTGACCGTTTTGCGGTTCTGGATATAGCTGTCTAATTTGCCGCTTAATAACGCGGCGCAGGCCAACGCTCCGGCCCCTTCGGTGATCACTTTATTGCGCTGAATTAAGGCGACCATGCTCTGGCGAATGTCGTCCTCGCTGACGAGGACGATGTCATCCACCAGCTGGCGGGCGATTTCATAGGTCAGTTTTCCCGGGCGGGCGACATCGCAGCCATCGGCTAAGGTGCCGGCGTGGCGATGGCTGGTGATCTCTCCGGCGTACCAGGAGGCGGCCATGCCGTGAACATTCTCCGACTGCACGCCGATAATGCGGATCGTCGGGTTAATGGATTTAATCGCAATCGCGATGCCGGCAATTAAGCCCCCGCCGCCAATCGGCACAATGACATTATCCACGTCATACAGATCTTCTAATATTTCGAGACCGATGGTGCCCTGCCCGGCAATAACCTGGGGATCGTCATAGGGGGGAATAAAGATACGGCCTTCAAGTTCAACAATATCGCTGGCTTTGGCGAGGGTATCGTTAAAATTATCGCCATGCAGCACCACCTCCGCCGAATAATCGCAGGTGGCGGCGACTTTCGATTTCGGCGCCCCTTTCGGCATCACCACTTTCCCGTCAATGCCGAGCATGGCGCAGGAGAGCGAGACGCCCTGGGCGTGGTTGCCCGCTGAGCAGGCCACCACCCCTTTGCGTTTTTCCGCTGCGGTTAAGCCGCAGAGCTTATTAAAGGCGCCGCGAATTTTAAATGAGCCCGTGCGCTGCATATTTTCGAATTTAAGAAATATTTCACCCTTGCAGCGTTCGCTAAAATAATTCGACCGCGGCATACCCGTTTTATATATTTTTCCTGTCAGGCGTTGCTTCGCTTCGAGAATATCGTCAATGGATACCGGAAGATCGTAGGTAATATGCATTATGGCCTCTGTATCTTAATATAAAGTCAATGACCGGGCGTCATCCTGCTGACAACAGCGAGGATGGTTGTTGGATTATTTAATCAATATCAGTCAGCCAATTTCTATTGGCTGCCAGTGGCGGTTGCCCTGCCCCGATGAATACTGTTTCGCCATCTCCACCAGCGACGCCGCCGCGGTTTTCAGCCGGTAATTTTTCGACCACACCGCCGCATAGCGCGCCACCGGCAAGGCCTCTTTAATGGGGATGGTGACAAACTGGCTCGAGCCGAACGGCGTGGTCATGTCGCAGGGAATGACCGTCAAAAAATCGGCATTGAGCACCAGGTTATAGATCGTCACCACCGAATCGGTATTGACGATATTTTCACGGCGGATGCCGCTGCGCTGCAGGGTGGTCAGCAGTTCGCTGTAGTAGCCCATATTGGTCTCCGGCAGCACCCACTGCTCGTGCTGGAGCGAGGCCAGGCGGACGGTGCCGTTGCCGATCCGCGCCCGGTTCGCCACCAGCACAAACTCAGACTCAAACAGCGGCTCGACGTGCAGGTCCTGCAGCTTCATCTCATCGCTCAGCGTCCCGATGGCAAAGTCGAGGCGCCCGTCGCGGATCGCCGGCAAGAAGGCAGAGAGCTGCGCCTCATACATCGATACCCGCGCCTTGGGGAAGGTCATTTTGAACTGATGCACCATCTCCGACATAAAGGTAAACCCCACCAGCGAGGGAAAACCAAAGGAGACATCCACCACCGTGCTGTTGGTCAACGCATTCATTTCATTGACCATATTTTTCATTTCCCGGGTGATCGCCTCTGACCAGTTCAGAAATACCTGCCCGGCCTCGGTGAGCGAGACGCCGGTATTTCGCCGGACGATTAATTCGCTGCCAAAATAGCTTTCCATGTCGCCAATGATTTTACTGACCGCCGGCTGAGTGAGTCCTAACGCTTTTGCTCCAGCCCCGATTGACCCGCTGCGGATCACTTCCTGGAAAACCACCAGATGCTGAGTTTTAGGCAGAGAAAAAGTATTCATCACGTCTCACTTTCATTCCTTTGTTGACGGCGGAAAGTGTAACAAATCGCGATTAGCGGGTTATGTGAGAGCTCTCACAAAGGCTCCGCCGTGGCCGATTAGCAGGATTCCCCACCCAGAATAATCCATTTAAAATCAATGCGTTAAGATCATAGTGAACGTCGTTTGCGCGTTTATTGCCGTAACCGAATGCGGGGATAAAAATAATTGATGGCGATAACATCGACGGCAAAATGGCGATAAAAAATACGCTTTTTGTACGCTATTTGACCCGCGCCGTCAGGGCGATAAAAAAGGCGAAAATTAAATTAATGCTGTAAAGAATAAAAAGCGGACATAATCAACGCCATTATTTAACGACAAGTCGGTTTGGCATCACATTTTATCGGCGGCGGGCGGGAAAAAGGCGCAGGCATTATTTACATCAAAGAAACATTAAATTCACAATCTTGTTTTTCTTGTGCGGCGGAGGGGGCGGCTTTTTCCGCCATATCGCAGGCGGTCATACTTTGATTAAAATCAACCCTGGCAATTTATCTTTTGCGGCGCCTGGCAGGCAGTCATTTGTGTTGCCGATCACAAATCCATAAAACAACCTCCCGGCCTCTCTTCCACCGCAACTGATTAACCAGCTTTTCACTATGCAAATGCAAATAACGTATTTGCCCTCCCCGCAGGCGCTCTGTAGTTTGAGCCTGGATCCCGGCGCCACTTTTTCCGGGTCAGGACTTTATTATTCAGAGTGTTGAATTCCGCCATGATAAAATTAGCGCATCTTTTCAAAACCTATTCAGGCAGCGCCCAGCCGGCCATTCGCGACCTCAGTCTGGATATTGATCATGGCGAATTCTGCACTTTCGTCGGCCCGAGCGGCTGCGGAAAAACCACCATCCTGCGGATGATCAACCAGCTGGATATTCCCGACAGCGGCGACGTCTATATTCAGGGCGTCCGCCTCGCTGACGCTGATATTATCCAGGTCCGCCGCCAGATCGGCTTCGTGATGCAAAGCGCCGCGCTCTTTCCCCATCGTACCGTGGCGCAAAATATCGCCACCGTGCCGCGGCTGGCGGGCTGGAGCAAAGCGCGCATCAGCGCGCGCATTGACGAACTGGTAGCGCTGATGTCGCTCGACAGCCATCTGCTGCACCGCTATCCGCATCAGCTCTCCGGCGGCCAGCAGGGACGCGTGGCCATCGCCCGCGCCATCGCCGCCGATCCGCCGATTTTACTGATGGATGAGCCCTTCGCCGCCATCGACCCGGTGGTCCGTGAACGCCTCCAGGACGAGCTGTTGCTGTTGCAGCAGCGGCTGCAGAAAACCATTGTATTAGTGACCCACGACATCAATGAAGCGATCCGCCTCGGCGATAAAATCGCCATTTTCCAGGAAGGCGGCGTGCTGGCGCAGTTTGATACCCCCGACCGTATTCTGGCCCACCCGGCGAGCGAGTTCGTGCGCCGCTTTATCGGCCCGGAGCCCAATCTGAAACGGCTGGGTATGATTCAGGTCGGCCAGCTGCCGCGTCACGATGTCCCCCTGCTCGACGAAGCGCTGACGCCGATCGCCAGCAGCCACAGCCTGCGTTTCGCCTACAGCGCGCTGCTCGACGTGGCGACCGGCGTGCTGGTGCATGTGGATAGCGAAGGACAATACCAGGGGGCGGTGTCCCACGCCCTGCTGCAGCAGGTGCTCGACGGCGCGGTGGGGGTGAGACCTCATGATTGACTGGGGCTGGGTTATCGATAACCGCGCGATGATCGGCGATCTTCTCTGGCAGCATGCGCGGATGGTCCTGCTGGCGCTGTTTTTCGGCTCCCTGCTCACCGGCGGCCTGTTAGCCATTACCCTGCGCTGGCCCGCGACGGCGCAGCCGCTCATCACCCTCTGCGGCGTGCTGTTTACCATTCCCTCGCTGGCGCTGTTTATTTTATTGCTGCCGTTTACCGGGCTGTCGCTGACCACCTCGCTGATTGGCCTGACGCTGTACTCGCTGTTGATCCTGCTGCGCAACGTGCTGGCCGGCATGGAGAAGCTGCCGCAGGCGGCGCTGGAGTCGGCGCGGGCGCTCGGCTACACCCGCGGTTTCCGCTTCTTCGATATCGAGCTGTGGCTGCTGCTGCCCTCTCTGTTTGCCGGGCTGCGCATTGCCTCGGTGACGCTGGTCGGCCTGGTCACTGTCACCGCGCTGATCGGTCAGGGCGGGCTCGGGCAGTTGCTGATGGCGGGCTTTAATCAGGACTTTCTGACACCGATTGTCGTCAGCCTGGTCCTCAGTCTTGTACTTTCGCTGGTCTTTGACGGGCTGATTGCCCGTCTCGGCGACTGGCTAACGCCGTGGACGAAATGATGACGCTGCTTCTCGCCACCTTTCACTGGTTAACCCAGCCGGAGCACTGGCTGGGCGACGATGGCATCCTGCTGCGCCTGGGCCAACACCTATATTACGTGCTGGTCAGCATGGCCGTTGCCTGCGCCATTGCCCTGCCGCTCGGCATCGCCCTGGGTTACTGGCGCAAAGGCGCCTTCGTGGTGATCAACCTGTTTAATCTTGGCCGCGCCCTCCCTTCGTTAGGGCTGATTTTATTATGCATCATCGTTTTCGGCTTTAACGATATCCCGGTGCTGGCGGCGCTGATCGCGCTTTCTATTCCGCCCATTCTCACTAACACCTGGGTGGGGATTTATCACGCCGACCGCCCGCTGTGCGATGCGGCCATCGCGCTGGGTATGACCCCCTGGCAAAGCCTGTGGCAGCTGCGGATCCCGCTGGCGGCGCCGCTGATCCTCGCCGGGATGCGCACCGCGCTGGTCCAGCTTATCGCCACGGCGGTAGTCGCAGCCTATGCCGGCCTGGGCGGGCTGGGACGTTTTCTGATCGATGGCCTCGGGCAACGGGATATCCCGCAGGTGATCGGCGGCTCGCTGGTGGTTTCCCTGCTGGCGATAGGCGGCGAACTGCTTTTCGCCCGCTGCGCCGGACGCTTGACCCACCGCCGAATTGCCGCGCCTTATTAGCGTGTACCTGACATTACCCTCAGCGCCTGGCGCTGATTAACCTGAAAATACAAGAGGTATTATGAAGCAATTATTTGGCAAGGCCGTCACCGCCCGTCGATTTCGTCTCTCGCTGCTGGCCGCCGGGCTCTTCAGTCTGAGCGTTAACACCTTTGCCGCCGGCGTCACCGTGGGCGGGGCCAACTTTACCGAAAGCTCCATTCTCGCCAACATCTACGCCAGCGCGCTAAAGAAAAATCATATTGAGGCCAACACCCGTCTCAACCTCGGCAACCGGGAAATTATTATTCCGGCGCTGCAGAGCGGTGAGATCGATATCGTTCCGGAATATCTTGGCGCCCTGCTCAATTTCTATAACGGCAAAACCGAGGCCACCAGCCAGCAGGACGTCAGCGCAGAGCTGGCCCAGGCCCTGCCCGCCGATTTCACCCTGCTGAACCCGGCCCCGGCCACCTCGATCACCGCCTGGGCGGTACGTGCCGAGACCGCGGATAAATACCATCTGCGCACCCTCTCCGACCTGAAGCCCGTCGCCCCGCAGCTGGTGATCGGCGGACCGCCGGAGCTGGCGGTACGTGCCCTGGGCCTGCCGGGGCTGAAGCGCGTCTATGGTCTTGAGTTCAAAGCGGTGAAATCGCTGGACATGGGTGGGCCGCTCACCCGGCTGGCGCTCAATTCGGGCAAAATCGACGTCGCGACGGTCGTCTCCACCCAGGGCAATCTGGCGAAGGAGAAATGGGTGGTCCTCGAGGATGATAAACATGAACAACCGAGTCAGAACGTGGTGCCGCTGGTGCGCAAAGCCAGTCTGACGCCGGAGATAGGCGCCGTGCTCAATGAGGTTTCCGGCAAGCTGGACAATGCCACGCTGATTGCCCTCAACCAGCAGGTAGATCTCCAGCATAAAGATCCGGCGGCCGTCGCCGAACAGTGGGTTAATGCCAACCTATCCCAACACTGACCGTCACCCCGCCACGGATGGCGTTCAGCCGCGAGTCTACGCTATGTCTAACCGACACATGATCCTGAACCTCTTCTTTTATAACCCACAGGGGGATTACCGTTTCTCCTGGCGCCACCCTGACGCGCCTGAAGCGGACATATTTACCCTCGACTATTACGCCAGCCTGGCGCGTAAGGCCGAAGCGGCGACCCTGGACGCTATCTTTGTCGCCGACCATATCGCGGTGTGGGATACGGTGCCCAGCGGCCTGAGCCACTATGCCAACGCCCGGCTTGAACCCCTGACGCTGCTCTCCGCCCTCGCCGCGGTAACGGAGCATATCGGCCTGATGGCCACCGCGTCGACCTCCTATAACGAACCCTATAATCTCGCCCGTTACTTTGCCTCGCTGGATTTCCTCAGCAATGGCCGGGCAAGCTGGAATGTGGTGACGTCGTGGCTGGAAGAAGAAGCGGCAAACTTCGGTCTGGAGCAGCTTCCCCGCCACGGCACCCGCTACCAGCGGGCCAATGAATTCATCGACGTGGTCACTCGCCTGTGGGATTCCTGGGAAGATGGCGCGGCAATCTTTGATAAAGCGCGCGGAGTCTTCGCCGATGCCGACAAGGTGCATCACCTCGACTATCAGGGCGAGTACTTCCGTGTCCGCGGCCCGCTCAACGTACCTCGCCCGCCGCAGGGCCATCCGCTGCTGGTGCAGGCCGGCTCTTCGGAGGCGGGAAAAGCGCTGGCCGCCGCCTGGTCTGATATGCACTTCGTGTTTATTCATTCGGTCGCCGAAGGGCTGGCCTATCGCGAAGAGATGAACCAGCGGCTGCGCCAGCACGGGCGCGATCCAGCCCATTTCAAAATCATCGCCGGGGTCCTGCCGGTGGTGGTGAACGCCGGCGAGGAGAAGGCGGCCCGCCAGCAGCTTAACGAGCAGCTCATGAGCGACCAGATGGCTATCGATCTGCTCTCCTCTTATCTTCGAATGGATCTCAGCGCCCTGCCGCGGGACCAACCTCTGCCGCCGCTCCCCAATGAAGAGAGCTTTGACGGCATCCGTACCGCGCTGAAGCTTATCCGCCAGTACGATCCGCAGCTCACTCTGCTGGAGTTGGGGAAGTTGTTATTACAGAGTTCTGATAGCTGGCTGCTGCTGGGCAGCGCCGAGGAGATTGCCGCCACCTTAACGGAGACCTGGCAGGCAGGCGCCGCCGATGGGTTCAACCTGATGTTCCCGCTGCTGCCGGGAGACTTTGACCGCTTTATTGACCAGGTGGTGCCGCTTCTGCAGCGTAACGGCGTCATGCGCGACCGCTATCCGCCCGGCACCCTGCGTGAAAAGCTCGGTCTGCCGGCGGTGGAAAACCGCTTCACCGCCCCGCCCCGTCCCGCGTTACCGCCGACGCCGTAGCTTGCCATGGCCCGCCCCGGGGCAGATCGCTGGCCGGGGCATTTTACCTACAGCTGACTGACCCCCAGCGCCGCGGCCTCATCCCGCCACGCCAGCAGCGGAGCATAGGCCTCCCGCGACATATCGCTATAGCCGCAGATCAGCAAGGCGTCGCACAGGGGACGATAGCGCGCATCGCTCACCAGCTGCTGGAGCGCCTCGCGCAGGCTGTTCAGCGTCGCCGCCGGGGTGGCGCCGGCGGTGATCAGCGGCAGCCCTGGCGCGGCCGGGCTCCAGCCGATCGCCGCCAGGCCTGCCAGGGCCTCCGGCTGATGGCGCTGCAGCAGAGCGTAGGTCACGCAGTCGATGGCGGCGATATCGGCGTTTTCCTGCTGCAGCTCGCGCAGCGACTGCCGATGGCTGCCGCTGAACACCACCGCCGAAAAAAATCGCCCCTGCCGGGAGAGCGGCGCGACCATTTTGCGCAGCACGTTGTAGCCAGACTGCGAGTGCTCGGCATTGCACACCGCGCGGCGGCCAAAAAAGTCCGCCAGCATCCGGTGACTATCCGCTTCGCGGACCACCAGCAGGCTGCGGTAGCGGCGCCCCTCGCAACCGGGCGCGGCGTAGTGGAAGCAGCCCACCGTCTGCACCTCCGGCAGCTGGGTCACCAGCGGATAGCCACAGGTCTGGCTCAGCACCAGCCTCGGCTGGCGCCAGTGGGCCAGCAGATCCTCGGGATCGGCCGCCGGAGGGTCCCCCGCCACCCTCACGCCGCGTTCAGCCAGCAGCGACTGCACCGCCAGCCACAGGGCCTGGGTCTGTTGTCGGTGGATGGCATACATGGGAAAGGTCATACGTTCAGCCATGTTCTCCTCCCGCCTGCGCCTGTTCGCCAAAGCCTGGATGGGCGTTCACCGCCACCGCCCGGCGGCTAAAATGGCGTCGCCACTCACCGTACCCGCGCACCAGGAACCCCTGATTACGCTGCAGATAAGCCGTCTGGCGATGCAGATACAGCCGACGTAAAGCGTACCAGGGGACCCCTGGCAGGTCATGATGTACCGCATGGTAGTTGAGATTGAGGAACAGCACCCGCCAGGGGAGCCCGGCCTCGTTGATCACCGAGCGGGCCAGCGGGTCATCCGCGGCCCGGTGTTCGAGAAAAGAGCGCACTTTGGTCAGGGCCAGCGCCGGGTAGCTCACCGCCAGCACAAACCACAGCGGGGAAAAACCCTGCGCCGCCATCCAGGCCAGCAGACCCGTCAACAGAAACAGATGCAGGCTCCACATGGCGATGGCGCGGCGGTCGCCCGCGCGGAAAGCCCGCAGCGCGCTACGCAGGGTGTGAACGATATCCATCAGCGGCGCCAGCAGCAGACGCCCCCAGAAGGTATTGCGCAGGTGGATAAGACGGCGCTGCCAGGCAGAGAAGCGCTGCCAGCTTTCCGCCGTCACATAGTACGACTCGGGGTCGTCCTCGGGGTGCGTCAGCAGATGGTTGCGATGGTGCGCCAGATGGCTGTCGCGGTAGACGCCGTAGGGATACCAGACCGCCAGCGGCAGCGTCCCCAGCAGCTGGTTGAACCATGCCAGCCGGGTGGGATGCCCATGGATCAGCTCATGCTGTAAGGACATATACCAGGCGGTAAACCAGATTAGCAGCAGCGTGGCCGGAAACAGTCCCAGCGTCCGCCAGCTCGTCACACAGGCAAACCAGCCGCCGTAAACCGTCACAATCAGCAGCCAGGTCGGCAGCTCGCTGCGCCACAGCCAGCTGCGCGCCAGCTGGCGGATCAGGATGCGCTGTTGCTCATCCACATAGACAGCCGTCTTCTTTTCCTTCACTTCCCATACCTTGCCGTGTTGCCTCATTTCCTCCGAAGATGTGAGATAACACGTTAAATAACAAAGTATTTAATTTACTTAGCTTTGCCAAAAAGCGCGTTTGCGTTCCGCATGAATCAGAGAATGCCGTCGATGGCGCAACGGGTCGATGGCGTGCAAATAGCGTGGGATTCTGACAGCCGTGGTATGAGTTAAGGGGAGACGTTCGCTGCAACCACCATCCGGTTAAGATGGCCCATCGCCCGGCGGCGCTAAGCTTGCCGGGCCTACGGGATGAACGTCGATCCCCGGTCACTGCAGGCCGGTGTTAGCGCAGCGCCGCCCGGCAATCCACCGCAGGCAACGTACCCCCTTTCTTGCCCGCTGGGGGCTGGCGCCTTATCCGCCTTCGCGCCGGCGTGGCCGGCGGAGCGGCGCAGAGACTACTCCTCTTCCCGCTCCGCTGGGGTCCAGGTCGGCAGGGTCCGGAAGGTGTGCAACAGCCCTTCCGACCACGCCTTGCGGATGCGGTTGAAGTAGGGATCGCTGTCGGTGATGCGATGCTGCCCGGCGCTGCTCAGGCTGCCGCTGCGGTAGAGCAGCGTATCCAGCGGCAGACCGACGGACAGATTACTGCGCAGCGTCGAGTCAATGGAGATCAACGCGCAGCACATCGCCTGCTCCAGCGGCGTATCGATGGTCAGCACCCGATCGATGATCGGCTTGCCGTATTTGCTTTCGCCAATCTGGAAATAAGGCGTGTCGCGGGTGGCTTCAATAAAGTTACCCTCCGGATAAATATGGAACAGACGATGGGTTTCACCGGCGATCTGGCCGCCAAGCAGCAGGTTGCAGTTGAAGTTGGTGTTACTGCAGTTTTGCTGGTTGCTGCTGTCGCGCTGGATCACCTCCAGCAGCGTTTTCCCGATCAGCATGGCGGCGTCGTAGAGGGAAGTTACCTGCATCAGGTTCGGCTCCTGCTGGGTACGGATCCGCGCGCTGAGCAGGCTTATCACGCTCTGGGTGGTGGCCAGGTTGCCGGCGGATTGCAGCACCAGCACCCGTTCCCCTTCCTGATGGAAAACGTGCAGCTTTTTAAAAGTGGCAATATGGTCGACGCCCGCGTTGGTGCGGGAGTCGGAAGCAAACACCAGTCCATCCGCCAGGCACATGGCCACACAGTAGGTCATTGCGGTTATTCCCGTATTATTGCTGCTGCGCCTGCTGGCTGTGTTCGCGCACTTCAGCGTTGGTTAACATAATCTCCCCGCCGCCGCCCAACCGGGTGCCCCGTACCGGGCAGGCGTCGAGATAATCCAGCCCGGTCGCCAGCCGCAGATGCTGATTCAGACGACGGGTATTATTGGTGATATCAAACGACAGCCAGCGGCCGTCGAGCCACACTTCCGCCCAGGCATGCATCGCCACATGCTGGGCGTTATCGCTGTAGACATAGCCGCTGACGTAGCGCGCCGGGATGTCCAGCGCCCGGCAGCAGGCGAGAAAAACATGGGTATGATCCTGGCACACACCCTTCGCCCGGGCGAAGGCGTCGGCAGCGGAGTCCTGCACCTGGGTCGCGCCGGGGGAGTATGGCATTCTTAACAGCAGATCCGCCATCAGTTGATTCAAACTCTCTTCCGCCGCATCGGGACGATAGAGGCGCTGGGCAAACTCGCGGATCGCCGTATCGGCGCGGGTCAGCGGCGTAGAGCGCAGAAAAACCAGCGGCGACAGCAGCTCGGCCTCTTCATCACGCGTCTCTTCCCCCTCGTCGGCGATATCGACAATCCCGCTGGCGCGGATGGTGATCTCTTTGTGCGGGTTATCCAGCGTCAGCACATGCAGCACATTGCCCCAGCCGTCGGTAGTAGTCACCGCCGCGCCGTCCGGCAGGGTCAGCGTCCAGGCGGTGATGGTCTGCCGTCCGGTGCTGCGCGGCGTCAGGCGCAGATACTGGGTGGAAAACTTCACTTCTTCATCGTAGCCGTAGCGGGTGAGATGATCGATGACCAGTTTCATAAGGCCTCCAGATAGGTTTGTCTGATGCTGTCGGACAGGGCGTTAATTCTCGCCAGCAGTCCGTTAAGCGTGGTCTGCAGGTCCGCCTGCGCCAGGTCGTCACGGGTGCTGAAGCGCAGGTCAACGTTGAGCTGATGGGCGAGGCGCAGCGGCTGATAGGAGCGATCGTTGGCGATCTTCTCCAGTTCGCCCACCAGGTCGGCAATGCTGGCGCGCAGCGAACGTGGAATATCGTTACGCAGGATCAGCAGCTCCATCACCGTTTCGCGACTGACCGGCTGGCGGTAGAGGCTGTTGTATGCTTCGCGGGCGCTGACCGCATTGAGCAGGGTATCCAGCCGGTAGTATTCGCGCACCGGGTCCGGATCGTTGGTCAGCTGTTGATCCTTAATCAGCAGCAGCTGGGTGGTGGCGAACGCACGCTCGATCAGCGTGCCGATACCGATAAAGCTCAGGGCATCGTTGCGCAGCAGCGTGCCAATCACCGCCCCGCGAAACAGATGCACCCGCTCTTTCACCCACTCGAAAAAGCCGTCGCTCCCCAGCTCGCCCAGCCCCTGCTGGCGGAGGGTTCGCAGCTCGATGCGGGTGGCATTGATGCTCTCCCACACTTCGGCCGACAGACTGCCGCGCACCGCGTGCGCGTTGTTCCACGCCATCTCCACGCAGCTGTAAATACTGCAGGGGTTGTTGCCATCGAGGGCAAAAAAGTTGAGCAGATTGCTCATGGTAAAGCGGGCGTGGCGCGCCTGAAACAGCTCGTGGGTCATCGACAAATTCAGCGGCAGCGCCAGATCCCGCGACTGCTGACTGTGGCGTGGGATCATTGATAATTTCCAGGTCACGTCCAGCACCCGGGCGTAGCTCTCCGCCCGCTCAAGATAGCGGGCCATCCAGAACAGTTCACTCGCCGTACGACTTAGCATGATGCGTCATCCTCCATCACCCAGGTATCCTTGGTTCCGCCGCCCTGCGACGAGTTGACCACCAGCGACCCTTCGGTCAGCGCCACGCGGGTCAGGCCGCCAGGCACCAGCCGCATCTCCTGCCCGGACAGTACGTAGGGGCGTAAATCGATATGCCGCGGCGACAGCCCTTCATCAACGAAGGTCGGGCAGGTCGACAGCGCGAGGGTGTCCTGGGCGATATAGTTGGCCGGATTGGCCAGCAGGCGCTGGCGGAAGGCCTCCCGCTCTTCTTTGGTGGAACGCGGGCCGACCAGCATGCCGTAGCCCCCGGCGCCATGGACCTCCTTGACCACCATCAGCTCCAGATTGCTCAGCACGTAGCGCAGGTCCTCCGCTTTCCGGCACTGCCAGGTGGGGATATTGCTGAGGATCGGCTGTTCGCCGAGGTAAAAGCGGATCATCTCCGGGACGTACGGGTAGATCGATTTGTCGTCGGCCACCCCGGTGCCGATGGCGTTGGCCAGCACCACGCCGCCGGCGCGATAAACGGACAGCAGCCCCGGTACGCCGAGCATCGAATCGGCGCGGAAGGCCAGCGGGTCGAGCCAGGCGTCATCGATGCGGCGATAAATCACATCCACCCGCCGCGGCCCCTCGGTGGTGCGCATATACACCGCGCCGTTTTTAATAAACAGGTCGGCGCTTTCCACCAGCTCGACCCCCATCTGCTGCGCCAGGAAGCTGTGCTCGAAGTAGGCGCTGTTAAAGCGACCCGGCGTCATCACCACGACGCAGGGATCATCCACCAGCGAACTTTCGCGCAGGGTCTGCAGGAGGTAGCTCGGGTAGCGCTCCACCGGCGCAATGTGATGCTGCTCGAACATCTCCGGATAGAGGCGCATCATCATCTTACGGTTTTCGAGCATGTAGGAGACACCGGACGGCGTGCGCAGATTATCCTCCAGCACGTAGTACTGTCCGTCGTTATTGCGCACCATATCGACGCCGGTGATATGGGCATAGGTGTTGTTTGGCAGGTTGATGCCCTGCATGCACGGCTGATACTGCTCGTTGGCCAGCACCTGTTCGGCCGGGATCAGCCCCGCACGCAGGATATTCTGCTCATGATAGATGTCATAGAGGAAAGCGTTCAGCGCTTTCACCCGCTGGCGTATACCGCGGTCAATGCGCTGCCACTCCCCGGCGGGGATGATCCGCGGCACGCTGTCAAACGGGATCAGCCGCTCGGTCCCTTCATCCTCGCCGTAAACGTTAAAAGTGATGCCGATACGGTGAAAGAGCAGTTCCGCTTGCGCTTTTTTCTGCCGGATAGAGAATTGATCGGTGTTGCGAAACCATTGCCACCAGGCATTATAGTGCGGCCGCTGTTCACCCTGGGCGGTCAGCATCTCGTCATAATAATGCCCGTCAGGAAGCGTTATTTTTATCATGGCCGTCTCCTCCGGTTGTACTCACTTTGTGGTAATCCCGGTAAGAGATAAGCATTAATTATGCCAGGTCATCCGCCGCCGCGGCGTTGTGCAAATCGGTTCTGACCCGCCGTCTGATTGTGCAAAAAATCGCCACAATGGCCGCCTGCGCCCGGCTGCGGTTGCACCGTCGTGAGGCAGGGCGACGATTTTTGCGCCATGGTGGACGCCAGCGCCGTCAGCCAGTGTGCCGCAGGCCGGGCCTCACAACCCTTCTCGATCCGCTGGTATTCGCCTCCAGCGCGCCGTGGCCAGTGGCCCGGGCGCGTTGGCTTGTCTGTAAGACTAATCGCTTTGCCGGCAGTTGTAGCAGAAAACCAGGCAGGTAAATCCTCTGTTTTCGCGCAAAATGTTACCCCTGACACGCGCAGCGGCAGATATTCGTCTAAGGTTTTTGGATGGCCAAACGTCGTGGCCCGCAGTCGATAATGATAAGGAGAACTCCCCATGACGAGTACTGATGCACATCGTCCCGCTGCTTTGCCCTGTTCCCTGCGCCTGGCGATCGGCGGCGCCCTGCTCGCCCTGATGAGCCTGAATGTCCAGGCGGAAGACGGCAAAACCGCGCCGCCACCCTCGCCGGATATTCTGCTGGGCCCGTTGTTCAATGATGTCCAGAGCGCGAAGCTCTTTGCCGATCAAAAAACCTTCGCCGACGCGATCCCTAACAGCGATCCGCTGATGATCCTTGCCGATTACCGGATGCAAAAAAACCAGGCCAGCTTCGACCTGCGCCACTTCGTCGAGCTGAACTTCACGCTGCCGAAAGAGAACGACACCTATGTGCCGCCCAAAGGGCAAACCCTGCGTCAGCATATCGACGGCCTGTGGCCGGTCCTGACCCGCAGCACCGTCGAGGTGGAAAAGTGGGACTCGCTGCTGCCGCTGCCTAAGCCCTACGTGGTCCCCGGAGGACGCTTTCGCGAAGTCTATTACTGGGACAGCTATTTCACCATGCTGGGTCTTGCCGAAAGCGGTCACTGGGATAAAGTCGAAGATATGGTCGCCAACTTCGCCGCGGAAATTGACACCTGGGGCCATATCCCCAACGGAAACCGCACCTATTACCTCAGCCGTTCACAGCCCCCCTTCTTCTCCTTTATGGTAAGCCTGCTGGCGACGCACGATGGCGACCAGGTGCTGAAAACCTACCAGCCGCAGCTGGAGAAAGAGTATCGCTACTGGATGGCCGGGGCGGACGCGCTGGCTCCCGGCAGCGCCGACAAACGGGCGGTGCGGATGGCCGATGGCGCGCTGCTCAACCGCTACTGGGACGATAACGACACCCCACGCCCCGAGTCCTGGCTTGACGACGTCAAAACCGCCAAAAGCAACCCGAATCGTCCGGCCACCGAGATCTATCGCGACCTGCGCTCCGCCGCCGCTTCCGGCTGGGATTTCAGCTCCCGCTGGATGGACAATCCGCAGCAGCTCGCCACCATTCGCACCACCTCGATTGTCCCGGTCGATCTCAATGCCCTGATGTTCCATCTGGAGAAAACCCTCGCCCGCGCCAGTAAAGCTGCGGGGGACAGCGCCGGCGCTACGCGGTACGATGCGCTGGCCAACACCCGCCAGCAGGCTATCGAGAAATACCTGTGGAATGAAAAAGAGGGGTGGTACGCCGATTACGATCTGAAAAGCCACAAGGTGCGCAATCAGTTGACCGCCGCGGCGCTGTTCCCGCTGTACGTCAATGCCGCGTCACGCGAGCGGGCGACGAAAGTGGCGGCCGCCGCCGAGTCACGGCTGCTCAAACCCGGCGGGCTGACCACCACCACCGTCAACAGCGGCCAGCAGTGGGACGCCCCCAACGGCTGGGCGCCGCTGCAGTGGGTGGCCGTCGAGGGGCTGCAAAACTATGGCCAGCAGAAGATCGCCATGGAGGTCAGCTGGCGTTTCCTGACCAACGTGCAGCATACCTATGACAGCAAACAAAAGCTGGTGGAGAAGTATGATGTGAGTTCAACCGGCACCGGCGGCGGCGGTGGGGAATATCCACTGCAGGACGGTTTTGGCTGGACCAACGGCGTCACCCTTAAGATGCTGGACCTGATCTGCCCGCAGGAGAAACCCTGCGATGCGCTGCCCGCCACCCGTCCGGCGACAACGCCTTCATTACAGGACAAACCCGCCGCTAACGACCCCGCCCCTGCGGCACCGCAAAAGACCGGCTCCTGACGCTGTTCCGCTTCCCCCTACCAAAATCGGTAGGGGTGAAGCGGTCTCCCTGGTCACGCCCCTCCCGCGCAGGGCCATTCTGCGGCTCGCGGGAAACACCTCTCCACCCCCTCGCGCTGAACAGGTCACCTTTTCGCTTGATTGCACAAATACAAACAATAATAATTCGCATTACTTTTTAACGAATAATGACAGATTCGTTTTTCCCGCGGCGGCGTACAGGAGTACCAGACCGCGCTGGTTCAGGATGATCTTATGAACGTGGCTATTTCTCGAAAACGCCCGAGGCTGCTGTACGCCCTCGCGGTCGCACTTCCCTTCACCGCGCAGGCCGAAGAGACGGTGGTGGTGACGGCCAGCCCGCCGGCGTCTGCCAGCGCGCCGACTGAAGGCTATAGCGCCAGCACCTCGCTCGGGGCGACGAAAACCGACCAGCCGTTAATCACCACCGCCCAGTCGGTGTCGGTTGTCACCCGCCAGCAGATGGCGGATCAGGGGGCGAATACCATCAGCCAGGCGCTGGAATATACCCCAGGGGTCTACTCCAGCTTCGGCGGCGGCGCCACCCGGTTTGACGCCATCTCCCTGCGCGGCTACCACGGCGGCGACGTCGATAACCTGTTCCTCGACGGCATGCGCCTGATGAGCGACGGCGGCAGCCATAACGTTGTGCAGATCGACCCATGGTTTATCGAACGCGTCGATGTGATCCGCGGCCCTTCCTCCGCGCTCTACGGGCAAAGCGTGCCGGGCGGCGTGGTCAACCTGACCTCCAAGCGCCCGCAGTTCAGTCAGCAGGGCCACGTCCGCCTGACTGGCGGAACGCAAAATACCAAAGGTGCGGCCTTCGATTACACCGACGCCATCAATGAGCAGTGGGCATGGCGGCTGATCGGTATGACCCGCAGCAGCGACACGCAGTATGACCATACCCGCGAAGAGCGCTACGCCATTTCGCCTTCCCTGCTGTGGCAGCCGGACAGCGACACCTCGCTGCTGCTGCGCGCCTATCTGCAAAAAGATCCTTCCGGCGGCTATCATGGCTCTTTGCCGCTGGACGGCACCCGCTTCGCGCACAATGGCCGTAAGCTCTCCACCAGCACCAACGAGGGCGATCCGGGAGATGGCTATCAGCGCCGTCAGCAGATCTACAGCTATGAGTTTGACCACCAGTTCACCGACGTCTGGTCGGTCTATTCCGCCGGGAGCTACACCCACACCAACGTCTCCCTCGATCAGGTCTACCAGGTCGGCTGGATAGATGACAGCGATAGTCTGGCCCGCGGCTACAGCGGCTCGCGCGGTTCGCTGGACGGCTGGTCAACCGATAACCGCCTGCGCGCCGATTTCAACACTGGCGATCTGGCGCATACCCTGATCCTCGGCGCCGAATATCATCGCTTCCGCAACGATCTGTGGACCGGCGCCGGCGGCGCGGCGCCGCTTAACCCGTTTACCGGCTATACCGCCCAGACCGGGCATACCGTGACCTACAGCGATGACAATAATCGCCGCTACTACCAGACCGGGCTGTATCTGCAGGATGAGATGGTCTGGGACCGCTGGCATATGGATGTTTCCGCCCGCTATGACCGCATCGTTTCCCAGCAGGTCAGCGACACCCAGGGCACCTCGAACCGCCGTTCAGACGATCATATCAGCGGCCGCGCCTCGCTGTTGTACGCTCTGGACAACGGGCTTTCACCCTATCTGAGCTACAGTCAGGCGATTACGCCGGCGATGCTGCCCGGCGCGGATGGCAAACCGTTGAAACCGACCACCGCCGAACAGTTTGAAGCCGGCCTGAAGTTCCAGCCGCCGGGCAGAAGCGACCTCTATAGCATCGCGATTTACGACCTGACGCAAAAGGATGTCGCCACCCGCGACCCGAACATCGCCACCGCCACCTATATTCCTGCGGGGAAAGTGCATTCCCAGGGCGTCGAACTGGAAGCGCACCATCAGATCACGCCGCAGCTGAGCACTATCGCCTCGTATACCTGGAATCGTCTGCGCTTCCAGGACACTAAGGACGGTACCGACAACAACACGCCGCAGCTGACCCCGGATCAGATGGCCTCCTTCTGGGCGCGCTATCAGTTCCCGGCGGGGATCTCGGTGGGCGCCGGCGTCCGCTACATCGGCAAACAGTGGGCGGATGATGCCAACACCGCGCGGCTGCCGTCGGTGACGTTGATGGATGCCATGATGCGGGCCGACCTCGGCGTCTGGTCGCCGGGGCTGAAAGGCGCTTATGTGCAGGTTAACGCCAACAATATCGGCAATCGTGAATACGTTTCCGGCTGCTACGGCACCGGCAACTGCTACTGGGGAGCAGAGCGCAGCGTGATGGCTACCGTCGGCTACGACTTTTAACTGACAGCGTAAAGATAAGCCTCCGCCCGTGACGGCGGAGGCTTTCGTTAACAGGTGACGTCACGCTTTGATGGCTAATATTGACTTAAAGATGCCAAGCCATTATTTCACTTGCCCCCTGTGATGAGAGGACTTAATATGCTGGCGAAAACAGGTTAGGACGCTCACAAGGAATAAAAGTGAACCCTTTCGTTAGCTATCTCGCCAATTTACATCCGTTATCATTTATGGGTTACCATATATCATCCACCACAGTGATATATATTCTGGTAAATATAATTATTGCGAAAACCCGCGCCACTGAAAAAAGCATGCCTGTTCCGCTCCCCTATTCCCTGTCTCCCTCTTTTTTAGCCTGGCTGCATAATAGCGCCACCAGCGTCATTCAGCTGGCCATGTTCAGGCTGTTAAGAAAAAACTATGTCACCCTTATCCCTTCGGCGGAGGATATTCAGCTTTGCGCTAATCAGCAGTACGCAGAATGCAAAATGACCTGTGTGGAAAAAATACTGTTTGACCATTTCGCTACGCCAAAATCCAGTTACCAGGATCTGCCGCTTTCTCTGCACGTCGCCGAAAAGAACCACTGGACCACCGATCCTTACAGCCAAGGGCTACGGCTCAGCCCGACGCACCACATGTGGAATATGATATTGATTGCCGCGCCCTCCCTGCTATTAATCGCCGCGCTCGCCTGGAAAACGCTTTTTGATAATCAGGCGATAATTCACTCCAGCGTATTCAGCTGGCTGACAATGGGGATGATTTCCGGCCTGTGGTGGCTGTGGCTGTTATGCATCACCTTAAATGCCACCCGGCTGGACCGGGAAGGGATCGCCGTTAATATCTTTCATCACTATATTGATACCCTGAAGGAGACGCTTATTGCTGACGCAGACACCCTGACCGATGAAAACGCCGATTATTGCGTGGCGATCGGTAAAACCGCCCTGCTTCCCGAAAGATTTGGTGAATATGTAAAAATCATCAACCTTATTAAGTATCCCTTTTGTCTGCAGAGGCTGGATTAACGAGGGGATGGTATGTGGCATTTTATGATGCATCTGCATCCACTGCTGTTTCTCGGCGGTTTTATGCTTATCGTCCCGGGTATCTATATTGCTATCGGTATAATGATTATCCTGACGCGGCCAGCGGCTCAGCCCCAGCCGCACGCGATGGAGGTTAGCCCCTGGCTGCTGGCCTGGCTGACCGGAGAAGGGACCCGGGTGATTCAGCTGGCAATGTTCAGCTTACTCAGTAATAAGCATCTGTGGAGCCCGGAGCCCGGGCAGGTTTTGGCCAACGGACGCTATGCAAACCACGAAATGAACGTCATTGAAAGCATACTATTTGACCATTTTGCGGTGCGAAAGCCGTGTCATGAAGATCTGCCCTGCAGCCTGAGTATTGCCGGACGTAACCTCTGGCAGGAACAGATAGCAAGCGCGGGTTTAGCCTTAAGTCCGCTGCGCCGCGGATGGAATATGCTGGCCATCAGCATCCCTTCGATCGCCCTCTGCGTTATCGTTGTCAGTAAGACCGTTATCTGGCTCGACCTCACCGCTTACAGCATCTTCAGTTGCCTGCTCATGCCCACGGGTTGCGTTCTGTGGGGCGGATTATGGACAGAGGCCATTTGCAAAACCATTCGTCTCGATATCAACGGCATTTCGCATCATGACGCCCATGCCTGCATCAATGCGTTACAAAAAGCGTTAGCGCATAAAGGCGCTCAGGAGGATGACGCGACGGCCATGCTCTGCGTGGCGGTAAACGGCGTGGAATCGCTTCCCGAGCGCTACCGGGAATATAAAGCGTTAATAGCGCCGATTAGCGTTATCACGTCGCTGCGTACCGAGGATTAGGACCCCGCCAGACCGGCGGGGCGAAGGTAAGGCTACATGGCATCCAGCGCTTTCTGCAGCTTCCAGATATAGCGCGGCGCCTGCGGAGCCGGGTGTTTTTTCACCACATGCTCGAAGAACTCATCGGCGTCGAGATCGTTAATATCCTCGATGGCGTCCTGCCGGTTTGACGAGAAGGTGCGCAGCAGCGCGCCCGCGCCGTTGGCGTAGGAGACCACCACCGCATAGCGCATCACCTGCGGGTCTTTGATCCCCGCCAGCGGGCCGTTTTCCAGAATGCTCAGATAGGCGGCCCCCATCGAGATATTCCGTTCCGGGTTTTTCAGCTCGCTGACCGACGGCTCGCCGCGCCAGCCCATTCGCCGATAGACATCGCGTCCGGAGGTCGACGGCTTAAGCTGCATCAGCCCGACGGCGCCGGATTTACTCACTACCGCAGGGTTACCGCCCGACTCGATGGCGATGATCGCCGTGATCAGCTGCGGATCCACGCCCCAGGCGGCGCCGGCTTTTTCACTGATCGGCATCCACTGCATCGCCCGCTTCACCGGGACCTCGGGGTTCCACGGCGGATTGGTGTAATCATGTTTCGAACTACAACCGGCCAGAAAAACGACTAAAATAAGCAACCATCTCAATTTCACACATCTATCCTTATCTACCCAAACGCCATCATGCTGCAGAACGACGGCAGCGGTACGTCCCCCGCCCGCCGACAGCCAGAAGGATGACGGGTGCGGACTGAAGTTAGCCACCTGGAGATGACAATCGCCATTCCAGGCGGCATCATAACCCTTTCATTCATAGCAAGGAATTATCATGTCTCAGTTTTATCTGGTCGCGCCATCCGGTTATTGCATCAACCAGCAGGCGGCGGCCCGCGGCGTCGAGCGTCTGCAGCAGGCCGGACACGAGGTGGCCCACCAGCAGGTCATTCCCCGCCGGCTGCAGCGTTTCGCCGGGACTGAACATGAACGGCTGGCCGATATTAACCAGCTTGCCCAGCTGCCCGGGCGCAACCGGATCGTCCTCGCGGTGCGCGGCGGCTACGGCGCCAGTCGTCTGCTGCCGCATATCGACTGGCAGGGGCTGATTGCCCGCCAGCAGCGCGACCCGCTGCTGATTTGCGGCCACAGCGATTTCACCGCCATCCAGTCGGGCCTGCTGGCCCTGGGCAATGTCGTCACCTTCAGCGGGCCGATGCTCGCGGGCAACTTCGGCGCGGAGACCCTCGATCCGTTTACCGAACACCATTTCTGGCAGGCGCTGCGCCAGCCGGAATTCACCCTCGAATGGCCGGGCGAAGGGCCGAACTGCCGGGTGGAAGGCACCCTGTGGGGCGGGAATCTGGCGATGCTGACCTCGCTTATCGGCACCCCGTGGCTGCCGGCGATCCGCGACGGCATCCTGGTGGTGGAGGATATCAATGAGCACCCGTTCCGCGTCGAACGCATGCTGCTTCAGCTATTGCACAGCGGCGTACTGGCGGCGCAAAAGGCGGTGATCTTCGGCAGCTTCACCGGCGGCACGCCGAACGACTATGACGCGGGTTACGACCTGCCGCAGGTCTTTGATTACCTGCGCCAGCAGCTCTCTGTTCCGATGATTAGCGGACTGGAGTTTGGTCACGAGCAGCGCACGGTGACCCTGCCGCTGGGGGCGCGCGCGCGGCTGGTGAATCAGGCGGCGGCCACCACCCTGACAATCAGCGGCCACCCGGTGCTGGCAGAATAAATTTGTCAGACGCATAGGCGGATCCCCTGCGAATTGTTAAAATAGTGTCACTTTTAGCCATTTTTTCACGCCAGTCAGGGAGTACGTGAACATTGGACGCCGCTGCGGTCATTAGTCTGTTTATTCTGGGTTCTGTTTTAGTAACCTGCAGTATCTTATTGAGCTCCTTTTCTTCTCGCCTTGGCATCCCGATTCTGGTCATCTTTCTGGCTATCGGGATGCTGGCAGGCATTGACGGCATCGGCGGCATCCCCTTCGACAACTACCCCTTCGCCTACATGGTGAGTAACCTGGCGCTGGCGGTGATCCTGCTGGACGGCGGGATGCGCACCCAGGCCAGCTCCTTTCGCGTCGCGCTGTGGCCGGCGCTGTCGCTGGCGACAGTCGGGGTGCTGATCACTTCGGCGCTCACCGGGATGATGGCGGCCTGGCTGTTCAAACTGGATATGATCGAAGGCCTGCTGATCGGCGCCATTGTCGGCTCCACCGACGCCGCAGCGGTCTTCTCGCTGCTCGGCGGCAAGGGGCTCAACGAGCGCGTCGGCTCGACGCTGGAAATTGAGTCAGGCAGTAACGACCCGATGGCGGTTTTCCTGACCATCACCCTGATCGAAATGATCCAGCAGCACCAGACCGGCCTCAGCTGGATGTTCGCCGTGCATATCATTCAGCAGTTTGGCCTCGGGATCGCCATCGGCCTCGGCGGCGGCTACCTGCTGCTGCAGATGATCAACCGCATCGTGCTGCCCGCCGGGCTCTATCCGCTGCTGGCGCTGAGCGGCGGGATCATGATTTTCGCCGTCACCACCACCCTCGACGGCAGCGGTATCCTCGCCGTCTATCTCTGCGGCTTTTTGCTGGGCAATCGGCCGATCCGCAACCGGCACGGTATCCTGCAGAACTTCGACGGTCTGGCGTGGCTGGCGCAAATCGCCATGTTCCTGGTGCTGGGCCTGCTGGTGACGCCCTCCGACCTGCTGCCGATCGCTATTCCGGCGCTGCTGCTGTCGATGTGGATGATTTTCATTGCCCGTCCGCTGTCGGTGTTTGCCGGTCTGCTGCCGTTCCGCGGGTTTAACCTCCGTGAACGGGTGTTTATCAGCTGGGTTGGCCTGCGCGGCGCGGTGCCGATTATTCTCGCGGTGTTCCCGATGATGGCCGGCCTGGACAACGCCCGCCTGTTCTTCAATGTCGCCTTCTTCGTGGTGCTGGTGTCGCTGCTGCTGCAGGGCACCTCGCTATCGTGGGCGGCGAAAAAAGCCAAAGTGGTGGTGCCGCCCATCAGCTGGCCCATCTCCCGCGTCGGGCTGGATATTCACCCGGAAAACCCGTGGGAGCAGTTCGTCTACCAGCTGGGGGCCGATAAATGGTGCATCGGCGCGGCGCTGCGTGACCTGCATATGCCGCCGGAGACGCGGATTGCCGCGCTGTTTCGCAACAATGCCCTGCTGCACCCCACCGGCAGCACCCGCCTGCGGGAAGGCGATATCCTGTGCGTCATTGGCCGGGAACACGACCTGCCTGCGCTGGGCAAAATGTTCAGCCAGTCGCCGCCGGTGGCGCTCGATCAGCGCTTTTTCGGCGACTTTATCCTTGATGCCGAGGCCCGCTTCGCCGATGTGGCGCAAATCTACGGCATCGACGGCGGAGAGGAGTTCCGCGAACATCAGCAGTCGCTGGGGGAAGTGGTTCAGCAGCTGCTGGGCGCCGCGCCGGTGGTGGGCGACCAGGTAGAGTTCGCCGGGATGGTGTGGACAGTAGCGGAAAAAGAGAACGATCACGTGCTGAAGGTAGGGGTCCGGGTCGCGGAAGACGAGGCGGAGTGATCCGCCCCGGAATACGTTACAGGGTCACAACCGGCACCCGCGGCGCCAGGGCGCACATCAGCTCATAGCCGACGGTGCCGCAGCTGGCCGCCACGTCGTCGATTTTAATCTCTTTGCCCCACAGTTCGACCGGCGCGCCAATCCCGGCCTGCGGACAGGGGGTTAAATCGACCGCCAGCATATCCATCGACACGCGCCCGACGGTGGTGGTCCGCACGCCGTCCACCAGCACCGGCGTGCCGCTCGGCGCCACCCGCGGATAGCCGTCGGCATAGCCGCAGGCGACGATGCCGATCCGCTGCTCCTGGGTGGTGCTATACAGGCCGCCATAGCCGATCGCCTCGCCGGGGCGCAGGTTCTGCACGGCGATGATTTCGCTGCGCAGGGCCATCACCGGCTTCAGGCCGGTGTTCGCGATATCCTGCCACTGCCCGGAGGGCGACGCGCCATACAGCACGATGCCCGGTCGAACCCAGTCAAAATGCGCTTCCGGATGCCAGAGGGTCGCCGCCGAGTTGGCCAGCGAGCGCGGGCAATCCAGCCCCTCCGCCGCTTGTTCAATACGGCGCATCGGCTCGACAATCCCCTGCGGGTTCTCCGCCTCCGCGAAGTGCGACATCAGCGTCATCTCGCCGACGTTGCTTATCGCCCGCAGCTGCTGCCAGACGGTATGCACCCGCTCCGGCATAAAGCCCAGCCGGTTCATGCCGCTGTTCACCTTGAGATAGATATCCAGCGGCGCGCGCAGCTTCGCCTGCTGCAGCGCCTTAATCTGCCAGTTGCTGTGAACGCTGGTGGTTAAGCGATATTGATCCAGCACCGCCAGCTCATCGGCATGGAAGAAGCCCTCCAGCAGCAGGATCGGACCTTTCCAGCCCTGCTCGCGCAGCAGGATCGCCTCTTCCAGGTTGAGCAAGGCGAAACCATCCGCCGCGCTCAACGCACTCCATACCCGCGCCACGCCATGGCCATAAGCATTAGCTTTGACCACCGCCCACAGGCGCGACCCGGGGGCCGCGCGACGCACTATCTGTAAATTCTGCCGCAAGGCCAGCAGGTCGATGCTGGCCACTACCGGACGGGTCATGCAAGCTCCTTAGTTGTGTGCGCCATGCAGATGCTGCGGACGCGCCGGGGTGAACCCGGGGCTGTAGCGGGCGACCGCCAGATCGTCGTAAGGGATCGCCGGCGTGCGGCCGGAGATCAAATCGCTGATAAGCTGCCCTGAGCCGCAGGCCATGGTCCAGCCGAGGGTACCGTGACCGGTGTTGAGCCACAGGTTTTTAAACGCCGTGCGCCCGACCACCGGCGTGCCGTCCGGCGTCATCGGCCGCAGGCCGGTCCAGAAGGTGGCCTGCTCAACGTGGCCGCCGCGCGGGAACAGGTCGCGCACCACCATTTCCAGAGTTTCCCGACGCGGCTGCAGCAGCGCTTTGTTAAAACCGACGATCTCGGCCATACCGCCGACGCGAATGCGCTGATCGAAACGGGTGATGGCGATTTTATACGTCTCATCAAGGATAGTGGAAACCGGCGCGCCGTCTTCCTGGGCAATCGGGATGGTTAACGAATAGCCTTTCAGCGGGTAGACCGGAATATCCACCAGTCCCTTGAGCATCGCCGTCGAGTAGGAGCCGAAGGCCATCACATAGGCGTCGCCTTTGATAATCTCATCGCCGCATTTCACCCCGGCAATGTGATCGCCCTCCTGCAGCAGGGCGTCCACCGGGGTATTGAAGCGGAAGGTGACCCCGGCCTGTTCCGCCATCGCCGCCAGACGGGTGGTAAACAGCTGGCAGTCGCCGGTTTCATCGTTTGGCAGACGCAGGCCGCCGGTCAGTTTGTGGCTGACCTCCGCCAGCGCGGGCTCCACTTCCGCCAGCCGCTTCGCCTCCAGCAGCTGATACGGCACGCCGGCGTCCTCCAGCACCGCGATGTCGCGGGTGGCGTTTTCATACTGTTTGGCGGTACGGAACAGCTGCAGCGTCCCGCCCTGACGCCCTTCATACTGAATGCCGGTGGTGTCGCGCAGCGCCTTCAGGCAGTCGCGGCTGTACTCCGCCAGGCGCACCATCCGGCCTTTGTTCTCCATATAGTGGCGGGTGTCGCAGTTGCGCAGCATCTGCCACATCCACTTCAGCTGGAACGACGTGCCGTCAAGGCCGATCGCCAGCGGCGCATGGCGCTGGAACATCCATTTTATCGCCTTCAGCGGCACCCCCGGCGCCGCCCAGGGCGCCGCATAGCCGGGAGAAATCTGCCCGGCGTTAGCCGCGCTGGTCTCCTCTGCCGGACCGGGCTGACGGTCGATAACCGTCACCTCATGACCCGCCTGACTCAAATACCACGCGCTGGCTACCCCAACCACCCCACTTCCCAGTATGACGACACGCATAGCGACTCCGTAACAGTTAAAGAACAATCATCTAATTACAAATTGATAACTCAGATGAAAATATTATTCAACATACGCTTTATTTATGGTGACTTAACTCACAGCAAACCGCACCAGTCCTGCGCTGCGAGATTTACGATCTCATGCTGCGCTTTATTTTTACCCAGCATTATATTCTGTAAATAAGCGCAAAAAACGGCTTTGAGATGGGGAAATCGCGAAGAAAAGCGATTGGCTGACAACACAGTTTGCTGTGCGGTGTTCTATGCTTGTTTAGAGGTTTTCCGTTCAGAGAAAACCAACAACAACGAGGGCGCGCTAATGGCTACGATTGACTCCATGAACAGGGACACCACCCGTTTAAGCGATGGACCCGACTGGACGTTTGAGTTACTGGAGACCTACCTGGCCGAAGTGGACCGGGTCGCTAAGCTCTATCGTCTTGACACCTACCCGCACCAGATCGAAGTCATTACTTCCGAGCAGATGATGGACGCCTACTCCAGCGTCGGCATGCCCATCAACTATCCGCACTGGTCGTTCGGCAAAAAATTCATTGAGACCGAGCAGGCCTATAAGCACGGCCAGCAGGGCCTGGCGTATGAGATTGTCATCAACTCCAACCCCTGTATCGCCTACCTGATGGAAGAAAACACCATCACCATGCAGGCGCTGGTGATGGCGCACGCCTGCTACGGGCATAACTCGTTCTTTAAAAACAATTACCTGTTTCGCAGCTGGACCGACGCCAGCTCAATCATCGATTACCTGATCTTCGCCCGCAAATACATTACCGAGTGCGAAGAACGCTATGGCGTCGACGAAGTGGAGAAACTGCTCGACTCCTGCCATGCGCTGATGAACTACGGCGTCGACCGCTATAAACGTCCGCAAAAAATCTCTCTGCAGGAGGAGAAGGCGCGGCAGAAAAGCCGGGAAGAGTATCTGCAGAGCCAGGTGAATATGCTGTGGCGCACCCTGCCGAAGCGCGAAGAGGAGAAGGCGATTGAGTCCGCCCGCCGCTACCCTTCCGAACCGCAGGAGAACCTGCTGTACTTTATGGAGAAGAACGCCCCGCTGCTGGAATCGTGGCAGCGCGAGATCCTGCGCATCGTGCGCAAAGTCAGCCAGTATTTCTACCCGCAGAAACAGACCCAGGTGATGAACGAGGGGTGGGCCACCTTCTGGCACTACACCATCCTCAATCATCTCTATGACGAAGGGAAAGTGACCGAGCGCTTTATGCTGGAGTTTCTCCACAGCCACACGAACGTGGTGTTCCAGCCGCCATACAACAGTCCGTGGTACAGTGGGATTAACCCCTACGCGCTGGGCTTCGCCATGTTCCAGGACATCAAGCGCATCTGCCAGTCGCCCACCGAAGAGGACAAGTACTGGTTCCCGGATATCGCCGGTTCCGACTGGCTGGAAACGCTGCATTTCGCCATGCGCGACTTCAAGGATGAGAGCTTTATCAGCCAGTTCCTGTCGCCGAAAATCATGCGCGATTTCCGCTTCTTCACCGTGCTCGACGACGACCACAACAATTATCTCGAAATCTCGGCGATCCACAACGAAGAGGGCTATCGCGAGATCCGCAACAAGCTCTCAGCGCAATATAACCTCAGCAATCTTGAGCCGAATATCCAGGTGTGGAACGTTGACCTGCGCGGCGACCGCTCGCTGACGTTGCGCTATGTGCCGCACAACCGCGTCCCGCTGGACAAAGGGCGGCGCGAAGTGCTGAAACATGTGCATCGTCTGTGGGGGTTCGATGTGCTGCTGGAGCAGCAGAACGCCGACGGCAGCATTGAGCTACTGGACCGCTGCCCGGCGCGGCCGAACGCGCTATAGCTTTGCGGGACGTATAAAACGACGAAGGGGGCCATCGGCCCCCTTATTGTGTTTATCGATGGCGAATAGCCAGCTTAACGCACATTCATGGCTAAATCGCCAGGCAGCGATTTCTGCATCCGGTGCCAGATCTCGCCGCTGTCATGGCCGTAGCGACGAACCAGCTCATACACCTGATCGTGCAGGCCGCCTTCGCACACCTTCGCCAGCTGATGATAAAAGCCCAGCGCCAGGCTGCGCGCTTCCGGGCTGGAGAAATAGTGGCGGCCAATGCGGGTATACAGCCCCTTCATGCCGTTGAGGATCAGACCATAGATCGGATTGCCGGAGGCGAACGCCAGACCGCGGAAAATGTTGTAATCGAGGTCGGCGAAGGCGTCGGCGTGATCTTCCACTTCCCGGGCGCTGTCCAGCACCGCCAGCGCTTTATCCGGATGCTGACGGAACGCGGTGCGAATAAAAATCGTGGAAATATTGGTGCGCACGGATAGCAGGTTATCAATCAGCTGCGGGACGCTGTCGTGATCGAGACGCGCCAGCGTTTCAAGGATATTCAGCCCGGAGGTCTCCCAGAAGTTGTTCACTTTGGTGGGTTTGCCGTGCTGAATGGTCAACCAGCCGTCACGCGCCAGACGCTGCAACACTTCGCGCAGAGTGGTGCGGGTGACACCGATCAGCTCAGAAAGCTCGCGTTCAGCGGGGAGAATCGATCCAGGTGGGAAGCGGTTATTCCAGATGCTCTCAATGATATACTCTTCCGCGAAACCCGCAGGGCTCTGCGCCTTAATGACCATAATAATATTTCCATTACACATTGTTGCAATTGCACTCATCATACCAGAGCCGCTATAGCGCAGATAGCATCGCAAGTGAATTAAAAAGGGATCGCCGTTTCATTTTCCGTTTTTACTTTACGCTTTTCCTTCTCTCCCGTAACCGCCGCCGCGCTGCGAAGAAAGTTGCTTCTCATTTTGCTCAGCTGATACTCTTGCCAATCGTTACGCACAAAATCATGTACTAATTGACGGGGAAGGATTCTGTCGTGGAAATTTCTTATGGCCGCGCGCTGTGGCGCAATTTTCTTGGCCAGTCGCCTGACTGGTACAAGCTGGCATTAATTATTTTCTTAATCATTAATCCGCTGGTGTTCGCCTTAGCGCCGTTTGTCGCCGGCTGGCTGCTGGTGGTTGAGTTTATCTTTACCCTCGCCATGGCGCTGAAGTGCTATCCACTGCTGCCGGGGGGGCTGCTGGCATTTGAAGCGGTGCTGATCGGCATGACCAGCCCGGGTCATGTGCGGGAAGAGATCGCCAGCAACCTGGAAGTGCTGCTCCTGCTGATGTTCATGGTGGCGGGCATCTACTTTATGAAGCAACTGCTGCTCTTCGTCTTTACGCGCCTGCTGCTCGGCATCCGCAGCAAAATGCTGCTGTCGCTGGCCTTCTGCCTGGCCGCCGCCTTCCTCTCCGCCTTTCTCGATGCGCTCACCGTGGTGGCGGTGGTGATTAGCGTCGCCGTCGGGTTTTACGGCATCTATCACCGCGTCGCCTCGGCGCGCCCCGACGATAGCGATGTGCAGGACGACAGCCATATCGATCAGCACTACCGCGAGGTGCTGGAGCAGTTCCGCGGTTTTCTGCGCAGCCTGATGATGCACGCCGGCGTCGGTACCGCGCTCGGCGGCGTCATGACCATGGTCGGCGAGCCGCAAAACTTGATTATCGCCAAAGCGGCGGGCTGGCATTTTGGCGAATTCTTCATTCGCATGTCGCCCATCACGCTGCCGGTGCTGGTCTGCGGGCTGCTGACCTGTCTGCTGGTGGAAAAGTATCGCCTGTTTGGCTACGGCGAACCGCTGCCGCCGGCGGTCCGAAAGGTGCTGCAGGACTTTGACGATCGCAGCCGCGCGCAGCGCAGTCGTCAGGAACGGCTGCGGCTGATTGCCCAGGCGCTGATTGGCGTCTGGCTGATCGCAGCCCTCGCATTGCACCTTGCCGAAGTCGGCCTCATTGGCCTGTCGGTGATCATTCTCGCTACCACCTTTACCGGCGTGACCGATGAACATGCGATTGGCAAGGCGTTCACCGAGGCGTTGCCCTTCACCGCGCTGCTGACGGTATTCTTTGCCGTCGTGGCGGTGATCATCGACCAGCAGCTGTTCACGCCGGTCATCGAGTTTGTTCTGCAGGCCTCGCCGCACGCGCAGCTGTCGCTGTTTTATCTGTTTAACGGCCTGCTGTCGTCCATCTCGGATAACGTTTTTGTCGGTACGGTCTACATCAACGAAGCGAAAACCGCCCTCGAGCATGGCGCCATCAGCCTGAAGCAGTTTGAGATGCTGGCGGTGGCGATCAATACCGGCACCAACCTGCCGTCAGTGGCCACCCCGAACGGCCAGGCGGCATTCCTCTTCCTGCTGACTTCCGCGCTGGCGCCGCTTATCCGGCTCTCCTATGGCCGCATGGTGTGGATGGCTCTGCCCTACACCCTCGTGCTGACGCTGGTCGGCCTGCTGTGCGTCGAGTTCACCCTGATGCCGGTCACCGAATGGTTGCTGGCTCACGGCTGGCTGGTTACCCCCACCCTGCCCTGATCCACCCGTCGCCCGGGTTCGCCCGGGCGATTCAATAACCAGTTACGTAATATTTTCCGCCGGGCCGCTGGCGTCGGTTCGGTTTTCGTTTACACTGCCATGATTTAGCATCTTCCAGGGAAATGATTATGTTGCAATATTTAAACCAGTGCTCACGGGGACGCGGCGCCTGGCTCCTGATGGCATTGACCGCGTTCATTCTCGAACTCGTCGCGCTGTGGTTCCAGCACGTGATGCTGCTGCAGCCGTGTGTGATGTGCATTTATGAACGCTGCGCCCTGTTTGGCATCATGGGCGCGGGGCTGGTGGGCGCCATTGCCCCCAAAACGCCGCTGCGCTATGTCGCCATGCTGATTTGGCTGTACAGCGCGGTACGTGGGCTGCAGCTGGCGTGGGAACATACGATGATCCAGTTGCACCCATCGCCGTTCCAGACCTGTGATTTCGCCGCCCGCTTCCCGAGCTGGCTGCCGCTGGATAAATGGTTGCCGCAGGTGTTTGTCGCGTCCGGCGACTGTTCGGTACGCCAGTGGCAGTTCCTGTCGCTGGAGATGCCGCAATGGCTGGTGGGCATTTTCGCGGCCTATCTGGTGGTGGCTATCCTGGTGATCGTTGCTCAGCCTTTTAAAGCGAAAAAGCGCGATCTGTTTGGCCGCTAAGCCGCTGTGAGTACCGCGCATCATGAAACGCCCTCCGGGGCGTTTTTTTGTGCCTGCTGTTCATCGCTGAATCGTTTCCTGTCTGTGGTTGACCACGGCCATCAAAAGATGCATATTTAATACACCTTACATAGCCCCACAGGAGCTCACATGTCATCTTTACTGATCCCCGCAGACTGGAAAGTTAAACGCTCCACCCCGTTCTTTACCAAAGAGAACGTCCCCGCCGCCCTGCTGAGCCACCACAACACCGCAGCCGGCGTCTTCGGTCAGCTGTGCGTCATGGAAGGTACGGTGACCTATTACGGTTTTGCCAATGAACAGGCGACGGAGCCGGAGAAAAAAGTCGTCATTCATGCCGGGCAGTTTGCCACCAGTCCGCCGCAGTACTGGCACCGCGTCGAACTCAGCGACGATGCCCGCTTCAATATTCACTTCTGGGTGGCGGATGAAACCGACGGTGAAAAGGGGCTGTTCCACGCGAAAAAAGCGTGACGGCGCTTACCGCGCCCTGTCAGGCAGATTGAGGATGTGGTCCTGCCAGTCGACAACGGTGGACTCGGGCACCGCAATATGACGGACGGAGATGCGTTCGCCGTGCATCGCCGCTTTTGAGCCGGTCAGCAGCGGGTGCCAGGCCGGCAGAGGCTTGCCTTCCGCCAGCAGGCGATAGGCGCAGGTCGGCGGCAGCCATTCGAAAGTCGGCAGATTTTCGCGCGTGAGCTTGATGCAGTCCGGCTCATATTCGAAGCGACGCTCGTAGTTACGGCACTGGCAGGTTTTGATATTGAGCTGACGGCAGGCGACGTTGGTGAAGTAGATCTCATCGGTATCTTCATCCATCAGCTTATGCAGGCAGCACTGGCCGCAACCGTCACACAGCGATTCCCACTCCGCGTCGGTCATGTCATCCAGGGTTTTTTGTTGCCAGAAAGGTTGTTCGCTCATCGAAGTGTCCGTCGTTGCCAGTTAAGGGTGCACCTTATAACCAGTCTGGCACGACGATGCAAGTTTTGCCGCCCCAAAAGGCGGCAAACCACGCTTACAGTACCCGGGTGGTGAGCGACAGGCCGTTGAAGCCGACCACCAGCTCGTCGCCGCTGTGCAGCGGCCCTACCCCTTCCGGGGTGCCGGTGAGGATCACGTCCCCGGCTTTGAGAGTAAAGAAGCGCGACATATAGGCGATCAGCGGCACGATCTTATGGATCATGTCGGCGGTGGTGCCCTGCTGGCGCACCTCGCCGTTAATCTTCAGGCTTAACGGCGTATTCTGCGGGTCGCCGTGGAACTCGGCGGCCGGAATAAAGCCGGAGATCGGACAGGCGTTATCGAAGCCTTTGGCTTTTTCCCACGGCTGCCCGGCCTTTTTCATCTTCGCCTGCAGGTCGCGCAGGGTGAGATCCAATGCGACGCCATAGCCGGCAATCCCTTTCTGCACATGCTCTTCCGACGCCTGACGCAGCGTACCGCCGATCAGCACCGCCAGCTCGACTTCGTGATGCACCGAGCCCAGCCCCTCTGGAAGCACCAACGGCTGACGGAGATCGCACAGCGCGCTCTCAGGTTTAATAAACAGCACCGGCTCTTCCGGCGTCGCACTGCCCATTTCCTTGATGTGCTTTGCATAATTACTGCCGACGCAAACCACTTTGCTCACCGGATAATCCAGGAGCGCTCCCTGCCAGTTATGATGTTGGTACATTATTTTCCCTCGTGGGTTAATCGGATTGTTTCCCCTGTTCCGCCAGGTGTTTCTTTAGTAGATTTTCAGGCGGCGGAGGAAGTTGCAGGTAATAGCCCTGTTCGCTTAACGCCTGTTTCACTTTTTCCAGGTCGGCGTTAACCAGTTTTTTGCGCCCATCCAGCGGCAGCAGCATCGCCATTTGCGGCGTGCCGAAGCCGCGCATCAGCTCGTCAGGAACGCGTGAGAAATCGTCCTTTTTTTCGACGTATAAATAGGTTTGTTCACGTTTAGTACTTCGATAGATCACACAAAACATAGTTTTACTCGGAATTAGACCCGTGGTCACTTGCCTCAATATATGAGTGACTATAACATGCCTTTTAGTCTTCGGAATATCACCGCACTTCGGCGGTCGATAAACAGCAAATTGAGTAAGGCCAGGATGTCAAATACGCCAATCGAACTTAAAGGCAGTAGCTTCACGTTATCTGTCGTTCATTTGCACGATGCAAATCCCGAGGTTATTCGTCAGGCGTTAGAAGACAAAATCGCCCAGGCTCCCGCCTTTTTACGCCATGCTCCGGTGGTGGTGAATATCGCCAGCGTCGAAGAGAGCGTCGAATGGCGCGCCGTCAACGAGGCTATCGCCGCGACCGGTTTACGTATTATGGGCGTCAGCGGATGCAAAATCCCGCGCCTGAAAACCGAAATCGACCGCGCCGGTATCCCGTTATTAACCGAAGGGAAAGAAAAAGCCCCTCGTCCGGCACCGTCCGAACCCGCCCCGCCGCCGCCAGTTGCTAACCAGATCACAAAAACGCGTTTGATTGACCAGCCGGTACGTTCCGGTCAGCGCATTTATGCGCCACACTGTGATCTTATTGTTACAAATCATGTGAGTGCCGGCGCGGAACTTATCGCTGACGGCAATATCCATGTATATGGCATGATGCGAGGACGCGCATTGGCAGGCGCCGGTGGCGACAGAGACGCCCAGATATTTTGTACCCACCTTGCGGCGGAGCTGGTCTCCATCGCCGGGGAATATTGGCTGAGCGATAACATCCCGGCCGAATTTTATGGCAAAGCGGCACGCCTGCGTTTAGGCGAAAGCGCTTTGACAATTCAACCGTTAAATTAATCCCTTTTTAACAAGGAATTTCTATGGCACGCATTATTGTTGTGACTTCGGGTAAAGGGGGCGTTGGCAAGACCACCTCCAGCGCGGCCATCGCTACAGGTTTGGCCCAGAAGGGAAAGAAAACCGTCGTTATCGACTTCGACATCGGCCTGCGTAACCTCGACCTGATTATGGGCTGCGAACGTCGCGTCGTTTATGATTTCGTCAACGTCATCCAGGGCGATGCCACATTGAACCAGGCGCTGATCAAAGATAAGCGCACGGAAAACCTCTACATTCTCCCGGCTTCCCAGACCCGGGATAAAGACGCCCTGACCCGCGAAGGCGTCGACAAAGTTCTCGAAGAACTGAAGAAGATGGAGTTCGATTTCATCGTCTGTGATTCCCCGGCAGGCATTGAAACCGGTGCGCTGATGGCGCTCTATTTTGCTGATGAAGCCATTATCACCACCAATCCGGAAGTCTCCTCCGTTCGCGACTCCGACCGTATCCTTGGCATTCTCGCTTCCAAATCCCGCCGCGCGGAAAATGGCGAAGAGCCGATCAAAGAGCACCTGCTGCTGACCCGCTACAATCCAGGCCGCGTCAATAAAGGCGATATGCTGAGCATGGAAGACGTGCTGGAGATTCTGCGCATCAACCTGGTGGGCGTGATCCCGGAAGACCAGTCAGTCCTGCGCGCATCCAACCAGGGTGAGCCCGTGATCCTCGATGCCGCGTCGGACGCAGGCAAAGCCTATGCCGATACCGTTGAACGTCTGCTCGGAGAAGAACGCCCTTTCCGCTTCATTGAAGAAGAGAAGAAAGGATTCCTCAAACGCCTGTTCGGAGGATAAATTATGGCTTTACTCGACTTTTTTCTCTCGCGAAAAAAGAACACGGCTAATATTGCGAAAGAACGCCTGCAAATCATCGTCGCCGAGCGCCGCCGCGGGGACGCGGAGCCGCATTACCTGCCGCAGTTGCGCAAAGATATCCTGGAAGTGATCTGCAAATACGTGCAGATCGACCCGGAAATGGTCAGCGTGCAGCTGGAGCAACGGGACGGTGATATTTCTATTCTTGAGCTGAACGTGACCCTACCCGAAACGGAAGAGTCGAAACCCTGACCTGCTGTTCCATCCCGAAAAAAAACCGGCTACGCCACGCGCCGCCGGTTTTTTTATACCCTGAACCAGACCGCCCGCTAGCGCGGATAGTCGTTTAACAGCCTCTTCAGCCGTTCGCCCATCAGCTCACCACGCCAACCGGAAATCAGCTCAGGTTCAGCGGCCTGCGTTTTCAGCTGCCAGTGCCAGTTCAGCAGCTGGTTGATCTGTCGACGCGACGCCAGCAGCTCCGCGCTTACGCCCTTCTCCGCGCTCACTTCCTGCACCAGCGCTTTAATCTCTTTAAAGGCTTTGCGGTAGCCCGGCATGTCGATCAGATTCTGCAGCGGCGCCGGCAGCGACGACTCCGGCAGCGCCTGGGCTTTCTCGACCAGGCCGATCAGCGTTTTGCCATGGAAGCGAATTTCGCTACCGGACAACCCGAGGCTGTCGAGCTCGCCGAGGCTGGTGGGCATATAACGCGCCACGCTCCACAGATGCTCTTCCCGCACCACAAAGTTCACCGCCAGGTCGCGCTCACGCGCTTTGCGCAGACGCCACTCCGCCAGCAGCTGCAGGCAGCCCAGCTGGCGGGTACGCAGCTGCCAGGCGTTGCCGATATCGCGCCAGGCCTCGGCCGGGTCGACCACCTCCTGACGGCGCTGCTGCATCAGGCGACATTCGTCCAGTGCCGCCGATAGCCAGCCCGCGCGATCGGTCTCCGCCATTAATTGGCTGGCGATCGGCAGCAGGTACCAGACGTCGGCCGCAGCGTATTCACACTGACGCTCGGTCAGCGGTCGCGCCAGCCAGTCGGTGCGGGATTCGCTTTTGTCCAGCGCGACCCCGGAATACTCTTCCACCATTGAGGCAAAGCCCCAGGACATCGGCCGACCGCAGAAAGCCGCCAGGATCTGGGTGTCGATCAGCGGCTGCGGCATCAGGTTGAACGCGTTGAGGAAGACTTCTAAATCTTCGCTGCCGGCATGCAGATATTTGGTCACATCCGGGTTGAGCAGCAGGTCGCGCATCGGCGCCCAGTCGTTAATCGTCAAGGGATCGATCAGAGAGACCTGGTGGCCGTCGAACAGCTGCAGCAGGCCCAGCTGCGGGTAATAGGTGCGGGTACGGACAAATTCCGTATCCAGAGCGACGGCGGAGGCCGCGCTTGCCGCTTCGCAGACAGCGCGCAGGCCATCGTCGGTGGTGATCATCTGATAGTTCAAAGCATACTCTCTTAACTTGCGCCCATAAAAAACGCCGGCGTAGCCGGCGTCTGGCGACTCATTCGTTACTCAGCCTTTATTGTCCACTTTAGCGCGCGCTTCGTCACGCAGTTCTCGCCGCAAAATTTTCCCGACGTTGGATTTCGGCAGTTCGTCACGGAATTCCACCAGTTTCGGCACCTTATAGCCGGTCAAATGGCGTCGGCAGAACGTAATCAGCGCTTCTTCGGTTAATGCGGCATCTTTCTTCACCACGAAGATCTTCACCGCTTCGCCGCTGCTGCCGGACGGCACGCCGATGGCCGCCACCTCCAGCACGCCGCTGTGCTGCATGACCACATCTTCGATTTCATTCGGATAGACGTTAAAACCCGACACCAGGATCATATCTTTTTTCCGATCGACGATGCGCAGGAACCCCTCTTCGTCCATCACCGCGATATCCCCGGTGTGCAGCCAGCCGTTCTTGATGATCTCATCCGTCGCGTCAGGTCGCTGCCAGTAGCCCAGCATCACCTGCGGCCCCTTGATACAGAGTTCGCCAGGCTGGCCCGGCGCCACTTCGTTATCGTCATCATCCACCAGTTTGGCTTCGGTGGAAGGCACCGGCAGACCAATGCTGCCGCTGTGGTAGTCGATATCGTGGGGGTTGACGCTGACCAGAGGCGAACACTCGGTCAGTCCGTAGCCCTCAAGCAGATATTGCCCGGTCAGTTTTACCCAGCGCTCAGCCACCGCCTGCTGCACCGGCATGCCGCCGCCGGCGGAGAGGTGCAGCGAGGAGAAATCAAGCTGCTGGAACTCTTTGTTGTTCAGCAAGGCGTTGAACAGCGTATTAACCCCGGTCATGGCGGTAAAGGGATATTTCGCCAGCTCCTTCACCAGTCCGGGTATGTCGCGCGGATTGGTGATCAGCAGATTCTGCCCGCCCAGCTCGATAAACAGCAGGCAGTTCATGGTGAGGGCGAAAATGTGATACAGCGGCAGCGCGGTCACCACGAACTCTTTGCCGCGATGCAGCAGCGGGCCGTAGGTGGCATTGACCTGCTCGAGGTTGGCCAGCATGTTGCGATGGGTCAGCATCGCCCCTTTAGCCACCCCGGTAGTGCCCCCGGTGTACTGCAGAAACGCCAGATCTTCCGCTACGATCTCCGGCTTCACGTACTGCATGCGATAGCCGTGCTGCAGCGCGCTGCGAAACGAGATGGCATCCGGCAGATGGTACTTCGGCACCAGGCGCTTGATGTACTTAACCACAAAGTTCACCAGCGTGCCTTTGGCGGTGGAGAGCTGATCGCCCATGCGCGTCAGGATCACGTGTTTCACCTGGGTCTTCGCCACCACTTTTTCCAGGGTATGGGCAAAGTTGGAGACGATGACGATCGCCGCCGCGCCGCTGTCGTTGAGCTGATGCTCCAGTTCACGCGGGGTATATAAGGGGTTGACGTTGACCACGATCATCCCGGCGCGCAGGATGCCAAACAGGGCCACCGGATACTGCAGCAGGTTAGGCATCATCAGGGCCACCCGATCGCCCTTCTGTAACCCTAAGCCCTCCTGAAGGTAAGCGGCGAAGGCGCGACTGCGCTCTTCCAGCTTACGGTAGGTCATCACTTCACCCATATTGATAAACGCCGGTTGGTCGGCGTAGCGGGTGGTGGCATGTTCAAACAGTTCAACCAGGGATTGATAGCGGTCAGGATTTATCTCCGCCGGAACATCTGCGGGATAACGGTTTAGCCAAACCTTTTTCACTGCATCACCTCTGAAATAGTTATTCGTCGTCATCACAGCCCCTGGGAAATACATTTTGTTAACATTATATTAACTCAGCGTACCAGTTTATTAATTAGGCAATGAGCAGGTTGCGAAGCGCGTCACTATTTTTTTTCTTATTCGACTGAAAACAAAGAAACAGCGGACTGGCCGCTGTTTCTTTGAACTAACAAAAACAACAAAATCATTCAGTTACAACGTTTCTTACCTCAGCAGGGCCGGGGTTGTACCATCCCCATCCGCCATAGCCGTACCCCCAGGGGCGGGGACCCAGCATCCACGGGTCGATGGGCTGCGGGGGCATCACCACCTGCTGCACCACGTTCCAGCGTTTGTAGCCGGTGGCGTTCATCAGCATAAATTTGTAGGGCGTGCTACCCACTTTGCCATCGACCACCCCGGCAATCGGCCCAACCACGGTCACCAGCTGGCCCCGGAAGTCCACCGGATCGAGGAAGCCGTTAACATCGGCAAAGATTCGCCCGCGCGAGGGTTCGCCCAGTTCCGGCCGCGCACCGCTGTCCAGCGGCACGGTAGCGATTTCTAAGCGGGTTTTACCCTGCTGGTTCTGCACGTTGACCACCTTGCCGCCAAAGCGCGCTTCCTGACCAACGTACAGCTGCGGGGCGTTCATCACCCGCACCAAATCCTGCTGCGGCGTGGGGCTGGTGCCTTTGATGGCATCCGGCACCGATACGCAGCCGCTCAGCGCAACGGCAACCGCCGCGGCCAGCAGCCAGCGAACGCCCTGTTTTTGACCCGCCATGATGCGACTCCTTTTCTCAGTCTTCTTGTTACTGAGATTCACTCGCGGCCCGGAAGTTTCTTCCACGCCACCTCGTTACGCAAATAAACCGGCTCCGCTTTCTCCACGGCCACGGTTTTCCCTGCCGCCAGCAGATAACAGGCTAACGGCAGCATATCCTCTGCCGCCGGCAGTTCAATTTCGCCGCTGCTTAAGGTCAGTCCGCTCTCTTTCGCCAGATCCGGCCACGCCTGCCAGCCGGTGCCGACGGTGGCCCATTCGCCGGAAAGCTGCGCCAGCCGTTCGGCCACCGCGTCCGGTTTGAGCACCGCTTCCGTCTCTTCGCCGTGCCAGACGCCCTGCTCGTCGCGCTGGTACTCAGCCCAGTAGACTTCACCCATCCTGGCGTCAATCGCCGCCAGCACGCGGGTGGCGCCGGTTTTGCGCCAGGCGCCCTGCGCCATGGTGGCCAGCGTGGAAACGCCGATCATCGGCAGCTCCGCGCCGAGCGCCAGACCCTGGGCGATGCCGATGCCGATACGCACGCCGGTAAAGCTGCCCGGGCCGCGGCCAAAGGCCAGCGCGTCCAGCTCGGTCAGGGTGGTGCCGCTCTCGGTGAGAACCTCCTGCACCAGCGGCAGGATACGTTGGGTGTGTTCGCGGGGACAAATTTCGAAATGAGCACTAAGGGTGCCATCATTCCACAGCGCCGCGGAGCAGGCCTCTGTGGCGGTATCGATAGCCAAAATTCGCATGGGTGGTCACGCTCTCGTTACATAGTTCAGGCCTTCAGGCAGCCTGTTTACCGGCAGACGGTCAATCCGTCGCCACACCGCCCGAAGTCTAGTGGGAACCGCTAATTAACAAAATGGCGCGCAGCTTAACACATTTTAGGGCGGATTACCTTGCCGGCGGCACGGCGAGGAAGCGCACCGCCCGGCGGATATCGCGGGTCCGCGGCGCGGGCGGCAGGCTGGCCAGGAACACCGCGCCGTAAGGGCGCATCACCAGCCGGTTGTCACAGATAACCAGCACCCCACGGTCGTCGATATCGCGGATCAGCCGGCCTACCCCCTGCTTGAGGGTGATCACCGCGTCCGGGAGCTGCACTTCATCGAACGGATCGCCGCCGCGTAGCCGGCAATCTTCCATCCGCGCTTTCAGCAGCGGGTCGTCCGGCGAGGTAAACGGCAGCTTATCGATGATCACCAGCGACAGCGCGTCTCCGCGCACATCGACCCCTTCCCAGAAGCTGCTGGTGGCCACCAGCAGGGCGTTGCCGGCGCTGACAAACTGCTGCAGCAGCTGGCCTTTACTGGTCTCCCCCTGCAGCAGCACCGGCAGGGTCATGGTGGCGCGGAACTGCTCCGCCAGATCGCGCATCATGGCGTGCGAAGTACACAGCATAAAGCAGCGACCGTCGTTAGCCTCGATCAGTGGTTTAAGCATGGCCGCCAGATGGCGCGCCGCGCCGGGCTGGTTCGGCAGCGGTAGATTACGCGGTACGCAGAGCAGCGCCTGATGCTGATAGTCAAAGGGACTAGGCAACAGCAGAGTCTGCGCCTCGTCGATCCCCAGCCGGGCGGTAAAGTGGTGTAGATCGTCATTTACCGACAGCGTCGCCGAGGTAAAGATCCAACTTCCCGACTTCTGCGCCATCACCTCTTTAAACTTCTCGGCCACGGTCAACGGCGTCAGCGCAAGGGTAAAGTGGCGCGAGGTGCACTCATACCAGTAGCTGTAGCCCGGCTGATTGATCTCTTTCAGCCGCTTCAGACGCCCGCGATAAAGCGTGGCGCGCTCAAAGGCGGCGTCGAGCAGCGCCGAGCGCCCCAGCGAAAGTTTGGCGACGTCGTAACACAGTTCAAGAGCATCATCGAGCAGCAGCAGCGCCCGCTGAATGTGGCTGTCCGCCAGCAGCTCGCGCAGGTTGCCGCGGTAGCCCGGGTCCCCCAGCTGCAGGCGAAAATCCTGGGCGCTTTGCGCGAGGCGGTCGGCGCATTTTTGCAGCTGCTGGGTGTCTTTCAGTTCGGTGCGGTAGGCAATGGTGATGTCTTTCGCCAGATCCAGCAGCTGGCGGCTGGAGAGCGACTGGCCAAAGTACTGGCTGGCGATATCCGGCAGCTGATGGGCTTCGTCGAAGATCATCACCTCCGCCTCGGGGATCAGTTCGGCAAAGCCGCTCTCTTTGACCACCATATCGGCAAGAAACAGATGATGGTTGACCACCACCACGTCGGCATCCATCGCTTTTTTACGCGCCTTCACCACGAAGCAATCTTTATACAGCGGGCAATCGCTGCCGAGGCAGTTATCGTTGGTGCTGGTGACCAGCGGCCAGGCCTGGGAATCTTCCGCCACGCTGGCGCAGGTGCTGATATCGCCATCCTGGGTTTGGTTCGACCAGGAGCGCAGGAGGATCACGTCGCTGAGGGTTTGCACCGGCAGATCGCCCCCCGCCAGCGCCTGCTGTTCCAGGCGTTCGAGGCACAGGTAGTTGGAACGCCCTTTTAGCAGCGCCAGTTTGCCGGTGAATTTGAGCGCTTTGGCGACGGTGGGCAGATCGCGGCTGTAGAGCTGATCCTGAAGCGCTTTCGACCCGGTGGAGATAATCACCTTTTTTTTCGCCCGCAGCGCCGGCGCCAGGTAAGCGTAGGTTTTACCGGTTCCGGTCCCCGCTTCCACCACCAGCGGCCGGGAGGCCTCAATCGCTTCGCTGACCGCCACCGCCATCTGGCGCTGCGGCTCGCGCGGTTTAAATCCCGGTATGGCTTTGGCTAGCTGGCCGTCTGCTGCAAAATCGTCGATCACATTGCCCCCTGGTTATTTGGACAGTGATTATGTCAGGGAGGACGGCGTTTCGCCAGTCCGGGTAGTGACGCGAGCGGAACATTATGGCAGTCTTGCCGCTGCCGAATGGAATGCTCAAAGAGGAATGAGAAATGACAATTACGCGTATTGATGCCGAAGCCCGCTGGTCAGATGTGGTGATCCACAATCAGACCCTTTACTACACCGGCGTACCGGCGAATCTTGATGCCGATGCCTTCGAGCAGACCGCCAACACCCTGGCGCAGATTGACGCGGTGCTGGAAAAACAGGGCAGCGACAAGTCGCGTATTCTTGACGCCACTATTTTCCTTGCCGACAAAAGCGACTTTGCGGCGATGAATAAAGCCTGGGACGCCTGGGTGGTAGCCGGTCACGCCCCGGTGCGCTGCACGGTGGAAGCGACGCTGATGAACCCGCAATATAAAGTTGAGATCAAAATCATCGCCGCGGTGTAATTACTCGTCTTCGTCTTCATCTTCAAAGCGCGCGACGATCCGTTCGCCGGTATGAGTCGCGCGTAGCTCTTCCGCCACCAGGGCAATCGCCTGGCCGCTGCTCATCCCCTGGGCCATCAGTTCCTGGATACGTTCGACCGCTTTTTGCTGTTGCTCGTGGCTCAGCGAAGGTAAACCTGCAAACATCTTGTACTCCTGCTACATTGTGGGGCGTAATTATTTCACGCCGTCCCCGCCTACGCCAGAGGGACGGTAACGTTCAGGATCGAGAAAGATGTTGTCCCCCGCGATTATTACCCTGCCCTGGCGCCCGGATGCCGCCGAATACTATTTTACGCCGTTAAGCGCCACGCCCTGGGCGATGCTGCTGCATTCCGGCTTTGCCGACCATCCGCATAACCGTTTTGATATTCTGGTGGCGGCCCCGCGCGCCACGTTGCTGACGCGCGGTGAACAGACCTGGATCGATGACGGCGAGACCGTTTGTGTCTCGGCTGACGATCCGCTGCAACTGCTTCAGCAGCAGCTGGATCGTCAGCCGTTCACGCCGCAGCCCCATGAGGATCTGCCGTTTCTTGGCGGCGCGCTGGGGCTTTTCGGTTACGATCTGGGCCGCCGTTTTGAGCGACTTCCCGCTGCCGCGCAGGCCGATATCGCGCTGCCGGATATGGCGGTGGGGATTTATGACTGGGCGCTGATCGTCGACCATCAGCGCCAGCAGGTGTCGCTGCTCAGCTATGACGACCCGCAGCAGCGTCTGCAGTGGCTGGAGGCGCAAACGCCGGCGCCGGGTGAAACCTTCGCCCTGACCTCGGCCTGGCAGTCAAATATGAACCGCCAGCAGTATGGCGAGAAATTTCGTCAGGTGCAGGCCTATCTGCGCAGCGGTGACTGCTATCAGGTCAACCTCGCCCAGCGTTTTCAGGCCCGCTACGTCGGGGATGAATGGCAGGCCTTCCGCCAGCTGAACGCCGCCAACCGCGCCCCCTTTAGCGCCTTCATCCGCCTTGCGGAAGGGGCGATTTTAAGCCTGTCGCCGGAGCGATTTATTCAGCTCCGCCAGGGTGAGATCCAGACGCGCCCGATTAAGGGCACCCTGCCGCGGCTCGATTCGCCGCTGGCGGATGCGCAGCAGGCGGAGAAGCTGGCGAACTCGCCGAAAGACCGCGCTGAGAATTTAATGATTGTCGACCTGATGCGCAACGACATCGGCCGCGTCGCCGTCCCGGGCAGCGTGCGGGTCCCCGAGCTGTTCGTCGTGGAGCCGTTCCCGGCGGTCCATCATCTGGTCAGCACCATCACCGCCCGCCTGCCGGCGACGCTTCATGCCAGCGATCTGCTGCGCGCCGCCTTCCCCGGAGGGTCGATCACCGGCGCGCCGAAGGTACGGGCGATGGAGATTATTGATGAACTGGAACCCCAGCGACGCAACGCCTGGTGCGGGAGCGTCGGCTATCTGAGCTATTGCGGCAATATGGATACCAGCATCACCATTCGCACCCTGACGGCCTGGCAGGGGCAACTGTATTGCTCCGCCGGAGGCGGTATCGTCGCGGACAGCGAGGAAGATGCGGAATATCAGGAAACTTTTGATAAAGTTAATCGTATCCTGCACCAACTGGAGAACTAGACCATGGCGGACCACGCCCTCAATCTGGATGATTTTCTGTCCCGCTTCCAGCTGCTGCGCCCTCAGCCTTCGCGCCATGCGCTCAATCAGCGGCAGGCGGCGGTACTGGTGCCGATCGTGCGCCGGCCGCAGCCTGGCCTGCTGCTGACCCAGCGCTCGCCGCTGCTGCGCAAGCACGCCGGCCAGGTCGCCTTTCCCGGCGGGGCGGTAGATAATACCGATGCGACCCTTATCGCCGCCGCTCTGCGCGAAGCCCAGGAAGAGGTGGCGATCCCGCCGGAGACGGTTGAGGTGATTGGCGTTCTGCCGCCGGTGGACAGCGTCACCGGCTTCCAGGTGACGCCGGTGGTGGGTATTATTCCGCCGGATCTGCACTATCACGCCAGCCAGGACGAAGTCTCCGCGGTATTTGAAATGCCGCTCGCCGAGGCCCTGCGCCTCGGGCGCTATCATCCGCTCGATATCCACCGCCGGGGCAACGACCACCGCGTCTGGCTCTCCTGGTACCAGCATTATTTTGTCTGGGGGATGACCGCCGGGATCATTCGCGAGCTGGCGCTGCAGATAGGCGCGCGCCCTTAGCTATACTGATTATGAGAGGGCGCTCTCACTATTAGTAAAATCGCGGTTATCCATTAGTTTAATTCATGTGAATAGTTGAACTGACAGGGCGCTTCCCTCTTACACTATGCGCAGTTATTACATCGTTACCGCACCCGCGGTAACCCTGTCAGGAGTATTATCGTGATTAGTCTATTCGACATGTTCAAGGTGGGGATTGGTCCCTCATCTTCCCACACTGTTGGCCCGATGAAGGCCGGTAAACAGTTCGTCGATGACCTGGTCGAAAAAGGATTGCTTAATGCAGTGACCCGCGTGGCGGTTGACGTCTACGGTTCGCTGTCATTAACCGGCAAAGGCCACCATACGGACATCGCCATTATCATGGGACTGGCGGGCAATCAGCCCGATACGGTCGATATAGACGCGATACCGGCATTTATCCGTGACGTCGAGACACGCGGCCGTCTGCTGCTGGCCAACGGTCAGCACGAAGTCGACTTCCCGGCGGATGACGGCATGCGTTTTCGCAGCGACAATCTGCCGCTGCACGAAAACGGCATGACCATTCATGCCTGGGCCGGCGAGAAAGAGATCTACTGCAAGACCTATTACTCGATTGGCGGCGGCTTTATCGTCGACGAAGAGCACTTCGGCAAAGAAAACGCCAACGAACTGCAGGTGCCCTACCCGTTTAAATCGGCGCAGGAAATGCTGGCCTACTGCAAAGAGACCGGCCTGTCGCTCTCCGGGATGGTAATGCAGAACGAGCTGGCGCTGCACAGCAAAAAAGAGATCGAGGACTATTTCGCTAATGTCTGGCAGACCATGCGCGCCTGTATCGACCGCGGCATGAACACCGAAGGCGTGCTGCCTGGCCCGCTGCGCGTGCCGCGTCGCGCCTCGGCGCTGCGTCGTCTGCTGGTGGCCAGCGATAAGCTCTCCAGCGATCCGATGAACGTGGTTGACTGGGTCAACATGTTCGCGCTGGCGGTCAATGAAGAGAACGCCGCCGGCGGTCGCGTGGTGACCGCGCCGACCAACGGCGCCTGCGGCATCGTTCCGGCGGTACTCGCCTATTACGATCACTTTATCGAATCCGTCAGCCCGGAGATCTATATCCGCTACTTTATGGCCTGCGGTGCGATCGGCGCGCTGTACAAGATGAATGCCTCCATTTCCGGCGCCGAAGTCGGCTGTCAGGGCGAAGTGGGCGTCGCCTGCTCGATGGCGGCGGCGGGTCTGGCTGAACTGCTCGGCGCCAGCCCGGAGCAAGTCTGCGTGGCGGCGGAGATCGGTATGGAACACAACCTCGGCCTGACCTGCGACCCGGTCGCCGGTCAGGTACAGGTGCCGTGCATAGAACGTAACGCCATCGCCTCCGTGAAAGCGATCAACGCCGCGCGGATGGCGATGCGCCGCACCAGCGAACCGCGCGTCTCGCTCGATAAAGTGATCGAGACCATGTACGAAACCGGCAAAGACATGAACGCCAAGTACCGCGAAACCTCGCGAGGCGGCCTGGCGATTAAAGTTCAGTGTGACTAACATGTTGGCTTTCGCCTGCCGCCTCCCGGGGCGCAGGCGCGGAGCGAGGGTAACTAAAAGCCCCTGCCTTCCTGATGCGCCCTCCGTGGCGCATTTTCTTTTTTCTATACCTGGCGATATTCTGCCACTACAATTGCTCTATTAAATAAGCCACGCTTAACCACTCGTCCTGTCGACAGGGTGTCGCACATGCAGACTGCACAAAAAGTCATTACGGCCTATCGCCGCAAACGCATTATAGTCTGCCTGCTGGTCGCCCTGGTGACCCTGGGCGCCACCTTAGCCATTCGATTTATTTCGCAGCGTAGCGAAAATGAAGACTATATCCGCACGGCCGCCAGCCAGCAGGTGGCGGCGCTGAATAATATCCTGCGCCCGCTGAGCGCGGAGCGCACCACCCTGCTTCCTCTGGTGGGCAAACGCTGCCCGGATATCCATCTGACCCTGCGCAAAATGGCAGCCTCGTTGCAGACCGTTCGTTCCGTCGTCCTCGTGACGGACGGTATCGTTTACTGTTCGAGTATTTTCGGGCAACGGCAGGCGGATTTACACCAGCTGCAGCCCTCGCTGCCAGCCCCCCATCCTTTATTACTCTTTTCAACCGAAAAATCGCTGCTTAAAGGGACGCCGGTATTGATCCAGTGGTACCCCACCCCGGAAAGCGGCCAGGACGGCGTGATGTTGATTGTCAATATCGAGCTGCTGGGGACCTTAATTCTCAACGAAAAATCATCCCTGATAAGCGACGTCAGCCTGCAGGTTGGCGATCGTTATTTTAGCAGCCGCGATGGGCTTCTCGATAAAACGCATACCCCGCAGGGAACGGTGATTTATCGCCAACGCTCTAGCGAGTTTCCGTTTACCATCAACATCAACGGCCCTGGCGCCTCGACAATCGCCCTCGAAGAACTGCCCGGCGAGCTGCCGCTGGCGCTGATCTTCAGCCTGCTAATGACCGGCATCGCCTGGCTGGCCACCGCCGGAAGAATGAGCTTCTCGCGGGAGATAAGCCTCGGTATTTCCGCCCGGGAGTTTGCCCTCTGGTGCCAGCCGCTGCAGGATGCGCGCAGCGGCCGCTGCTGCGGGGTGGAGATCCTGCTGCGCTGGAACAACCCTCGCCGCGGAGCGATTTCGCCGGAGGTGTTTATTCCCATCGCCGAAGGGGACAATCTGATCATCCCCCTCACCCGCTACGTCATTGCCGAAACCGCCCGCCGTCTGGATGTTTTTCCCAGCGACCGCCAATTTCATATCGCCATTAACGTCGCTGCCCGCCACTTCGCCAACGGCTTACTGCTGCATGACCTGCATAATTACTGGTTCAGCATGAACCCGGTACAACAGCTGGTGGTCGAGCTGACCGAACGCGATGTCCTGCAGGATGGCGACCAGCATATGGCCGAAGATCTGCACCTGAAAGGCGTACAGCTGGCGATCGATGACTTTGGCACCGGCAACAGTTCGCTCTCATGGCTGGAAAAACTGCGCCCGGACGTGCTGAAGATTGACCGCTCGTTTACCAGCTCGGTGGGGATAGACAGCGTCAATGCCACGGTGACCGATATCATTATCTCCCTCGCCAACCGGCTGAATATTATTACCGTTGCCGAAGGGGTGGAGACGCTGGAGCAGGAAAGCTACCTCAGAAACCACGGCGTCGATGTGCTGCAGGGGTTTTATTATGCGCGGCCGATGCCGGTGGAGGCGTTCCCGGCGTGGCTGGCCAGTCAAGAGGCAACAGAATAACTCGCCGGCCCCCACGGGAACCGGCGCGCAGGACGATTATTCTTCTTCGTCGCTCGGCGGACGGGTGACCACCGCGCGTACCAGATCGACCCGGTAGTCATTCGCTTCCACCACGGTGAAATGCAGCGGCGGCAGCGACACCACGTCGCCAATGCGCGGGATATGGCCATTGGCGGAGATCACCAGACCGGCAACGGTGGCAATATCCTCATCGTCATTGATCAGCGGATCCAGCCCCAGCGCCTGCTGCAGCGCATGCAGGTCGGTCGACCCCTTAATAAGCCAGCCGTCGCCATCGATAACGATCTCCGGCGTCTCATCGGCGTCCGGGAATTCACCGGCGATCGCTTCCAGGACGTCCAGCGGCGTCACCAGCCCCTGCACCACGCCAAATTCATTGGTCACGATGACGAAACTGCCGCGCGCGCGACGCAGGACGCCGAGCAGATTGATCGGGTCCAGCGTTTCAGGCACCACAATCGCCGGAGAGGCGGAGGCCAGCGCCGCGACGTTTTCGCCCGACTCCAGGGCCACCAGCATCTCTTTCGCCCGCACGATGCCAATGATTTCGTCCAGTTCTCCGCGGCAGACCGGGAACAGGCTGTGCGGCGACGAAAGCAGCTGACGGCGAATTTCATCTTCACTCTGCTCAGCATCCACCCAGCTGATTTCCCCGCGCGGAGTCATGATGCTGCGCAGAGAGCGCTGAGCCAGCGTCAGCACGCCGTTAATCATATAGCGCTCTTCTTCCGCAAAGGCGCCCTCCGGTACCGGCACCGACGCCGGGCTGTCGGCGTCATGGTTGACGGAGGCCTGTTTACGGCCGCCCATCAGGCGCAGGATCGCATCCGCGGTACGGGCGCGCAGCGGCAGCGTCGACTGGTGACGAACAAAGTTGCGGCGCGCCACCTGGTTAAAGAACTCAATGATGATCGAGAAACCGATCGCCGCGTACAGGTACCCTTTCGGAATATGGAAGCCAAACCCTTCCGCCACCAGGCTCAGGCCGATCATCAACAGGAAGCTCAGACAGAGCACCACCACCGTCGGGTGCTGGTTGACAAAGCGCGTCAACGGCTTGGACGCCAGCAGCATCATAATCATCGCGATCACGACCGCCGCCATCATCACCGGCAGATGGTTCACCATCCCGACCGCGGTGATCACCGCATCCAGAGAGAAGACAGCATCCAGCACCACGATCTGCAGTACCACCACCCAGAAACTGGCATAGCCTTTCCCGTGCCCGGCGTCATGCTGGCGGTTTTCCAGCCGTTCATGCAGCTCGGTTGTCGCCTTGAACAGCAAGAAGATCCCGCCGAGCAGCATGATGAGGTCACGCCCGGAAAAGGAGAAATCGGCGATAGTAATCAGCGGTTTAGTCAGCGTCACCATCCAGGAGATCACCGACAGCAGCCCCAGGCGCATCACCAGCGCCAGCGACAGGCCGATCAGTCGCGCTTTATCACGCTGCTTCGGCGGCAGCTTGTCCGCCAGGATGGCAATAAACACCAGGTTATCGATACCGAGCACAATTTCCAGAACGATAAGCGTCAACAGGCCGGCCCAGATTGAGGGATCCATTAACAATTCCATGTGCGACTCCGGTTAGCGGCAACGTCAGTCATCGCCATGTCATGCGCGGACGCGACAATAGATGCTGAGAGATAAGCGTGATGCGTGGAGGTGGCAACCAGGTGCCAGAAAGTGAAAAGACGTCGATGACGGTCCATACTGCGGGCTATGCCCTATACTCCTGAGTAATTAAACGGAAGTTAAACATAGCAAAATATAGATCGAAATTGGAAAAGATTTACCTGAATTTGCAATAACTAAGGCTATTTTTTGCGCTGCAAAATTATTACCAGGCGATGCCTGATTAACGGATCTTCATCACATTAATTATTTTTTCACTGTCTAAAATAATTCGCGGTAGTAACTATTTTCTATCTTACACCCTAACTGAATCGATTTTGTCCTCAAGAGTGATTCAGGATGTATCAAAGCAGATGATGCATTCACGATAATAAAGGAGGTAGCAAGTGACGATTGCTATTGTAATAGGCACACATGGTTGGGCTGCAGAACAGCTGCTGAAAACAGCAGAGATGCTGTTGGGCGAGCAGGAAAACGTTGGCTGGATCGATTTCGTTCCGGGTGAAAACGCCGAAACGCTGATCGAGAAATACAATGCCCAGTTGGCAAAACTGGATACCAGTAAAGGCGTGCTGTTTCTCGTCGATACATGGGGAGGCAGCCCGTTCAACGCTGCGAGCCGCATTGTCGTCGATAAAGAGCATTACGAAGTCATCGCCGGCGTCAACATCCCGATGCTGGTGGAAACCTTCATGGCCCGTGATGACGATCCTTCCTTTGATGAGCTGGTCGCCTTAGCGGTAGAGACCGGCAGCGAAGGCGTGAAAGCGCTGAAGGCCAAACCGGTGGAAAAAGCGGCCCCTGCGCCCGCTCCTGCCGCGGCGCCAAAAGCCGCCGCCCCGGCCAAACCGATGGGCCCGAATGACTACATGGTCATTGGCCTTGCGCGTATCGACGACCGCCTGATCCATGGACAGGTCGCCACCCGCTGGACCAAAGAGACCAACGTCACCCGCATCATCGTCGTCAGCGACGAAGTCGCCGCGGATACCGTGCGCAAAACCCTGTTGACCCAGGTTGCGCCGCCGGGCGTCACCGCCCACGTGGTGGACGTCGCCAAAATGATCCGCGTCTACAACAACCCGATGTACGCCGGACAGCGCGTGATGCTGCTGTTTACTAACCCGACCGACGTTGAGCGCATCGTCGAGGGCGGCGTGAAAATCACCAGCGTCAACATCGGCGGTATGGCGTTCCGCCAGGGCAAAACCCAGGTTAACAACGCGATTTCGGTCGATGCCAAAGATATTGAGGCGTTTAACAAGCTGAACGCACGCGGTATCGAGCTGGAGGCACGTAAAGTGTCCACCGACCCGAAACTGAAAATGATGGATCTGATCGCCAAGGTTGATAAATAACCCGGACGATCGCGCCCCAGTTTTCACTTTAAGACTTAATCAACAGGAGAAGTACAATGGAGATTACCCTTCTTCAGATTGTGCTGGTGTTCATCGTCGCGTGTATTGCGGGTATGGAGTCGGTGCTTGATGAATTTCAGTTCCACCGTCCACTGGTCGCCTGTACGCTGATCGGCGCCGTTCTCGGCGATATGAAAACCGGTATTATCATCGGCGGTACGCTGGAAATGATCGCCCTGGGCTGGATGAACATCGGTGCGGCGGTTGCCCCTGATGCCGCGCTGGCGTCCATTATTTCCACCGTTCTGGTTATTGCCGGCCATCAGAGCATCGGCGCCGGCATCGCTCTGGCTATCCCGCTGGCGGCTGCAGGCCAGGTGCTGACCATCATCGTGCGTACCATCACCGTAGCCTTCCAGCACGCAGCGGATAAAGCGGCGGAGAATGGCAACCTGACCGCCCTGTCGTGGCTGCACGTCTCATCCCTGTTCCTGCAGGCGATGCGTATCGCTATCCCGGCCGTCATCGTGGCCATTTCCGTCGGTACCAGCGAAGTCCAGGGCCTGCTTAATGCGATCCCTGAAGTGGTTACCAGCGGCCTGAACATCGCCGGCGGCATGATCGTGGTTGTAGGTTACGCGATGGTTATCAATATGATGCGCGCGGGCTACCTGATGCCGTTCTTCTACCTCGGCTTCGTCACCGCCGCCTTCACCAACTTCAACCTGGTGGCCCTGGGCGTGATTGGCGCGGTCATGGCAATCCTCTACATCCAGCTGAGCCCGAAATATAACCGCGTCGCCGGTGCCCCGGCTCAGGCGGCTGGTAACAACGATCTCGATAACGAACTGGACTAACAGGTGAGCGAAATGGTTGATATGACTAAAAATACCACCGAGAAAAAACTCACTCAGAGTGATATTCGTGGCGTGTTCATTCGTTCTAACCTGTTCCAGGGTTCATGGAACTTCGAACGTATGCAGGCGCTGGGCTTCTGCTTCTCTATGGTTCCGGCGATTCGTCGTCTCTACCCGGAGAACAACGATGCGCGTAAGCAGGCGATTAAGCGTCACCTTGAGTTCTTCAATACCCATCCTTACGTTGCCGCGCCGGTACTGGGCGTAACGCTGGCGATGGAAGAGCAGCGCGCCAATGGCGCAGAGATTGACGATGGCGCCATCAACGGCATCAAAGTCGGTCTGATGGGGCCGCTGGCCGGCGTCGGCGACCCGATCTTCTGGGGTACGGTGCGTCCGGTGTTCGCGGCCTTAGGCGCCGGGATCGCGATGAGCGGAAGCCTGCTCGGACCTCTGCTGTTCTTTATCCTGTTCAACGCGGTGCGACTACTGACCCGCTACTATGGCGTCGCCTACGGTTACCGCAAAGGCGTGGACATCGTGAAAGATATGGGCGGCGGCTTCCTGCAGAAACTGACTGAGGGGGCGTCAATCCTCGGCCTGTTTGTCATGGGGGCGCTGGTTAACAAGTGGACGCACGTGAACATTCCGATGGTGGTGTCAAAAATCACCGGCTCTGACGGACAGGTTCACGTCACCACGGTGCAGACGATCCTCGACCAGCTGATGCCGGGCCTGGTACCGCTGCTGTTGACCTTCGCCTGTATGTGGCTGCTGCGTAAGAAAGTTAACCCGCTGTGGATCATCGTTGGCTTCTTTGTCATCGGTATCGCGGGCTACGCTGTCGGTCTGCTGGGTCTGTAATTTCCAGGTTGTACGCCGGGGGCTTGCCCCCGGCTTTTTTTTATCAGGAGGAACGCAAAGCAATGACATTCACGGACCTGGTGATCATCCTGTTTATCCTTGCGCTACTGGCCTACGCGGTGTATGACCAGTTTATTATGCCGAGGCGCAACGGCCCGGTGCTGCTGGCCATCCCCCTGCTTCGCCGCAGCCGCGTTGACGGCATGATCTTTGTCGGCCTCATCGCCATTCTGATCTATAACAACATCACCCAGCACGGCACCGCGATCACCACCTGGCTATTATCTGCGCTGGCGCTGATGGGACTCTATTTATTCTGGATCCGTACGCCGAAAATCATTTTTAAACCGCGCGGCTTTTTCTTCGCCAACGTGTGGATAGAATATCAGCGAATTAAAGAGATGAATTTATCCGAAGACGGCGTACTGGTGATGCAATTAGAGCAACGGCGGCTGCTGATTCGCGTACGAAATATCGACGATCTGGAGAAAATATACAAACTTCTCGTTTCAACTCAATGATTTAAAAATATAGCCAACGCTATGTTTTTTCAGATTTCGTCTGGGAAATTATATAGCCATGGCTATATTTCCCCCTCTGCCCTTCTGTTTTTCATTAACTATTTATTTACTTATAAATTCAAATGAAAATCGTTATCATTTGGTTATTAAAATAGCGCTCTTCTGTTATTGTTTTATATTCTAAAAATATGTTAAGGTTGCGCCCGTCATTGGGGAGTAGCCGATTTCCTGCCCGTCAGGAAATGTACGTGTCAACATACTCGTTGCAAAACGTGGCACGTACGGGTTGAAGTGATTCAATCAGGCGAGACCATAGATACATCACTGCTGTACGTATTGCTCAGCCATTGAGCGGCTCCGCGTATATTTACTGGGGGCAGCGATGTGTCATATGGATTATCCCCGGTCAGGACAGGCACATGAATTTATCCGCAACCCTTCTTCTCGCTTTCGGCATGTCTATGGACGCCTTCGCGGCCTCTATCGGCAAAGGCGCCACCCTGCATAAACCCAAATTCTCAGAAGCTGTACGCACCGGGCTGATTTTTGGCGCCATTGAAACCCTGACGCCGCTGGTCGGCTGGGGACTGGGCATGCTGGCCAGCCAGTTTGTGCTCGAGTGGAATCACTGGATTGCTTTTATTCTGCTGGTGTTTCTCGGCGGGCGGATGATTGTCGAAGGGCTTCGCGGCGATAGCGACGAGGCGTGCGAGGCGCCCCGCCGGCATGGCTTCTGGCTGCTGGTCACCACCGCCTTCGCCACCAGCCTTGACGCGATGGCCGTCGGCGTCGGTCTGGCCTTCCTGCAGGTCAGCATTGTGACCACCGCGCTGGCGATCGGCTGCGCCACCTTTATCATGTCGACGCTGGGGATCATGGTGGGTCGCTTTATCGGCCCGCTGCTGGGCAAACGGGCCGAAATTCTCGGCGGTATCGTACTGATTGGCATCGGCAGCGAAATTCTATGGAGCCATTTCGCCGGTTAAGCTTTACTCCTCACGCTGCCAGCAATGGATCATAAAATCGGTCTGGCAGCCAAAGGTCGCCTGCTGACGCAGCGCGTCATGCACTTCGGCTTTGGCCCGCCACGCGAACGGCGTCATCTGCAGCAGGGCCTGCGCTTCACTTCCCGTCAGGGTCATCGGATAAGCCAGCTGCTGCTGAGCATCCAGGCGGAACCCCGGCATCGCTTCCGTCTTCAGCTCATGCAGGCGGATCTCATCGTAAATCAGCCCTTTCAGCTCCAGCAGATGGCGGGGTCCCGGCGTGGCAGTGATCACCCATCCGCCAGGCCGCACCACCCGCGCCAGCTCACCGGCGTTGCAGGGGGCGTAAATGCGCACCACCGCATCGAAGCTGTTATCGGAGAATGGCAGCCGCTGGCTGGAGGCGACGCAAAAATTCACCTGCGGATAGCGTTTCGCCGCCGCACGGATTGCCGGCTTCGACACGTCCAGCCCCCAGCTGCGGCTGGCGAAGGCGGCAAATGCGTGGGTGTAATAGCCTTCGCCGCAGCCGATATCCAGTAATGCCTGAGGGGCAGCGTGCCGCATTCGCTCAGCGATAGCGTCCCGCAGCGGCTGATAATGCCCGGCGTCGAGGAACGCCCGACGGGCCTGCATCATCTCAGCGCTGTCGCCGGGATCGCGCGACCGTTTGAACTGCACCGGTAGCAGATTGACGTACCCCTCTTTCGCCAGATCGAACTGGTGCCGCTGCGGGCAGGAATAGTGATTGTCGCTACGGCTGAGCGGCGCGTGGCAAAGGGGGCAACTGTATGACATGACGGCTCCGGTGTCGCTGAAAGGGCGAAAGTGTAGCGCTATTCGCCCCTGCAGACCACTGTTACAGCGCCGGCGCCAGCGGGTGGCTGTCGTGCATAACGATCAGATTCTCCGCGCCTTGTGGCATGCCGTCCGGCATGACGTTCTCCAGCCGCAGGACATCGCCCATAATCTGGCTGAATACCGGGGCGGAAACGGCCCCGCCGTAATAGGAGCCATTGCTCGGGTCGTTCATCACTACAACCAGCGCGAACTGCGGACGGCTGGCGGGCGCCACGCCGGCGGTATAGGCCACATATTTGTCGATATATTTGCCGTCCGGACCGATTTTCTTCGCCGTCCCCGTTTTTACCGCCACCCGGTAGTCGCGCACCGCCGCTTTGGTACCGCCCCCGCCCGGGAGCGCCACGCTCTCCATCATATGCTCCACGCTGTGAACAATATTCTCCGGCATTACGCGCGTGCCAATCACCGGCGGATCAATGCGGGTGATCGACAACGGTCGTTGTATGCCGAAGCCGCCGATGGTGGCGTAAACGTGCGCCAGCTGGAGCGGGGTAACCATCAAACCATAGCCGAAAGCGAAGGTGGCACGATCCAATTGCCCCCAGTAACGACGATGCGGCATCAGCCCGGCGCTTTCGCCGGTCAACCCCAACCCCGTCGGCTCGCCGAAGCCGAAAGCCGTATAGGTGTCAATCAGATGCTGCACCGGCATGGCGAGCGAGAGATGCGATACGCCGGTATCGCTGGATTTCTGCAGGATGCCGGTCAGGCTCAGCTCCGGATAATAGCCGACATCGCGGATACGGTGGCCGTCGAGGACAAACGGATGAGTGTCCACGACGCTGTCCGGCTGGACAATCCCCTGCTGCAGCGCGGTCATGATCACCAGCGGTTTGACGGTCGACCCCGGCTCGAAGGTATCGCTGATGGCCCGGTTGCGAAAATCATCCAGCGTTGCGGCATCGCGATTGTTGGGATTGAAGTCCGGATAGCTGGCCATCGCCAGGATCTCGCCGGTATCGATTTTAATCAGCACCGCCGCCCCGGACTCGGCTTTATTCCAGCGAACAGCGTTGTCGAGGGCATCTTCCGTCACCGTCTGCAGGCGCTCATCGATACTCAGCTGCAGATTATGCGCCGGCACCGGCGGTACTTCGGTAATGTTCTCAATCACATTGCCATGTTTATCTTTCCGCACCAGACGTCGCCCGGGTTTACCGGTCAGCTGGGCGTTGAAGCTTTTCTCCACCCCTTCGATGCCCTGATTATCGACATTGGTAAAGCCCAGCAGATTGGCAGCCACATGGCCTGCCGGATAGAAACGCCGCGATTCATCGCGCAGGTAGACGCCTGGCAGATGCAGTTTATCAATCCACGCCGCCTGCTCGGGATTGATCTGCCGCGCCAGATAGAGAAAGCGGGCGTGGGGATGGCTCTGTACCCGCTGGGCCAGTTCCCCGAGGTTGAGATGCAGCGCTTCGGCCATCGCCTGCCAGCGGGGTCCGTAGCCGACGCCGCCCTTCTCCATGGTGGTCTGCGGGTCGATCCAGATTGCGCTGACCGGAACGCTCACCGCCAGCGGTCGTCCTTCCCGGTCGGTGATCATCCCCCGCTCAACCGCAACGGGCTCTTCGCGCAGAGAACGCATATCCTCTTGTTTTACCAGATTATCGGGGGAAATAATCTGCAGCCAGCCCACGCGGGCCAATAGCAGTCCCAGACAACCGAGTATGGCCACGCAGAGTAACCCGAAGCGAATCGGGGTAAAGCTGGCGGCGGACTTCATTTTTTTATTTAGCACCATAGCTCCGGCATTGTTTTGCAACCAACTGATTTAACAGAAAATTAGCAAAACAGACTGCTACACAATGCTAATAAAGTTGAGTATTTGCAACAAGACGCGACGAGAGGGGGAAAAATGACATGCTTTGCAATAAAAACGCAAAAGCCCCGCGCAGGCGAGGCTTTTATACAAGAAGAGTGGTCTTGTATCAGATAGCAGTTACGTTAACTGCAGCCGGACCTTTCTGGCCGTCCTGAATTTCGAACTCAACGTTCTGGCCTTCAGCCAGAGTTTTGAAGCCGTTACCCTGGATAGCGGAGAAGTGTACGAACACGTCTTTGCTGCCATCAGCCGGAGTAATGAAACCAAAACCTTTAGACTCGTTGAACCACTTAACTTGACCTTTAATCTTTGCCATTTGCAAAATTCCTTAGACTGTTTTCTTCGCCTGCTGGCGTTTACATAGATAAAACTGACACATAACTGCATGAGGCACTAATTTAAGGTTCGGCAGAGAAGCGGTATTCAACGACAACGTGTTTACTCAGGACTTCTTTACTGAAAATGCCACACATAAACAGAACTGTACCTCGTTTAACCCGAAAGGTGTTATCACACACTACGTAAATAATGGCAAGCCATTTTTAAACGTGTCTCGATCGTTCGCACAAATTATAAGGTAATCCTTTGATCGCCTGCACATTTATGCGTGTTTGTCGCCCCTGGCAAGGCGCTATGGCGGTTATCAATAACGCAAGAGCGCAGCCCGGTAACGGCAACTTTTTTACCATAGCTCAACAACTTCGCTTCGTCCAGGTATGTCCGTATACGAACTGCCAGTATACAGGCGACTGGCGGGCCGTGATGAATATTGATGCGCAAAATTCGTTATAACCCCAGACGAAAAATCGCTAAAGCCACGCCAGTGTAGTGATAATAAAACCTGTTAGTCGTCACGCTAAAAATAGTGCTAATTCTGCACCTTAATAATGAAAAAAAGATGACAGCGTCACGTTATCCAACAATAAACGCGGCGGGGATCACTTTATTTACAGCGTGTAAAAAAGGGGATAGTACATTGAGAAAGGAATAATGGAATAAGAATAAGATATTACCGCCCGCTATCATGCAGGTGCGCATCTTATGATGCACACCTGTCGAGGTACTTAGCGCTCTGCCACCAGGCGGATAAACTCGTCCTCCCCTTTCGCCTTACCGGCGACGGTCGGCTCAGCCACGTCCTCTTTTTCCGGCGCACTGGCTTCGCACAGGCGACGTAGCAGCGCATTCTGCCGCTTTTGCTGATCCAACAGCGCCTGCAGCAGTTCTATCTGCTCATTCGCCCGCGAGCTGGCGCGGTTGACGAAGAACCATAACAACAGACCGACAAGCAGCAGCGCCACAGACACGGCCAGCGATGCCAGATTTAAGATCCCAGGATTTAGTAACTCACTCATTTCACCACCTCAAAGAGAAGGCGTTCATTCTACCACCCGCGGCGCAGAAGGAAATCAGTCGTCAGAAAAATGTCTTACCACGGGATAAATTTGTTGATAGTGCAAATGCCGCTGAAAAACTGAACATCCTGGTCGCACATTACGTTAAGCATCTGAGTCCACAGCAACAGGCAGCCTGCTATGATGACTATCAGTAAAACCCACCGTAATTTTTTCACTCCACTCTCCGCATCAGTACTTTATGTCGCCAGGATAACACGGCCTTCTTAAACCGCGGCTAACTGTAATACGAAAGGCAAGTTTAGGAATCATCGACTTGTTTCAAAACGTGTTCGTGTCAAAATCACGGCAAGGATCTTACAAATAATGAGGCATCAATGCGATTAATCATTCGTACTATTGTCGTAGTGGCTATCTTATGGATTGGCGTATTATTAAGCGGCTACGGGGTATTATTCCACAGTGAAGAAAACGTCGGCGGTCTGGGCCTGAAGTGTCAATACCTCACCGCCCGTGGGGTCAGTACCGCACTTTATGTGCATTCCAATAGCGGCGTGATCGGCGTCAGCAGCTGCCCGCTGCTGCGTAAAAGCGCAACCGTCGTCGATAACGGCTAAGATCGAACCGGCGACCGCGACGATAGCGCCGCGGTCGCCGAATGCTTCAGCGCCGGGTCAGAAGGGGTAGTCGTTATATCCCATCTGCTCAGAAATCTTGCGCGCCGCCTGGTGCAGCATCGCCACATATTCATGCAAACGTTCTTCAGAGAAACGTAAGGTCGGGAAAGAGATACTCAGCCCGGCGATGACCACGCCGAAACGGTCGAATACCGGTACCCCGATGCAGCGTAGCCCCTCTTCCTGCTCTTCGTTATCTTCGCCATACCCCTGCTCGCGAACGCCATCCAGCACCTTCAGCAACTCAGCGGTACTAGTGATGGTCCGCTCGGTGCTGCGTTTATACTCCACGCCGTCAAGGATCTGCTCCACTTCGCTGCGATCGCGCCACGCCAGCAGAACCTTGCCAATCGCGGTGCTGTACAGCGGGTTGCGACGGCCGATACGCGAGTACATCCGCAGGTTATACATTGAATCAATCTTGTGAATGTAAACAATACTGTCTTCATCCAGCGCGCCGAGATGGATAGTCTCTTTCGTCAGGCGGGAGAGTTCCCGCATCTGAATATCGGCGCTGCGCACCAGATCGACGTTCTGCAGCGCGCGCGCGCCCAGCTCGAACAGTTTGAGCGTGAGGGAGTATTTCTCAGACTCTCCCTCCTGCGCCACATAGCCCAGTGATTTCATGGTCTGTAAAAAGCGATAAACGGTGCTTTTCGACATCATGACGCGCTGGGACAGTTCGGTAATGCCAATTTCACGCTCTTCACCCAGCGCCTGCAGGATGCCGAAAACCTTCAATACCGAAGAGACAGAATCTGGCTGTTTATCCAAATCTGCACCTGCCATTTATCACCTCGTCGTAACTGTTTTATAAAATTTAGAACCGGTTTTTATTATAAATTCGCCGCCTCTGCGCCGCAATCATTCTTCTGCCACTTCGTTACAAATCTGCGACATACTGCGGAATAATCAATGCTAAACTCATCATTCAAAAAACCGTTTCATTTAAGACTTATATTCACCATGGATAAAAATTCATCCGATGGCGTGCCGCTGCCGCAACGCTATGGCGCCATTCTGACCATTGTGCTTGGGCTGACCATGGCCGTGCTCGACGGGGCTATCGCTAACGTCGCGCTGCCAACCATCGCCAGCGATCTTAACGCCTCGCCGGCGGCTTCAATCTGGATCGTTAACGCCTACCAAATCGCCATTGTTATCGCCCTGCTGCCGCTCTCTTTCCTCGGCGACATGGTCGGTTATCGCCGTATCTATAAGATAGGCCTGGTGGTGTTTATCTTTACCTCGCTGGCCTGCGCCCTGTCGCGCAGCCTCGAAATGCTGACCTTCGCCCGCGTCGCCCAGGGACTAGGCGGCGCCGCGCTGATGAGCGTAAACACGGCGTTGATCCGCCTGATTTATCCGCAGCGCTTTCTCGGTCGCGGCATGGGTATCAACTCCTTTGTCGTCGCCGTCTCTTCGGCGGCAGGCCCGACGATCGCCGCCGCCATCCTCTCCCTCGCCTCATGGCAATGGCTGTTTTTAATTAACGTGCCTCTCGGCATCGTCGCCTTTGTCCTGGCCATGCGCTTTCTGCCGCCCAACAGCGCGCGCAGCAAAATCGTCCGCTTCGATTTGCCGAGCGCCATCATGAACGCGCTGACCTTCGGGCTGTTGATCACCGCCCTGAGCGGTTTCGCCCAGGGCCAGTCCACGCAGCTGGTGCTGGCGGAGGTCGCCGCTATGCTGGTGGTAGGCTTTTTCTTCGTTCGCCGTCAGCTCACGATGCCCGTCCCGCTGCTGCCGGTCGATCTGCTGCGCATCCCGCTCTTCTCCCTCTCAATCTGCACCTCCATCTGCTCCTTCTGCGCACAGATGCTGGCGATGGTCTCTCTGCCTTTCTTCCTGCAGACGATGATGGGGCGCAGCGAAGTGGAAACCGGCCTGCTGCTGACGCCGTGGCCGCTGGCGACGATGGTGATGGCGCCGCTGGCCGGCTATTTAATCGAGAAATGCCATGCGGGGCTGCTGGGGGCCATTGGGCTGCTGGTTATGGCCTGCGGCCTGTTCGGTCTGGCGCTGCTTCCGGCATCGCCCACCGATCTGGATATTATCTGGCGTATGGCGCTGTGCGGCGCCGGCTTCGGGCTGTTCCAGTCGCCCAACAACCACACCATTGTCGCCTCGGCGCCGAGCCATCGCAGCGGCGGCGCCAGCGGCATGCTGGGCACCGCTCGCCTGCTCGGCCAGAGCACCGGCGCCGCGCTGGTGGCCCTGCTGTTCAACCTGCTCGGCAACAGCGGCACCCACACCGCCCTGCTGCTGGCCGGCATCCTGGCGACCGTCGCGGCGCTGATTAGCGGTCTGCGCGTCACCCAGCCGCGCGCAGCCTGACGATGAAGGACAAAAAAAAATCCGCAGCCTTCGGGCTGCGGATTTTTATTTTCAGCGTCAGATGACGGACTATTTCAGATATTCACCGCTACGCAGGGCTTCAATACGCTTGTCCAGCGGCGGGTGGGTCATAAACAGCTCGCTCATGGATTTCGCTTTACCATTAATGCAGAACGCCATCATGCTGCTGGCTTCCTGCGGCTCATAGCTGGTTTTCAGACGCTGCAGGGCGGCAATCATCTTCTCGCGGCCCACCAGGCGCGCCGAGCCGGCATCAGCATGGAACTCGCGATGACGAGAGAACCACATGGTGATAATGCTGGCCAGAATACCGAACACCAGCTCCAGCACCGTGGCGACGGCGAAGTAGATCAGCGGGTTGCCATTGCTGCTCTCGCCTTCATCTTCCCGGTTGCCGCCGAGGAAGCCGGCCGCAATCTGCGCGATAACGCGGGAGATAAAGATAACGAAGGTGTTTACCACCCCCTGGATCAGCGTCATGGTGACCATATCGCCATTGGCGATGTGGCTGATTTCATGGGCGATGACCGCTTCCGCTTCATCACGGCTCATGTTTTGCAACAGCCCGGTACTGACGGCAACCAGCGAGGCGTCGCGACGCGCGCCGGTAGCGAAGGCGTTGATGTCAGGGGCGTGATAGATAGCCACCTGCGGCATGGCAATGCCCGCCTGCTGCGCCTGCTGTGCAACGGTGTTCATCAGCCAGCGTTCCGTTTCGTTGCGCGGCTGCTCGATCACTTCCCCACCCACAGACTTCAGCGCCATCCATTTCGACATCATCAGCGAAACGATAGAACCACCGAAGCCGAACAGCAGGGCCATAATCAACAGACCGGTCATGCTGCTGGATTGGATCCCCGTGAGGCTTAACACCAGCCCGAACACGACCATCACTGCCAGGTTCGTCAGCAGGAAAAGCGCGATTCGCATCATAATTTTCTTTTTACCTCAATTTAACAAAACGCACTATGCGATTACCCACATCGTATGGGTCAGGCTGCAATTTTCAACCATCAGCCCCCGCTAAGTCACGATAAAAACACAACTTTACATTTTGTAGCATCTTGCTGACAGCGGCAGAGCAGGTTGACATTTTGTTAGATGAGCTGAATGGCGATGACCAGGCGCATAAAAAAACGGGCACCTCTCAGGGTGCCCGTTGGCGACTTATTGGCTGGCCGGCGGTTCCACCGCCGGGCGCGCTTTTTCGAGATGCGCCAGGTCTACCGCGATATGGACCGTTTCATCAAGATACGGATCCGGCTCCTGGTAATCCTTCGGCAGATCGTCCAGTTTTTTCAGCGGCGGTTTGCCTTCGCGTTTCAGGCGATCGTTAATCCGCGCCAGACGAATCGCATCATCCTCTTCGTTCTCTTTTTCACGCTGCGCGTAGTTCAGAGAGACGATGTTACGTTTGTCCTTCATCGCGTTATAACGGGCAATATCCTTCATGATGTACTGGAACTCAGGATCCTGGGCAATACGCTCGTCGTGGCGCTTGAGCAGTTCCGGTCCAAACGGGGCGAGGTCCCCGGACTTCACGTAGGTGGCCGCGTTGATGCTATCCCACGGCAGCGCGTTGTCTTCATACTGCTCGCCGGTTTCGCGATCTTCATTTCCGGTTGGCATCATGATATCCGGCGTTACGCCTTTGCGCTGAGTACTGCCGCCGTTAATGCGGTAGAACTTCTGGATGGTGTACTGAACGGAACCTAACGCCGGCCAGTCCGGACGCAGCATCTGATCGTAGATACGATTCAACGAGCGATACTGCTGTACGGTACCTTTACCGAAGGTCGGCTCGCCAACGATCAGCGCGCGGCCATAATCCTGCATTGCGGCGGCAAAGATCTCAGACGCTGAGGCGCTAAAGCGGTCAACCAGCACCACCAGCGGCCCTTTGTAATAGACTACGCCATCGTTATCGCTGTCTTCGCGCACCTTGCCATTGTTATCCCGCACCTGCACCACCGGGCCGGACGGAATAAACAGCCCCGAGAGCGATACCGCTTCGGTCAGCGCCCCGCCGCCGTTGCTGCGCAGATCGATAACCACGCTGCTGACGTTCTGTTTTTCCAGCTTCTGCAACTGCACTTTCACGTCATCGGTCAGGCCGACGTAAAAGCCCGGGATATCCAGCACGCCGACTTTTTCTTTACCGACGGTTTTCACCGACATCTTCACCGCGCGGTCTTCCAGACGGATGCGTTCGCGGGTCAGGGTGACGATACGCGTCTTGGCCCCTTTGCCGGCCGGCAGGATCTCAAGGCGAACCTTGCTGCCCTTCGGCCCTTTAATCAGCGCCACGACGTCATCCAGACGCCAGCCAATCACATCGACCATCGACTTCCCGGTCTGGCCGACGCCGACAATGCGGTCGCCGACGCTGATCGCTTTGCTCTTCGCAGCCGGACCACCCGCCACCAGCGAATTAATGACCGTGTAGTCATCATCCATCTGCAGCACAGCGCCGATCCCTTCGAGTGAGAGACTCATCTCGGTGTTGAACTGCTCGGTATTGCGCGGCGACAGATAGTTGGTGTGCGGGTCGATTTCGCGGGCGAAGGCGGTCATCGCCAGCGAGAAGACATCTTCGCTGTTGGTTTGCGCCAGACGACGGATAGCGAACTTATAGCGACGGGTTAAGGTGTCGCGGATCTCTTTATCGTCTTTCCCCGCCAGCTTCAGGCTTAACTGGTCAAATTTCACCTTGGCGTCCCACAGCTTGTTCAGCTCGGCCTCGTCTTTCGGCCACGGCGCTTTGGAGCGGTCAAGGTTGAAATTATCGTTGCCGGTAAAGTCCATCGGACGTTCCAGCACCTTCAGCGCATACTGATAGCGCTCGAAGCGGCGCTGCTGCGCCAGGTTGTAGAGGTCATAGAAGACGTCCAGTTTCCCGGTGCGCAGTTCGTCGCCGATTTGGTCTTTTTTCGCCGCGAACTTCGCCACATCGCTGGCCAGCAGCACATTATGGCTGTAATCCAGCAGGTTCAGATAACGGTCAAAAATCTTTGCCGAGAAGGCGTTGTCGAGATCGAACTGACGGTAGTGAGAGCGGGTAAAGCGCGATGTCACGCGCTCGCTCACCGTCGCGTGCTGCGGCTCTTCTTTCAGCACGGGGATTTGATCTGCACGGGTTATTTCATCAACAGCGAACGCATGGCCTGCTATTGCCAGCAGGCCCGCAAGCGCGGTGATTTTAAAAAATGTGTTCATGCCTGGCCCGGCCTCCGTTTCAGAACACCAGGTGTTCTGCGCGTACAATCATTGACATACCAGAAGTCAGCTGTACACGAACGCCATCTTTGGTGATTTCCACAACGGTGGCGTCCATTGCGTTATTGCCTGCTTTTACCTTCAGCGCCTGGCCGACGGTCAGAACGGAAACATCCGATACCGGAGTAAGACGCTCTTCACGCGGAGCTTTGGCTGCAACAGGACGCGGTTTACGCTGTTCAGCACCCTCTTTACGACGCGGTTGCTGAGGACGCGGTTTACGCTCGCGGCGAACGCCTTCATCCGGCTGGCCTGCAGCGGCAGCGGCTTCGCGTTTTTTCGCCTGCTGGGCAGCGCGCTGCGCCTGAACGCGAGCTTTCGCTTCTTCCAGCTGCTGACGCGCATGGGCAATGTGCTGCTCTTCCAGTTCGCCGCACGGGTTGCCGTCCAGGTCAACGCGGATAGCGCCGGCTTTTACGCCGTAGAGATAGCGCCAGCTCGAGGTATAGAGACGTAATGCAGCGCGAAGCTGGGTTTTGCTGAGATTCATCTCACCACCCACTCGCTCAACGAGATCCTGAAAAATTCCGATTTTCAGGGGGCGCGCTTCGCCTTCAGCGCTGAAGCACTGAGGGAAACGTTCGGCCAGAAAGGCGATAACTTCTTTACTGCTATTCAACTTAGGTTGATTTTCCATGAAATTTCCTGATTACAACGGACGTAGCCAACAAGCCGCAGGCATGAACAGGCGACATTATAATGACGTCCTCGCTAAATGCTACGTTATCCGTTGATTATCCCACGACACGGGTAAAGATTTTTTGATAATCAGTGGCCGCGATGAGTTTTTCCAGATGCTCGACCAGCGTGCGCAACCCCTGCTCATCTTCAGCAGTGAAGCGGCCGTAAGCCGGACTGTCGATATCCAGCACGCCGATAATCTGGTCGTTCACGCGCAGGGGGAAGACAATTTCCGAATTACTGGCGGCATCGCAGGCGATGTGGCCGTCAAACGCGTGGACGTCCTCGACGCGCTGCACCTGGGCTTGCGCCACCGCCGCGCCGCATACGCCGCGCCCGACCGGGATCCGCACGCAGGCCAGTTTGCCCTGGAACGGCCCCAGCACCAGGGTATCGCCTTCCAGAAGATAGAAACCGGCCCAGTTGACCTCGCCCAGTCGTTCAAACAGCAGCGCGCTGGTATTGGCGATCATCGCCAGGAAACTGGTTTCACCTGCCATCAATGCCTGGAAATCGCGGTTCAAATCCGCGTAAAATTCTGTTTTGCTCATTATATCTTCACTTGGTTGTCTTACTGCCTGATACGTACAGCCTACTAAAATAAGCATTAAATGCGCTTGGGCTCAAGATGAATTCATTCATAGGTTAAGATAGTGGGATACATTCATTCCTGTACGTATTAAATGCCGATAAAAACATCCACCCTTAAGCCTGCGAATAAGATGGTCGTGCATGCCGTGAGCACACCGCTTCCCTATGCGCATTATCAGCGCTGTACGCAGTGTGACATGCTCTTTCGCTTACCGGTGCTTAAACGCAACCAAAGCGCCTGGTGTCCGCGCTGTAACGCGAAGGTGCGCGATGGCCGCGACTGGTCGTTGACCCGTCTGGGCAGCATGGCCCTGGCGATGCTGCTGTTAATGCCCTTTGCCTGGTCCGAACCCCTGCTGCGCCTTCACCTGCTGGGGGTTCGCATTGACGCCAACGTCCTGCATGGAATTTGGCAGATGACTGCGCAGGGCGATCCGCTTACCGCCGCGATGGTGCTGTTTTGCGCGGTGGTCGCCCCGGTGCTGCTGGTGGTTTCGATTAGCTATCTGTGGCTGGGCAACGTGCTGGGGATGAACCTGCGTCCGGTGCTGCTTATGCTCGGTAAGCTCAAGGAGTGGGTCATGCTGGATATCTATCTGGTGGGCATCGGCGTCGCCTCCATCAAGGTGCAGGATTACGCCTTTCTGCAGCCCGGCATCGGCCTCGTGGCATTTATCTCCCTGACGCTGCTGAGCATCCTGACACTTATCCATATGAACGTCGAAGAGCTGTGGGAGCGATTCTATCCCGAACGGCCGGCGACCCGCGCCGATAACAATCTGCAGGTGTGCACCGGCTGCCACTACACCGGCTACCGCGACGCCCGCGGCCGCTGCCGGCGCTGCCACACGCCGCTGCACCATCGCCGACCGCAGAGCCTGCAGCGCAGTTGGGCGGCGCTGATTGCCTCGCTGATTTTGCTCTTACCGGCCAACCTGCTGCCGATCTCCATCATTTACGTTAACGGCGCGCGCCAGGAAGACACCATCCTCTCCGGGATCATCTCCCTCGCCAGCAGCAATATCGCCATCGCCGGCGTGGTATTTATCGCCAGTATTTTGGTGCCATTCACCAAAGTTATAGTGTTATTTACCCTGCTGCTCAGCATACAATTCAAATGCGAGCAGGGGCTGCGCACCCGCATCCTGCTGCTGCGGCTGATAACCTGGATTGGCCGCTGGTCGATGCTGGATCTGTTTGTTATCTCACTCACCATGTCGCTAATCAATCGCGATCAGCTCCTCGCCTTTACGATGGGGCCGGCCGCGGTTTACTTCGGCGGCGCGGTAATTTTAACTATTCTTGCAGTTGAATGGCTGGACAGCCGCTTACTTTGGGACGCACATGAGTCAGGAAACGCCCGCTTCGCAGACTGAAGCCAGAATAAAAACCAAACGTCGTATCTCGCCATTCTGGCTGCTGCCGGTCATCGCGCTGCTGATTGCCGCCTGGCTCATCTGGACCAGTTTTGACGACCGTGGATCGACGATCACTATCGATTTCCAGTCTGCTAACGGCATCGTGCCGGGGCGGACGCCTATCCGCTATCAGGGGGTGGAAGTCGGTACCGTCCAGGACATTAGTCTCAGTAAAGACCTGAGTAAAATTGAAGTTTCCGCCAGCATCAAACGCGATATGAAAGAGGCGCTGCGCAAAGATACGCAGTTCTGGCTGGTGACGCCGAAAGCCTCTCTGGCCGGCGTGTCAGGACTGGATGCCCTGGTGGGTGGGAACTATATCGGCATGATGCCGGGCAAGGGCGAACCCGAAGATCACTTCGTCGCCCTCGACACCCAGCCCAAATACCGCATCAACAACGGCGAGCTGATGATCCACCTGCAGGCGCCCGACCTTGGCTCTCTGAGCAGCGGCTCGCTGGTCTACTTCCGTAAGATCCCGGTCGGGCGGGTGTATGACTTCACGCTGAATGACAATAACCAGGGGGTCACCATTGATGTGCTGATCGAGCGCCGGTTTACCAACCTGGTGAAAAAAGGCAGCCGTTTCTGGAACGTCTCCGGGATCAAAGCCGACGTCGGCCTGAGCGGGGCCAAAGTGCAGCTGGAGAACCTTTCCGCGCTGGTGAACGGCGCCATCGCCTTTGACTCCCCTGCCGATTCGCAGGTCGCGTCGCAAAACGATGACTATCATCTGTACGAAGACCTGGCGCACAGTCAGCGCGGGGTGGTGGTGACCCTCGACCTGCCGGACGGCGACGGCCTGAAAGCGGGCTCGACGCCGCTGATGTATCAGGGGCTGGAAGTGGGCCAGTTAAGCAAACTGAATCTTAACCCTGGCGGCAAAGTCACGGGCGAGATGACCGTCGACCCGAGCGTGGTGACCCTGCTGCGGGAGAAAACGCTGATTCAGATGAAGAAGCCGAAGATCTCCCTTGATAACCCCAGCGTCAGCGCCCTGCTCACCGGCAATACCTTTGAGCTGGTGCCCGGCGAAGGCGAACCGCGTAATCACTTCTCCGTCATGCCAGCGGATAAAGCGCTGCTGGAGGAGCCCAATGTCGCCACCGTCACCCTTTCAGCGCCGGAGAGCTACGGGATCGACGGCGGCCAGCCGCTGGTGCTGCACGGGGTGAAAGTCGGCCAGGTGCTGGAGCGCAAGCTGACGGCCAAAGGGGTGACCTTCCAGGTGGCGATTGCCCCGGAATACCGCGATCTGATTCGCGGCGACAGCAAGTTTGTGGTGAACAGTCGTCTGGACGTCAAAGTGGGGCTCGATGGCGTGCAGGTGCTGGGCGCCAGCGCCAGCGAATGGGTGAACGGCGGGATCCGGGTGATCCCGGGTGAAAAAGGCGAAATGCAGAGCAGCTATCCGCTGTATGCCAACCTCGAAAAGGCGCAGGAAAACAGCCTGAGCGAAGTGCCGACCACCACCCTGAGCCTCTCCGCTGAGACGCTGCCTGACGTTCAGGCTGGCTCGGTGGTGCTGTATCGTAAATTCGCCGTCGGTGAGATCATCGCCGTCAAACCGCGCAAAGACGCTTTCGATATCGATCTGCATATCAAGCCGGAGTACCGCTACCTGCTGACCAACAACAGCGTCTTCTGGGCGGAAGGGGGTGCGAAGGTCAAACTTGACGGCAACGGGCTCACCGTTCAGGCCTCGCCGCTGGCCCGCGCCATTAAAGGAGCGATCAGTTTCGATAACCTCAACGGCAGCAGCGCCAACGCGCGGCTGAATAATAAACGCATCCTTTACGCTTCTGAAACGGCGGCGCGCGCCGTGGGCGGCCAGATCACCCTGCACGCGTTTGACGCCGGGAAGATGGCGGCCGGGATGCCGATTCGCTATCTCGGCATCGATATCGGTCAGATCCAGTCCCTGGAGCTGATCACCGCCAAAAACGAAGTGCAGGCGAAAGCCGTGCTTTACCCGGAATACGTCGGCACGTTTGCCCGCGCCGGGACTCGCTTCTCGGTGATCACCCCGCAGATCTCCGCGGCAGGCGTGGAGCATCTCGACACCCTGTTCCAGTCCTATATTAATGTTGAGCCCGGACGCGGCCCGGCGCGTCGCGACTTTGAGATCCAGGATACGACGATCAGCGACTCGCGCTATATCGACGGTCTGAATATCGTGGTGGAAGCGCCGGAGGCCGGATCGCTTGGCATCGGTACGCCGGTGCTGTTCCGCGGCCTGGAAGTCGGGACGGTGACCGGTCTGTCGCTGGGATCGATGTCTGACCGGGTCATGGTTAAGATGCGCATCAGCAAGCGCTACCAGTACCTGGTGCGCAATAACTCGGTGTTCTGGCTGGCCTCAGGTTACAGCCTCGACTTCGGCCTGGTTGGCGGCGTGGTGAAAACCGGGACCTTCAATCAGTTTATCCGCGGCGGGATCGCCTTTGCCACGCCGCCGGGTACGCCGCTGGCGCCGAAGGCCCAGGACGGCAAGCACTTCCTGCTGCTGGAGAGCGAGCCGAAAGAGTGGCGGGAGTGGGGCACCGCCCTGCCGCAGTAATCCTCACCTCCCCTTCTCCCGCCCCGGCAAACGCCGGCGGCGGGCAGACGACAAACCGCACGCCCCGGTGTCCTGCACCGGGGCGTTTGTGCTAAACTGCGCACCCTTTTTTTCTGTGGTGCGCTGCCCGTGGCCGAAAATACTGTCTATTTCCCTGAAGCGTTTCTCGCTCAAATGCGCGCGGCGATGCCGGCGCACCTCTCTTTCGACGACTTTATCGCCGCCTGTCAGCGCCCGCTACGCCGTAGTATTCGCGTCAATACGCTGAAAATTAGCGTCGATGATTTCCTCTCTCTGGTCGCGCCCTATGGCTGGCAGCTGACGCCGGTCCCCTGGTGTGAGGAGGGATTCTGGATCGAGCGGGACGACGATGCGCTGCCGCTGGGCAGCACCGCCGAACACCTCAGCGGGCTGTTCTATATTCAGGAAGCAAGCTCAATGCTGCCGGTCGCCGCCCTGTTCGCCGACAACCCGCAGCCTGAACGGGTCATGGACGTTGCCGCCGCCCCGGGGTCGAAAACCACCCAGATCGCCGCCCGGATGGGCAATGCGGGCGGCATCCTGGCGAATGAGTTCTCCGCCAGCCGGGTGAAAGTGCTGCATGCCAACATCAGCCGCTGCGGCATCAGCAACGTCGGCCTGACCCATTTCGACGGGCGGGTGTTCGGCGCGGCATTGCCCGAAGCCTTCGACGCCATTCTGCTTGATGCCCCCTGCTCCGGCGAAGGGGTGGTACGCAAAGATGCCGACGCGCTGAAAAACTGGTCGCCGGAGAGCAACCTCGACATCGCCGCCACCCAGCGCGAACTTATCGACAGCGCTTTCCATGCCCTGCGCCCTGGCGGGACGCTGGTCTATTCGACCTGCACCCTGAACCGCGAAGAAAATCAGTCAGTCATTCACTGGCTGCTGTCCCGTTACCCGCAGGCGGTAGAGATCCAGCCGCTGGAAGCGCTGTTTCCCGGCGCGGCCGATGCCCTAACCGCGGAGGGATTTCTGCATGTCTTCCCGCAGATCTACGATTGTGAAGGCTTCTTTGTCGCTCGCCTGCGCAAGACTGCGGCGATCGATCCGCTCCCGGCGCCGGGCTATAAGGTCGGCAAGTTCCCGTTTGTGCCGCTGAAGGGCCGGGAAGCCGCCGCGGCGACCGCCGCCGCCCGCGCTGTCGGCCTGGAATGGGACGCGAGCCACACGCTGTGGCAACGAGATAAAGAGCTGTGGCTGTTTCCGCAGTCTATGGAGCCTCTGTTTGGTCGGGTGCGGTTTTCGCGCATTGGCGTGCGCCTGGCGGAGCTGCACAATAAGGGTTATCGCTGGCAGCATGAGGCGGTTATCGCCTTTGCCGCGCCGCAGCGCGCCTTCGAGCTGACGCTGGAGGAGGCGGAAGCGTGGTATCGCGGACGCGATGTCTATCCGCAAACCCCGCCAGCGCAGGACGAAGCCATTGTCACCTTCCAGGGCGTGCCGCTGGGCCTGGCCAAGCGCGTCGGCTCCCGTCTGAAGAACAGTTATCCGCGCGAGCTGGTACGCGATGGGAAACTTTTTGCCGGCAAGGTGTGACGCCGCGCAAAAAATACGCACTTTTTGACTGGCGGTTTTCCCCCCATTGACTACGCTGAAAAATGACGGCCGCAACTGGTCGTACCACAACTCAGCTGAAAAATGGGGTGAAGCGATGAGTAAAACCAATGTCCGCATCGGCGCGTTTGAGATAGACGATGCCGAACTGCATGGTGAACATCAGGGTGAGCGAACGTTAAGCATTCCCTGCAAATCCGATCCAGATTTATGTATGCAGCTTGACGCCTGGGATGCCGATACCAGCGTTCCCGCGATTCTCAATGGTGAACATTCCGTCCTCTACCGTAAACATTACGACCGCCAGTCCGATGCCTGGGTCATGCGCCTTGCCTGACACCAATGAACCCGTCGCCTGAGACGGGTTATTTATTTCCCCGTCCCGCCGTCATCCCCTACACTAAAGAGTATGTGCCCCCGGACATGAGGCCAGGATGTTTGCCTTAGTGTTGTTTATTTGCTATCTGGATGGCGGCTGCGAGGACATTGTGGTTGACGTCTACCGCGAAGAAACGCAGTGCCTGGTGGCGATGGAAGATCAGCGAATCCGCCACGGCGGCTGCTACCCGATAGAAGATTTTATTGACGGCTTCTGGCAACCCGCCAGCGAATACAGTGACTTTTAGCCTGCCGACTGCAGCGCCACCAGGGTCAGCGTGCCGCCGAACACGGCGCCGGTGTCAATATAGTGTTGATTGTCGTAGTCATAACGCGCGCGAAGCGGCGTATGGCCAAACCAGAAATGGTCAGCCCCGGCGATAGCGCCATGACGCCCCGCCAGATGTTCACTCAGACGATGGCGGCTCCACAGGACCCGCTGGGGATCCACCGGCTGCTGCCAGCGATAGACCGGCGCCGGGTAATCGGCATGGGCGATCACATGCCGCGCCTTTGCGCACTCCACTTCAATAATCAACGGCAGCCGCTGACAGCGCGCCAGCAGCCGATCGACGTCAGCCCGCTGCCGCACGTTGCTCCGGGCGTACCAGTCGCCGCCGTTCATCTGCCAGAGCGTCATATCTCCGCTCTCCAGCGCCTCCAGCGCCATCTGCTCATGATTCCCGCGCACGGCCCTGAACCAGCGGCTGCGCAACAGGCCGAGACAGTCAGCGCTTTGCGGCCCGCGATCGATCAGATCGCCAACCGAGATCAGCAGATCGGCCCAGGGATCAAAGCGCAGCCGGCGCAGGCGCTCCATCAGCAGCGCAAAGCAGCCATGCAGATCGCCCATCAGCCAGATATTACGCCAGTCGCTGCCATTAATACGCTGATACATATAATTACCTCTCTGCCGTAATTATAGGTAATTCCAGCTTACAGCCGCTGTTTTTTATTTACACCTCAATCGATTTTAAACAAACGGCAAATATAGTCGGCCAGAGCATTAAGCTTATCAGTGCCTCGCTTTAAAATAGCAGGAAATAACAACGAGGTGTTTATCGTGACAGACAACAGCCTGCATTCATCCAGCGTGCTTACGCCGCGCTCGCATCTCATTGCCGATCTGGTGATGGGTAGATTAACACCCGCACCTATCTGGCGGCAGAAAAATTACCGCTTTAAGTTTCTGCTGCGCACGGCGTTATTTTATAGCCCTACCAAAGCGATGCTGAAGGCGCTGAGCGCTCGTGACGATTTTAACCAGCTGCTGACGGCGCAGGCGACGCTACCGGGGAAAGTGCACCGTCAATATCTGACGCGCGATCTCAACGCCTGGCAGCGGGCGATGGCGGTCATAAGCCATTATCGCTATGTCGATACCCTGCGCGGGTCGCGGCTGGCGCATGCCATGACCGCGGTGTGCGAGGTCCCGTTGCTGACGCTCAATGGAAAGGATGAACGCCAGTTTACTCTCTCGGCCTCTTCGGCCGGGAAGGCCGAGCGTGAGGGTGAAACCACCCTATGGCTGCGCGACAGCGACCATACCCTGCTGGCCAGCGCGACCTTCAGCGTGACCCGGGAGGGCGACGCCTGGCAGCTGGTCATCGGCGGTTTACAGGGACCGCGACGCCACGTTTCTCATGAGGTGATCAAGCAGGCGACCCGCTCCTGCTACGGTCTGTTCCCGAAGCGCCTGCTGCTGGAGTTTATCTGGCTGCTGGCCGCTCGCAGCCATATCGCGGCGATTTACGGCGTCAGCGATAACGGCCATGTGTTCCGCGCCCTGCGCTATCGCCTGAGCAAGGGGCGCCATTTCCACGCCAGCTATGACGAGTTCTGGCAATCCATCGACGGCAAGCCGGAAAGCCTCTGGCGCTGGCAGCTACCGCTGCGTCTGGAAAGAAAACCGCTGGAGAGCATCGCCAGTAAAAAACGGGCCGAATACCGGCGTCGATTCCAGCTGCTGGATCAGCTGGCGGAGCAGGTGGCAATATTGACGCAGCCGCTGCCGGGCATGTAAATTTCGCGACCAGCGAACCCGCCCCGTTACGCGGCGTTTGCTTATTATGTTCTTATTTCGCTACTATCATGGTCCCGCAGGCCATTGGATAGTCGTTAGCATGATGAGTAAAACCGAAATTTTTCTGCTGATTATTCTGGCGGTCGTGCTGCTGGGCAGCATATGGTTTATTTTCAGCGATGAAATTTGGCTTTTACTCTGCTATCTGGAGAGTCAGATATTTCCCACCTTTAGCGTTCCGGAATAATATTTTTTGCCCGAAACTACGCCCCTGAATATTATTTGCCGCCACGTCGTGGGGCGCGGACGACTAATCGCATGAATTGCCAAATCAATAAGGTTTTGTTTATTCTATTTATCATACAAATAGGTATACTAGCAGACTTCCGATGTTGGCCCGCCAGTTAACCTGCACGCCGGGCCTGTTTAGGTGCAGGTTTTTTCTTTTCCTCTCCCCTCGCTTGCGGTTCCGCCTTCCCCATACCGTTCTTCCGCAGGATGCAATTTGTGTGTAAATGAATTGTGTATGCTAAAAACGGTGTGCTATAACGGGACATCCAGAGGCCAGCCTGGTGATTGACTGACAGGATGTCGCTGGTCATCGCGAAAGCAGACAGATTAAGATAAAAAGAGACCGAATACGATTCCTGTATTCGGTCCAGGGAAATGGCTCTTGGGAGAGAGCCGTGCGCTAAAAGTTGGCATTAATGCAGGCTAAGTCGCCTTGCACTATAAGAATAGTTTAACGCGTCAGCTTTTCCAGTCTGCGGCCAATGTGGCCGAATAATTCCTGGAAAAGAGGGCGCTGTTAGCGAAAAAACCGCCACTGCCGTTGTCCGGCAAGGGCGGTTTTTTTTATGTCATTACAGCGAGATAGCGCGAAAATCTAGCAGAGCTTCTGCGCGCGCTCGATAAACGGCGCGAGGCTCATTTTTTGCCCCGGGTGCTGCGGATCCTCGATCTGGATCACCGAGATCGGCTGGGCGGTGGTTTTGCCGGCTTTGACCTGCTGCTCAGCCACCTCATTGAGCGGATACTGGACCAGGGTGCTCGGGTTGATAGCGTAGAGGGCATTGCCCGGACGACAGGTCAACATCACCTCTTCACGGTTGAACGCCCAGTTCTCCTTTCCTACCTCAAAGCGGCTCACGGTGATAATTTGCGGCGCCGCCAGAGCAGCGCCGGAGCTTGCCAGTAACAACATGGTCAGAACAATTTTTTTCATGATTTTGCCAGTTAATTCAATAAGGTTCCCAGGTGGCAAACAGGCTGACGGCCAGCAGCGCCAGCGCGCCCAGCCCTATCTCGGCCTGCGTGGTTCGCAGGATCAGGCTTTCCGCCCGCGAACCGCTTGCCGACATGCGCGGTACCAGAACATACCTGTTCACTAACGCAATTACCACCATCCCGGCCACCAGCGCACATTTGATCAACAGCAGGCGTCCCCAGGGCGATGCGCCAATCAATCCTCCCTGGATCAACAGCGCATTGATCGCCCCGCTGGCAAGGGTGCCGGCGACGGCCAGATGCCCGTAGCGTGAAAAGCGCGCCATGGTATAGACCGCGGCCTGCCGCCAGCGCCCCTGCGCCAGGCGCAGGCAATAGATAAAGGGCAACAGGCCGCCGAACCAGCTGGCAACGCAGAAGAGGTGGACAGCATGATTAGTCCGCTGCAGGGCGCCGAGTAAACCATCATGCATGGCGGCATGCCCTACCCCAGCGGAAAGCAGCAGCTGGGCCGCCAGCAGGGCCACCAGCTGGCGAGCGCCGTGGCGGGGACGGATCCACACCACGGCGAGGGCGATCCACGCCAGCAGGATCTGCCAGATCCACACCCCGCCGAAGCGGGTACCCGCCACCGCCTGCCAGACGGCGGGTTGCCAGACATCCGCCCAGCCCTCGCCCATCATCCCCCCCTGCAGCAGATACAGCGCCAGGGTAGAGAGCGCGCCGATCAGCAGCAGCGGGCGCAACAGCGGATAGAAGCGCAGCATCAGTACGCGTCGCAGCGGCACCGGCGCCCACCAGGCGCCATACAGCACGCAGCCAAAAGCCAGCATCAGGGCGATAAAATGCCCAAAACGCAGGGTAATATAGAGCCCGGTCAGCATCGCTTACTTCACGCTAAAGGTGTATTGCCCTTTGGTTTTATGGCCATCCACTGAAACTACATGCCATGCCACAGTGTATTCTCCCGGCCGCAAGGTTTCCGCCACAGGCACGGTGACCTGGGTGGGATTGTCGGCGCTGCGGGTCAGTTTGCCGGTGGCCACCGCATGCTGCTGCGGACCGGTGACGGACACCCCGCTGAACGCGGGTTCAATGCCTTCGGAGAAACTGAGCGTCAGCGTCTGCGGAGAAGCCGCCAGCTGCGCACCGGCGGCGGGGATCTGCTGCTGCAGGTGAGCGTGGGCGAGCGCGCCCGTTGCGGTTAATAGCCCGGCAAACGCAACGGAGAGGCGCATCGCGCGTCCAGCAAGAAGTCGCATATTCGTCATTCCCTTTTGTTATGTCTGTAGCACAGAGAATAACCCTGTATAATGGCAGAGTCGAGCCGGGCGTCAGGCCCTGACCGGGTTTACAAGCAGAGTGGAGTGTATGATGGAAAGAAATCTGGCCAAAATTTCGCAAGATGAGATGGATAAAGTCAACGTCGATCTCGCCGCCGCCGGCGTCGCCTTTAAAGAGCGGTATAATATGCCGGTGGTCGCTGATTTGGTCGAGCGTGAACAGCCCGCCCATCTGCGCGACTGGTTCCGCGAACGACTGATCGCCCATCGGCTGGCCTCCGTCTCGCTGTCCCGCCTGCCCTGGGAGCCGAAACAGAAATAATGCCTACTTCCCCCCTCACCGTCAGTTGGCAAGCCCAGCCAATTACTTTACGCTTATTGTTTTGCTCTGGAGCGAGCCATGCTGCGCGTCATTGATACCGAAACCTGCGGACTGCAGGGGGGCATCGTTGAAGTCGCCTCGGTCGACATTGTCGACGGGCAGATCACCAATCCCATGAGTCATCTGGTGCGTCCTGACCGCCCCATCAGCCCGCAGGCGATGGCTATCCACCGGATTACCGAAGAGATGGTCGCCGATAAGCCGTGGATTGAGGAGATTATTCCGCACTATCATGGCAGCCCGTGGTATGTCGCGCATAACGCCAGCTTCGATCGTCGGGTGTTACCGGAGATGCATGGCGAGTGGATCTGTACCATGAAGCTGGCCCGCCGGCTGTGGCCGGGGATCAAATACAGCAATATGGGGCTCTATAAATCACGTAAGCTGAACGTGGCCACGCCGCCGGGGCTGCATCACCACCGTGCGCTGTATGACTGCTATATCACCGCTGCGCTGCTGCTGGATATCATCAACGTTTCCGGCTGGACGCCTGACGAAATGGCCGATATCACCGGTCGGCCGGCGCTGCTCACCACCTTCACCTTCGGCAAATACCGCGGTAAAGCCGTCGCCGAGATTGCTGAAAACGATCCAGGCTATCTACGCTGGTTATTCAACAATCTCGACCGCATGAGCCCCGAGCTGCGCCTCACGCTCAAGCATTATCTCGGGGAATAGCCCCTACACTGCCGCTTTCCCCGGCAGTGTCCCCTGCGCCAGGGCGATGAAAAAGGCGTACTCCAGCGCCACCCCCTCATAGCTTTTAAAGCGCCCGGATTTTCCGCCATGGCCGGAGTCCATATCGGTGCAGAGCAGCAGCAGGTTATCGTCGGTTTTCAGTTCACGCAGTTTCGCCACCCACTTCGCCGGCTCCCAGTATTGCACCTGGGAATCGTGCAGCCCGGTGGTCACCAGCATATGCGGATACGCCTGCGCCTTCACGCCGTCGTAGGGGCTGTAGCTTTTCATGTAGTGGTAATAGGTTTCATCCTGCGGGTTCCCCCACTCTTCAAATTCGCCGGTCGTCAGCGGAATGGTCTCATCCAGCATGGTGGTCACCACGTCGACGAACGGCACCTGAGCTATTACGCCGTGGAACAGCTCTGGACGCTCGTTAACGGCCACCCCCATCAGCATCCCGCCGGCGCTGCCGCCCATGCCATAGCAGAGCCGCGGGTCGCCGTACCCCTGGGCCAGCAGCGCGTCGCAGACGTCCAGATAGTCGTTGAAGGTATTTTTCTTACACAGGAATTTTCCATCCTCATACCACTGCTGGCCCAGCTCGCCGCCGCCGCGAACGTGGGCGATAGCGTAGACAAAGCCCCGGTTGAGCAGGCTCAGCCGGCTGGCGCTGAAATCGGCATCGATACTGTCGCCATACGAGCCATAGCCATAGACCAGCAGCGGATTGCTCCCTTTACGAAAATGGTCGCGATGATAGACCAGCGAGACCGGCACTTCGACGCCATCACGGGCGGTTACCCACAGGTGCTCGCTCTGATAGCAGCGGGTGTCCAGCCCCTTCACCTCCTGCTGCTTGATCACCCGTCGTTCGCCGGTATCCATGTCCAGCTCAAACAGGGTGTCGGGCGTGGTCATCGAGGAGTAGCCGTAGCGCAGGCGCGACGTTTCAGGCTCCGGGTTATAGGCAAGCCAGGTGACATAGGCCGGATCGTCAAAGGCGATCCCTACCACCTCCCGGGTCCTGCGGTTAATCTGCCGCAAACTGGTCAGGCCGCGCTGACGCTCCTCGACGACCAGCCAGTCGGTAAACAGGGTAAATCCTTCGAGCATCACGTCGTGACGCGGCGGGATCAGCGTGGTCCACTGCTCTTCATCGCGCAGCACGGTACGGTAGAGGCCAAAATTCTTCCCCTCCCGGTTGGATCGCAGATAAAAAGCGTGCTGATAGTGATCGAGGCTATATTCATGATCTTTACGCCGCGGCAGGAAGCAGACCGGCTCGGCGTCTGGCAATTCGGCGTTGAGCAGCAGCACTTCGCTGGTGGTGGCGCTGGAGAGATAGATCACCACGAACTGCTGGGATGTGGTTTTATGCACGCTGACGTAGAAGGTCTCATCTTTTTCCTCATAGACCAGCGCGTCGCTCTGCGCCGGCGTCCCGACGGTGTGGCGCCAGACCTGATAAGGAAGCAGCGTGGTGGGATGTTTACGCACATACCACACAAAGCGTGAATCGTTGCTCCAGGCAAAGCCGGAGGTGACATTTTCCAGGGTCTCCGGATACCACTCGCCGTTGCTGAGATCGCAAAAGCGCAGGCCGTACTGGCGGCGGGAGAGATAATCTTCCGCCACCGCCATCAGCTGGTTGTTGGGCGCAATGCCCAGCCCGCCCAGGGTGTAAAACTCGCTTTTCGCCGCCCGCTGGTTGGCATCAAGCAGGATCTCCCACTCGTCCCACTCCTCTTTCAGCACCGACTGGCGCTGGTAGATAGCGTATTCGCAGCCCGGCTCGTACACCTGACGATAGCGAAAGCCGTTTTTGCTGTAGGGGGCCGAGACTTCCCGCTGCGGAATGCGGTCGATAATCTCTTTCAGCAGACGCTCCTGCAGGCTGAGCTGCGAATCCATCACTTGCTTGCCGTAAGCGTTTTCCGCGTGCAGATATTCCAGCACATCAGGCCGCGCGCGTTCATCGTCGCGCAGCCAGTAATAGTTATCGATGCGTGTATCGCCATGCAAGGTCATGGCGTGAGGGATCCGTTTGGCTTTAGGTGGCATGTTATTCTTCTGCTGCTTTTTCGTGACACAAGAGCATTCAGGCCGCAGGGTGGCGCCTGAATGATGACGTGTCTATAAGGGTGGCAAAAGACGCGGGCGATGCAAGCGAAACGTGATAATTTAAACGCTTAGCGCCTGTTTTTGTGACTGGATATCCTGTTCGATGTCGGCCCGGACATCTTTTGGCAACGCCAGGGCCTCACCCAGGGCGTTGAGATAGCTGCGCTCCATAAAGTGGTCGATATCGATCACCGCGCAGCTGACGTAGTAGATCTCCAGCGCCTCCTGCGGGTCAACGATGCCCTCGGCGAGACGCTGCGGATCCAGCGGCTGAGCCAGCGCCTGGTCAATCAGCACCCTGGCCTGAACGTCAATATTGGCCTCCCGAAGCTGGGCTTCAATCTTCGCCCGCTCGTGATCGTCGATATGCCCATCGCTTTTGGCGGCAAACACCAGGGCGGTGATCAGCCGCACGCTGCGCGGATCGACATCCGCCGGCGCCGCAGCCGTCTCTGGTGTCGGGGCGGGCGTGTTCTGAGCGCGCATTTTCTGCTGATACTTGTTCCACAATACGGTACCCGCCACTGCCCCACCGCCAGCCAGCAGCGCGCTGGTGCCATATTTCGCCAGCAGCTTGCGTGACGATTTGCTGGCCACCAACAGCCCTGCCAGCCCGCCGATGGCGCCGGGCAGCAGAGCGCTCCCTTTTGACGATTCGCCGGACGGCGACGCGCCCTGCTGTCCGAGCAGCGACTGCAGTTGATTTAGCCAGTTAGCCATGGTTTTCCTCTCAGGTGACAAACACTGTTATCAGCCTAAACGACGCGATGTCAGGAAATGTTAGATATGGCTAAAGATGCGCAAAGGTGCGCGCGGCGGCGGTACCGGGTCCAACCCACCAACCCACCAACCCACCAACCGACCAACCGACCAACCAGCCCGCCAGCCCGCCAGCCCGCCAGTGGCTGACCGCCAGCCATCAGGCCGCTTTGGCTTTCCGCGTTTTGGCAGCCGGCGCGGCGGCATCTTCCGCCGGGGTAGCCTCTGCGTCCGTTGACGGCGCGGGCGCATCGTGCGCAGTCGCATCCTGCTCCGGCAGTTTGCCGGCGCGCAGGATATGCTGCAGCGCCTCTTTACGCTCCGCCAGCCACATCGCCATGGTATCGCGCTGGGCATCGTCCATTTCCAGCGGCGATGCTACCAGCCAGTCATTCAGCACCTCTGCCAGATCGAGCATTTTGTCGTAAGCGTCGGCCTCTTTTTTGCTGGCAAAAGACATTTTTTCCTCACCTTCGCGGATCACCACATATTTAATTTCAACCGCCATGCTGCAGCCTCTCGATACTGTATTTTTATACAGTATAGCAAATTTCCCTTCCGGACTCAACTCACGCGCGTAAAGACAGACGCAAACGTTTTCGTTTATAATCGACCGCATCTTTTTTTACTGCGGAAGAGAGTTATGACTGTATTAGGCACCGCGCTGCGCCCGGCAGCCACCAAAGTTATGCTGTTAGGCTCCGGCGAGCTGGGTAAAGAAGTCGCCATTGAATGTCAGCGTCTGGGCATTGAAACTATCGCCGTCGACCGCTACCCCGATGCCCCGGCGATGCAGGTCGCCCACCGCGCCCACGTCATCAATATGCTGCACGGCGAGAGCCTGCGCGCGCTGATCGAACAGGAAAAACCTGATTACATCGTGCCGGAGATCGAAGCTATCGCCACCGATACCCTGGTCGAACTGGAGCAGGCCGGGCAGAAAGTGGTCCCCACGGCGCGGGCAGCGAAGCTCACCATGAACCGCGAAGGCATTCGCCGTCTGGCGGCAGAAGAGCTGCAGCTCCCCACCTCCAGCTACCGTTTCGCCGACAGTGAAGACGCCTTCCGCGCGGCGGTCGCGGAGATCGGCTTGCCGTGCATCGTCAAACCGGTGATGAGCTCTTCCGGTAAAGGCCAGAGCTTTATCCGCTCGGCTGACCAGCTCAGCGAAGCCTGGCGCTACGCCCAGCAGGGCGGCCGCGCCGGCGCCGGGCGGGTGATCGTCGAAGGGGTGGTGAATTTCGACTTTGAAATCACCCTGCTCACCGTCAGCGCCGTCGATGGCGTGCATTTCTGCGCCCCGGTCGGCCATCGTCAGGAAGATGGCGATTATCGTGAATCCTGGCAGCCGCAGCAGATGAGCGACCTGGCCCTTGAACGCGCTCAGGATATCGCCCGCAAGGTAGTGCTGGCGCTGGGGGGGCATGGCCTGTTCGGCGTGGAGCTGTTCGTTTGCGGCGACGAGGTGATCTTCAGCGAAGTCTCCCCGCGCCCGCACGACACCGGTATGGTGACGCTTATTTCGCAGGATCTCTCGGAATTCGCCCTGCACGTTCGCGCCTTTCTTGGGCTGCCCGTCGGCGCCATCCGCCAGTATGGCCCAGCCGCTTCCGCGGTGATCCTTCCGCAGCTAACCAGCCAGAACGTCAGCTTCGGCCAGCTGCAGTCGGCCGTCGGAGCTGGCCTGCAGCTGCGTCTGTTCGGCAAGCCGGAGATTGACGGCACCCGTCGTCTGGGAGTGACCCTCGCCGTCGCCGATTCAGTGGAAGAGGCCGTGGCGCGGGCTAAAACCGCCGCCGCGGCGGTTATCGTCGAAGGGTAAAAACAAAAAAACCGGTCGCGTTGCCGCTGACCGGGTTGTTGACCTTGAGGCGCGGTTTACTTCGCGCCTTCCACCGCTTCACGCGCCAGGGTGGTGATGCGATCGTAGTCGCCAGCTTCCAGGGCGTCGGCCGGCACCAGCCAGGAACCACCGATGCACAGCACGCTGTTCAGCGCCAGGTAATCACGATAGTTGGCCGGGGAGATACCGCCGGTCGGGCAGAAACGAATGTGACCGAACGGACCAGCAATCGCCTGCAGCGCTTTCACGCCGCCGTTGGCTTCCGCCGGGAAGAATTTAAACTCTTTCAGACCGTACTGCATGCCCAGCATCAGCTCGGAGACGGTGCTGATCCCCGGGATCAGCGGAATAGTGCCGTCTTCGGTCGCCGCTTTCAGCAGAGATTCGGTCAGCCCCGGGCTGATAGCGAACTGCGCGCCGGCTTCTGTTACCGCTTTCAGCTGCTCGACGTTGGTAACCGTGCCCGCGCCGACAATCGCGTCCGGCACTTCTTTAGCAATCGCGCGGATCGCCTCCAGGGCGCACTCGGTGCGCAGAGTCACTTCCAGGACGCGCACGCCGCCCGCGACCAGCGCTTTCGCCATCGGTACCGCGTGTTCCAGCTTTTTCACTACGATAACCGGGACAACCGGACCGGAGGTGAGGATTGCTTCTGCTGTTGTTTTCCAGTTTTTCATCAGGATTTTCTCTCGCCAGATCTAGAAATTAAATCGTCTTAAAAAGTGATGCAGGTTGCGCCCTGCTCCGCGCCAGAGAGCTTCTCACGCAGCGCCCCAAACATCTCCCGACCGGTTCCTACGCGCGACGCGCTGAGGTCAGGGATATGCGGCTGACGCGCCGCCAGTTCGGCATCGTCCACCAGCAGCGTCAGTTCCCCCGTCTGCCCGTTCACGCGAATAAGATCGCCATCGCGCACTTTCGCCAGCAACCCACCATCATAGGCTTCAGGCGTGACGTGGATGGCTGACGGGACTTTACCGGAGGCGCCAGAGAGTCGGCCATCGGTCACCAGCGCTATTTTGAAACGGCGGTCCAATAATACACCAAGTGGCGGCATAAGTTTATGTAATTCTGGCATCCCGTTCGCTTTTGGCCCCTGATGACGGACCACCACCACGCAGTCTTTGTCCAGCAGACCCGCTTCAAAGGCCGGCAACACGTCGTGCTGGCTCTCGAACACCACCGCCGGCGCTTCGATCACCTGGTTCTCTACCGGGACTGCCGAGGTTTTCATGACCGCACGGCCGAGGTTACCGCTCAGCACCTTGGTGCCGCCGTGACGGGAGAACGGTTTCTCGAAAGTCGCGATGACCTGATCGTCAAGCGGCGCCGTCGCGCCTTCCCGCCAGTCCAGCTCGCCGTTGTTGAGCCACGGCTCGAGGGTGTAGCGCGACAGGCCGAAGCCGGCGACGGTGTGAACGTCCTCATGCAGCAGGCCGCCTTTCAGCAGCTCGCGCACCAGAACCGGAACGCCGCCCGCCGCCTGGAAATGGTTGATATCCGCCGGGCCGTTGGGGTAGAGGCGCGCCAGCAGCGGCACCACGTCTGACAGGTCGGAGAAATCATCCCAGTTAATGATGATGCCCGCCGCGCGGGCCATCGCCACCAGGTGCATGGTGTGGTTGGTGGAACCGCCGGTCGCCAGCAGCGCCACAATGCCGTTAACCACCACTTTTTCGTCAAACATTTTGCCCAACGGCATCCACTCGTTGCCATTGCCGGTCATGCGGGTGACCTGGCGCGCGGCGGCGGCGGTCAGCGCTTCCCGCAGCGGGGCATCCGGATGGACGAAGGACGATCCCGGCAGCTGCATGCCCATAAACTCCACCACCATCTGGTTGGTGTTTGCCGTACCGTAGAACGTACAGGTCCCCGGAGCATGGTAAGAAGCGGCTTCGGACTCCAGCAGCGCCATGCGGTCAACTTTGCCCTCTGCGTACAGCTGGCGAATGCGAACCTTCTCTTTATTAGGCAGGCCGCTGGCCATCGGACCGGAGGGAATAAAGACCGACGGCAGGTGGCCGAATGAGAGCGCCGCCATGGTCAGTCCGGGCACAATTTTATCGCACACGCCGAGATACAGCGCGCCATCGAACATGTTATGCGACAGGCCGATGGCCGCGGACATGGCGATCACTTCGCGACTCAGGAGAGAGAGCTCCATGCCGTCCTGTCCCTGGGTCACGCCGTCGCACATCGCCGGCACGCCGCCGGCCACCTGGCCGACCGCATTGGCGCTGTGCAGCGCTTTGCGAATGATATCCGGGTAGTGTTCGTAGGGCTGATGGGCGGACAACATATCGTTATAGGAGGTGATGATGGCGATGTTGTTGCGCAACATGCTTTTCAGGGAGGCTTTGTCGTCGGCCTGACAGGCCGCGAAACCGTGAGCCAGATTGCCGCAGGCCAGTTGCGCACGATGCACGGTGTCGGTTTTGGCCTGGTTAATCCTTGCGAGGTAAGCCGCGCGGGTATCACGCGACCGTTCGATAATGCGATTTGTTACCCGTAACATTGTCGAATTCATAAAGGCTCCTCAAAATTTTATCTGTCCGGCCGCTGCGAGATGACGTGTTTTGGTGCCCGAAGCCACCAACACCAGCGCTCAGGGGCAAAATGTCTGTAGGCAGTGTAATAAAAAAAGCCCCGTGGGTGAATCCTCACGGGGCTTAAAAGATTAAAAAGCGTGCGACTTTCTGCGTCAGATCATGTTACCGGTAAAATAACCCTGACGGATAAGACCGCGAGCTTACTCGAACTCGTTCCACGAGCGGCCATCGCGGGTGATCATGGCCACCGAGGCCACGGGTCCCCAGGTCCCGGCCTGATACGGTTTCGGCGCATCGCGGTCGGCTGCCCAGGCTTCTGTGATGGAGTCCACCCACTTCCACGCCTCTTCCACTTCATCACGGCGGACGAACAGCGCCTGGATACCGCGCATGGTCTCCAGCAGCAGACGTTCATAGGCATCGGCCAGATGCGTCTGGTTGAAGGTTTCGGAGTAGCTCAGATCCAGCTTGGTGATCTGCAGGTTATGCTTGTGGTCGAGGCCCGGCACTTTGTTCAGGACCTGGATATCCACCCCTTCGTCCGGCTGCAGACGAATAGTCAGCTTGTTCTGCGGCAGCTCCTGCCAGGTCTCTTTAAACAGGTTCAGCTCCGGCGTTTTGAAATAAACCACCACTTCGGAACATTTGGTCGGCAGACGTTTGCCGGTGCGCAGATAGAACGGTACGCCAGCCCAGCGCCAGTTATCGATATCAACGCGGATCGCCACGAAGGTTTCGGTGTTGCTGGTTTTGTTCGCCCCCTCTTCTTCGAGGTAGCCTGGCACTTTTTTGCCCTGGGCAAAGCCGGCGGTGTACTGGCCGCGAACGGTTTTCTCGCGCACGTTGGAGCGGTCAATACGGCGCAGGGATTTCAGCACTTTAACCTTTTCATCACGGATGCTGTCGGCGCTGAGATCGGACGGCGGCGACATGGCAATCATGCACAGGATCTGCAGCAGGTGGTTCTGGATCATGTCGCGCATCTGTCCGGCCTGGTCGAAGTACCCCCAGCGCCCTTCAATGCCTACCTCTTCCGCGACGGTGATTTCCACATGATCGATGGTACGGCAGTCCCAGTTATTGACGAACAGGGAGTTGGCAAAGCGCAGCGCCAGCAGGTTGAGCACCGTCTCTTTTCCGAGGTAGTGGTCGATACGGTAGACCTGGCACTCTTCAAAAAACTCGCCGACCTGATCGTTGATTTCCCGCGAGGTTTCCAGCGAGGTGCCCAGCGGTTTTTCCATGACCACGCGCGCAGGCTTGGCATTGAGCTTCGCTTCGCCCAGACCTTTACAGATGGCGCCAAAGGTGCTCGGCGGCATGGCGAAATAGTTGATGGTGACGCGATTCTTTTGGTCCAGCATGTCGCCCAGGCGGGTGAAGCCGCTGGTGTCATTGACGTCAAGATTACAGAACTCCAGGCGTCCGCTCAGGGAATCCCACAAACCTTCATCAATTTTTTCCTTCATGAAGGTTTCCAGCGCTTCGCGCACCACTTTGGTGTAAGCCGCTTTATCCCAGTCGGCACGGCCGACGCCAATGATCCGGGTGTCGGCGTGGATCTGGCCCGCCTTTTCAAGCTGATACAGGGAAGGCAACAATTTACGCCGCGCCAGGTCGCCCTTCGCGCCGAAAATGACCAGGTCGCATGCCTGGGCCGTTTGCGTTACCGCCATGTCATTCTCCTCAGTTGATAGTCTGGTGCTTTTGCCAGGCTATATTTGTAATTTTCTTACACTGCACTGTACTGTGTTTACGTATTTCCCGAAAGCCTTCCCCTCCGTTTGCGGCGGGAAAACCGCACAGGGTGAAAACATTCGGCGATGATTTGGGCATCTGGCTGATATTGTTCGTTGTTTGTACCTGTTTCAGGTCAGTAAAATACGACTCTGATCATGTAATGAAAAAAAACAACATTTTTTCCCGTCATTCCTCACCGCTTGCGCTTGCGGAGGGGTATATTCTTGCTAAAACGCCCGATGATTTCACCCATTAATGAAATCGTTTCCATTGATGAGCGCCCTGTTACTAATGAACATGCTGGAAAAAATCCAGTCCCGACTGGAACACCTTAGCAAATCTGAACGCAAAGTGGCGGAAGTGATCCTTGCTACCCCCGCGCAGGCCATTCATTCGAGCATCGCCGCCCTCGCCCTTGAGGCCGGGGTGAGCGAACCGACCGTCAATCGCTTTTGCCGCAGTCTCGAAACCCGTGGCTTTCCTGATTTCAAACTGCATCTCGCCCAGAGCCTTGCGCACGGCACACTCTATGTTAACCGCAATGTTGATGAAGACGACAGCGTTGAGTCATACACGGGAAAAATATTTGAATCGGCCATGGCGAGTTTAGATCAGGTCCATCATTCTCTCGACATGTCGGCAGTGAATCGCGCGGTGGATCTCCTGACTCAGGCCAAAAAAATCGCCTTTTTCGGCCTGGGCTCTTCGGCGGCGGTCGCTCATGACGCGATGAACAAATTTTTCCGCTTTAACGTGCCGGTCATCTATTCCGACGACATTGTCCTGCAACGCATGAGCTGTATGAATTGCGATGACGATGATGTGGTGGTGATTATCTCGCATACCGGAAGGACCAAGAGCCTGGTGGAGCTGGCGCAGCTGGCACGTGAAAACGATGCCATGGTGATCGCCCTCACCTCCCCCGGCTCGCCGCTGGCCCGGGAAGCCACGCTGGCCATTACCCTGGATGTGCCGGAAGATACCGACATCTATATGCCAATGGTCTCGCGTCTGGCCCAGTTGACCGTCATTGACGTGCTGGCGACTGGCTTTACCCTGCGCCGGGGAGCAAAATTCAGAGATAACTTGAAGAGGGTCAAGGAAGCGCTGAAGGAATCGCGTTTTGATAAAGAACCGTTCGTACCCAGTGATAATCAATAAAAGTTGATAACAAGCAGTACCCCATTACACCTTCGATAACGATCCGGCTGTGCGACGTTGCAGGCTGGCGCTACCGAATCCATGTTCACGCAACACCAAAGTTGTATCAGTCAACGGAGTATTACATGTCCAGAAGGCTTCGCAGAACCAAAATCGTTACTACCTTAGGCCCGGCAACTGACCGCGATAACAACCTGGAAAAAGTTATCGCCGCGGGCGCAAACGTAGTGCGTATGAACTTCTCTCACGGCACCCCGGAAGATCATCAGCTCCGTGCCGATAAAGTGCGTGAGATTGCGGCAAAACTGGGCCGTCACGTAGCCATCCTTGGCGACCTCCAGGGACCAAAAATTCGCGTATCGACCTTTAAAGAAGGCAAAATTTTCCTCAACGTCGGCGACAAATTCCTGCTCGACGCCAACCTCGGCAAGGGCGAAGGCGACAAAGAGAAAGTCGGAATCGACTATAAAGGCCTGCCGGCGGACGTCGTGCCTGGCGATATCCTGCTGCTCGACGATGGTCGCGTGCAGCTGAAAGTCCTCGAAGTTCAGGGGATGAAAGTGTTCACCGAAGTGACCGTCGGCGGCCCGTTGTCCAACAACAAAGGGATTAACAAGCTGGGCGGCGGCCTGTCTGCCGAAGCGCTGACTGACAAAGACAAGGCCGATATCGTCACCGCCGCTAAAATTGGCGTCGACTATCTCGCCGTCTCCTTCCCGCGCTGCGGCGAAGACCTGAACTACGCCCGTCGCCTGGCGCGCGATGCCGGTTGCGATGCGAAAATCGTCGCCAAAGTCGAGCGTGCGGAAGCCGTCTGCGACCAGGACGCCATGGACGACGTGATCCTTGCCTCCGATGTGGTGATGGTTGCCCGCGGTGACCTCGGGGTCGAAATCGGCGATCCGGAGCTGGTGGGCATCCAGAAAGCGCTGATTCGTCGTGCGCGTCAGCTGAACCGTTCCGTCATCACCGCCACCCAGATGATGGAGTCGATGATCACCAACCCGATGCCGACCCGTGCGGAAGTCATGGACGTGGCCAACGCCGTGCTGGATGGTACCGATGCGGTGATGCTCTCCGCGGAAACCGCTGCCGGTCAGTACCCGTCGGAAACCGTGGCCGCGATGGCGCGCGTCTGTCTGGGCGCCGAAAAAATCCCGAGCCTCAACGTCTCCAAACACCGTCTGGACGTCCAGTTCGACAACGTGGAAGAAGCGATTGCCATGTCGGCGATGTATGCCGCCAACCATCTGAAAGGCATCACGGCCATCATCACTATGACCGAATCGGGCCGCACCGCGCTGATGACCTCGCGCATCAGCTCCGGTCTGCCGATTTTCGCCCTGTCCCGCCACGAGCGCACCCTGAACCTGACCGCTCTCTACCGCGGGGTGACGCCGGTGTTCTTCGACAGCCAGAATGACGGGGTGGCCGCTGCGCACGATGCCGTCAATCTGCTGCGGGACAAAGGCTACCTGGTCTCCGGCGATCTGGTGGTCGTTACCCAGGGTGACGTGATGAGCACCATCGGCAGCACCAACACCACGCGTATCCTCACCGTCGAGTAAGCCTCGGTCTCTACCTGCCAGCGCTACGGCTGGCAGGTATTTTTTTGCCCAACGCCCGGCAGGCTACACCATCCAGCTCAGCAATAGCGTCGCAGCGATCACCGTTGACGCCCCACCGATACGCGTCGCAATCTGTGCAAACGGCATCAATCCCATGCGGTTTGAGGCCGAGAGAATGGCGACATCCCCCGTTCCGCCCAGCCCGCTGTGGCAGCTGGTAACGATGGCGGCTTCCACAGGATACATATTAAGACGTGAAGCGATAAAGAACCCGCTCAGCGCCATAGCAATGACAATGGAGCCGCACACCACGACGTAGCCAACGGAGAAGACCGAGACCACGCTCTCCAGCGGTACATACAGCATGCCCAGGCCGATCATCAGCGGCCACACCAGCGCGGCGGAGACGAACTTGTAGCAACTGTGCGCCCCCAGCTCCATCGCCACCGGGATAACTTTTGTATATTTGCAGAATACCGCCGCCAGAATCATCAGAACCGGCCCCGGAATATGCACCACCTTCTCCAGCAGACCGCCGATGATGAAAAAGGCGCAAATCATCAGCAACCCGGCGCCCATGAGCTGAAAATCGGTGGGCTGCGTACTCTGATTCTGCGCAAAGACGCTATTATCTTCATGGCTGCGGATCAGCATCCCGTTGCCGGACAGCGCCGGGCGACGGGCGCCCATGCGGGCCAGAAAGCCGGCGCAGATAATGGCGAAGATGTTACCCACCACCGCCGCCGGCGCCAGTTGGGCCACGTAGACATCTGGCGCCTGTCCGAGGATCGCCGAATAAGCCAGCGACAACGGCAGGATCCCTTCGCCGATGCCGCCGCCGATAATCGGCACAATGATAAAGAAGAAGGTGTGATACATACTGTAGCCGAATAAGCTGCCCACCAGCAGGCCGGTTACGATTGCCGCGCCGGTTCCGACCACCAACGGGACAAACATGCGCACCATCCCCTGGATCAGTATCGTGCGGTTCATGCCAAGGATACTGCCGACCACCAGGCAGGCGATGACGAAATAGAGGAGATTGGCCTCCTTCATCAGCAAATGCACGGTATCGAGCGTATGCGCTTCAAATACGCCAAAGTAGACCAGCACTGAGGGCGTCATCAGACACAAAATCGCCGGACCGCCAATATCTTTTAACACCGGCACCATGCGGCCAATTTTCGCCAGTGCGAACCCGAGGGTCATGATGACCGCCAGTCCGCCAATCATGTTTTTTGGCAACAACCCCGCGCCAGCGGAGAGCGCCACTATCGTGGCAATACCTATAAACAGCGTTAACGGCACGGCGCCGACTTCGATATTGGCGAAAAGTCGAGTCGCTTGCCCGTTCGGCAACGTTTTATCTATCGGGTGGTTGAGTGAATTATTTTTCATATTTTTACCTGAATAATAAGGAGGTCACGTAGGGTCAGGATGCAATATTAAAATCGCGCAGCACTATGAACTAAAAAGCACTAAACGCCGTATCAACTAAATACACTGAAACGGTAGCACAGGACTTTAAAACTAAAAACGACAACCGTATTAACGCTGCCGGCTTTGTGACTGAGCCATAAAGTTTATTTTAAGTAATTTAATTTATTATCGCGAAGCTAAAGTTATCGCCAGCTAAAATAATGAACTCTGTTAATACAACGCTATGATTTAATAATCTTTTCTCTATTTGTAAGTAAAGTAGCCAAGGCGAAATTATTTAAAGCCAGATGACTGTGATGGCTATCACCTTTTAAATATTAGGGGATCGTTAGATTGGCAGCACAACAACCCGATAATATATGTCAGGACATTTTATGCCTTCACTGCTCTTGCAATCTCTTTTCCCGTTGGTATTTATCATGCTGCTCGGATGGCTTAGCGGTAAACTCGGCTATACCCGCCGTGAGGACGCCTCCGTTCTTGCCACGGTGGTTATCCGCTTTGCCCTTCCTTTTCATCTTTTTATCGGCGCATTACATACCAGCCCGGATAAAATAAAAAACTTCACCTTTATGGCGGTGCTGGTTATTGGTCTGATGGGGTCGTATTTTCTTACGCTACTGATCTCGCGCTACGTTTTTCGTCATGATATTAAAACCAGCGCGATTCAGTCGCTGGTTTGCGCCTTCCCCGATATGGCCTACTTTGGCGCCCCCGTGCTGGCGGTGCTGATAGGTCCGGAGGGCTTTCTCGGGGTGCTTATCGGAAACCTGGTGACCAGCGTGTTGATGATCCCTCTGACCATCATCCTGATCCGCATGGGAGACCAGCCCGGAGACGCTGAGGCTCCCCAGCTCCACGCCAAGCAGTTGATCCTGCAAAACCTACTTAACGCCGTGCGAAATCCCATTGTCTGGATCCCCATTTCCGGGGTGCTGCTCAGCCTGGCCGGGATCCAGCTGCCGCCTCTGCTCAGCGTGCCCGTCGAAATGGTGGGTAAAATCGCCGGCGGTCTGTCACTGTTCGCCCTTGGGCTGCTGTTTTACGGTGAACGTCCGACGGTCAATATTCAAACCTGCACCAACATTAGTATTAAAAACCTGATCCAGCCGGCCATGATGGCGCTGGCCGGGCTGGCCTTTGGGCTCAGTCATACCCTGATGCAACAGGTTATTATCATTGGTGCGACGCCTTCCGCTATCGCGGCGGGGATGTTTGCCCTGCGCAGCGATACCTATATTGAACCCGCCTCATCTTCTATTTTGCTGGGCACCGCCATCGGCGTGGTCACCGAAGGCGTCATGATTTATCTCATTTCGTAATCACAGAAATAAAACACCAAGACATCAGGCAATGTTTTAATTTGATATTCAGGAGTCATGTAATGTTAGCCACAGAAACCTTATACACCCCCTATAACGGTGCTGTCCTGCTGGAAAACCCGTTATTAAATAAAGGCCTCGCGTTTACGGAAAGCGAACGCACAGCGTTTAATCTTCAGGGACTGTTACCGCACAATGTGGAAACCATTGAGGAACAAACAGAGCGCGCATGGGGTCAGTTTTGTCAGTTCAAAAAAAGCATTTCGCGCCATATTTATCTCAGAAATATTCAGGACACAAACGAGACGTTATTCTATAACCTGCTGCGCAGCCATATGAAAGAGACGCTGCCCATTATTTATACCCCGACGGTGGGTGAAGCGTGCGAACACTTTTCAGAAATATATCGCCGGGGACGCGGCCTGTTCATCTCCTGGCCCAACCGTCACCATATTGACGAGATGCTGCAGGGGTTTTCCCGCAACGATATCAAAGTCATCGTGGTAACCGATGGCGAGCGTATTCTGGGGCTGGGCGACCAGGGGATCGGCGGTATGGGGATCCCCATTGGCAAACTCTCGTTATATACCGCCTGCGGGGGCATTCACCCGGCATCAACGCTGCCCATTATGTTAGATGTCGGGACCAACAATCCGCAGCATCTGGAGGATCCGCTGTATATGGGCTGGCGACATCCGCGCATCAGCGATGAGCAGTACCTGGAGTTTATGGACATGTTTGTCCATGCCATTCAGCAGCGCTGGCCGAATGTCTTGCTCCAGTTTGAAGATTTTGCCCAAAAGAATGCCACGCGACTGCTCAACCGCTATCGACACCAGCTGTGCTGTTTTAACGATGATATTCAGGGAACCGCCGCCGTGACCTCGGGAACCCTGATCGCTGCCGCCGCAGCCGCCGGGACGTCGCTCCGCGACCAGCGGGTGGTTTTCCTGGGCGGCGGTTCGGCCGGATGCGGCATTGCGGAAAAAATCATTGCGCTGATGGTGGATGATGGGCTCTCAGAAACGGAAGCACGTCGCCGCATCTTTATGGTTGACCGCTTTGGTCTGCTGACTGATGAGATGCCTAATCTGCTCAATTTTCAGCGCGAGCTGGTCACCCCCCGAGCCAATATCGCCCACTGGGATACCGAGGCGGCCCAGCTGTCGCTGATGGATGTCGTACGCAACGTCCACCCTACCGTGCTGATCGGCGTGTCAGGCCAGCCGGGGCTGTTTAGCGAAGAGATAGTGAAAGAGATGCATCGGCACTGCCCGCGTCCGATTATTATGCCGCTCTCTAACCCCACCTCCCGAGCCGAGGCCCAGCCGAAGGATCTGCTGGAGTGGACCCGGGGTAGCGCGCTCATCGCCACCGGCAGCCCTTTCGACCCTGTCTTCTATGACGGCAAAACCTACGACATTGCCCAGTGCAACAACGCCTATATTTTCCCCGGTCTGGGGCTGGGGATCCTTGCCAGTAAAGCCGAGCGCGTCACCGAAGCAATGCTTATCACCTGCAGTAAAACGCTGGCCGCCCACTCGCCTCTGGCGACCCGCGAAACCGGCGGTTTACTGCCGCCGGTGGAAGAGATCGAGATGATCTCACGGGCTATTGCCGCAGAGGTCGCCCGCGCGGCTCAACTCGACGGCGTAGCGCCGCAGATTGACGAGGCGCAGCTGGCGGCGAATATCGATAAAACCTTTTGGCGAGCGCGCTACACCGCGTATAAACGTTCGTCATTGTGATCGCTCATCTCGCGGGAAGCCGGCTGGCTTCCCGCCACTCGGGGGAACCACCCATGTTCAATGTGCTGATTGTCGATGATGATCCTATGGTGGCCGAACTGAACCGGTTGTTTATCAGCCAGGTAGCTGATTTTCACTGCTGCGGAGTCGCGGCGACGATCGCCGATGCTAACGCGATGCTGAGCCATCTGGCGCCGATCGATCTGCTGCTGCTGGATGTCTATATGCAACAGGAGAGCGGCCTGGACCTGCTGCCGGCGCTTCGCGCTGATGGGCGGAATATTGATGTCATCATGATGACGTCCGCCGCCGATGCGCTCACCGTGCAGACGGCGCTGCGCTATGGCGTGGTTGATTACCTGATTAAACCGTTTCAGTTTCCGCGCTTTGAGGAAGCCCTGCGAACCTGGCGCAATAAACGCGATGCGAAGCAAGCGAAATCCTGCTACGCCCAGGCGGATATCGACACCCTGCTACGCCGCGGGGTTCAACAACAGGACGGCCCACGCCGCTTGCCGAAAGGGCTGACGCCGCAAACGCTTCGCCTGGTGTGCCGGTGGATAATCGCTCATCAGGCGCGAGATTTTTCAACCAATGAGCTGGCGGCGGCACTGCAGATCTCCAGAGTTTCATGCCGCAAATACCTGATTTGGCTGGAGCAGATCAACGTGCTCTTCACCAGCAATCACTACGGTATCACCGGCCGACCGGAGTATCGTTACCGGCTTGCGACTGAGAACATGATGTTGTTGACGCAATATAGCCAGTGAGCCGGGAATGCCCACTGGCGCGCCTGCAGACTACTTCTTAGGGTACAGCTCTTTGCGTTTGTAGGGCTCGATTTCACCCGGCTTGCGCGTCTTCAGCAACTTCAGGATCCAGGTGTACTGCTCGGTGTGCGGCGTAACAAACACCTCCACCTCTTCGTTCATCCGCCGGGCGATCGTTGTATCGTCAGCGTCCAGCAGATCGTCCATCGGCGGGCGCACCAGCACCGTCAGGCGATGCGTTTTGCCATCGTAGACCGGGAACAGCGGAACGACGCGGGCGCGGCATACCTTCATTAAACGGCCAATCGCCGGCAGCGTGGCCTTATAGGTCGCGAAGAAATCCACAAACTCGCTGTGCTCGGCGCCGTGATCCTGATCGGGGAGATAGTAGCCCCAGTAACCCTGGCGCACCGACTGAATAAACGGTTTGATCCCGTCGTTGCGCGCGTGCATCCTTCCGCCAAAACGACGACGTACGGTATTCCACACGTAATCGAAGACCGGGTTACCCTGGTTGTGGAACATCGCCGCCATCTTCTGCCCGCCGGAGGCCATCAGCATCGCCGGGATATCCACGCCCCATGCGTGCGGGACGAGGAAAATCACCTTTTCATTATTGCGCTGCAACTCGTCGATGATCGCTTTACCCTGCCAGTCGACGCGGGCGAGAATTTTCTGCGGATCGCACAGGCCCAGCTCGGCCATCATCACCATCGCCTGCGGCGCCGAGGCGTACATGGCGTCGATGATCGCTTCCCGCTCATGCTCGCTTTTTTCCGGGAAGCAATACAGCAAATTAATCTGCGCCCGGCGGCGCGAGCTTTTCGCCAGACGCCCGACCAGACGACCGAGTTTGCCGAGAAGCGGATCGCGAAAGGAAGGCGGCGTCAGCGCAATACCGGCGAAGGCAAAGACCCCCAGCCAGGCGCCCCAGTAGCGCGGCAGTAAAAAAGATTTTTCAAACTTAGGGATAAACTCAATATTATTTTTTTTCGTTTCCATGCCCAATCCGCAGATCGACTGCTTAATCAAGATAATGGGATAGTGTAGCGAGACGTTGGGTATCCTACAAAATAAAAAGCCGGCGCCCTGGGGCACCGGCTTTCCACTGACCGGTGGTTAGTCAAACCGCAGCTGCGGAACGACCTCTTTGACCTGCGCCAGATAATCGGTACGGTCGGAACCGCTCAGCCCTTCAGTACGCGGCAGTTTCGCCGTCAGCGGGTTGACCGCCTGCTGGTTGATCCACACTTCGTAGTGCAGGTGCGGCCCGGTTGAGCGTCCGGTATTCCCCGACAGCGCAATACGATCCCCGCGCTTCACTTTCTGCCCCGGCTTCACCAGCAGCTTACGCAGGTGCATGTAGCGAGTGGTATAGGTACGGCCGTGGCGGATGGCCACGTAATACCCGGCGGCGCCGCTACGCTTGGCCACCACCACTTCGCCATCACCCACCGCCAGCACCGGCGTCCCCTGCGGCATCGCGAAATCGACGCCACGGTGCGGCGCGACGCGCCCGGTGACCGGGTTCAGACGACGCGGGTTAAAGTTAGAGGAGACGCGGAACTGACGCGCCGTCGGGAAACGCATAAAGCCTTTCGCCAGCCCCGTCCCGTTGCGGTCGTAGAATTTTCCGTCTTCGGCACGGATGGCAAAGTAGTCCTTCCCGTCAGAACGCAGACGCACGCCAAGCAGCTGGCTTTGCTCGCGTTTGCCGTCAAGCATTTCGCGCGACATCAATACCGAGAACTCATCGCCTTTCTTCAGCTTACGGAAATCCATCTGCCACTGCATGGCCTTGATCACCGCGCTGATTTCCGTGCTGGTCAGCCCGGCATCGCGCGCGCTGGAGACAAAGCTGGCGCCGACGGTGCCTTTCAGCACGCTGTTGACCCAGTCGCCTTTCTGCAGCTCGCTGCTCATTTTAAAGCCGTTAGCCACGCGGGTGTAGGTGCGGGTTTCGCGGCGGGACATCTCCCAGGTCAGACTCTGCAGATCGCCGTCGGCGGTCAGGGTCCAGGAGAGCTGCTGGCCAATCTTCAGATTACGCAACTCTTTATCGGCGGAGGAGAGCTGGGCGATATCACCCATATCGATACCGTACTGGTTCAGGATGCTGCTGAGGGTATCGCCGGTCGACACCACGTATTCGTGCCCGCCGGCATCGCTATCGGCTTTTTCGTCGAGTTCATCCTGAGGAATGGCTTCTTCTTCCTGCGGGGCCTGGTCGATCGGCTCGGAGGCTTCCGGCAGCAGGGAGCGGATCTCGCTTTTTTCCAGTTCAATGGTTCTGACGATGGGGGCGGATTCCGGGTGGTAAATGTAGGGTCGCCAGACGGCGACCGCTAAGGTAAGAACGCTAAGCGACCCCAGCATGACGCGATGAGGTCGTGGCAGATTGTTAAATGCCTGAGTGACAGCGCGGGCTATCTGTTGCACGTATTCACTTCCTCGTTAATCTCCTTTCAGGCAGCTCGAATACTGATTCGCCAGCTGGGTGAGGAATTGCGGGTAACTCGCTTTACCCAGCTTAATTCCGCTACCCAGTGGATCCAGGGTCCCCATGCGCACAGACGTGCCCCGGGCAACAGCTTCGATAACCGCTGGCCTGAACTGTGGCTCAGCAAAAACGCAAGTGGCTTTCTGCTCAACCAGTTGTGTTCTGATTTCGTGTAAACGCTGCGCACCGGGCTGTATTTCAGGGTTGACGGTAAAATGCCCCAGCGAGGTCAAACCGTAGTGTTTTTCAAAGTAACCGTAGGCGTCATGAAAAACGAAATAGCCCTTTCCTTTCAGCGGTGCCAGCTCATTGCTAACCTGCTTGTCGGTCGCCGCCAGCGCGGCCTCGAACTGCTGCAGGTTGCTGTCGAGTTTGGCTCGACTCTGCGGCATAAGTTCCAATAATTTATCGTGGATTGCAACCGCCGAAAGCCGCGCTATCTCTGGGGATAACCACAGATGCATATTGTAGATACCGTGATGGTGATCGCCGTCACTTTTTTCCGCTGCGCCATGGTCATGACCATGATGATCGTCATCGTCGTCAGCGCCGGTCATCAGCAGCGGTTTGACCCCATCCAGCTCTGCGATAGTCACCTTTTTATTCGCCGCAATGCTTTGCGTCGACCTATCCATAAAGGCTTCCATTTCCGGACCGATCCACACCACTAAGTCTGCGTTCTGTAAGCGTTTTACATCGGAAGGACGGAGAGAATAATCATGCTCGGAGGCGCCATCGGGCAGCAGCACCTGGGTGTCGGTAACCCCATCGGCGATAGCCGCCGCGATAAAGCCCAGCGGTTTCATGGAAGTCACCACGGCGGCACTGGCCTGCGGTACCTGTGCGAACAAAAAAACAGCGCCAAGTCCAGCGCAAAGAAGCGTATTTTTATGTAACATAATGCGTCTAGTCATCGAAACGAGTGAGTGTGATGTGATATTATAACATTCACTAGCTTGTGCAACCCCTAAATGATTATGACAAACCTTGTAACACTGGAAAATGTCTCGGTGGCCTTTGGCCAACGCCGCGTGCTGTCTGACATCTCGCTGGCTCTCACGCCAGGCAAAATATTGACCCTGCTGGGCCCCAACGGCGCCGGCAAATCGACGCTTGTGCGGGTGGTTCTGGGGCTGGTAGCACCGACAGAGGGTGTTATCAAGCGCGAAGAACGCCTGCGGATCGGCTATGTGCCGCAGAAACTGCATCTCGACGCCACGCTGCCGCTGACCGTCAGCCGCTTCCTGCGTTTGCGTCCGGGCACCCGCAAAGACGACATCCTGCCGGCGCTGAAGCGCGTGCAGGCCGGGCATCTGATCGACGCCCCGATGCAAAAACTTTCCGGCGGAGAAACCCAGCGCGTGCTGCTGGCCCGCGCCCTGCTCAATCGCCCGCAACTGCTGGTGCTGGATGAACCGACCCAGGGCGTCGACGTCAATGGTCAGGTTGCGCTCTACGATCTTATCGACCAGCTGCGCCATGAGCTGGACTGCGCGGTGCTGATGGTCTCCCACGACCTGCATCTGGTCATGGCCAAAACCGACGAGGTATTGTGCCTGAACCAGCATATCTGCTGCTCCGGCGCACCAGAGGTCGTCTCAATGCATCCGGAGTTTATCTCCATGTTCGGCCCGCGCGGCGCGGAACAGCTGGGGATCTACCGCCATCACCATAATCACCGCCACGATCTTCAGGGGCGAATTGTACTGCGTCGGGGAAACAGCCGCTAATGATTGAACTTTTGTTACCTGGCTGGCTGGCCGGGATGATGCTGGCCTGCGCCGCCGGCCCGCTGGGCTCCTTTGTGGTCTGGCGCCGTATGTCCTATTTCGGCGACACGCTGGCGCATGCCTCGCTGCTCGGCGTCGCTTTCGGTTTACTGCTGAACGTCAATCCGTTTTATGCGGTGATCGCCGTCACCCTGCTGCTGGCCGGCGGGCTGGTATGGCTGGAAAAACGGCCGCATCTGGCGATCGATACCCTGCTGGGCATCATGGCGCACAGCGCGCTCTCCCTGGGGCTGGTGGTGGTTAGTCTGATGTCTAACGTCCGCGTCGATCTGATGGCGTACCTGTTCGGCGATCTGCTGGCGGTTACCCCGCAGGACCTGATCGCCATTGCCATTGGCGTGGTGATTGTGATTGGCATTCTGCTCTGGCAGTGGCGGAATCTGCTGGCGATGACCATCAGTCCGGACCTGGCGTTTGTCGATGGCGTGAAGCTGCAGCGGGTCAAACTGCTGTTGATGCTGGTCACCGCCCTGACTATCGGCGTGGCGATGAAGTTCGTCGGGGCGCTGATCATCACTTCCCTGCTGATTATCCCGGCCGCCACCGCCCGCCGTTTTGCCCACACGCCGGAGCAGATGGCCGCCGTGGCGGTGGGCGTGGGCATGCTGGCCGTCACCGGCGGGTTAACCTTCTCGGCTTTCTACGACACGCCGGCCGGTCCATCGGTGGTGCTGTGCGCCGCGGCGCTGTTTATTCTGAGCATGACGAAAAAAGCCGCCAGCTAAAAATGAAAAACCCGGTCGCGCTGCTGACCGGGTCTCCCGATGAACGACACATCCGTAGCGAACTACGGCATCTCCGGCGGCGTAATCCCGAAATGATTCCAGGCGCGCACCGTCGCCATTCTTCCCCGCGGCGTACGCTGCAGAAAACCCTGCTGAATTAAGTAGGGCTCCAGCACATCTTCAATGGTTTCCCGCTCTTCGCCAATCGCGGCGGCGAGGTTATCCAGCCCCACCGGTCCGCCGAAGAACTTATCTATCACCGCCAGCAGCAGCTTGCGGTCCATATAGTCGAACCCTTCCGCATCGACGTTGAGCATATCCAGCGCCTGGGCGGCAATGTCGGCGGAGATAGTGCCGTCGTGGCGCACTTCCGCGAAGTCACGCACCCTACGCAGCAGACGGTTGGCAATACGCGGCGTGCCGCGTGAACGGCGGGCCACTTCCAGCGCGCCCTCGTCGCTCATCTCCAGCCCCATATGGCGGGCGCTGCGGCTGACAATATGCTGCAGATCGGGGATCTGATAGAACTCCAGACGCTGCACGATGCCAAAGCGGTCGCGCAGCGGCGAAGTCAATGAACCGGCCCGGGTGGTGGCGCCGATCAGGGTAAACGGCGGCAGGTCGATTTTAATCGAGCGCGCCGCCGGACCTTCGCCAATCATGATATCCAGCTGGTAATCTTCCATTGCCGGATAGAGCACCTCTTCCACCACCGGCGAGAGGCGATGGATCTCATCGATAAACAGCACATCGTGCGGTTCAAGGTTGGTGAGCATCGCGGCGAGATCGCCCGCTTTCTCCAGCACCGGGCCGGAGGTGGTACGCAGATTCACCCCCATTTCATTGGCGACGATATTAGCCAGGGTGGTTTTCCCCAACCCTGGCGGGCCAAAAATCAGCAGGTGATCGAGGGCGTCGCCGCGCAGCTTCGCCGCCTGGATAAAGATCTCCATCTGCGAACGCACCTGCGGCTGGCCGACATACTCTGCCAGCAATTTTGGGCGGATGGCGCGGTCAGCGGCCTCTTCGAAGCCGCTGCTGTCTGCCGATACCAGCCGGTCTGCTTCAATCATCCCTTACCTCACAACGCGGCGCGCAGCGCTTCGCGGATTAGCGTTTCACTGTTGGCGTCCGGACGCGCGATCTTGCTGACCATCCGGCTGGCCTCCTGCGGTTTATAGCCCAGCGCGACCAGCGCGGCAACCGCTTCCTGCTCGGCATCGTCCGCCGTCGGGCCTGCCGGTGAGGTCAGTACCAGATCGGCGGCCGGGGTGAACAGATCGCCGTGCAGCCCTTTGAAGCGGTCTTTCATCTCAACGATCAGGCGTTCAGCGGTTTTTTTGCCAATCCCCGGCAGCTTCACCAGCGAGGCGACCTCTTCCCGCTCAACGGCGTTGACGAACTGCTGCGCCGACATGCCGGAGAGGATCGCCAGCGCCAGCTTTGGCCCTACGCCGTTGGTTTTGATCAGTTCTTTAAACAGGGTACGCTCCTGTTTGTTGTTAAACCCATACAGCAGCTGGGCATCTTCACGCACCACAAAGTGGGTGAAGACAATCGCCTCCTGCCCGGCCTCCGGCAGCTCATAGAAGCAGGTCATTGGCATGTGCACTTCATAGCCGACGCCCGCCGTTTCCAGCAACACCAGCGGGGGTTGTTTTTCGAGAATGATGCCTCTGAGTCTGCCTATCACGTGGGGCTCCTGCGTTATGGTCTAAGTATCTGGCGGTATCATAAAAAAAGGCTGGATAGATATCCAGCCTGATTTGCGATTATCGTAAGCGCCCTCGCGCCAGATTGAGCCGGGTCTCGCTGATCTGAGCGGCATTCTGACTGACATGGCAATGGGTGATGGCGATCGCCAGCGCATCCGCCGCATCCGCCTGAGGATTGGCAGGCAGCTTGAGCAAAGTGCGCACCATGTGCTGGACCTGACTCTTTTCAGCGCTGCCAATGCCGACAACCGTCTGCTTAACCTGGCGGGCGGCGTATTCAAACACCGGTAGCGACTGATTGGTCGCCGCCACAATCGCCACCCCGCGCGCCTGCCCGAGCTTTAACGCCGAGTCGGCATTCTTGGCCATAAAGACCTGCTCAATGGCGAAAAAGTCAGGCTGGAACTGGGTGATGATCTCCGTCACCCCGGCGTAGATCAGCTTCAGCCGCGACGGCAGATCGTCCACTTTGGTGCGGATACAGCCGCTGCCAAGGTAGCTCAGCTGCCGGCCGACCTGACGGATCACGCCATAACCGGTAACGCGCGACCCCGGGTCAATGCCGAGAATAATAGCCATCACGCGCCTCCGGTGAACCGTGGATGCGGCTGCATCACAGGGTGGCTGCGACCTCGTCGGAGATCTCGCCGTTATGGTACACTTCCTGCACGTCGTCGCAGTCTTCGAGCATATCGATCAGACGCAGCAGCTTCGGCGCCGTCTCGGCATCCATATCCGCTTTGGTGGACGGGATCATCGAGACTTCAGCAGCGTCGGCTTTCAGGCCAGCGGCTTCCAGGGCGTCGCGCACGGCGCCCATCTCTTCCCATGCGGTGTAGACGTCGATCGCGCCGTCGTCATAGGTCACCACGTCTTCAGCGCCAGCTTCCAGCGCCGCTTCCATGATAGTGTCTTCATCGCCTTTCTCGAAGGAGATGACGCCTTTTTTGCTGAACAGGTAGGAGACAGAACCGTCGGTGCCGAGGTTACCACCGGTTTTAGTGAAGGCGTGACGCACTTCCGCAACGGTACGGTTACGGTTGTCGGACAGACATTCCACCATCACCGCGGTGCCGCCAGGGCCATAGCCTTCGTAAATGATGGTTTCCATGTTCGCGTCTTCATCGCCGCCGACGCCGCGCGCGATGGCGCGGTTCAGGGTGTCGCGGGTCATGTTGTTAGACAGCGCTTTATCCACCGCCGCACGCAGACGCGGGTTGGACGCCGGATCGCCGCCGCCCAGACGCGCTGCGGTAACCAGTTCGCGAATGATTTTCGTAAAGATTTTACCGCGCTTGGCATCCTGTGCCGCTTTGCGGTGTTTGGTGTTGGCCCATTTACTATGACCTGCCATAAAAAACTCTCCAAAAAGCGCGCCCTTTCAGGCGGCGTTAATTACAAATTCTTCAATCGCCTGCCGGTTGCTCCACGACTTGGTCAGCGCAGCGGCTTCCGTCGCGCTGACCCAGCGGTAGGCCAGATGTTCGGTAAAGGTAATTTCCCGCTCATGAGGCAGCGCAAGACAGAACCAAAATTCCGTATTACGCTCCACTCCCGGCGCATAGCGATGACGCAAATGAGAAAATATCTCGAACTCCACCGTGCGCTGACAGTCGATTAAGGTCAGTTGCTCGCAGGCAACGTCAATGGCGACCTCTTCCTTTACTTCACGCGCGGCGGCCTGCAGCGCGGTCTCTCCTGCTTCCAGGCTGCCGGTGACCGACTGCCAGAACGCGGGATCGTCGCGCCGCTGCAACATCAGCACCCGTTTGGTATCTTCGGCGTAAATCACCACCAGCACCGAAACGGGCAGCTTAAATGACATATTACTTGTTCTCCAGAGACGCTTTTGCCTCTTTCTCCACAACCTGAATACCCAGTTCACTGAGCGCCGCCGGATTGGCGAAGCTTGGCGCTTCGGTCATCAGGCAGGCGGCCGCGGTGGTTTTCGGGAAAGCGATAACGTCGCGGATGTTATCGGTGCCGGTCAGCAGCATGGTCAGACGGTCAAGACCGAACGCCAGGCCCGCATGCGGCGGGGTACCGTATTTCAGCGCATCGAGCAGGAAGCCGAATTTCTCACGCTGTTCCTGTTCGTTAATGCCCAGAATACCAAATACCGTCTGCTGCATGTCGCCGCGGTGGATACGCACCGAACCGCCGCCGACTTCATAACCGTTAATCACCATATCGTAGGCGTTGGCCACGGCCTCTTCCGGCGCGGCTTTCAGCTCGTCCGCCGTCATATCTTTCGGCGAGGTGAACGGATGGTGCATCGCCGTCAGGCCGCCTTCGCCGTCGTCTTCGAACATCGGGAAGTCGATCACCCACAGCGGCGCCCATTTGCTCTCGTCAGTCAGGCTCAGGTCTTTACCCAGCTTCAGACGCAGCGCGCCCAGCGCGTCGGCCACCACTTTCTTATTATCGGCGCCGAAGAAGATCATGTCTCCGTCCTGCGCACCGGTGCGGTCAAGGATCGCTTCCACGATTTCAGCGGTGAGGAATTTGGCCACCGGGCTGTTGATCCCGTCCATGCCTTTGGCACGCTCGGTCACTTTAATATAGGCCAGCCCCTTCGCGCCGTAGATCTTCACAAAGTTGCCGTATTCGTCAATCAGCTTGCGGGTCAGAGAAGCCCCGCCCGGAACGCGCAGCGCCGCCACGCGCCCTTTCGGATCGTTGGCCGGGCCGGCAAAGACCGCGAACTCCACCGATTTCAGCAGGTCGGCGACGTCCACCAGCTCCATCGGGTTACGCAGATCCGGTTTATCGGAACCGTAGCGACGTTCGGCTTCGGCGAAGGTCATGATCGGGAAATCGCCCAGGTCGACGCCTTTAATCTCCAGCCACAGCTGACGCACCATCGCTTCCATGATCTCACGCACCTGCGGCGCGGTCATAAAGGAGGTTTCCACGTCGATCTGGGTAAATTCAGGCTGACGGTCGGCACGCAGGTCTTCATCGCGGAAGCATTTGACGATCTGATAGTAGCGGTCGAAGCCGGACATCATCAGCAGCTGTTTGAACAGCTGCGGCGACTGCGGCAGCGCGTAGAATTTGCCTTTGTGCACGCGGGAAGGCACGAGGTAATCGCGGGCGCCTTCCGGGGTGGCTTTGGTCAGCATCGGGGTTTCGATGTCGAGGAAGCCATGGTCATCCATAAAGCGGCGCACAAAGCTGGTGATTTTCGCGCGGGTTTTCAGACGCTGCGCCATTTCCGGACGACGCAGGTCGAGGTAGCGGTATTTCAGACGCGCTTCTTCGGTGTTGACGTGATTGGAGTCCAGCGGCAGCGATTCTGAGCGGTTAATGATCGTCAGATCGGAAGCCAGCACTTCGATAGCGCCGGTGACCATGTCCGCGTTGATGTTTTTCTCTTCACGCGCGCGAACGGTGCCAGTGACCTGAATGCAGAACTCATTACGCAGTTCAGAGGCTAACTTCAACGCATCCGCACGATCCGGATCGAAAAACACCTGAACGATGCCTTCGCGGTCGCGCATATCGATAAAAATGAGGCTACCGAGATCGCGACGGCGGTTGACCCAACCACACAGAGTCACCTGCTGCCCAACGTGGGACTGTCGAAGCTGTCCGCAATATTCTGTACGCATGAGATATCCCTTAACTTAGCCGTCGGCGGATTGTCGTCTGCCCTGCAGGCGACGAGGTCGCAGCTTTAGTTGATGTCACAACTGAATGAAAAAAGGCGGCTATTATACTGGAAATTCTGTCGTTCGATAAGTCCGACGCACGATGTACGCTGCTTTGCTGCGCGCTTAACGTCCACACTCACATAAATTAACAAAATTTGTTACCCTTTTGCTGAAGCCGCAAAGGTATTGTAGCCGCCTGACAACAGATGAAGATACGGGGATACCATGTTAGAACTCAATGCGAAAAACACGGCGCTGGTGGTGATCGATCTGCAGGAAGGCATTCTGCCTTTCGCCGGCGGCCCAAATCGGGCTGACGAGGTGGTGGCGCGCGCCGCTCGCCTGGCAGACAAATGCCGGCAACAGGGTTCGCCGGTGATCATGGTCCGCGTCGGCTGGTCGGCCGATTTCGCCGAAGCGCTGAAACAGCCTGTCGACGCTCAGGCCGGGGCGCATACGCTGCCTGAGAACTGGTGGGCCTATCCGGCCGCGCTAGGTAAACAAGAGCGCGATATCGAAGTGACCAAACGCCAGTGGGGCGCGTTCTATGGCACCGACCTTGAGCTTCAGCTGCGCCGCCGCGGTATCGACACCATTATTCTGTGCGGCATCTCCACCAACATCGGCGTCGAATCCACCGCCCGCAACGCCTGGGAGCTGGGCTTTAACCTGGTCATCGCTGAAGATGCCTGCAGCGCCGCCTCCACCGAACAGCATCAGGGCAGCATGACGCATATTTTCCCGCGCATCGGCCGCGTGCGCAGCACCGAGGAGATCCTCGCCGCGTTATGATTTATATTGGGCTTCCCCAGTGGTCGCACCCGAAATGGGTGCGCCTTGGCATCACCAGCCTTGAAGAGTACGCCCGCCACTTCAACTGCGTCGAGGGCAACACCACCCTGTATGCGCTGCCCAAGCCGGAGATTGTCGCCCGCTGGTACGAGCAGACCCACGATGACTTCCGCTTCTGCTTTAAATTCCCGGCGACTATCTCGCACCAGGCCGCCCTGCGCCATTGCGACGAGTTAAGTAGTGAATTCTTCACCCGCCTGGCGCCGCTGGCCTCGCGCATCGGCCAGTACTGGCTGCAACTGCCGGCGACCTTTGGTCCTCGCGATCTCCCCGCGCTATGGCACTTTCTCGACGCACTGCCGAAGGATTTCACCTACGGCGTCGAAGTTCGTCACCCCGAGTTCTTCGCCAAAGGGGAAGCGGAACAGCAGCTCAACCGCGGACTGCACCAGCGCAACGTCAACCGCGTGATCCTCGACAGCCGCCCGGTCCACAGCGCCGCGGCCACCAGTCCGGCGATGATCGACGCGCAACAAAAGAAACCGAAGGTGCCGGTGCATGCAGTGATGACCGCCCGGCAGCCAATGGTGCGCTTTATTGGCGGCGACGATATGGTCCATAATCGGGAACTGTTTCGCGTCTGGCTGCAGACGCTGCCGAAATGGCATCAGTCAGGGACGCCGTGGCTGTTCCTGCATACCCCCGATATTGCCTACGCGCCGACGCTGGTCGATACCCTGTGGGGCGATCTGCGCGCCGCCCTGCCGGCGGCAGGAAATGCGCCGTCGATTCCGCAGCAATCTTCTCTTTTCTGATATCCTGCTATCATATCCGGAGCCATCTGCCAGAGTTAAAGGGAGTTTTCGTATGGTCAGCGCGCTGTATGCCGTTTTAGGTGCGTTATTGTTAGTGAAGTTCTCATTTGACGTGGTGCGTTTGCGCACCCAATACCATGTAGGCTATGGCGACGGCGGCTTCAGCGAGCTGCAGGTCGCCATCCGCGTTCACGGCAATGCCGTCGAATATGTGCCGATTGGCCTCATTTTGCTGTTATTTATGGAGATGAACGGCGCCCAGACCTGGATGGTGCACGTTTGCGGCATTTTATTGATCCTCGGACGACTGATGCACTCCTGGGGTTTTCATCACCGTGTCTACCACTGGCGCCGCTCCGGCATGAGCGCCACCTGGTGCGCGTTGTTGCTGATGGTGCTGGCCAATCTCTGGTATATGCCCTGGGAGTTGGTTTTCTCCCTCCGTTAGCGCACAATACGCCGTTTTCGTTTTTTCGGGTTTAACGTTATGTCTCACCGCGATACGCTTTTTTCCGCGCCGATTGCCAGCCTCGGCGACTGGACCTTTGATGAACGGGTTGCTGAAGTCTTCCCCGATATGATCCAGCGTTCTGTGCCTGGCTACTCCAATATCATCTCGATGATCGGCATGCTGGCCGAGCGCTTCGTTCAGCCCCACACCCAGGTTTACGATCTTGGCTGTTCGCTGGGCGCCGCCACTCTTTCCGTGCGCCGCAATATTAGCCATCCGGGCTGCCGCATTATCGCCATCGATAACTCCCCGGCGATGGTGGAGCGCTGCCGTCGCCATATTGACGCCTATAAAGCGCCGACGCCGGTCGAGGTGATTGAAGGGGATATCCGCGATGTGGCCATTGAAAACGCTTCGCTGGTGATCCTGAACTTTACCATTCAGTTCCTTGAGCCGGGCGATCGCCAGGCGATCCTCAATAAAGTCTATCAGGGGCTGAATCCCGGCGGCGCGCTGGTGCTCTCGGAGAAATTTAGCTTCGAAGACGCCCACGTCGGCGAGCTGCTGTTCAATATGCATCATGACTTTAAGCGCGCGAACGGCTACAGCGAGCTGGAGATCAGTCAAAAACGCAGCATGCTGGAAAATGTAATGCTGACCGACTCTGTGGAAACCCATAAAAAACGCCTGCGTCAGGCGGGGTTCGAACATGCTGAACTGTGGTTCCAGTGCTTTAACTTTGGCTCGCTGGTGGCAGTAAAATCCGGGGAGCAGGCATGATCGACTTCAGTAACTTTTATCAGCTGATCGCCAAAAGCCCGCTGTCTCACTGGCTGGAGACGCTGCCTGCCCAGGTAGCCGCCTGGCAGCGCGAGGCCCTGCACGGCAAGTTTCGCGAATGGGAGCGCGCCGTTGAGTTTCTTCCGGAATTAACGCCCTGGCGTCTGGACCTCCTGCACAGCGTCACCGCCGAAAGCGAAACGCCGCTCAGCGAAGGCCACCGGCTGCGGGTAGAAAACCTGCTTAAAAACCTGATGCCATGGCGCAAAGGCCCTTATTCGCTGTACGGCATCAACATCGATACCGAATGGCGCTCCGACTGGAAATGGGAGCGCGTCCTGCCGCATCTGTCCGATCTTAGCGGACGGACCATCCTCGACGTGGGCTGCGGCAGCGGCTATCACATGTGGCGGATGATCGGCGCGGGCGCGCATCTGGCGGTCGGCATCGATCCCACCCAGCTGTTCCTGTGCCAGTTTGAAGCGGTGCGTAAGCTGCTTGGCAACGACCAGCGGGCGCATCTCCTGCCGCTGGGCATCGAGCAGCTCCCGGCCCTGGAGGCCTTTGACACCGTGTTCTCGATGGGCGTGCTCTACCATCGCCGCTCGCCGCTGGACCACCTGTGGCAGTTGAAAGATCAGCTGGCGCCGGGTGGCGAGCTGGTACTGGAGACGCTGGTGGTCGAAGGCGATGAAAATACGGTGCTGGTTCCGGGCGATCGCTATGCGCAGATGCGCAACGTCTATTTTATTCCCTCCGCGGCGGCCCTGAAAATGTGGCTGGAGAAGTGCGGGTTTATCGATGTGCGCATCGTCGACGCCTGCGTCACCTCGACGGAAGAGCAGCGGCGCACCGAATGGATGACCAGCGAATCGCTGGCCGATTTCCTCGACCCGCAGGATCGGCGCAAAACCGTGGAAGGCTATCCGGCGCCGCTGCGCGCGGTGATTATCGCCACCAAACCGGAAACGCAGCAGTCGCTGGCGAAGAAAGCGAGATAAAAAAAGGCCCCTGTTTAATGGGCAGGGGCCTGGTACGGGCAATCATCATATTGGGCGACATGATGTGCAGCAAAAACCGTTTAACTTCTGTCAGCGGAAATTATCTTTTTCATCTCCGCCACCGCTGCGCCATTGACGGCGTAGCGCCTGTATTCGTCCGCATCGGGATCGGCTGACATCGAAACGCCTGGATGACGAAAGCGCATTTCCGATGGCAACCACTGGCCTGCAGAGCTATGAACCTCTTTCACCCCCGCCTGCAGAAACAGCGGCAGGTTCGCGGCGCGCACTCCCGCACCGGCCATAATGATTGGAGTATCCCCTGCGGCAATAAGTTCCGTAATTAATGAAATACCTTTCTCCGCCGAGGATTGCTGACCGGAAGTCAGGATACGTTTAACCCCCAGCTCACCCAGCGTCTCCCAGGCCTGACGCGGGTCGGCGCACAGATCGAACGCGCGATGAAAGGTCACCGCCAGCGGCCCGGCCGCAGCCATTATTTTTTTCATCCGCGGGATATCGACCTGACCATCGACATCCAGTACGCCGGTCACCAGCCCGGGAAAGCCGAGCTCCCGCACCATGCGGATGTCGCTAAGCATCGCGGCGAACTCCTCTTCGGTATAGCAGAAGTCGCCGCCACGCGGGCGGATAATCGGATGCACCGGGAGAGTAATCGCCTCGCGGACCGAGACCAGCACCCCGTAAGAGGGCGTTAATCCCCCTTCCTGCGGCGCGGCGCAGAGTTCAATACGATCGGCGCCGCAGCGCTCAGCTTCCCTGGCGCACGCCATGCTGTAACAACAAACTTCCAGTACCGCCATTGCTCACTCCCTGATCCAGACAACCTTCTCAGCATGTCATGATTTCACGCGGCAGACGCCGCGCGGCTTCACACTGTTATGTATCGGCTTGCTCGCTGGCGACGATTTGTTCAATAGACCATGGGTGAAATTTGACCGTCACGCTGCCGTCGGTGACCGCCAGGGTGGGATTCGGCAGACGCTCATGTTCCCCTTTCGGCGAGCTGGTTTTGACGACGATCCCCGGCTGGCTGAGTCCGTCATCGGCCAGCAGCGCCAGAGCGCGGGCATTTAAGGTAGCCGGATCGCCGGGCAGGACAATTTCGATATGCTCCCAGCCTTCATGGGGATAACGCTTTTCACCCGGCCACGGCAGCTCAACGATATGAAAGCGCCAGTGCGCCACGCAGACCGGCTCCGCCAGTTTAAACAAGCAGATAGGCCGACCGTTGATCATATTCTCCGACAGCAGGGTTCCGCACTGCGCCAACCCACTGCGCCAGCGCTCCGCGGTGGCGTTCTGATGACAGCGCAGGGAGATATGGTCGGCGTCGAGTCCGCCGATCTCCAGTCCCAGTCGCGCAGCGAAGCGCTGTAGCGCATCGGAAAATCGCGGGAGATCCGCCGTAATATCGGCCAGTTGTTCAATCTGCTGCCAGTTCGCCATGGGTTTGCTCGTCACTTATGTTCATCAATAATAAAAAGGCTAATCTACCGTGTTTTAGGCCGCGGACCAACCGCCACCCTGCCGCTGCGTGACCGACCGACGATGGATTGCCCATGCCGCCGCGCCGCGCGCGATGCTGACGGACGGGGACAAATGCAGTATACTCCCGCCCTAATTTGTCCACATTCCGGCGCCGCCTCCCTCGGGGGCTGGCGCATTACACGTAAGGTATTCCGGTGAATATTCAGGCTCTTCTCTCAGAAAAAGTCAGCCAGGCCCTGATCGCGGCAGGCGCGCCTGCCGATTGCGAACCTCAGGTCCGCCAGTCAGCAAAAGTTCAGTTCGGTGACTATCAGGCCAACGGCGTGATGGCTGTCGCCAAAAAACTGGGCATGGCGCCGCGACAACTTGCAGAGCAGGTACTGTCTCATCTTGGCCTCAACGGCATTGCCAGCAAGGTTGAAATCGCCGGGCCGGGCTTTATCAATATTTTCCTCGACCCCGCGTTCCTGGCGGACAACGTCAACCGCGCGCTGCAGTCAGAACGCCTGGGCGTCGCCACGCCGCAGGTACAGACCATCGTCGTCGACTATTCGGCGCCAAACGTGGCGAAAGAGATGCACGTCGGCCATCTGCGTTCGACCATCATTGGCGATGCCTCGGTCCGTACCCTGGAGTTCCTGGGCCATAAGGTGATCCGCGCCAACCACGTCGGCGACTGGGGCACCCAGTTCGGCATGCTGATCGCGTATCTGGAAAAACAGCAGCAGGAAAACGCCGGCGAGATGGCCCTGGCCGACCTCGAAGGTTTTTATCGCGAAGCGAAAAAACACTACGACGAAGACGAAGCCTTCGCCGAGCGCGCGCGCAGCTACGTGGTTAAGCTGCAGGGCGGCGATGAGTACTTCCTGCAGATGTGGCGTAAGCTGGTGGACATCACCATGTCGCAGAACCAGATCACCTACGATCGCCTGAATGTGACGCTGACCCGCGATGACGTGATGGGCGAAAGCCTGTACAACCCGATGCTGCCGGGGATCGTCGCCGATCTGAAAGCCAAAGGGCTGGCCGTGGAGAGCGAAGGCGCCACCGTGGTGTTCCTTGATGAGTATAAAAACAAGGAAGGCGAACCGATGGGCGTCATCATCCAGAAAAAGGATGGCGGCTACCTCTATACCACTACCGATATCGCCTGTGCGAAGTATCGCTATGAAACACTGCACGCCGACCGCGTGCTCTACTACATCGACTCCCGTCAGCACCAGCACCTGATGCAGGCGTGGACCATCGTGCGTAAAGCAGGCTATGTGCCGGACTCCGTGCCGCTGGAACACCATATGTTCGGCATGATGCTGGGTAAAGACGGCAAGCCGTTTAAAACCCGCGCCGGCGGCACCGTGAAGCTGGCGGATCTGCTGGACGAAGCGCTGGAGCGCGCGCGTCGCCTGGTGGCCGAGAAGAACCCGGAGATGTCCGCTGATGAGCTGGAAAATCTGGCGAAAGTGGTGGGTATCGGCGCGGTGAAATACGCCGACCTGTCGAAAAACCGCACCACCGACTACGTTTTCGACTGGGATAATATGCTGGCGTTCGAAGGCAACACCGCGCCGTATATGCAGTATGCCTATACCCGCGTGCTCTCCGTGTTCCGCAAAGCCGGCATTGACGAAAACGCCCTCACCGACGCGCCGGTGGTGATTGCGGAAGATCGCGAAGCCCAGCTGGCCGCGCGCCTGCTGCAGTTTGAAGAGACCCTCTCCGTGGTCGCTCGCGAAGGGACGCCGCACGTGATGTGCGCCTACCTCTACGATCTGGCGGGCCTGTTCTCCGGTTTCTACGAGCACTGCCCGATCCTCAGCGCGGAAAGCGAAGCGACCCGCAACAGCCGCCTGAAGCTGGCGCTGCTGACGGCGAAAACCCTCAAGCTGGGTCTCGATACCCTCGGTATCGAAACCGTCGAGCGTATGTAAAACCAACCCGGCGAAAGCCGGGTTAGTTTTTTCAGCCGCCGCGCCTGCGGGATCTCCTGCTCAGGAATACTTGCGCAGATACTCGGTCAGACAGAGGATCGCCATCGCCTGGCCGTAGGGCATCGAGGTGAGCGGGATCTGGCGATAGAAATCAAGGTCTGACCCCATTCCGGTGCCAAAGGAAGTCTGCAGCAGCTCCCCCTGCGGCGAAATGTTCTGCACAATTCCGCGAATCGCTTTTTCAGCCACCCCGGCATAGTGCTGCCCGACATATCGCTTGCGCACCGCTTTGAGTATGCCGTAGGCAAAGCCGGCGGTCGCCGAGGCCTCTGGATAAGAGTGCGGGTCGTCCAGCAGGGTATGCCACAGGCCGCTGTCGTCCTGACATTTCGCTAAGGCGGCAATTTGCGCGTTCAGCACCTCGGTCAGATAGCGCCGTACCGCATTCCCCTCCGGGAGATCCACTAACTCAAGAAAATCCGGGATCACCATAGTGAGCCAGCTGTTGCCCCGCGCCCAGCGCGCCCGGGCAAAATTATGCCGACCGTCATAGCTCCAGCCGTGAAACCACAGCCCGGTTTCCCGGTCCATCAGGTTCTGCACGTGGAGCAGGAACTGATAGGTCGCCTCCTCCACATACTGCGGACGGTGAAGCAGCTTGCCAATTTTGGCTAACGGCAACACGGTCATCATCAGCGTGTCATCCCACATTTGCTGGTGGTTTTCTTCCGCCAGGGTGATGTGCTGCATGCCGCCCTGCTCGGTACGCGGCATCTCATACATTGCCCACTCCGCCCAGCTCTCCAGCCACGGCAGATACGCCTTACATCCGGTCTCTTCAAAGCGATAGGCCAGGGTCAGGAACGGCGCCATGGTGTTGACGTTTTTGGTCGTTGCCCCCTCGGCGAAACGGTCGGCAAACCAGCGGTCAATAATATCGCGCATCTCGAGATCGCCGGTTTGCTGATAATACTGATAGATGCCATACAGCCCGACGCCGTGGGTCCACTCCCAGCCGGCCCAGCCTTTGGTATCAATAACGCGCCCGTCATCCAGGCGCAGTAAAAATTGCCCGCTCTCATCCTTAATATTCACCAGGTTTTGCGTCACGTTGCGGATGAGCGCCTGCAGTTCGCTACGGGCGATAAAACGCTCAGGCTGACAGAGTAATGGGCTATGTTTTACCGGCCAAACTTTCATGTTGTTAACCTCGGGTATATGTCGAATTCAAAGCGCCGCCCTGGGTGAGCGCCGGGGCAGCAGGTTTATGACGATTCAGGTAGCCAATATTGTTATTTCCCCACAGGCAGTCGTAGGGCATCCCCGCCAGCATCTCGACGACCGCGCGGTGTTCCGCACTGGTCAGTTCCGGCTGGGCGTGACCGCTTTCGCGCATTCTTAGGGTTTCGCTGCGCAGGACGCTGTGGGTATGCAGATTGAGTTTGAAGCGCAGCGAAACGAGGAAGCCGCAGGCTAAGACCACCAGCGTGCCGACGCTGAGGATCAGCAAAATGGTATGGCTGACCCCTGCAGGCTGTATTTTTTGCCCGGAGACAAACCCCGACAGCTGCATGATGATGCCCACCAGCATCACCGCCCCCGCCTGCGAGGCTTTGCGGGTCAGCGTCATGATGCCGGCAAAAATCCCCTCCCGGCGCTGGCCGGTGATCGCTTCGTCGACGTCGGCAATATAGGTGTAGGTATTCCACGGCACGTAGTTAATCCCGCCGCGTCCCAGTCCGGCGACAGCAGAGATGAGCAGCAATAACGAATAGACGTCGCTCAGTCCGGCGTAATAGAGCAGCGCATAGGAGAGCGAGCTCAGGCCAAAGAGGACCACCACCATGCGGTACGACGGCGCGGGGCCAAAGCGAATGCACAGCGGGATCATGGCGATCACGGCGATAAACTGGAAAATCGCCATCGTCCCCAGCAGATTCGAGGCGACAGAGGCCTCCTGCATCAGAACAAAGACCACGTAATAGGTGAACACGGCATTGAAAACGTCCTGGGCGATATAGCCCCCCAGATACATGCCGAGGTGCTGGCGGAAAATTTTTATCCGCAGCGTGGAGCTCAGCTCAATCACCAGGCGATTGAGGCTCTGGGCGAGGGTTAAGTTCTGTTTTTCCGCTTCCGCCCGCAGCGCCGCCTCTGACCAGGCCTCACGCGGACGCTCCCAGGTGAAACACCAGACGAAGGTCAGCATCACCGCGCACAGGACCGAGAACACCAGACTGGCATAAAAGAACGAGCTGGCATTGTCTTTGCCGAGCCAGGTAAGGAGGATCCCCGGCAGAAAGGAGGCTAAAATCGCCGACATTTGCGCCATTGAGATGCGCGCGCCGGAGAATTTGGTTTTCTGTTTAAAGTCATCGGTCATCTCCGGCACCAGCGTCTCGTAGGGCACCAGAATCATGGTGTAGACCATATCAAACAGCAGATAGGTGAGCAGGTAGTACCAGAAGCCCATCTCGCCAACCCACATCGCCGAGTAGCTGAATACGCACGGGATGCCGAGCAGAATAAAGAATTTTCTGCGGCCGAAGCGCTTGCCGAGCCAGGTGGTGCCGAAGTTATCGGTGAGAAAGCCCATCAGCGGGCTCACCACCGCATCCAGTACGCGGGCGGAAGCGAATATCAGCGTGGCTTCTATCGGAGAGAGTCCGCAGAAGGTGGTGTAAAAGTAGAGCAGCCATGCGGCGGTTAGCGCCGTGGTGCCGGCGCCGAGAAAATCGCCCGCGCCGTAGGCCAGGTAGTTAGCCAGTCCAATCTTTCGTGTTTTCATCGCCGTGATCCTGTGTCTTTTTTTAAGAGAACGCCGACAATCTTTCCGGATTTGCCACCGGAAGGGAGTGGGTACCTGGCTACACTAAAAGCAGCGAAACGACGTTACCTTTGTGCTTTTGCCACGCAACCGCCGCCGGTGGCAAAATGACAAAGAGATGACGTCTTCACTTCACTCATTTATAAAACAGCATTTCTTTTAAATCAAAAGACAGGTTCACCATTGTGATCTGGCCGGAAAAACACCGACTGGCGAAGAGGCTCGCAAATCCCGGGATCGGCCCTTGCGCAGCCGGGTAAACAGGAGTAAAGAAAGAAGGAAAGAAAGGGTTATTCCGCGTATCTCAAGGAGGTCAGATGCCTTATTCACATCTGCTGGTTGCCGTCGCGCCAACGCCGGAGAGTCAGGTATTAATTAAAAAAGCGGTGTCGATTGCCCGACCCGTGAACGCGAAAGTGAGCTTTATCACCCTCGCCACGGATCCGGAGCTGTATAACCAGTTCGCTGCGCCGATGATGGAAAATCTGCGCGAGGTGATGCAGGAAGAGACGCGTGATTTTCTCAACGAGCTGGCGCGTCACGCGGACTACCCGATAGAGAAAATGACCATCGCCTGCGGCGAACTGGGCCATCATATTAAGGACTTCTGCCGGTCGCACCAGGTCGATCTGGTGATCTGCGGCAATCATAACCATTCCCTTTTTTCGCGCGCCACCTGCTCGGCGAAAAATATCGTCGGCAGCTGCGGCGTCGATGTCCTGCTGGTTTCCCTTGAAAAGGGCTAACGCCGGTTAGCCCTTTTCCTGAACTAGGCCAGTTTAGGGAACGTGGCTATCTTCCCCCGCAGGCGGCTCTCCTCACTGCGCGGTGAAATATGCTGCAGATCGTCGACAAAACGCGCCTGCCAGTTATGAATATCATTTTCTCTGATCACGTCCAGCATCGCAGAATGACGGGCAATACGTTCCGCCAGCGGCATGCTAAGGGCGCGATCCAGCGCGGCGGCAACCTCGTCGCGATCGTAGGGGTTGACGATCAGGGCGCTGGTCAGCTCCTGCGCCGCGCCGGCAAACTGCGACAGGACCAGTACGCCAGGGTTATCCGGATCCTGCGCCGCCACGTATTCCTTCGCCACCAGGTTCATACCATCGCGCAGGGGCGTCACCAGGCCGACGTCAGAGTAGCGGAAGACCTTCATCAGCAGCTTACGGTCAAAATGCTGGTTCAGGTAGTAGAGCGGGGTCCAGCCAAGCTGGCCAAACTGGCCATTGATGCGCCCGGATGCGGTTTCCAGCTGGTGGCGGATGTCCTGATAGGCCTGCACATCGCCGCGGGAGGTCGGTGCGATCTGGGTATAACGGATCTTACCGTGATGCTGAGGATACTTTTCGAGCAGCGTCTCATAGGCGAGGAACCGCTCCGGCAACCCTTTCGAGTAGTCAAGCCGCTCCACCGAGAAGATATTCTTCACGTTTTTGAGCTCGTTTTTCAGCTGGACCAGTTTCGGCGGCAGCGGACCTTTGGCGTTGCGCGTAATCTCGTCCGGATCGATCCCTATCGGATAAACCTCAGTGCTGAACGCCTTACCCCACGCCTGATAGCGTTTGTCTCCGAGGTCGGAGAGTCGGGTCTGCATGGCAATGCTGTCAAGAAACGCGGTTCTGTCGCTTTCAGTCTGGAAGCCCAACAGGTCGTAATCGCACAGTTGTTCCAGCAGCTCAGCGTGCGGCGGTAGCGCGTTAAAAATCTCCGGCGTCGGGAACGGAATATGCAAAAAGAAGCCGATCCGGTTGTTGACCCCACGCTTGCGCAGTTCGCTGGCGAAGGGCAGCAGATGGTAATCATGGATCCACAGCGTATCGTCTGGTTCGATCAGCGGCAGAAGCTTGTCCGCCAGCATGGCGTTAACTCGCTGATATCCCTCCCAGGCTTCGCGCTGGAAGCTGACCAGATCAAGACGATAATGGAAGGCCGGCCACAGCACGGCATTAGAGAACTGGTTGTAGTATTCATCATGGTCACGTTCATTAAGGTTGAACGACGCCCATGAAATATTTCCGCGGGAGACCTGCTTCAGCGGTTGCTGGTCATCGCCAATTTCGCCGCTCCAGCCAAACCACAGACCCCCTGCCGCTTTCAGTGCCCCCAGGATGCCGACGGCCAGACCGCCAGCGCTCGATTTTTTATCGTCCGGTAAGGCGATACGGTTAGAGACTACGACTAAACGACTCATGGTCATCCCTCCTTTCGGTTTGCGCGTCATACGCCAGATGTTGCAACCACGTCCTTACGGCGGCGGCATCCGCCAACCGCCAGTGCGCCTGGGTTTCCCCGGCGCCCACTTTTATCGACATTCCCTGCAGTTGATTAACCACGCTGAATCCCGCTTCGTCGGTCAAATCATCGCCGACAAAAACCGGTTCGCGACCGGCAAACGGTGCTTCCTGCATGAAGGCGGTGATCGCCTCCCCTTTGTTGACACCGCGGGGTTTAATCTCCACTACGCACTTGCCAAGCTGTAGCGCCAGCAGCGGGTAGCGCTGAACGATGCGCTGCGCCAGCTCCAGCACCGCGCTCTGCTGCTGCGGCGCCTGGCGGTAGTGGAGCGCGAAGGCCATCTCTTTACTCTCCAGCTCGCACCCGGGGAGCGCCTGCAACGCCGAGGTCAGCTCAGCCGCGATTTCATCGCGCAGAGCCGACGGCAGAGAGACAATATAGGTTTTACCATTGATATCACGGCGTTCAGCCCCGTGAACACCGGCCAGCGGTAGCCGCCAGGGATGGGTTAGCGCGTCAAGTTCAGACATTGAGCGCCCTGAAATCAATGCCACCGCCCCGCCCTGCTGCCGGGCCAGCGCGTTGAGCGCCTGCAGCGTGTTGTCGGGTATCACCACCTGATCGGGGTGCGGCTGGATATCGGCAAGAGTACCGTCGAGGTCAAAGAAAAAAGCGTAGTTTCCGGTTAGCGCAGGCGGTACAGATATCTGGTTATCCACCCTGTTTCCTCCTTATCATGGCCAGCCGAAGCTGGTTGTTAATTATATGTTAGCCATGTAAGTATAGACAGTGTGACCAACCTCGCCATTTTTGATAGATACCGCCAGCGAAACGGGCGCTGGCGGTAATTACTCTGTAGACTTAAAAGTTATGCCTGAAATCAGGCCGCACGTTTGGCTTTTTGTTTGTAGCGGTCAAAAATTACCGCCGCCAGCAGGATGACCCCGCGCACGACGTATTGTGAAAACGGCGAGATGTTCAGCAGATTCATCGCGTTCTCCACGGTTCCGAGGATCAGGATCCCGGCCACCACGTAGGAGATCTTGCCGATCCCGCCCTTCAGCGATACCCCGCCCAGCACACAGGCCGAAATAACAATCAGCTCATAGCCAATCGAGGTCATCGGCTGGCCGCTGGTCATCCGCGACGCCAGGATAATTCCCGCCGCGGCCGATACCAGACCGGAGAGCACAAAGATAATAATCTTGGTGCGCACCACCGGAACACCGGCCAGACGCGCCGCCTCTTCATTGCCGCCTATAGCCAGCGTATTACGGCCAAAGGTGGTTTTGTTTAGTAATAATCCGAAAACCACCAGGCAGGCGACCGTCAGCCAGATCGGTGCCGGCAGACCAAACCAGTTGGCATACCCGAGGGTGAAGAAGCGTTCATCTTCGATCCCCACCGCTTTACCGTCGGAGATAATGTAGGCCAGGCCGCGGACAATCTGCATAGTGGCCAGCGTGGTGATCAGGGCGTTGATCTTCAGCCGGGCAATGACAAAGCCGTTGACCAGGCCACTGATCGCCCCCAGCAGCAGACCGGCGGCAATCCCCAGCCACAGGCTTTCGCTCAGGTTAATCACCACCGCGGTAGTGACCCCGGCACAGGCGATAACCGACGCCACCGACAGGTCGAAATCGCCGGAGGCCAGGCAGAAGAGCATACCGCAGGCCACCATCCCGGACATCGAGATCGCCAGCCCCAGCCCCTTCATATTGACGAATGAGGCAAAGTTAGGCACAAAAATTACGCAGCCGATAAACAGCACCGCAAACACCACCAGCATGCCAAACTGATCCCAGATACGGGCAAAGCTAAAGGCAGAGCGGGTAGCGCCGGACGTAGTCACTGATGACATCATTTACTCCTTACTCAGGCGACAGCCTGACTCACTTTTGGCATCGCAAGGCTTAACGCCTGCTGTTCATTGGCTTCTTCATGCAGCAGTTCGCCGGCGACTTGCCCTTCACGCATCACCACGATGCGGTCGGCGACGCCCAGCACTTCCGGCAGGTCGCTGGAGGCAAATACCACGGCGACACCGGAGGCGGCGAGGCCATATATCACGTTGTAAATTTCATGTTTGGCGCCGACATCGATACCGCGGGTGGGCTCATCGAGCAGGATCACCTTCATCTCTTCCGACAGCCAGCGGCCCAGGATCGCTTTCTGCTGGTTGCCGCCAGACAGGTTCATGATCAGCTGTTCCGGGCCCGGCGTTTTAATGTTCAGCGACTGGATATGCTGATCGGCGTTGTCCGCCTCCCAGGCGTTGTTGATCAGGCACCCGGCGTGGATATGCTTGCGTCGGGCGCTGATATTGATGTTGTCGCGCACGGAGTGAACCGGAATAATCCCCTCCGCTTTCCGATCTTCCGGGCACAGCATCATCCCGGCCTGGATGGCCTGGGCCGGTTTGCGTATGTCGACGGGCTGGCCATCGATATACACCTGACCGCTGGTGATCCGCGTCCCGCCGAACAGACCTTTCATCAGTTCGCTGCGCCCGGCGCCCACCAGCCCAAACAGGCCGACGATTTCGCCACTGCGCACCGAGAGGCTGACCGGCGTGCGCACGCCCGGGGCCTTCACCTCCTCCAGACGCAGCCGCTCTTCGCCGTAGGGGCGAGGTTTCCAGCCGTAAATATCCCCCAGATTGCGTCCCACCATCGCCTGAACCAGCGCGTCGTGGCTGACGCTCGGCATATCATCAAAAGTGCAGACGTAGCGGCCATCTTTAAAGACGGTGATGGCATCGCTGAGGGCAAAAATTTCTTCCATCCGGTGTGAAACATAGATGATGACGCGCCCCTCCTCCCGTAGCTCGCGGATAACGCGAAACAGGTTGTCGATCTCCCGGGCGGAGAGCGAACTGGTCGGTTCATCGAAGGCGATAATTTTGGCGTTACGCGCCAGCGCTTTGGCAATCTCCACCATCTGCCACTGGCCAATGGAGAGATACTTCAGCGGCGTCTCCGGGTCGATATCCAGCCCCAGATGCTCAAGCTGCAGGCGGGCCTCGTAGTTGAGCAGCGAGCGGTTGACGATGCCGCCTCTGTGCGGCAGCTGGCCAAGATAGATATTTTCGGCGACGGTCATCTCCGGGATCAGATGCAGTTCTTGATAGATAATCGCCACGCCGGCGTTGAGCGCCGCCATCGTATTGGTGAACGCCATCTGCTGACCGCCGATCTGCAGGTGGCCCGCGGTGGGGATGTAGTTACCGCTGAGGATTTTCAGCAGCGTCGATTTGCCTGCGCCATTTTCGCCCATCAGCGCGTGGATCTGTCCTGGGTAGCAGTCAAAACTGATATCGGACAAGGCCTTTACGCCAGGGAACGTCATGGTGATGCCGCGAAATGAGAGATAAGGGGTAGACTGTTGCATAACGACTCCGCTCTTCTGCACTCAGCCCCCGCCGCGGCGGGGGCCAGTTCAACCGGGCTGTTACAGCCCTTTTTTCGCCAGCTCTTCTTTGAAGTTATCGCGGGTAATCAGCACCACATCGGTCACCGCAGTGAACTTCGGCGGCTCAACGCCCTTGGTGACCCAGTTGTAGAGCATTTCGCTGGTTTTATAGCCATGAATATCCGGGCTTGGCAGCAGGGAGCCATAGAAACCGGTCGGCTGCGCCTTCGACAGTTCGTTGACGGCATCCACGCCGTTGATGCCAATGCCAATCACATCCGGCGCTTTAAAGCCCTGGCCTTCAGTGGCACGCACGCCGCCGAGCACGGTGTTGTCGTTCATCCCAACGATCAGCCAGTGTTTAACCTGCGGGTGCTGGACCAGCATCGAGTTACCGGCGTCAAACGCCCCCGGGATATCGTTAGATTTTGTCGGAACGCGGTAGATTTGCGCTTCCGGGAAACCGGCCGCCTTCAGGGCATCGATGGAGCCAGTGGTACGACGGCGGGCGGTGTCCAGCTCATCGGCGGTGATGGCCATCACCGCGGTGTCTTTAACATCCCAGCCGCGTTTCTGCATCTCTTTATACAGCTCCTGCCCCTGGCGGGCGCCGATTTCGCTGGCCGCCATCATCACCAGCGGCACGCTCTCCATCGGTTTACCTTTGGCGTTGACGAACTGGTCATCGACGGTAATCACCTTCATGTCATAGCCGCGCGCCTTAGCGACAATCGCCGAGCCGAGCTTAGGATCGGGGGTACAGATGACAAAGCCCTTCGCGCCGCTGGCCGCCAGGCTATCGATGGCGTTCAGGGTTTTCTCACCATCCGGCACCGCAATTTTAATGACGTCAAAGCCTAAATCTTTTCCTGCTTTATCAGCAAATTTCCACTCGGTCTGGAACCATGGCTCTTCCGGCTGTTTCACCAGAAAACCCAATTTCAGGTTTTCCGCCATAGCTGATTGTGACATAACCGCTGCGAGACCAATGGCCGCCAGCGCTTTAGTAAATTTGTGCATGGTAAACTCCAGCTTTAATTCGCTTTCATGTAGGGAAAAATCGGAATTAACTTTTTTATCAGCATCAAAACAAGGCATTAGAAAAATCACATTCCCTACTGCCGTTGTTAGAGTAGTAATACCCGGAAATTATTTCTCCATACGAGAGCATTATCACATCGCGGAATTACAGTAATTGCGTACATAGATTTAGCAAAAAAAGACATAAAAAAAGACATAATTGTCATACAATTTAACCGGCGAATAGCAGGATCATCTATACCACCAGCAGGGTTATCCCTGTGATGTCAGAGGGTGTTTAACAGAGGGTTACGGCACTGTTATATCCAGTGGCTAACGGGGTCGCAGCGGCGGTCAACTGCCTGCCGGCGCTGAAGATCAACAGACGCGCGTCGCCAGTCCGCGCATCGGCCGTTTTATATCGCGATAAAACGGATCTTTTGCGTAATTTATTCCGAATTGAAAAAGATATTCCGGATACATAAAAAAGCCTGCAACAAAAAATAAAAATAATTATCATCACCATGAAACATTGCTCTCTGAAATAACTTATAGCTTTGCGTTATACGACGAATCTCGTAGTCAAATACCTATAACTTATACTTGGCACACCGCGCTAGCGCCCCGGTCTACGCCGCCAATCCCCCGCCAGTCGTCATTCAGGAATAATCGTGTAACAAAACGTAAATTATCCATCTTGAGAGTTTTCTTAATTCCATTCAGCGAGTATTCTAAAATTGTCGGCAAGAGGAAAAATTACCCGACTCATACGGAATGTGTAGAGTTTTATTATTCTGCAACAGTGCAGCGCGCCACTCTTTTATCCTGTTGTTTACCGCAGGAACCGCTGACGCGCACCAGTAACCCCTTCCCGGTTAATAAGGATATTTTTATGGCAGTTCCAGGAATGGCACAAAAGCTAAACACCCAGATGAACCTTGAGTTCCACGCCTCTAACGTTTACCTGAACTTAAGCGAGTGGTGCGCCCGGCATCGCTTCGACGGCGCCGCGACATTTTTGCGCAACCGCGCGCAATGCAGCATCACCCTCACCATGCGCGTATTTGACTATCTGAAAAAAGCCGGCAGCTGGCCGATAGTGAATCCCGACCGCGCCTGTAATCCCGAATGTACCTCGCTGGAAGATCTCTTTACCCAAACCCTGGTCGATTACCGCCAGCGTAGCAGTATGCTGAGCGGTCTCGCCGAGGAAGCCAAAGCGCAGAGCGATGACAACACCTGGCGTTTTCTGATCCGGCTGGCGGAAGAGCAGCAGCAGGATGGGCTGCTGCTGCAAAGCGTGCTCGAGGAAATTCGCAATGCCGACAAAGCCGGGATCGGTATGGAACAGACCGATCGCCGTCTGATGGCCCTCGTCGGAGCGTCACAGAAACCCCATTAATCAGAGGTGTCGGGCCTTTTTCGGCCGATCAGGGGGAGCGCGTTCGCGCTGCCCCGCCCTGTTTATTAATCCGTTATCGCTATACTCCCCTGCCATTTATTCCTCAAAAGAATAAAAAAGTTTTAACTCGATCCCATTCCCTCGTCATCGTTACCCCTTTGGGGGGATTAGTGAGCGCGGTCACTTTTTGTTGAGCCACAAAGAAATATAAAAACAGTGTTTCAAAAATATAAAACACGAGGTTTATTTTTTATGGCTCGATACACGGCTTCAGCCTCTGAAGGGCTGCAGGGAAGACCGATCTTGTTACGCCATCAGTTATCCTACGGCGGCGGTAATCTGTTAGGGAGTGGCGCACTGGCGATAAGCGGGGCATGGCTACTCTATTTTTATACGACCTTTTGCGGCCTGACGCTGATCGAGGCCTCATTTATCTTCTCCGTCGCCAGCATCATCGACGCCATCAGCAACCCGCTGATGGGCTATCTGACGGATAACTTTGGCAAAACGCGGTTAGGCAAACGCTTTGGCCGTCGGCGCTTCTTTTTGCTGATCGGCATTCCGCTGATGCTGTTCTACCCGCTGCTGTGGGTAGAGGGCCTGAGTTTCTGGTACTACCTGTGCACCTACGTGGTGTTTGAGATCATCTACACCTCCATCATGGTGCCCTATGAAACGCTGGCGACAGAGATGACCGATGATTTCTCGCTACGCTCAAAGCTCACCGGCTATAAAGCCATCTTCGGCAAGCTGGCCAACTTCCTCGCCGCATTTATTCCCGGACAGTTCATTCTGCTGTACGGCAAAGATTCCGCCACCCCTTTCTTCCTCACCGGCCTGACCTACGGCGCGATCCTGATCGTCGCGATTACCTGTCTGTGGCTGTGCAGCTGGGAGCGCGAGCGTGCGGAAGCCGTGGATACCAGCGCGAAAAAGGGGCTGCTGAGCACCCTGCTGTCGCTGGCGAAAGACATGCGTTCCACCTTTTATCTGCGCGTGTTCCGCAAACATCTCGGTATGTACCTGTGCGGGTTTGGCGCGGAATGGCTGTTTGCCTCCATCTTCACCTATTTCGTGATATTCGTTCTGCAGCACGATCCGGCAATGGTGGCCGGGCTGAACAGCCTGAACTCGATTCTGCAGCTGATCTCCACCGCGCTGTTTATCGGCCTGTGTGTGAAAAAGGGCTTCAGCAAACCCTATATCCTCGCGCTGGGGATCGTGATTTTCGCAGTCCTGCTGTATACCTCGCTGTGGTTCTTCCATCTGCCGTCAGGCCTGGCGACCGTGCTGATGGACCGTTTACACCTTCCTCGCCGATGTCGACGAGATCTACACCGGACGCCGCCGGGAAGGGATCTATGCCGGCGCCATGACCTTCTCAGGGAAAATTCTGCGCTCGATTGTGGTGTTTTCGATGGGGGCCATCCTGAGCTTTTACGGTTTCCAGTCAAAAGCGCACAGCCAACCGGAAAGCGCCGTGACCGCCATCGCGGTGGTATTCTGCGTCGGTGTCGTCGCCTTAGCCCTGGCCGCCATCGTCTTCAGTAAGCAGATGAAACTGGACCGTAAAGCCCATCTGGTGGTCCTGCAGGAAGTCGCGCGGATTAAAGCGGGCGGTAAAATCAGTGATATTGCGCCGGAGGTGCGGGCAATCGTTGAGGATCTGGTTGGCCATCGCTACGAAGAGTGCTGGGGCAACAGCAAATTGTTTAAAACCGCTGAGGCTGCGCCAACGCAGACCGTGGTTTCCCATTAAAGGAAAAGGCCCCGTCGGTCACCCGCGGGGCCGGTTATTAATGCGTTTCTTCCTGCGGGGTAAACTTCAGCTCAATCAGGGCAATCGCTTTTTGCACCGCGCGAAGCGTCACCGGATCGGCAGAGGCCGGGTGGCTGGCGAAGTCGATGGCTTTCAGCTGACTGGTCATTTTTTCACGCACTTCCACCGGCGCGATGACGTCAATCACGTCGAGGATCTGCTTGATAACCAGCTGGCAGGCAACCACATCGGAAACCAGCTCGTCGTGTTCGGTAAGATGTTGAGACATTAATTACTCCTTTTTTCAGGAGCGTAATAGTACCCTAAATCGTTAACGATAATAAAACCTGCCGTGGCAGGTTTTTTTCGCCACCCGAGTGGCTGGCGGCACCTTTGCTGCCGCTTTGCCGAGGATCCCCTTGATGGCAGCGACAACATGAATACCGCGATCTCTTCCGGGAACGAACGTGCTTTTTCAGCCCCGGCGCTGCTGGTGGCTGGCGCCTTTTTTATGGAGTTTCTCGACGGGACGGTGATCGCTACCGCCCTGCCCGACATGGCGAGAGATTTTGGCGTTACCGCCGTCGAGCTGAATATCGGCATCAGCGCCTATCTGATTACCCTCGCGGTGCTGATCCCCGCCAGCGGCTGGATCGCCGATCGCTTCGGCGCTCGGGCTATCTTCACCCTCGCCCTGGCCATTTTTACCCTTGCCTCGATCTTTTGCGGCCTCTCCAGCGAGATGCATATCTTTGTCGCCATGCGTATCCTGCAGGGGATCGGCGGCGCGCTGATGGTCCCCGTCGGTCGTCTGGCGGTACTGCGCACCACGCCGAAACACCTGCTGATAAAGGCCATCGCCACCCTCACCTGGCCGGCGCTGGTGGCCCCTATTATCGGCCCGCCTTTGGGAGGCTTTATTACCCGCTACGCCAGCTGGCACTGGATCTTCTTTATCAATGTCCCGCTGGGCGTCGCGGCGATTATCCTGTCGCTGCGCATCATTCCTGATATCCGCGAAGCAGAGCGGCGCGCCTTTGATATGACAGGGTTTATCACGACCGCGGTTGCGATGGTCAGCCTGGTCACGGCGATGGAACGGCTCGGCGATCGTCAGCCGCAGATCTGGCCGACGCTGGCCCTCGCCGCGCTTGGCTTCGGCTGTCTGGCGTATGCTATCCGCCACTTCCGCCGGGCGACAGCGCCTATGGTTCGTCTGACGGCGTTGCAGGTGCCGACGTTCCGCGTGACGATGTACGGCGGCTCGCTGTTCCGGGCCTCCATCAGCGCGGTCCCCTTTCTCCTGCCGCTGCTGTTTCAGGTGGGGTTCGGCATGGATCCCTTTCACTCCGGTCTGCTGGTGCTGGCGGTATTTGTCGGCAATTTAACGATTAAACCCGCCACCACGCCGCTGAACCGCTGGCTGGGCTTTCGTCGCCTGCTGTTGATCAACGGCGCGCTGAACGTCTGTTCGCTGCTGGCCTGCGCGCTGCTGGCCTGCGCGCTGCTCACGCCGCAAACTCCGGTCTGGGCGATCATGCTGATCCTTTATCTCGGCGGGGTGTTTCGCTCAGTCCAGTTCACGGGCGTGAGCACGTTGGCCTTTGCCGATGTCCCCGCCGCGCAGATGAGCGATGCCAATACTCTGTTCAGTACCGCGTCGCAGCTGGCGGTGGGGCTGGGGATCACGCTTGGGGCAATCGGCATTCGCCTGGGTGAACAGGTCGGCGACTGGCTGCACCTTTCCGCCGTACCGGGGATCAGCTTTCGCCTGGCGTTTGTGTTTATCGCGGTGATTTGTCTGGTGGGGATGATCGACAGCCTGCATCTGGCCAAAACGGCAGGCAGCAGCGTGTCGGCGAAGAAATCGTAGAGGTTGGAAGGGCCAGCGGCGCTGGCCCTGATAACGATTACCCGACGATCTGGCGGACAAACGCTTCGATCGCTTTATCCTGGCAGTTTTCGAAGAAGCACTGCTGGAAGCGAGGGCCAGAGACCGCGGTTTTCACCAGTTCCGGATCGATGGCGCGCAGGGTATCGAGATAATTTTCTTTGACTACCGCCGCTTTGACCTGGTTGAGGATCCCGGCATTACGCACCTGCGGTTCTTTGCGCTCCGGCGGATAGCCTTCGCCGTTACGACCGGTAAAGGCTTTTTCAAAGATAAACCGCACGTTCAGCTCGGCGCCCCAGCCGAAACCTTTGGCAAACGGCAGCGACAGCGCGTTACCATTGTTGATCTGGGCAAACAGGAACGCATCCGCCGGGTCGATACAGTAGCCGCAGACCACGCCAGGATGGATGTTCAGCGACGTCAGCGCTCCCTGGCCGGTACCGCATCCGGTGACCACGAAGTCGACCGCCTTCGAATTCAGCAGGATGCTGGCCATGATCCCGAGGTGAATATAGGTCAGATGATGATCGTTCTCATCGCTCATACCGACGTTATAGACCGGAAATCCTTTTTCGTCGGCAACCGCGTTAAGCTCCTTGAGGATGATGGCGTTTTTGTTCGCCTGGCTGTTCTCCATCATCAGTGCAATCTTCATGGTTTACTCTCCTGAATGCTGTGCGGGCCTGCCCGCAGAATGTCATTGGCGTTGACTGCACTCTACTACCTGGAAAACAAACTTTCAAATTTTATGAAAAGTTGTTTTAAAAATTACGCAGCGCTTCACACTTTCGCCGCCTCTGCCGCTCAGGTTAGGGTGTCGCCCCCTCATCAGGACGACTCCGCCTGGCGCTCCCCGCCTCGCAATCCGCAGAGGCAGTCATTTCGCCTCCGCAAAAAACTAATAATAAATTAAAACCATTCTCATTTATTATTAAACTGCCAATGCGTGTTATTCCCATTAGCATTTTAAATAAAATCTTTTTAAATTTACTTTTTGCAAATAATTAAATAACAAATTATAGTGGCAGCCGATAACATCTATATTTTAATTCCAGGAGCGCGACGATGCTGAAAACGGAAATGATCGACAAACTGAATGAACAGATGAATCTTGAACTCTATTCTTCTCTTCTTTATCAGCAGATGAGCGCCTGGTGCAGTTATCATAGTTTTGAAGGGGCTGCGGCCTTCCTGCGTCGCCATGCCCAGGAAGAGATGACCCATATGCAGCGCCTGTTCGACTACCTGACCGACACCGGCAGCCTGCCGCGCATCAACGCTATCGCCTCCCCGTTTGCCGAGTATGCGTCACTGGATGAACTGTTCCGCCAGACCTATGAGCACGAGCAGCTGATCACGCAAAAAATTAATGAACTGGCGCACGCGGCTATGACCAGTCAGGATTACCCGACCTTTAATTTCCTGCAGTGGTATGTCGCCGAACAGCATGAAGAAGAGAAATTATTTAAATCGGTAATTGATAAACTGACCCTCGCCGGGAAAAGCGGTGAAGGTCTGTACTTTATCGACAAAGAGCTGGCCACCCTCGATACGCAGAATTAATTGCCCGCGCCGCGACGCTTCTCCGTCGCGGCATTTTCAATGCTGACAAATCTTGTTTTCTGCGGTGGTAAATCCTGCCTCTCTGGCAATAAATTTGCCTTTCTGCTCTAAAAACGCCACCAGCTCCGCAGCGCTCAGATTTTCCGCCGAACAGGTGTGAAAGCGCGCCTCTGCGCCAAAGCGACGGTGAATGGCCGCCTCCAGCGAAGCCACCGTCCAGCACTCCTTCGACGCCAGCATCATCTGCAGCACTTCATGACCATGAATAGAAGACATAACCCCTCCGGAAAAAAACGCCAGCTTAGGCCAGACCGACGGCCCGCGCATTGCGCCAGCGCAGGCTTTCATCCTTTGGACCTTGTAAAGTTTTAATTACAGAGCTTGTAACCCTGATTTGACGAAAGACGCAATATCCCCTACTCTGCGCGGCATAAATTATTGTGATTTGCTGTAGGGATAGCGAAAAGCGTGAAGAACCGCACTCTGGGCAGTATTTTAATCGTAGCCGGCACCACAATCGGTGCAGGTATGTTGGCGATGCCATTGGCCGCCGCAGGCGTCGGCTTTACCGTCACGCTGGGTTTACTTTTCACCCTGTGGGCATTGATGTGCTATACCGCCCTTTTGCTGCTGGAAGTCTACCAGCATGTCCCTGCCGATATGGGGCTCGGTTCCCTGGCGGCGCGCTATCTGGGCCGTTATGGACAATGGATCACCGGGTTCTGCATGCTGTTTCTGCTGTACGCCCTCACGGCGGCCTACATCAGTGGCGCCGGCGAATTACTCGCTTCCAGCCTCAACCAGTGGCTGGACTGGCAGCTGCCGCCGGCTGCCGGCGTACTGATCTTCACCCTGCTCGGCGGGGCGGTGGTGTGCATTGGCACCGCGCTGGTCGACCTGTTCAATCGCTTCCTGTTTAGCGCCAAAATCGTCTTCCTGGTGATTATGCTGGCTCTGCTGATGCCGCACATTCATCAGGTGAACCTGCTCACGCTGCCGGTTGAGCAAGGCCTGGCGCTGTCGGCCATTCCGGTGATCTTTACCTCTTTTGGCTTTCACGGCAGCGTGCCGAGCGTCGTCAGCTATCTGGGGGGCGATATCCGTAAGCTGCGCCGGGTGTTTATTATCGGCAGTTTTATTCCGCTGGTGGCCTATATTTTCTGGCAGCTGGCGACGCTGGGCAGTATCGACGCTCCGGCCTTTACCGCCCTGCTGGCGCAACATGCCGGTCTGAACGGTCTGCTGGAGGCGATCCGCGAAGTGGTAGCGTCACCGCACGTGGAGCTGGCCGTACACCTGTTTGCCGACCTTGCGCTGGCGACCTCCTTCCTCGGCGTCTCGCTCGGGCTGTTTGATTATCTGGCCGATATGTTTCAGCGCAAAAACAGCGTCAGCGGGCGTCTGCAGAGCGGGATGATCACCTTTCTGCCGCCGCTGGCGTTCGCCCTGTTCTATCCCCGCGGCTTCGTCATGGCCCTGGGCTACGCCGGGGTGGCGTTGGCCGTGCTGGCCCTGATGTTACCGGCCATGCTGGTCATGAAGAGCCGCCGACTGCATCCGCAGGCCGCCTGGCGGGTGGCCGGCGGCGCCCCGGCGCTGTGGCTGGTCCTGCTGTGCGGGATCGGCATCGTAGCGATCCAGTTCTGCATCGTCGCCGGGCTGTTACCGGCGGTGGGATAAAAAAAGGGGCCAGCTGGCCCCTTTTTCATTTCGCTAAGCAACACTGCTTATACTTTTTACCGCTGCCGCACGGACAGGGATCGTTACGTCCGACTTTCGTCTCATTTCTTACCGGCTGCGGGACCACCTCCGGCTGTGGATTCGCCATCCAGTACTGGTAAAGCGCCAGCGCCGCCGGGGTGATGCGCTCGATGCTGGCGATAAATTCATCCGCAGTCAGATTATCCAGCGCGGAAAACTGTTCTTCGCTACCGTGGAGCGCAATCGCCTCCAGCTCAGGCTGAAGTTCAGCAGGCAGCGTCGACCAGTCGCTCAGCGCCACGCCGCGCAGATAGCCAAAACACCACTCTTCAACGATGGTCAGCTCCTGACCTTCCGCTTCACGGGTGCCGAACAGCGGTTCGAACTGATCGGGATAAGACTCAAGCCGTTCGGCGATATCGCTCATATGCTGCAGCGTCAGATTGACAAAGCGATCGCGCTCGCGGTCGTTGGCCCAGCGTGGCACATTATCGGCACCACCCCAGATAGCCAGCAGCCACTGGGCGGGTTCGATAGCGGTGGGCGCCGAGAGGATCGCCGTCAACAGGCCATCCAGTTCAGAGACATCCAGAATAGCGCCTTCGGTGGCGTATTTCGCCAGCGTCTCGTCCAGCCATTCCAGTTCGTTTTCGTTTAAAGGTCCGGTATTCATTCACAGGCTCGCATGGTAAAAATCGGGCCTACAGTAGCCGAAATGCCGGCAGAAAGCCACCCGGCAGCGCCCATTGCGCCTGCGTCGACCCGACACAATCAGGCCAGCCCGTGCAGCGCCGCCGCCACGTCGCGACAGGCCTCCTCCCCTAACGGCAGCAAGGGGCGGGGAAGCGTGTCAGGATCACACAATCCCAGAATGGCCGCAGCGGCGGCGACCACCCGCAGGCTGCCGCCGTAGCGGTCAAAGCACCGCCAGAGGGGCGCAAGTTGCTTATTCAGCGCCGCCACCTGTGCCGCATCGCCGTGACGGATGGCTTTCACCAGCGCCAGAGAGATACGTGGAAAGAGGCCGCCGCAGACCGAGTACCAGACCTCGCAGCCGGCCTGCAAGCCCGCTGTCGCCCGAACGTCACCGCTAACGCCAAGCGTCACGCCGCCAGGCAGATGACGACGCAGAGCCGCCACCCGTTCGCTCGCCTGCGGCGCGGGCAGACCGGGAATTTTTATCGAGGCGATGGCCGGTAAGGCAGCAATCTGCCCCTGCAGCTCATCCGATAACGTCACGTGGGTGGTACGGGGGTTGTCATAAAGGCAAACCGGCACCGAGGCATGCCGGCAGACCTCCTCGTAAAAAGCGTAGATCTCCTCCGCAAAGAGCGGCTGATAGGACATCATCGGCAGGAGCAATGCATCCGCCCCGGCCTGCTGGGCATCCTCCACCAGCCGGAGCACCTCGCTGGTGGCGATGGCGCCGACGCCGACCATCATCGGGGTCGACCCGGCATGCGCCTTCGCCACCTGCACCACCCGCTTGCGCTGTTCACGACTGAGATAGGCGTAGCTGCCGGTTGAGCCTAAGATGCCCAGGGAGTCGACTCCGGCATCGGTAAGACGAGCAAGAAGACGAATAAACGCTTTTTCATCGATAGTTTGCTGATGCAGCGGCGTCAGCGGAAATGCGCAAAGCCCTGTGAACATGATGCCTCCGGCAGGCTGGATGAAGTGTCCGGTCGATAGTAGCAGGGAGAGTTCGTTTTGTCCTGGGACAAATGAGCGATTGCCGGTGACAATGGATTGTTTCCCACTACGTGGTGATCCCGTTCGCGAGATTGCCGCCGTCGGCCCAGGCATCGATAGCCACCAGATCCTGCCGAGGATATTCAACGACGCCGTGCCCTGCAGTCGCTATTTTTTTGCTGGATTGCCAATCTTAAATCAACTTGTCATAATCCCGCGCAATTTATATGGCTATATATTTAAGCAGCAATTAAATAAAGCAACACTATGGCTTCAAGCGGATAAAAAATGGCAGATGACATCCAGAAAAAATATCTCAAAATATTGTTAATAAAGTCTACGTATAAAACATTACTGGGTCGCCCCGCAGATCCTGACGGTCTTAAAAATTATTACCATGCAATTTCTGACAAGTCGCTTGCAGAATCAGCACAACTTCTTAACGCATCGCTGATGAACAGTGACGAGTTCAAGCGATTAACACCATCCAGAATGGCATTCGAGAATGTATGTATCCCGCCACATCCTGTATCAGGGATTGAAACTCAAGGACAATGGGCTGTGAAGCACATTGTGTCATTAGGAAGCCATTGTTTAACGTCGTGGACACTGAAAAAATTTAATCTGAAAAAAACCTCTCTGCCTTTTGACTGGATTTTTTCCTGCCCGGCGATGGTCATCGATTGCCTGAGGGACGATTTTCAGACTTTTTTAGACAAAAACGAATATAGCTCATTAAATCGCCAGTCCAAAGAACCCGGCGCCCACCACAATAAATATAAAGAAAAATATAACCTGAATGATATCTTCACCCATCGCGATCCCACCACCCCAGCCGATTATGCGTATTACCTCCGCGCAGTAAAGAGATTCAGGAACATATTAAAAAGCGCGGATGGCAAGCTTTTTGTCATTTGCTGCAGAGAAGAGATCGACCTTGCCAAGGCGCTCCCGGCATTAGTCGCTGAACTTGCTCAGCACACGACGAACTTTTATCTGTTAGCTTTTTCACTGCGGAAACCCTCTCACCTTCAGCTGGAGCGCATCGCGTCCGGGGAGAATTATTCGCTATATCGTTTTACCCCTGAGTCTGAAGAAAGATTTACCGGCAAATTCCCCTCGCTTACGGATGAGATGGTATTTATATCGAAAGTACTTTCTTTCAACCTCGAACTGTAGAGACGGTTTCAACGCCGGTTCGCTGTGTACCCGCTTGCCTCCCCCTGCTGGCCTGGGGGAGCGAGATCGTTCCGATCATATAATCCCCCACCCGCTAAGCCTATTATCCGCCGCGACCCGGACCGGCTTCACTACGGTAAGCCTCTACGCCAGAGGTCTGTGCCGATCACAGACCATGACTTCAGGCCTCTCCTTGCCCGGAGTCAGAACGGCATCCCGTATCATCAGGCGCAGGCTTAGCCAGTAACAATGTTTCGGGTGCAGGACAAGGTGGAGAAGAAAAACAGGATGACATGTCGTGATAAAGCGGGGTTTAAAAACAAAAAAACCACCCGTAGGTGGTTTCACGACACTGCTTATTGCTTTGATTATTCTATATTTCCCAATGGTACCCGGAGTGGGACTTGAACCCACACAGCGCGAACGCCGAGGGATTTTAAATCCCTTGTGTCTACCGATTCCACCATCCGGGCTCGGGATATAAAGTGGAGGCGCGTTCCGGAGTCGAACCGGACTAGACGGATTTGCAATCCGCTACATAACCGCTTTGCTAACGCGCCTTTAATTCTGAAGCACCCGCTACTGCCGATGCTGTTAATCTGGAGCGGGAAACGAGACTCGAACTCGCGACCCCGACCTTGGCAAGGTCGTGCTCTACCAACTGAGCTATTCCCGCATCATCAAGTTATTTGCTAATCACTTGATTTTGTTATCGTCTGGAAGACTGTGCCGCCGTTCGATGCGTTGCATTCTACTTATCTCTCGCGGTGAGTCAACGGTATTTTTCGCAACTTTGCATCGTTTGCTGAAAATAACGGCGAAACGATCACTGATCAAGCAAATCGCCGCGCGCCGCGTTCAAATATTGCAGCATCGACCACAGCGTCAGCACCGCCGCCACGAGGAAAAGCGCGATCCCGGCCCATTCCACCCACGGATAAGGACGCCACAGCATCCACACCAGGGCAGTCATCTGTGCGGTGGTTTTCACTTTGCCAATCCACGAGACCGCCACGCTGCTGCGTTTTCCCAGCTCCGCCATCCACTCGCGCAGCGCGGAGATAATAATTTCACGGGCAATCATCGTCGCCGCCGGCAGCGTGACCCACCAGGTGTGATAGTGCTCAGCGACCAGCACCATGGCGATAGCCACCATGACTTTATCGGCCACCGGATCGAGGAAGGCGCCGAACCGGGTACTCTGGTTCCAGCGACGGGCGAGGAATCCATCAAACCAGTCAGTCACGGCGGCAACAAAGAAAATCAGCGCGCAGGCAAACGGCGCCCAGCTAAAGGGCAGATAAAACGCCAGCACAAAGAACGGGATCAGGATGACGCGGAACAGAGTAAGCAACGTAGGGATATTAAATTGCATAGTGACGGGTAACTATCTGTTGTAAGTAAAAATTAGCCCTATGTTGCTACAGAGCCCCTAATGTTTCAACGAGTAGAAGATCTTTTCTGCCAGAGCGTGAGAGATGCCCGGTACTTTGGCAATTTCTTCGACGCTGGCCTGCTGCAGCCCCTGCAGCCCCCCCATGTACTTCAGCAGCATCTGGCGACGCTTCGGCCCCACCCCCTCGATAGTCTCAAGCGAGCTGGTGCTCTTCACTTTCGCCCGTTTTTTGCGATGTCCGGAGATCGCATGATCGTGCGATTCATCGCGGATATGCTGGATCACGTGCAGGGCCGGCGAATCCGGCGGCAGGCTAAATCCCTCGCCTTCCGGTTCAAAGAATAACGTTTCCAGGCCGGCTTTACGATCGCTACCTTTCGCCACGCCCAGCAGCAGCGGATGATGTTTATCCCAGGGGACGTCCAGCTCGGCAAACACCGCTTTCGCCTGCGCCAGCTGCCCCTTGCCGCCGTCTATCAGGATCACATCCGGAATCTTGTTGTCATCAATCGCTTTACCATAGCGACGGCGCAGGACCTGATTCATCGCCGCATAGTCATCGCCCGGGGTGATGCCGGCGATATTGTAGCGCCGGTACTCCGCGCGCAGGGGGCCATTGCTGTCAAATACCACGCAGGAGGCGACGGTCTGTTCGCCCATGGTGTGGCTGATATCAAAGCACTCCATCCGCTTCACGGCCGGCAGCTCCAGCACGGAGGCCAGCGCCTGCAGACGCTGATGAATGGTCGATTGCTGAGACAATTTCGTGGTTAACGCCGTGGCGGCATTGGTGCGCGCCAGCTTAAGGTAACGCGCCCGGTCGCCGCGCGGTTTAGTTTGCACATGAATTCGGCGCCCCGCCAGTTCCGACAGCGACTCGGCCAGCAGCGTCTTATCCCCGAGGTTGAAGTCGAGCAAAATCTCTCCCGGCAGCGTGCGCATCTGGCTGCCCTGCAGGTAGAACTGGCCGACAAAGGTCTCCACGACCTCGCCCAGCTCGGTGCCGCCCGGCACTTTCGGGAAGTAGCTGCGGCTGCCCAGCACTTTCCCCTGGCGGATAAACAGCACATGGACGCAGGCCATTCCGGCATCGAAGGCAACCCCGATCACGTCAAGATCGTCGCCGGTGTTAGAGACAAACTGTTTCTCCGTCACGCGGCGGACGGCCTGAATCTGGTCGCGAATGCGCGCCGCCTCTTCAAACTCGAGGTTCTGACTCGCCTTCTCCATCCTCGCGATGAGCTGAGTCAGCACCTGATCATCTTTGCCGGCGAGAAACAGCCGCACATACTCCACCTGCTGAGCATACTCGTCTTCACTGACCAGCCCCGCCACGCACGGCCCCAGGCAGCGGCCAATCTGATACTGTAGACAGGGACGGGAGCGATTGCGGTAGACGCTGTTTTCACACTGACGGATGGGAAAGATTTTCTGCAGCAGCGCCAGGGTCTCGCGCACGGCATAGCCGTTGGGAAAAGGACCAAAATACTCGCCCTTCGCATGTTTGGCGCCACGATGCATCGCCAGACGCGGATGGGTATCGCCGCTGAGGAAGATAAAAGGATACGACTTATCGTCGCGCAACAGCACGTTGTACCGCGGCTGGTACAGCTTGATATAGTTGTGTTCAAGCAGCAGCGCTTCCGTCTCAGTATGGGTGACGGTCACGTCGATTTGCGCGATCAGCGCCACCAGCGCTTCCGTTTTACGCGACGCGAGGTTGCTGCGGAAGTAGCTGCTGAGCCGCTTTTTCAAATCTTTGGCTTTGCCAACATAGATGACGGTTCCGCCAGCATCATACATCCGATATACACCGGGCTGGCTGGTTACCGTTTTCAGGAAAGCTTTTGCGTCAAAAACATCACTCACTGGCTTGCTAACGACTCCGCATTACACAGGCCATGGCGAATTGCCAGGTGGGTCAGCTCGACATCGCCATGAATGTTCAATTTGCTGAACATCCGATAGCGATAGCTGTTAACCGTTTTAGGACTCAGATTCAGCTGCTCTGAGATCTCATTCACCTTCTGACCTTTGGTGATCATCAGCATAATCTGCAATTCGCGTTCAGACAAACTGGCAAACGGCGATTCTGTTTTTTCCGGTTCAATCTGACTTAACGCCATTTGCTGAGCAATATCGGAGGCAATGTAACGTTGCCCGGACGCGACGCAACGAATCGCATTCACCACTTCCTGTGGCGCAGCGCCCTTACTGAGATACCCTGCCGCCCCTGCCTGCATGACCTTGGCAGGTAAAGGATTCTCGGTATGCACGGTCAACATGATCACTTTCGTGCCCGCTACCGAGCGCGCGATTTTGCGCGTCGCTTCCAGACCACCGATCCCGGGCATGTTCATGTCCATCAGGACGACATCAGCGGAATTAGCCCGGCACCACTTGACGGCGTCTTCGCCGCAGCAGGCTTCGCCAGCGACTTTAATCCCTTTTATATCTTCCAGAATGCGTCGTATCCCTGCGCGCACCAGTTCGTGGTCATCAACAAGAAGAACGTTGATCAAAGGAATAATCTCCAGAATGAGGGATAACGCTACTGATACTTTATCTCCCACATATTACCGGGTTTTATTGCTAATTTAAAAGGCAAAAAAATGCCGTCTCCTCGATTTGGCTCTCATTTATGGCAATGTCTGTGCACACTGAGTGGAAAGTCATTGCGAACAATCAGTTGCCCGAGGCTTATTTTTTAACAATCCTCATACAGAAGGCACAAAAAACACAACAGATTACGTAGCGCATAAATACGAGGCAAAATATGTAACAATTATTAACGTGCTAAATAATTGGGGGAAATTATTGCGCTGCTGACAGCTATTACGTCTTATCTGATGCATAAAATCATTCACAACTCAGATGAGAGAACAGAAATTAAGCACTCCTTTTTTTTCTGTCGCTTGTGGTATACTGCGCGGCCTTCACATTCAGACAGGCGCAATAGCGCAGCGAGCAAACGAGGATATCGATGAGCACACCAGATTTTTCCACTGCAGAAAATAATCAAGAACTGGCGCAGGAAGTCTCCTGCCTGAAAGCGCTGATGACGCTAATGCTGCAGGCGATGGGTCAGGCAGACGCGGGTCGCGTGATTATTAAAATGGAAAAGCAGATCGCGCAGATGGAAGATGAGGCTCAGGCCGCCGTATTCTCCAGCACCGTTAAGCAAATTAAACAAGCATACCGGCAGTAATCTTGTACCGGCTGAAAGTATGACTGACAGCCGGTATCACGTCTGGCACGCAGAACGGCAGGCGCATTCAGATTAGCCCTGTCGCCACGGCGTAACAGGCAATTTGCGTTTTATTCGGCGCGTTAAATTTCCGTTGCATATTCTTCTGATGGAAATTAACCGTATTTTCCGAAATCGAGAGAATCATCGCCACCTCCGCCGAGGTCTTTCCTTCCGCGGTCCATTTGAGGATCTCCAGTTCGCGCCGGCTGAACTTCATCTCCGGCGGCATCACCATCTCATCTTCCAGACGCAAGAGCGTCAACAGGCTCAACTCCGTCAGCGTTCGCAGGCGCAGCTCCAGTTCATCATCAGGATAAGCGTTCGGCAAACGGTTGTTCGCGGAGACGGAGAGAAAACCCTGAGCATGATTCGGCAACGTCAGACACTGTGTCACCCCTTTTTGCAAACCATGGTCGCGCGCCCCGTCCCATAATGCCTGCGCATCGCGAAACAGCCCATCTTCCCATGGCAGATGGCCACGCATAAAATTCTCCGGGCGTAACACGGGATCTATCGTGAAATAATTCTCTGCCTGGTAATGAGACATCCATGCGCGGGGATAGGTCGACTGAAACGTGACGCGGGGGCGAGTGAAAGGCACCGGGTGACGCACACAAAGCGTGTAGTAATCATATTCCAGCGTTTCTGTTTCTCGTTGCAGGAGATTATAAACCTCCTCACCGGCGGCCATGGACTGAAATTGATGCAGCATATCCCGCCGCCAGCTGAAAAAATCATTGTCCCTCATAGCTGTGCAAATAACTCCTGATTGATAATCATTATTATAAATACAGAAAACTAACACATAAATCTTATTTATATGTATAAAATATCGTAGCTGTCGCATTTATTAGCCTGAAGGCTTGCCTTTTTTCCGCTCGCTGCGCTGAAACTAAGGCCCTCCCTTCATTTTCTACACCCTACACGGGGGGATGGGAAGCGGTGTATACGGCCAGGGGAGTCAATAGCACGAAAATGTGATGATGGGGCGTTCCCCCGGCGTGGAAGCGGGCTGAACGCGGCGGCCCTCGCGATGGAGCGCCGCCGCGCCAGCGCCTGCTCTACTGCATCAGGAATTTTTCGAGGAACTGGCGGGTACGCGGCTGCTGAGGCGAGGCGAACAGCGCTTTGGCCTCGCCTTGTTCAACGATGCGTCCCTGATCCATAAAAATCGCCCGATCGGCAACGTCGCGAGCGAAGCTCATTTCATGGGTCACGATAACCATGGTGCGTTTCTCCTGCGCCAGCTGGCGGATGGTATTGAGCACCTCCCCTACCAGCTCAGGATCAAGGGCCGAGGTCGGTTCATCAAACAGGATCACGTCCGGACGCATGGCCAGCGCGCGAGCAATGGCGACCCGCTGCTGCTGACCGCCGGAGAGGCGGCGCGGATAGCTGTTCTCTTTGCCGCTGAGGCCTACCTTCGCCAGCAGATCGCGCGCCCGCGCCATCGACTCCTGCTTGTCTTCGCCTTTTACGATGACCGGCCCTTCAATAATGTTCTCCAGCACCGTCCGGTGGGGAAACAGGTTAAAGTTCTGGAAGACAAAACCAACGTGCTGGCGCAGCCGCCGAATAAGCCCTTTTTGCGGCCCGAGGCTGCGACCGGCGTCGATCGTCACATCGCCGACGCGGATAGTGCCGCTCTCCGGTTGCTCCAGCAGATTAATGCTGCGCAGCAGGGTAGTCTTCCCCGAGCCGCTGGGACCGATGATCGCCACCACTTCGCCTTCCTGCACCTCCAGGTCGATACCGTGGAGCACCGTCTGGCCATGGAATTTTTTCACCAGGCTTTTTACTTCAATCGCACTCATTTCGGATCACGCTCCTGGCGGTTCAGCTGGTTTTCAAAATAGTTCTGCAGCGAGGAGAGCACCGTCGCCATCACCCAGTAGATCAGAGAGGCTGCCAGATACATGGTGAAGACCTCCAGCGTACGCGAGGTGATAAGCTGCGCCTGACGGAACAGCTCCGGCACCTGGATCGTCGCCGCCAGCGAGGTATCTTTTACCAGGCTGATAAAACTGTTAGAGAGCGGCGGCAAAGCGACCCGCGCCGCCTGGGGTAAAATAGCCCGACGCATTGTCTGCCACGGGGTCATACCGATACTGGCCGCCGCTTCCCATTGCCCTTTGTCAATTGAGGCGATGGCCGCGCGCAGGGTTTCCGCCGCGTAGGCCGCCGTGTTCAGCGACAGGCCGATCATCGCCGCCGGGATCGGGTCAAGTTCAATGCCAAACTGCGGCAAACCGTAGTAGATCATGAACAACTGGGCGATAAGCGGTGTCCCGCGAAAAATGGAGATATACATGCGCGCCAGCCATTTTACCGGCCAGAGGGGCGACATGCGCATCAGCGCCAGGATAAAGCCCAGCACCAGGCCGAAAAACATCCCGCCAATGCTCAGCTGCAGCGTAAAGACGGCGCCTTTCAGCAGAAAAGGCGCGGAATCGATGACCAGTTGGATACTTTCTTGCATGCTGTGGTTTCTATATTAGACGTGAGGATGATAGGCAAACAGCGCCGGCGCTCCGCCGGTGTGGACGAACAAAATCGGCCCTTCATCCTTAAAGCGCTTCTGCGTAATGCCATCGATAAGTCCGGCCATCGCTTTGCCGGTATAGACCGGGTCAAGCAAAATACCTTCCAGTTGCGCCAGCAGCTTCACGGCGGCCATCCCTTCCTCGTTTGGCGTCCCGTAGCCCGGTGCAAAGTAATCATCCCACAGGATGATGTCGGCTTTCGCCTGCAGCTCAAGGCTGTTGGCCACGGCCTGCTGCAGCGCCACCACTTTCGGCAACTGGTCGGCAACAGCGCGCGACACCGTCACCCCGATCAGTTCCGCCTGCGGCATTAGCTGTTCAAGGCCGACCGCCAGTCCGGCATGGGTGCCGGCGCTCCCGGAGGCGACCACCACCGACGAAATCTCCACTGCGTCTTCGCACTGCTGGGCGATTTCCAGCGCGCTTTCCACATAGCCTAGCGCCCCAAGGGCGTTAGAGCCGCCGACCGGAATGACATACGGGCGGTACCCCTGCGCTTCGATACGGGTCGCCAGCTCGTCGAGCTGGGCAGCGGGATCGGTCAGGGCATCGCACATCTCAATCTGGGTATTAAACAGATCCAGCAGCAGGCGGTTGCCATTGCTCAGATAGTTCTCCGCCCGGGTGCCGATGGGATTTTCCAGCAGCGCTACGCAGTGCAGGCCCAGTTTGGCGGCGACCGCCGCCGTCTGGCGCACATGGTTAGACTGGATCGCGCCGGCGGTGATTAAGGTATCAGCCCCTTCGCGCAGCGCATCGGCGGCGAGAAACTCCAGCTTACGCAGTTTGTTGCCCCCCATCGCCAGCGGCGTCGTATCATCACGTTTGATAAAAATTTCGCGCCCGAGGTGATCGGACAGACGCGGAAGATACTCCAGCGGCGTCAGCGCGCCGATCAGTTCCAGACGCGGAAAGCGGGTTAAATTTTGCAGTGACATGGCCCCTCCTGACTCAGTTATGCTTCATTATGCACACAGTTACGCGCTAAATAAAAAAAGGCGCTTCCAGGAGCGCCTTTTTTCACCGCTGGCCGTTATTTTGTCACGTCAGCGCCAAACCATTTCTCGGACAGCGCCTTCAGGCTGCCATCTTTCTGCATATCCGCAATCGCGCCATCTACCGCTTTCAGCAGGTCATCGTTGCCTTTACGCAGCGCAACGCCAGCTTCCTGACGGGAGAACGCTTCGCCGGTGACCGCCAGCGTATTGTTGGTTTTCTTCACCAGATCCAGCGCCGCCAGACGGTCAACCAGAATGGCGTCAATACGGCCTACGCGCAGATCCTGGTATTTGGTCGGGTCGTCGTCATAGGTGCGGACATCCACGCCCTGGACGTTCTGACGCAGCCACTCTTCATAGTTAGTGCCCAGCCCGACGCCCACTTTCTTGCCTTTCAGATCCGCCGCGGTTTTAATCGCGCCTTCGTTGCCTTTCTTCACCAGCGCCTGCACACCGGAGATCGTGTACGGGGTAGAGAAATCGTATTTCTTCTTACGCTCATCGGAGATAGTGACCTGGTTAATCACCACGTCAATGCGTTTGGAGTCCAGCGAGGCCAGCATACCGTCCCACTTGGTCGGTTTGAGGTCGGCCTTCACGCCCAGATGTTTCGCCAGCTCGTTGGCGAACTCCACTTCAAAGCCGGTCAGCTTGCCGTCATCACCCTGGAAGCTAAAGGGAGGATAGGTGCCTTCGAGGCCCACGCGCAGCGTGCCGCGCTCTTTAATCTGATTGAGCAGGTTTTCCGCCGCAAAAGTTTTCACGCTAACGCCAGCCATCAAAACAACGGCCATTGCGCCCATCAGCGCCTGACGACCCAGAAGTGCTAATTTCATAGATACCCCGAAGATTAGGATTTTCCTGTAGTGTAAGGCGCTTAACGGCCCGACACCAACATCGTTACGCTACATCTTATGCAAATTTATTATATATGATCCGCTTTAGGGTATAGCGAAATTCAGGGCTTTCCTCACCCGTTTTGCGGGATATCTCCCATACTGCAAAGGTCAGCCTGTTGACGTCTGGAGCATGGAAGATGAAAAACCCCACCTTGTTGCAATGTTTTCACTGGTACTACCCCGCCGGCGGCGAACTGTGGCGTGAAGTCGAAGCGCTGGCCCCCAGTCTTAACGAAATCGGCATCAATATGGTCTGGTTGCCACCCGCCTACAAAGGCGCCTCGGGCGGTTATTCCGTCGGCTATGACACCTACGATCTCTTCGACCTCGGCGAGTTTGATCAAAAAGGTTCTGTCGCCACCAAATATGGCGATAAAACCCAACTGCTGGCGGCGGTTAACGCCCTGAAGGAGCACGACATCGCCGTGCTGCTGGACGTGGTAGTGAACCATAAAATGGGCGCCGATGAAAAAGAGGCCTTGCGCGTGCAGCGCGTCGATGAGCAGGATCGCACGCAAATTGACGAGACGATCATAGAGTGCGAGGCATGGACTCGCTATACCTTCCCGGTGCGCGCCGGGCAGTATTCGCAGTTTGTCTGGGACTACAAGTGTTTTAGCGGCATTGACCACATCGAGAATCCGACGGAAGACGGAGTATTTAAAATCGTCAACGACTACACCGGCGAAGGCTGGAATGAGCAGGTCGATGATGAGCTTGGCAACTTCGACTACCTGATGGGCGCCAATATCGATTTTCGTAATCACGCCGTCACCGAAGAGATCAAATACTGGGCGCGCTGGGTGATGGAGCAGACCGGCTGCGACGGTTTTCGTCTTGACGCCGTGAAGCATATCCCCGCCTGGTTTTACAAAGCATGGATCGAACATGTTCAGGAGGTGGCCCCGCAGCCGCTGTTTATTGTCGCGGAATACTGGTCCCATGAAGTGGAAAAGCTCCAGCAGTATATCGATCTCGTCGAGGGCAAGACGATGCTGTTCGATGCCCCGCTGCAGATGAAATTTCATGAAGCGTCCCGCCAGGGGCGCGATTACGACATGAGCCAGATTTTCAGCGGGACGCTAGTGGAAGCCGACCCCTTCCATGCCGTCACCCTGGTCACCAACCATGATACCCAGCCGCTGCAGGCGCTCGAGGCGCCGGTTGAGCCATGGTTTAAACCGCTGGCCTATGCGCTGATCCTGTTGCGTGAAAATGGCGTGCCCTCGGTCTTCTATGCCGATCTCTTCGGCGCTTCCTATGAAGATACCGGCGGCGACGGACAAACCTACGCCATAGAAATGCCCGTCATCGAGCAGCTACACGAACTGATCGATGCCCGTCAGCGCTTTGCCCACGGCGTGCAGACTCTCTGGTTCGATCACCCCAACTGCATTGCCTTCAGCCGCAGCGGCACCGACGAGGATCCCGGCTGCGTGGTGGTGATGTCCAATGGTGATGAGGGAGAAAAGACCCTGACGCTGGGCGAGAACTATGGCAACAAACGCTGGCGGGATTTCCTGGGCAACCGGGAAGAGATTGTCGAAACCGACGACGAAGGCTGCGCAACCTTTACCTGTAACGGGGGAAGCGTCAGCGTGTGGGTGCTGGAAGCGGTGCTGTAGTCATCTGACGCCGGACGGGCCAGCAGTGGCCCGCCGGAACCTTAGCGCGCGGTGGTCGGCGCGCTGACCGGAGCGGCCGCACGCGCTTTAGCCCACGCCTTCTCGCACTCCGGGGTGAGACGTTCAACGCGGGTCAACGTCATACGATCGTAGGAAAGGGTGTTGCCCTCGCGCTCGATCGGGTAGATATCCAGGGAAGCGGTCACGTTGTAGATATCGCTATCGCGGTTCATCAGTTTCCCCGGCTGGGCGATCACACGCTGCCACTGGCGGCAGTCGAAGGTGTCCCCTTCTTTGGTGACGATCAGGCTGGCGATGGCGTCCGGACTCATCATCTCACTCTGCGGCCCTTTCGTCTGCCAGTAGCCTTCCAGGCCTGCCGGCGCTGGCGCTTTAACAACGTCTTCGTAACGATCAACCTGCACGCATCCGGCCAGCGCCAGCACCATGCCAGCAAAAACTAACTGTTTCATCATTCATCCCACAAGCTGATAAAAAAGTATTGTGGCATTAAAGCGTTAACCCTTCCACCCCCGCCGCAGGCGGAGAAGTCGGGCAAAACACGGCCAGGCATCGCAGCCTTCATTTGAAATAAGGAAATTCTGAAAGTAAAAGAATCTTTGGGGCCTAACCATAGCATCCGCGGGCACTTTTTGTTTTTAATTCGCTCACACTACCGGTTCTTGACTTTACTTTAAGAGTTTTCCTGGCAAATTATATACAGAGATGCGGAATAGTTTAATGGAACTAATGGGTTCTTTCTTAAACCTACTATTATCACCGCCTGCAAGGACTGCTTCGCACAGCCAGTGTGAAGTGTATATCGTTACGTGTTGATTGAGGATGGGTCATGTCAACGATGATTATGGATTTGTGCAGTTATACCCGGTTGGGACTAACGGGATATCTGACCAGTCGGGGAATTAAAAAACAGGAAATCGTTGAGGTCAACTGCGCTGAGGATCTGCACAGGCATTGTGCGTCATGTTGCCCGGCGGTGGTGTTTCTGAATGAAGATTGCTTTGTGCATGATGATGAAAGTAATGGCATTATTCGCCAGATCATCACGCAAAATCCGGCGACGTTGTTTGTGATTTTTATGTCGCTGGCGAACATCCATTTTGACCGCTATCTACGGGTGCGTAAGAACCTGCTAATCAGCTCAAAATCGATCACTCCAAAAGACCTTGATGTCATTCTGGTTAATTATCTTAAATACAAGAACACGAGTCTGGGGCAGTTAAATTTACCGACGTTGTCGCTGAGCAAAACAGAATCAAATATGCTGCAAATGTGGATGGCCGGGCATGGTACTTCGCAAATTTCAACGCAAATGAACATCAAAGCGAAAACGGTATCATCGCATAAAGGCAATATTAAAAAGAAAATACAGACGCATAATAAGCAGGTGATTTACCACATTGTTCGGCTGACCGAAAACATTACCAGCGGTATTCAGGTGAATCTACGCTGAAACAAACTGGCGGTGGTCCCGCCAGTTCGGTTTTACGAGATTTCTTTTTCCACGAAGATCCCATCCGGGTGCCCTATTTCATTGAAAAACCAGATCCCCAGGGGATAGTCTTCCAGCGAAACCAGATACATCGTCCCTTCACTAAACGACTCAATTGCCAGCACTACGCCCGATCGACGTGGGCCACCGTCGGTCTTCACCGTGACACGATCGTTCACCTGCATAATCCATCTCCTCTCTATTTCCAGCCAGTGTAGAACAAAACCACGCCGCTCGCAGCGTCGCGGGCAGTGACTGGCGTTTTTTTAGACCGACTATACTTAAAGAGGCTTGAGCGACGCTCAGCGAGGGGGGGTAATGATGAAGAACCGATTGACAGACCAGACCGGGAACGACGTTGATGTCAACGTTGATGCTCTGCTGGCGGCGATTAATGAGATCAGCGAAAGCGAAGTCCATCGCATCCTCGATGACCCGCAGCGCGCCAGTATCGATGGCCGCGGGGCGCATACCTGGCGTGAACTGGCGGAGGCATTTGAACTCGATATTCATGATTTCAGCGCCAGTGAAGCCAACCGCTAGCGATGGGCGAAAAAAATCCCGACTCGCAGGAGTCGGGATCAAACTTGCTAATGCAAGAAGCACTTGAAAATTCGTTACACCGGGAAATCCGATGCGTTGAAACATTATCCTCAATTATTTTGCATGACAAGCGATATTCATGGCGCAAAATATTGAGAAAGTTGGCGCTTCGCAGCAGAAAGGGCTGCAGGGCTGATGCGATAAGGCTTAGCCGCAAACCGGTTTCATTCGTTAGCGCGATCCCCATCGAACACTTTAAGAAAAATCTCATTTTGCCTGATTCGGGCGAAACGTTTTGCTCACGCTTCGCTGCGATACCAGACCTGGTTGCGGCCATTTTGCTTGGCCAGATACAGTCGACCATCGGCGACCGACTGCAGGGCTTCAAAGTGATACTCCCCCCGCTCTTCGCTGCCGCTCACCCCTAACGACGCGCTGACCCGCAGCGTCACGTTGTTATGCAAAAAGACCTCCCGGCCATGAATACGCAGGCGTAGCCGCTCCGCTACCGCCGCCGCTTCCTGCAGCGTGGTATTCGGCAGCACGACACAAAACTCCTCTCCGCCCACGCGGCCCAGCAAATCACCGTCCCGGACGGTGCCGGCAAGCGTACTGGCCACCATCGACAGCACTCTGTCACCCGCCTGATGGCCATAGCGATCGTTAATGCCCTTAAAGTGATCCAAATCGAGCTGGATGACCGCCAGCGGTCGTCCGTTGCGCTGGCAGTCGCTGGCTACCGCCATCGCCTTCTCAAACAGCGCCCCGCGATTGAGCAGGCGGGTTAAGGCATCGTGCCAGGCCTGCCACTCCAGGGAAGTCTGGAGAACGCTCATGTTGCGGACCATACGGCGGATCACCAGCCAGGAGAGCAGCAGCATTAAGGTGAAGAGGATCCACATCAGGGTCAGGGCGATGGTGATGGTGCCAAAGTTGCCGCGTACGCCTTCCCGCAGAGTATGGATCCGCAGCAGCACGCCATCAAAATTGCGCAGTTTGGCCCAGCTGATATAGCGCGTCAGCAGACGCAGACCGCCCTGATTATCATGGGCAAACGCGCGGCTGAGCAGTTCCTGTTCGCGCGGCGACAGCAGCGTCAGGACATTCCCCGGCGCAGAAGAGGCCAGCAGGCTAAGATGGCTGTCGTAAAGCTGGTATTCCCCCTCCTGCCCGCCCTGCATCGCGCTGATTAAAAATGCTTTTATTTCGCTGACTGAGAAATCCATCGCCAGCACGCCGCGCCAGTAACCGGCAAAATCCAGCGGTATCGAGGCGGTGACCACCTGCTCTTCCAGCTGCGGGTCATCGTCAGGAAAGGTTTGCCAGATAACGCCGCGGTGCGGATTGTTCCGCTGGGTCTGCCGGGTAAACCAGAGGGCGCTGATGGCGCGCGAATAGTAGGTCTTCACCTGCGATTCATCGCGCAGCGGCAGGGTCGAGGTGAAAAAACCGCTGCGGGAGATATATTGCATCCGCTCGGCAAAATCGCGATCATGCTGCGTCAGGTTTAACAGATAACCCAGCTCCAGCGTCGCCATCAGTTCATTGACCACCAGCGGATCGTCCGGCAAGAGCAGCGGGTGATCCCTGACGACGCCCTCCGAGACGCCAAACACCGGCAGCGTCCGGCGGTTGGGGAGCGCCACCCGCCAGGTCTCCTGGTGGCGTTGGCTCAGATAGCGCTGGCTGGCTTCGTGCAACACATCGACGTCGAGCGGGCGTTCAAGCGCGGACTGCATACCGTGGCGAAAAAACATCATCCTGTCGATGTTGAACTGCAGCAGGCCATCCATTTCATGCGCGACGTTAGCCAGATTATTGCGCTGGTTCGCCACGTAGGCCTCTTCCAGGACATTGATTTCGCGCCAGATCAGCAGCGTGGAGAAAAACAGCACCACGATAAAACAAATGTTAACCACATGCGCCGGGCGAGTCAGGTGGTAGAGTTTTTTCAACTTCAACCGTAGTGGCTTTTCCATCTTTCTCTCGCAGTACGTTGCGCAAATCTGACGTCGTCAGCACGCCCGGTCTCTGTCGATACCGGAGGCGCTTTTAGCGTAGACCACGCGGCGCCGTCATGCGGCGCCGCACCTGACTACTTCACCGCGCCACGCAGGCGACTGACCGCCTTGACGCCCGCCAGCACCACCGCGCCGATGATAAAACCCAGCACCAGATTAGCCACCATCGGCAGCAAGGCGGCCAACATGCCGCCCAGCCCCGCGCTCCAGTGCTCAATGGCATGGTGTAGCGGCGCAATACCGTGAACCACAATCCCGCCGCCCACGAGGAACATGGCCAGCGTTCCGACGATAGAGAGCACTTTCATCAGCCAGGGCGCCACGGTCAATAACCCTTTGCCCAGCCACTGCGCCAGGGTACTGCGTTTCTCCGCCAGCCAGTAGCCCATGTCATCCAGTTTGACGATCACCCCCACCAGGCCATAGACCCCGACGGTGACCAGAATCGCGATCCCCGACAGAATGAGGATCTGATTCAGCAGCGGCGCTTCCGCGACAATGCCGAGGGTGATGGCGACAATTTCCGCGGACAAAATAAAGTCGGTGCGGATCGCCCCTTTGACTTTGTCACGCTCAAAGGCCAGCGGATCACGATCCGCCAGCGCCTGAAGACGCTGCTGCCGTTGCGCTGGGTCCTCTTTGTGCTTACGCGCTTCCAGGCTGTGGAGCACCTTTTCCACCCCTTCAAAACAGAGAAACGCGCCGCCCAACATCAGCAGCGGCGTAATCGCCCAGGGAATGAAGGCGCTGATTAGCAGGGCCAGCGGCACGAGGATGATTTTATTGACGAACGACCCTTTCGCCACGCCCCAGACCACAGGCAGCTCACGATTTGCCCGCACGCCGGTCACCTGTTGGGCGTTGAGGGAGAGATCGTCGCCCAGCACCCCCGCCGTTTTTTTCGCCGCCAGCTTGCCCATCATGGAAATATCGTCCAGCAGCGTGGCGATATCATCGAGTAATGTTAAAAGACTACTTCCTGCCAAAATGATTTTCCTTCTCTTTTCATCAATGTCTCCCTCGAGTATGCGTTAAAAAACGGCCGCTGCCCAAGGTACAATTAGTCAATATAAATTTAACAACCTGACGCAAATTAAGCGCTCGCCAGCAGGATAGTTTTCACGTTTACTATATGTCCCCTTTCTATCTCTGCACCGTCGTGAGGAAGTATGTCTACCCGTCAGCTGTTACCGCTTATCGGGGCGCTGTTTGCGCTGTATATCATTTGGGGCTCTACCTATTTCGCCATCGCCGTCGGCGTCGCCAGCTGGCCGCCGCTGATGATGGCCGGAATTCGCTTTCTCTCTGCCGGCGTGCTGCTGCTGGGATGGCTGTTGGCCACCGGCCATAAACTGCCGGCCCGCGGACCGTTGCTTAACGCCGCGCTGATCGGGGTTTTGCTGCTAGCCGTCGGCAACGGCTTTGTCACCCTGGCCGAACATCAGCACGTTCCCTCCGGGATCGCCGCGGTCATGGTCGCCACCGTTCCGCTGTTCACCCTGTGCTTCAGCCGCTTTTTCGGCATCGCCACTCGTAAACTGGAATGGCTGGGGATTGCCATTGGCCTCGCGGGTATTGTGATGCTTAACAGCGGAGGCAACCTGAACGGCAACCCCTGGGGCGCGCTGCTGATCCTGATTGGCTCCCTGAGCTGGGCCTTCGGCTCGGTTTACGGCTCGCGGATCGAGCTGCCGACCGGCATGATGGCGGGGGCAATCGAGATGCTCGCCGCCGGGATCGTCCTGCTGGCCGCGTCATGGCTGAGCGGCGAAACCTTAACCCGTGTTCCGTCGTGGTCCGGGATCGCCGCTGTGGCCTACCTGGCTATCTTTGGCTCGCTGATTGCCATCAACGCCTACATGTTTTTGATCCGCAATGTCACCCCGGCGGTGGCCACCAGCTACGCCTATGTTAACCCGGTGGTGGCGGTTCTGCTTGGTACCGGATTCGGTGGCGAAAGCCTGTCCCTGATCGAGTGGCTGGCGCTGGCGGTGATTATTTTCGCCGTCGTGCTGGTGACGCTGGGGAAATATCTCTTCCCGGTTCGCAGCGAAGCTACCCCTTGTAAGGCGTCGAAATAAGCGCCAGTTCGCGGATACCCTGGGTGTCGATCTGCGCGTCGTGTCCGGCGCCGCAGATCCACTCTTCCAGACGCTCGGTGAGCGCCTCGTCATTCAGCTTCAGCCGACCGCGCAGGGCGCATTCCCAGACGATAAGCACCCGCCAGCCCTGCTCGGCCAGCTTTTGCCGGTCACGGGCATCGCGCGCCACGTTGCCGGCGATCTTGTCCAGCCAGAACGCGGTCCGGGTGGCCGGCACCTTAAACAGGTAACAGTCATGGTGATGCCAGAAACAGCCGTGGGTAAAGATGACGCAACGGTAATCGGGTAAAGCGAAATCAGGGCGTCCCGGCAGCTCGCGATCCTGGGCAACAAAGGTGAATCCCGCCTGAGTCAACAGCGCCGCTATCCGCTTCTCGATCGCCGTATCGCGCGTGGCGATAGCCCGCATATTTTTACTGCGCGTGGCTTTATCGTGAACATCCGCCATCGTTATCACCCGCTTCGCGACGCGCCACCGCCTGAGCGATGCGCGGGGCCAGGAGCTTCGCCACCGCGGCGAAGACCGGAACCACCACCGAGTTGCCGAACTGACGATAGGCCTGGGTATCCGACACCGGGATGCGGAAACGCGCCCCCTGAGGCGATTCGAAACCCATCAACCGGGCGCACTCCCGCGGCGTCAACCGACGAGGACGCCGCTGTTGATTCTGCGGATCGTCAAAATGCGTCTCGCCCAGCGGCCGGTCCCAGCCGCGATCGACGAGAATTTCGGCGCCATCTTTATAGTAGCGGGCGGAGAGCGTCCGGGCCACGCTGTGGGGATTGGCGGGGTCCACCAGGCCATAACCAAAGCCATTGCCCCGCGCCTGATGTTTGCGGGCATATCGATAAAGATATTTCCACAGTACCGGCGTGAGGATAAATTTAGCATCCACCGTCGGCTCCAGCAGCTCGCCAAATGTTGGCCGAACCGCCGGGTACAGCGCCGCGATATCGCGCAGCGTAAAGCCCTCGTGCAGCTGCAGATCGCGACGGAAGCCCACCAGCACGATGCGCTCCCGGTGCTGCGGTAAGAAATGGCGCCCGTCGATCACCTTCGGATCGTCCGGCCCGCTATGCCCGGCGTCAGCGACCTCATACCCCAGCTCATCCAGCGTCTGCATGATGATGCGGAAGGTCCGCCCCTGATCGTGGCTTTTGAGATTTTTGACATTCTCCAGCACAAAGATCGCCGGCTGACGGGCGGCGATAATTCTCACCACATCAAAAAACAGCGTCCCCTGGGTTTCGCAGGCAAAGCCGTGGGCGCGACCCATGGCATTTTTTTTCGACACGCCGGCGAGTGAGAAAGGCTGGCAGGGAAAGCCGGCCAGCAGCACATCATGCTGCGGGATAGTCTCGCGGATATGCTGCGCCGCCTCGTCATCGCTAACGTCGGGGCGATGGCTGAGGGTGATATCGCGAATATCTTCATTGAAACGGTGTTGCTGCGGATCACAATACCAGTTGGCCTTATAGGTGCGCACCGCATGCTTGTTCCACTCGCTGGTAAAGACGCACTGCCCGCCGATAGCTTCAAAACCGCTGCGGATCCCGCCGATACCGGCAAACAGATCGACAAAACGGAATCCATAGTGCGGATGATGGGCCGGCGGCGACGGCAGCAGCGTCGCCAGATGAGCGACCTCCTGCGGACGCAAACGCGCTGCCGCGCGGCTGAGGGCCGCCACGCGCTTGAGGATCGCCGCGCTCCAGTGCTGCTCCCCGACGCTCACCAGTTCGGCGACCAGCGTTTTTACATCGTAGATCGTCATCAGCTGGCGCAGCAGCGCCTGAGCCTCTTCACCGGCCTGTTCCGTCAATGACAACGACCTGTTTTCCTTGCTTAACTTTTGTGGCATATCCTCAACCAGCGCGGACGATTTTTGCAGAGAGTACCATAAATCACTGGTCGGTTGACGGCTGCGGTGCAAAGCGGCGTAAAACCGCCTCATCCAGCGCCAGGGGTTCCCCCTTCAGCTCCGCGCTGATCTTGGCCATAAACTCGACGAGGAAGCGCGCATTATGCTGTGCCATAGCCCTTCCTCCGGCGGTCTGCATGGTTTCCGGCAGGCGCAGGAGCTTGCACTGGAAATGGTCGAGGGCATATTTTCTGTCATCCAGCGCTCGCCGGTCGGCGAAAGGATCATCGGCATCAAACAGAATGGTGTTCAGGGCGCCGGCGACGGCGAAGACCCGCGCCAGGCCTATCGCCCCCAGCGACTCGAGACGGTCGGCGTCCTGGACGATTTTCGCCTCCAGCGTGCGCGGCGGGATCGCCGCGCTGAAGCTGTGCGCCTCAATAGCGTGGCTGACCGCCGGATACCGGTCTGCGGGAAAATCGGCAAACGACGACTGCAAAATAGCCAGGGTTTTCTCGGCAGCCATCATCGAGGAGCGGCTTCGCTCCGGATGATTTTTAGGCAGACTGACAATGTCATGAAAATAGCAGGCCGTGAGAAGCACCAGTCCGTCGACCTCCTCCTCCCCGGCGGCCAGCCGGGTGGCGGTGGCCCAGACGCGACGAAAATGGGACAGATCGTGCGCCGCATCCTCCCGGGCGTGGTGCGTCAGTATCCAGTGCTCAAATCGCTGCTGCCAGTCAACCAGGTTCATAGGCGTTCCTTTATCTGTAGGTCAGCCTCGAGCATAGCAACTTTACGACCGATGATCCCGCCCGCTTCCGGAGGGCCGTGTATACCAGACGACAGCGCCGAGGATCGCGCCAATGCCGGCGAGTACCAGCATTCCCAACAGGGCGCCAAGCCATTTCCCTGCCATGGTGCCAAAGTCGCCCTCCGCGCTGGCGCCGGGGACACTGTGAATTTTTCCCACCACCCACCAGTAACGCACAATGACCCAGACACAATATCCGCAAAAGGCATACAACGCCCATAGCGCAAGTTTGCCGCCCGGGCTGCGTTTTGCCTGCTCTTCCATCTCATTCCTCTCCGTGACAAATCATACTACCGCCACTCAAAAACGTGACGCTCATCACATTATACCGCCATGCTGCGCCACAGGCAGCAGTTTCATCCTTGTCTTCTGCACCCACTTATCACTTATTCTGCCAATGGAAATACGCAGGGGTGGTTTTTTTATTCTTTACCACGGACTTAAACATTAACGACACCCAGCCATGCCGCGTAGTGTAATTATCCCTCCGCCGGCGACATTGACTAATAAATTATATTTAAAGACTGAATGACCAACTCGCTGTAAATTAATATAAATGATTTCATTCAGTTAACCACGATCGCAACGCAGCAACATAACTTATTGCTATACAACAAAATAATCATTAAAACAGATTCATTTAAATTTAATATAATGAACCACATAGAAATATCTTGTAATATCTTACATTATTTATTTACATATTTTATTTTAAATAAAAATGAACTTAGTCGTTAGTATCTGACAGGCATTCCGGAGGGATTGTCATAATTCACAGAAATTATTATTAAAAGGGAATATATAATGAAAAGAAAAGTACTGGCACTCATGGTACCGGCATTACTCATGGTCAATGCCGTTAATGCTGCAGAAATTTATAACAACAACGCCAACAAACTGGACCTTTATGGGAAAGTCGCCGGCCTGCGTTACTTCTCTGACGACACCAGCGAGGACGGCGACCAGACCTATGCTCGCTTAGGCATCAAAGGCGAAACGCAGATCGCTTCCGAGTTAACCGGCTACGGTCAGTGGGAATACAATGTCAAAGCGAACACCAGCGAAGGAGAAGGCGCGAATTCATGGACTCGTCTGGCCTTCGCCGGTCTGAAGTTTGCTGACTATGGCTCACTGGACTATGGCCGTAACTACGGCGTGGTGTACGACATCGAATCCTGGACTGATATGCTGCCGGAATTCGGCGGCGATACCTACACTCAGACCGACGTTTACATGACCGGCCGCACCAACGGGGTGGCCACCTACCGTAACAGCGATTTCTTCGGCCTCGTCGACGGCCTGCATTTCGCCCTGCAGTATCAGGGGAATAATGAAAACGCCGGTTCTGGCGAAGGCACAAACAACGGCGGCGCTCGTAAACTGGCGCGGGAAAATGGCGATGGGTTTGGTATTTCCAGCTACTACGATCTCGATATGGGCATCAGCTTCGGGGCCGCCTACTCGGCTTCCGACCGTACCCATAACCAGCTGGCGGCAGCACGCAGCAGCCATATTTACGCTAACGGTGATAAAGCCGAGGCCTGGACCGTCGGCGCAAAATATGACGCCAACAACATCTATCTGGCCGCCATGTATGCGGAAACCCGCAACATGACCTTCTACGGCAACGGCGCTATTGCCAACAAGACGCAGAACTTTGAAGTCGTCGCCCAGTACCAGTTCGATGAGTATAATTTACCGCTGCGTCCATCCGTGGCCTATCTGCAATCGAAGGGGAAAGATCTTTACAACTATTCTCGCTATGGCGACAAGGATCTGGTCAAGTATGTCGACATCGGCATGACCTACTACTTCAATAAAAATATGTCCACCTATGTGGATTACAAAATCAACTTGCTGGATGAAGACGACCGCTTCTACCGCAACAACGGTATCTCGACCGATGATATCGTGGCCCTCGGTCTGGTTTACCAGTTCTGATCCCCATCAAAGCCCGCGCTCAGCGGGCTTTTTCTTGTTCCCGCTCCGTTGAGATCACTCTTTTCAACATTGCCGCTTTCCAGGCGTACCTTCCCTCTTTATGATGCGTTTAAGCTCGTTCGGGCAAATTGCGGCGGTAAGACCACAAAAGGACAAGGCGCACTACCGCGTCTTTACGCTGAAACCAGGACGATGATGATGGCGATACCCCAGCGCAGGCGTTATACCTGAAGCTAACGGTGTTATTGAAGGGGAATGGTCAGAGAAAGAATAGTTGGCGGAGAGAGGGGGATTTGAACCCCCGGTAGAGTTGCCCCTACTCCGGTTTTCGAGACCGGTCCGTTCAGCCGCTCCGGCATCTCTCCGCTGTTGTGGTTGCTATAATGCCAGGATCTTTGGCATTTTAATAGCTCCCGTTTCGGTAATCGTGTTCAAGTGACGACTTTGCGAGCAATATGATGTTTAAATGGCCCTGGAAAGCAGATGATGAGTCCGGCAACGCAGAGATGCCCTGGGAGCAAGCGCTTGCCATTCCGGTTTTAGCCCACCTTTCGCCCGCTGAGCAGCATAAGCTGACGCAGATGGCTGCCCGTTTCTTACAGCAAAAACGTCTGGTGGCGCTTCAGGGGCTGGAGCTGACTCCGTTGCACCAGGCGCGGATAGCTATGCTCTTTTGCCTGCCGGTACTTGAGCTGGGGATTGAGTGGCTGGACGGTTTTCATGAAGTGCTGATCTACCCTGCCCCGTTTGTCGTGGATGATGAATGGGAGGATGATATTGGTCTGGTCCACAACCAGCGGGTGGTGCAGTCGGGGCAAAGCTGGCAGCAGGGTCCCGTGGTGCTGAACTGGCTGGATATTCAGGACTCCTTTGATGCGTCAGGCTTTAACCTTGTGGTGCATGAGGTGGCGCATAAGCTTGATGCGCGGAATGGCGATCGGGCCAGCGGGGTGCCGCTGATCCCACTGCGCGAAGTCGCCGGCTGGGAGCACGATCTCCACGCGGCGATGAACAACATTCAGGATGAGATAGATCTGGTAGGGGAAAGCGCCGCCAGCATTGACGCCTATGCCGCCACCGATCCCGCGGAGTGCTTCGCCGTCCTTTCGGAATATTTTTTCAGCGCGCCTGAACTGTTCGCGCCCCGCTTCCCGGCCCTGTGGCAGCGTTTTTGCCATTTTTACCGCCAGGATCCGCTGGCGCGCAGACGTGAAAATGGCCTGCAGGACGAAGACGATCGGCGCATTGTTCACTAAAACAACGTGTTGAGCTAAATTTAGCCAGTTGAATCAGCAGGTTAATTTTAGTGTTGACACAAAAATGCCGGGCCAGTAGTATGCGCCTCGTTCACACGATTCCTCTGTAGTTCAGTCGGTAGAACGGCGGACTGTTAATCCGTATGTCACTGGTTCGAGTCCAGTCAGAGGAGCCAAATTTAAAAAGCCCGCTCAGGGAAACCTGAGCGGGCTTTTTGCTTTCCGTGAGCCCCCCGCCAGCGGGTATAAGCAGCATCGTACCGTTGGTACCGTCCAACGTTCCGTATGCGATCCCCGCAGGTGAAAAGCAGCGCCGCTGCTCCCAACCTTATGGCTACAGACTTTCGATCCGACGGTAACCACTGGGTCTGCCGCTGCGTAGCAGAAGATCCCGATTCGGCATTTACCGCTACAGACAGCGCGGGCTGCCCAACTGGCGGAAAGACCCGTAACGCTTAGGGTAGCCTGGCAATAACCTTAATCTCGAACTTAAATCCATAAAGCCACGTCACGCCGATCCCGGTCAGCGTAGGGTAAGGCGCTTCTCCCCAATATTCTGGCAGGATACTCCAGATAGCGTCGAGATTTGACTCAGGATCGACGACAAAGAGGGTAACGTCAACCACGTCCCCAAACGTGCAGCCCGCCGCCGCGAGCACAGCATTAAGATTTTTGAACGCCAGCCTGACCTGTGCTTTCAGATCGTGCTCAGGCGAACCATCCTCGTGGCTACCTACCTGCCCCGAAACAAACAAGAAACCATTGGATTTGATGGCCGGTGAATAACGATTGCGCTCATAGAGCGCCTGCCGACCGTGGGGAAAAACGGCTTCGCGTGCTGTCATGTTTGTACCTTTATACTGGGGCGAAATCAGCCCGGTGAATATAAAGACACTGTACAACGGCCAGATCGGGCGGATAAACAAGCGACTTTGTCCCTCATTGTTTGTAATATCCAAACAATCGATGAAAGACAGGATAAGAAATGGATCGTTTCGATGCGATGCGCGCCTTTGCTCGGGTGGTGGAGGCAGGGAGCTTCACGAAGGCTGCCCAAACGCTTCATATGAGCAAAACCACGGTGACGCAACTCATTCAGCAACTGGAAGCGCGACTGCGCGTCAAATTGCTCCATCGCACCACCCGCAAGCTTGGAGTGACTCCCGATGGCGCGGTCTACTACGAGCGCGTCATCCGCCTGCTGGCGGACATGGAGGATGCTGAAAACAGCCTGTCCAGTGCGGCGATGACGCCCAGGGGACGGCTACGGGTGGATGTGCCCAGTCCGCTAGCCCGCCTCATCCTGGTGCCGGCGCTACCGGCTTTCCACGCCCGCTACCCTGATATTCAGTTCGACATGGGCGTGAGCGACCGGAAGGTAGATCTGATCGGCGACAACGTGGATTGCGTCCTGCGCGGGGGCGAAATCACCGACCAGTCCCTAATCGCACGCCATGTCGGCGATTTGCCAATCGGCGTCTACGTCGCCCCCCGTTATGTGGAACGCCTTGGCGCTCCCGCACACCCGCGAGAGCTGCAAAATACTGACCATTGCATAGTGGGATTCTTGTCCTCACGCACCAGTAAGATTGATCCTTTGGTACTGCGCTGTGAGAATGAACGTATTGAAATCACGGGCAACTACGTCCTTGCCGTGGATGATGGCAATGCTTACCTCGAAGCTGGGTTAGCTGGCTTAGGCGTGATTGCGCTGCCCAACTATATGGCGGCAGCGCATCAGGCCGTTGGCGCTTTGATTCCGTTATTTACACAATGGCGGATTAGCCCAATGCCTCTGTACCTGGCGTTTCCACCGAACCGCCATGTCAACGCCAAGCTGCGCGTTTTTATTGACTGGATCGTTGAAGTGATGCAGCAGCATGTCCCGATTGCCAACAATAAATAACGACATCCCAGCCCCCTGATTCGCTTATCAACGACGATGGGGGTCAGTAGTAGTGACTGTGGTCAGGCGTGTTTTGACAATAGGGATTCAGCAGAACTCATCCGTCTTATATTCTGGATATTGGCTATCATAACGGGGATATTCGCTTTCATGGACAATGGCAGCCCAAAAAGATCCTCAGTAACAATATTAAGTCCATAGATATATTTGCAGACTTTATCATCCCCGCCTGAGCCTCTCCTGGCGCCCTCATTAACACGCCATCACCGCCACTGTTGATAAGTTAAGGATCGGTTTCCCGATCCTTATCCCCAACAACGTTGAATGCATCGACAGCAAAAGAGCCTTCTTACAATAGCCGTTAATCAGGCTAAACGACCCACTACAAACTCCCCTGCGCCGCTGTGGCGCTGATATTCACCGGCATGCCGGAGCGGCGCTGCAGGGTTTGCTCGGCCTGCGAAGGACTCACTCCCGGCCCCTGAGTAAATTCGCGCAGCGCCGAGGTCATCGGCAAGGGGACTTTTCTGTCGGATTCAAATTCCGCCCGGTTGCGCGACAGCGGCTCGTGCACCTCCAGCCAGTGGCTGCCATCCGGTTCCACGGTGTACTTCACCGGCTGATCGATCAGCTGGACGCGCGTCCCCACCGGCACGTTATCAAACAGGAATTTAATGTCGTCATTGCGCAGGCGGATGCATCCCTGGCTGACGCGCAGCCCGATGCCAAAGTTGGCATTGGTGCCGTGGATGGCGTACAGCCTGCCGATATAGATCGCATACAGCCCCATCGGATTATCGGGGCCGGGCGGCACCATTGCCGGCAGGGTTTTGCCCTCTTTCGCATATTCACGGCGGGTATTGGCGGTCGGTACCCAGGTGGGCCCTTCCTGCTTGCGCTCTACCGCCGTCACCCAGTTACGCGGCGTTTCGCGTCCCGCCTGGCCAATGCCGATTGGCAGGACTTCCACGCTATTGCCCAGCGGCGGGTAATAATAGAGGCGCATCTCGGCGACGTTGATAACGATCCCCTCACGCACGGTGTCAGGCAGGATCAGCTGCTGCGGAATGGTCAGCGTCGAACCGGAGTGCGGCAAATAGACATCGACGCCGGGGTTCGCCTCCAGCATATTGCTCAACCCCTGGCCGTACTGGGCGGCAAAGCTTTCCAGTGGTTGAGTGTTGTTCTCCGGCACGGCAATGGTAAAAGCGCTGCCCACCAGACGGCTCCCCTCCGGCGGCAGCGGATAGCTGACGGCCAGCGCGCTGTGGCTGGCGAACAGCATCAGCGCCGAACAGAGTAATGTCACACGCCGCATCGTCATTTTCCCTTCCTCAGTCGCGACTCTCGTGTGTGAATTATAGCGGCATTTCCTCTCCCCGATCCGCTGGCCAGCATTTCCTTAAATCTGATAGTCGATAGCGGCCTCTTCCGGCTCCATCGCCTGGCGCTTGATCTCATCCAGCGACAGTCCGGCATTGCACAATTCGATAAAGCGCCAGACGTAATTACGCTGCAGCTGACCCCGCTTCAGTCCCAGCCATACGGTATTGGCATCAAACAGATGGCGGGTATCGAGCCGCGTAAAGGTATCCGCTTCGCGGGCATCCCCGGACTGCTCGGCAACCAGCCCGACGCCCAGCCCCAGCTCGACGTAGGTCTTGATCACATCGGAATCCTGGGCGCTCAGCACAATATCCGGCATCAACCCTTTGCGGTTGAAGGCCTCATCGATCCGCGAACGGCCGGTGATCCCCTGGCGATAGGTGATTAACGGCCAACGGGCAATCGCCTCCAGCGTCAGAGGAGACACCTGGGTCAGGGGATGCTCTTTGGGTACCAGCAGGCTGTGATGCCAGCGGAACCAGGGGAAAGCCGCCAGCGTCGGGTCGTTGCTCAGACGCTCGCTGGCGATGCCGATATCCGCCCCGCCGTTATGCAGCAGCGCTTCGATTTCCTGCGGGGTGCCCTGCACCAGCTCGACGCGAACGTCGGAGAACAGCTCGCGGAAAGCTTTAATCACCGGGGGCAGGCTGTAGCGCGCCTGGGTGTGGGTGGTGGCGATGGTTAAGACGCCGGAGGCATCGTTAGTGAAGAGATCCGCCAGCCGCCGGACGTTGCTGGCTTCATTGAGGATCCGCTCAGCAATGGATAACAGCGCTTTACCCGGCTCGGTCATGCCTAACAGGCGTTTGCCGCGACGGATAAAGATCTCAATCCCCAGCTCCTCTTCCAGTTCCCGGATATGGCGGCTGACGCCTGACTGCGAGGTATAGAGCATATTCGCGACTTCCGTCAGGTTGTAATCCTGACGGGCCGCCTCACGGATAATTTTCAGTTGCTGGAAGTTCACCCTTTCCTCCGGGCCAATGGACTTAACGTATCTGCTATTGTTAAAGTCTGTTGTCCCGGGTAACAAATAATAAAAACCAGCAACTTATTCCTTAAGAGAATATAGCCTAACTAACCAGCTGCAGTTCGCGGTTCTCCAGCGACGGACGGCTCACCAGAGACAGCAAGATCTCCTTCACCGCCTGCGCCTGCGGCGACAAACCGCCGCGCGCCGACATGTTCAGCGACAGCGACAGGCTCATTGACGGCGTGCTAATCCGCGCCATCCAGCCGTTCGCCGCGCCGCACAGGGAGCGGGCAGCGGATTCCGGCAGGACCGTCGCCCCCATGCCGCTGGCGATGGCCGCGGTCAGGGTGGTAATGGATTCGATCTCGCCGATAATTTTCGCCGACAGACGACGCAGGGTGAACGCCTCGGTGACCCGCGCCCGTACCGCGCTGTAATCCCGCGGCAGGAACAGGTTCATCTCCGCCACCGCCGTAAGGTCCACGCTCTGCCCCGGGCAGTCGCGGGTGCCGACCAGGTAGAGGTCTTCTTTCAGCAGCGGCTGGCTGACGATGCCGGCCACCGGCGAACGCTCATACAGCACCGCCATATCCAGCTGGCCCGCCAGCAGCTTGTCATTCAGCGCAGTGCCGCTGCTTTCCTGCAGATAGACCATCACCTCGGGCAGCTCATTACGCACCGTCTGCAGCAACGGCATGGTAATGGCGGAGGCCGCTGTGCCCGGCGCCAGGCCGATCGAGACCTGGCCACGCAGCGTCTGGCCGACGTTATTGACCGCCAGCTGCGCCTGCTCACACTGGCGCAGAATGGTCCGCGCATGGGTATAAAGGATTTTACCGGCTTCCGTTGGCGTGACCCCTCGCTTGGTGCGTATCAGAAGCTGCTGGTCCATTTCACCTTCCAGGGTCGCGACCTGCTGGCTGAGGGCCGGTTGGGCGATGTGCAAGACTTCAGCGGCCTGGGTCAGACTGCCGATATCGACGATTTTCACAAAATATTTCAGTCGTCTTAAGTTCATTTTGCCTCCTGTAAGGAACGCCAGCGTCAACGCTGGAAGTATGATGAAACTGGTTTTGCAATTTGCTTGCCAGCTTTTCATTTCCGCTGCCGTTGCCCGCCACAGGCGGTGTTATAAGGGATAGTGATAGCAATCCGGTTTTTATTTGCCCGGTAAGCAGATTGTGGTATGCCCCATTAGGGGTACATTCGCACTACAACGGTGCAATCTGATGAAAAAAACAGCGCATGGGCGGGTGTTGCTGAAATTGTCAGCAGTCGAACGCAATTCTTTGAATCAGGCTTTGACAAGGCCGGGTGGCATCGTTAATATGCGCCCCGTTCACACGATTCCTCTGTAGTTCAGTCGGTAGAACGGCGGACTGTTAATCCGTATGTCACTGGTTCGAGTCCAGTCAGAGGAGCCAAATTTAAAAAGCCTGCTTTCGAGCAGGCTTTTTGCTTTTCCGCGCCAGCTGCGCTGCCGGAAGGCGAAGGATCCCCCCCTCCGGCGATGGCGCCACTAGCGCAAGCTCTCTTCCTTCAGGTCTATCTCTCGCAGCACCTCATAAAAGGTGATATCGCTAATGTTGTGGGCGCGACGCAGCCGGAACAGCTCCTGACGCTGGGCGATAATGACCTCTCTTTGCATATATTTCTCCAGCCTGGCGCGCTTAGCCAGCTCCAGCCCGACGTCCTGCCCTTCGTCATTGTCGTTATAGTGCAGCCGCCGCTGGTAGGTTTCCAGCAGCATATTGCCGGCATCAGCCCGCAGGGCCTGCTCAGTCGGATCCTCCACCGGCTCGTCGAGTAGCGCATTCAGCCGGTTGATAGCCACTTCGGTCATGACGGCGCCAATATCGTCTTTGCCGGTGTCATGGGGTAAATCATCGGCAAGATAGCGGGTCATGAACGGCAGGCCGATAGCCGCCACCACCAGCGACATCAGGATCACCGCCATTGAGAGAAAGATCAGCAGTTCGCGGCCCGGGAAGGGTGAACCATCCGCCAGCACCGCCGGCAGCGTCAGAATACCGGCGAGCGTCACGGAGCCTTTGACCCCCGCCAGCGCCATGACGGCGAGGATGCTGAATCGCGGACGGACGGTGATGGCTTTGCCCCGGCGTTTGCGGCGAAAAATGGTCAGCGTCATCGACAGCCATACCCAGGCGAAACGCATCAGACCGAGCGCGAGAGTGATGGCCACGGCGTACAGCAGCAGATACCAGGGCGAAGGGACGCCGGCCTGGCTGGCTACCGCCGGCAACGTCCTGAGCATGCGGGGCAACTGCTCGCCCAGCATCAGGAAGATCATCCCGTTGAGGGTAGTCTGCAGCATGGACCACACCGCGCTGCTTTTCATGCGCGTCGCGGGTAGCCGGGGCCCCGACAGCTGTTCATAGTGCATCGCAATGCCGGCGGCGACGGCAGCAAGAATGCCGGAGACATGGAACGCCTCGGCCAGCAGGTAGGCGGCGAAGGGGATAAGCAGGCTGATCAGGATCTGGATGGCCGGCTCCTCGCGGGTGCGCCGCACCAGAAAGTTATTACATTTGCCGGTGACCCACACCACCACGAGCCCACTGAGGATGCCCCCGAACGCCATCAGGAAAAACTTCATCACCGCCTCTCCCGGGGAGAAGCTGCCGGTCAGCACCGCGGCGATGGCGAAATTAAAAGCGACGAGGCCCGAAGCATCGTTTAACAGCGATTCCCCTTCGAGGATATGCGCCATCCGGGAAGGCAGCGGCGAGCTGGCGGTCATTGCCGATACCGCCACCGGATCGGTGGGTGACAGAATCGCCGCCAGGGCAAACCCCGCCGCCACGGTGATCGCCGGAATAAGCCAGTGAATAAACAGGCCAATGCCGAGGATAGTGACCATCACCAGGCCTATCGCCAGCGACAGAATCGGCTTCATATCGCGGAAAAACGCGTCTTTCGGGATCCGCCAGCCATCAAGGAAAAGCAGCGGCGGGATAAACAACAGCAAAAAGATGTGCGGATCGAAATCGACCTGAAAACCACCGGCGGCCAGCGCGGCGCCCGCGGCGATCTGGATCAGCGGCAGCGGCACTTTAACGGGCAGAAGATGGGAAATGAACACCGTCACCACGATGGCCATCATAAAGACCAGCACAATAGCGATTAGCGACATTCATCCCCTCCTTTGACGGCAATATTCATTCTGTACATCAGGCTGTTATTCCTTTTTCGCAGGTGTGGTTTCGGCGGCGGGTTATTTATCCAGACGCCGATAATAAAGGACAGGCTTTCCTGCCTTGCGGCGTTTTTATTTAAACTGAGGTGGCAACCGGCGCCCCTTCAGGGGGGACAATGTGTTTTATCATGCCGGAGTTGTCAATCCGCCAGGGTCTGCAAATCATCGCCAGCCCGGCAATATAATCGCTACCATTCATCCTTATCATTCCGTGGCGGCCAGAGAGATATATGGTCAGCGGAATAGTCTCAGCGGATTGATATTCTCTGCAGCAGCCGCGCGGAGAACCACGCATTAATAATTGATGATAATCCGCGTCGCCTTCATAAGCTGACTGCCTCGAAATTCCGCCCTTCTCTGCCTTACATGGCTTGCCCCCCACCGGGATTGGGGGTACCCTGACAAACAATTAAACCATACGGTCTAAATGATGAATCCCGCTACCTCCGCCAACCAGAAGCCCCGCCGCGGCCGACCGCCAAAGGCCGATCGCCAGTTTGTCGACACGCGACAGGCGCTGATTCGCTCGGGCCTGGAGGTGCTGACCGAAACGGGCTATCTCGCGGCGGGTATTGATGCGGTGATCAAGAACATCGCCGTGCCGAAGGGGTCGTTTTACCACTGTTTCAAAAGCAAGGAGGCCTTTGGCCTCGCCGTGCTTGCCGCCTATGGCGACTATTTTGCGCATAAATTAGATAAATTCCTGCTGGACGACGCCGTGCCGCCGCTGGAACGGATGGCGGCCTTCGTGCGTGATGCCGGTCAGGGAATGGAGAAATACCAGTTTCGTCGCGGCTGCCTGGTAGGCAACCTGCTGCAGGAAGCTCCCCTGTTGCCCGAGGCATTTCCCCAGCGGTTGCAGACCATCCTGGCGGCATGGGAGGCGCGCGTGGCCCGCTGCCTGCACGAGGCGCGGGCTGCCGGGACGATCGCCAGCGACACCTCACCGGAGGTGCTGGCCCAGGTGTTCTGGATCGGCTGGGAAGGCGCGGTGATGCGTGCCAGGCTGGTCCAGTCCGCCGCTCCCCTTAACCAGTACTGGGATTTCTTTGCGCACACTATGATGACAATAACACCTGCACAGGACGGCGATAGCGCCGATAACTCCCTTCAGACGAGGAATACTCAGTCATGAAAGCATTAGTTCTGGACCAGATTGACAACCGCACCGTGGCCACCGTCAAAGCGATTGACCTGCCCGCCCTTACCGAAGGCGACGTGCGGGTCGCCATCGACTGGTCGAGTCTCAACTATAAAGATGCCCTGGCGATCACCGGCAAAGGCAAAATCATCCGCCAGTTCCCGATGGTGCCGGGGATTGATTTTGCCGGCCGGGTAAGTGAAAGCCGCGATCCGCGCTTTGTTCCCGGCCAGGACGTGATCCTCACCGGCTGGGGCGTGGGCGAAAACCACTGGGGCGGCCTGGCCACCGAGGCCTGTGTCAAAGGCGACTGGCTGGTAGCCCTGCCAGAGACGCTCAGCGCGCGCCAGGCGATGATCATCGGCACCGCCGGCTTCACCGCGATGCTGTGCGTTGATGCCCTCGTCAGCGCGGGCATCACCCCGGAAAGCGGTGATATCCTGGTCACCGGCGCCAGCGGCGGGGTCGGCAGCACCGCGGTGGTCCTGCTGAAAGCGCTCGGCTACCGGGTGACGGCCGTATCGGGCCGCGAGTCGACGCACGGCTACCTTCGCCAGCTCGGGGCCGACGCCATCCTGCCGCGCAGCGACTTTGCAGAGACCCGCCCGCTGGAGAAACAGCTGTGGGCGGGCGCGGTGGATACCGTTGGCGGCACGATGCTGGCCAAAGTGCTGGCGCAAACGCACTATCGCGGCTGCGTCGCCGCCTGCGGTCTGGCCGGGGGCTTCGATCTGCCAACCACCGTGATGCCGTTTATTCTGCGCAATGTGCGTCTGCAGGGGGTGGATTCGGTGATGGTGCCCACCGCAGAACGCGACGCGGTGTGGCAGCGTCTGGCCCAGCTGCTGCCGGAAAGCTACTACCAACAGGCAGCCACGGAAATCACGCTGGAGCAGGCGCCAGCGTATGCCGCAGATTTCCTCAGCAACAATATTCATGGCCGCACGCTGGTCAACATCGGCCAGTAATCCTCTCCTCCCGGCGCCCCACGGCGCCGGTCCCCGGGGCGATCCTGACATATCATTTCCTTCCCCACGGGATTATGATGACGCGAACGAATGGCTTTGCGAGTGGTAAAGAACGTAAATGGATGTCATAAGCATCATTATGGCGGCGGGCAAATCGTCCGTTGACGTCGCGCTGTATACGCTGTTGCCGATCATGGTGATCATGCTGATTATCATGAAATATCTGGAGGTCCGCGGCATCCTCGATGTGATTGTGCGCTGGGTTGCGCCATTGCTGAAGCCCTTCGGCTTAACCGGGATGAGCGCCTTCGCCCTGATCCAGATTAACTTTGTCAGCTTCGCCGCCCCGCTGGCCACGCTGTCGATTATGGACAAACGCGGCGTTTCTGACCGGCAAATAGCCGCCACCCTTGCCATGGTCTTCGCCATGGGGCAAGGCAACGTCTTTTATCCCCTCACCCCTTTCGGCCTGCACTGGCTGGCCTCGATCGTTATCTCAGTGGTCGGCGGCCTGTGCGCGGCGGCGGTCGCCTGGCACGTCACCGGACGGCGCCTATCGGTCGCCGAGAACCCTCGCGCGGAAGCGCTGCCCAACGCCGAGCAGAACAGCCAGGGCATTCTGGCGGTGATCAACAGCGCCGGCTCCGACGCCATCCGCCTGGCGCTCGGCGCGGTGCCGATGCTGATCCTGTCGTTAACCATCGTCGGACTGCTGCAGGGCGCAGGCGTCATCGACCTGCTGCAGCAGCTGCTGAAACCGGTGCTCGGCTGGCTGCATATTCCGCAGAACTTTGTGCTGCCGGCGCTGGTGAAGTGCGTCGCCGGGGGCACCGCTTATTTTGGCGTCATTTCCGAGCTGATCCAGCAGGGCAAAGTCACCGTCAGCCAGGTCAACGCCTCGGCAGGTCTGCTGATCCAGACCTTCGATCTGCCCGGGATCGGTATTTTCCTCGGCATCAGTTCACGGTTTGTCCGCCTGTTTCGCTTCGTGGCTCCCGCGGCGATCGTCGGCATTCTGCTGCGCACCGTCCTGCACCTGATCCTCTTTTAACGCCTCCGCGCTGGCCTGCGCCTTCAGGCAGGCCACCACCGCCGCCTGCTCGCCGCAGGCGATATGCTCATCGACGCGGGCCAGCATCCACGGAAAGAAAGGATTGGAGGTGACGCGCATTAACGTCTCCAGCCCCACGCTCAGCGTCCCGGTCTCTCCGCGCAGTGAAATGGTGCCCAGGCTAATGCCGTAGCGGTTCTTCTCGTCCGGCTCGCGACCATACAGCGAGTCGCTCAGGGGAAACGGCACTGCCACATGCGACAGGGAGTACATATCCGCCGGCCAGGCAAGGTGTAAGGGATAACGATGCTCTTCCCGTTCCTGCGCCAGCGTGGTACGGGCGATGGTCTGCAGGGTGTGCGCCGTCGCGTTGGTCACCACCGTCGTGGTATAGGCCCGCGGCGCCGGCGGCAACAGCGTATTCACCGCCGCATAGAGCGCGGGACGGAACAGGACCCGGAGATCCGCCGCCTGGTTTATGTCGAACACCACCAGCTCGCTGCCGTTGTCCGGCAGGTAGCGATACAGGGACTCCACCACCGCCCGGGTGCTGACGGTGGAATCCATTATCGACTGAAAGGTGAGGACCGGCGGCAGCGCTTTCAGTTCCCCCTGACGGGACGCGCGAATAATCTGCTGCTGCAGCGCCTGGCTCAACAGCCAGGACTGTCTCGCCGCTTTTACCGGAAACGAGTTGTACTTGAACGGATTAAACTCAGGCGCCACGTTCAGCCAGGCCGCGCGGGCAAACGCCGGGAAGATGGACGGCAGCCCGGCGAGACCGGCAAAACGGGCAAACGCCGTCACGCCGATCATCGGCGACAGCAGGATAATCTGCTGCGGCTGGCGCAAGTGGCTGTCCTCCAGGCTATCGAGGGCATACTTGAGCGCCAGCGCGCCGCCGTTTGAGTAGCCGACCAGATGCAGCGGCACGTCCGCCCCGGCCAGGCGCGTCGCTTCCCGCACCGCCAGACGCGTTGCCGCCAGCCAGGTCTCCCAGTCAACGGCGGTTAACGCTCCCGGCGCGGTGCCGTGGCCCGGCAAACGCGGCGCCACCGCCACATAGCCCCGCTGCCGCCAGAGCTGCGCCAGATAGCGCACGCTGTAGGGCGAATCGGTCAGGCCATGGAGCAGCACCACGCTGCCGCGCGGCTTGCCCTGCGGCAACAGTATAAAAGAACGGTTCCAGTCCTGCGTAAACTGTCCCGGCCAGACGCGGCTGTGGCGATAAAAGCGGTTGACGGGGGTTTTATCTTCCTCCGGTAAAGCATCCGTCACCTCGCGCTGGAGATCGGCGAAAATGGTCTTCTCCCGCGCCAGATATTGGGCAAAGGTCGCCTGGTCGATCTCTTTGGCCGCCATCTCATTGCCGCGCCAGGTATGCCAGCGATGCAGCGCCGGGCCGCGCTGCGACTCATAGATCCGTCCGGCGAGAAACACCACCAGCAGCGCCAGCACCGCAATGCTCCCTTTTTTCAGCAGTGAGCCGATAACGGCGCCCGACGTTCGCCAGTGTCGTAATAGATGCTTCATAACGCTCTCTCTGATATTTATCGCGTAGCCGAACGCGTTCTGCCCTATTCCTGACAGGCGCTTCTCACGATCTGCTTTTCAGCATAGTCATCGCTTCCGGCAAATTAAACCCGGCAGATCATTCCCTGCCGGCGAAAAAAAACCTACCGCTGAGATCAACGTTTGGTCGCCTGTTTTTAAACACTGCATAAACCAGCGGGATAATCTTATTGTCAGATTTTTAAGAAACATGAATTATCGGCGGATGTGTCACCAGGAGAGGAAAAAAACAGATGGAGTGGTGGGTAAAAAAAGTCCAGGATAATTCTCCGTCCAGCCCCTGCCGCGTCGTGCTCCAGAGCGGCGCACTGGAGATGATCGCTGAGATTGAAGCCTGTCGCCTCCGCCTGCGGGAAGGGGATAAACTCACACCGCTGGCCGATGCGCGCTATTGTCTGAATAATAATCCGGCGCAGACATTGAAGATCCGCAACGCCAGCCATTATAGCAGCGCGCGCTGGGCAAACGCCGGTAAATAAATCGAGTCCGGCCCCTGTGCCGGTATTGATCTGAGTATCTTCGCAACTGACAGATAAATTCCCCTTCGCCCTTTTCCCGCTGTGACATACTATCGGGAATGTCAGCAGACCTGAAACAAGGAGCGAATCATGAATAACAAGGCCGCCAGTCTGACCCCGGAACAAGCGCTTGCCGAGCTGGAAGCGCGTTATGAAGCCTCGGTCACGGCGTTGCGCAAAGCCATCGGCGACTATATTGACCATCATACGCTCCCTGATACCGAAGCCCGCGCGGAAGGCCTTTTTGTCTATCCGCAGCTGTCGGTCTCTTGGGACGGCGCCGATCATAAAGCCCTTAAAACGCGCGCCTGGGGACGTTTCACCCATGAAGGGTGCTATACCACCACCATCACCAACCCGAAACTGTTCCGCCACTATTTGCTCGAACAGCTGACCCTGCTGTATCAGGACTATGGCGCCCATATTAGCGTCGAGCTGTCGCAGCATGAAATCCCCTACCCTTACGTGATAGACGGTTCCACCCTGACCCTTGACCGTTCGATGAGCGCCGGTCTGACGCGCTATTTCCCCACCACCGAGCTGTCGCAGATTGGCGATGAGACCGCGGACGGCCTGTTCCATCCTACCGAGTTCTATCCGCTGTCGCACTTTGACGCCCGCCGCGTCGATTTTTCGCTGGCGCGTCTGCGGCACTATACCGGCACCCCGGCGGAACACTTCCAGCCCTACGTGCTGTTCACCAACTATACCCGCTACGTGGATGAGTTTGTCAGCTGGGGCTGCAGCCAAATCCTCGATCCTGACAGCCCCTATATCGCCCTCTCCTGCGCCGGCGGGATCTGGATCACCGCCGAAACCGAAGCGCCGGAGCAGGCTATTTCCGATCTGGCGTGGAAGAAGCACCAGATGCCGGCCTGGCATCTGATCACCCACGATGGCAAAGGGATCACCCTGATTAACATTGGCGTCGGCCCGGCCAACGCCAAAACCATCTGCGACCACCTGGCGGTGCTGCGCCCGGATGTCTGGCTGATGATCGGCCACTGCGGCGGCCTGCGTGAAAGCCAGGCCATCGGCGACTATGTGCTGGCCCACGCCTATCTGCGCGACGACCATGTACTGGATGCGGTGCTACCGCCGGATATTCCCATCCCCAGCATTGCCGAAGTGCAGCGCGCCCTGTACGACGCCACCAAGCAGGTGAGCGGGATGCCGGGCGAGGAAGTGAAGCAGCGGCTGCGTACCGGGACGGTGGTCACCACCGACGACCGTAACTGGGAGCTGCGCTATTCCGCTTCCGCGCTGCGCTTTAATCTCAGCCGCGCGGTGGCTATCGATATGGAGAGCGCGACCATCGCCGCCCAGGGCTATCGTTTCCGCGTCCCCTACGGCACGCTGCTCTGCGTCTCGGACAAGCCGCTGCACGGTGAGATCAAGCTCCCCGGTCAGGCCAACCGCTTCTATGAGGGGGCCATCTCTGAGCATCTGCAGATCGGCATTCGGGCCATCGACCTGCTGCGCGCCGAGGGGGATCACATGCACTCGCGTAAGCTACGCACCTTCAACGAACCGCCGTTCCGCTAACCGGCGACGGGGGAAGAGAGAGGAAAACGCTGGCGTTCCCCGCAGGGGAGCGTCAGTGGCCGGGTGAGCGAGACAAACGGCCCGGCGGTGGCTGCGGATGTTGAGTCCGCAAGGAAACGGACAGACAGAAAAGCAAAAAGCCTGCTCGAAAGCAGGCTTTTTTAAATTTGGCTCCTCTGACTGGACTCGAACCAGTGACATACGGATTAACAGTCCGCCGTTCTACCGACTGAACTACAGAGGAATCGTGTGAACGGGGCGCATATTAACGATGACGCCGGACGCTGTAAAGCCTGTTTTTAATAAAATGAATCGTTTGCCGAATAATTCCTCACTTTGCGCAAAAAATGGCGTTTATCCGGCAAACGGATCAGGTTTCCGGCGTTGAGGCCTTCACCCGCGGGTACTTCCACAGCCATCGGCCGCTCACCATGCGGAAGTAAAACAGCGCGCCACGCACTGCCCAGTCGAGCACCATCCCTAACCAGACGCCGATCACGCCCATCCCCAGCACGATACCCAGCGTATAGCCCGCCACCACCCGGCAGCCCCACATGCCGAGCATCGACACCCACATGGTATAACGTACGTCACGGGCGCCTTTGAAGGCGCAGGGTAAAGTCCACGACAGCGACCAGATCGGCATAAACAGGGCGTTGAGCCACAGCAGCTGCTTCACTACCTCTTTTACGTCTTCTTCATGGGTATAGAACGAGGCGATAAAGCCCGCGAACGGGGCGCTGCCCCAGGCAATCAGCGTCAGAATAATGGTCGACAGCCAGAACACATGCCAGGCCTGGAATTCCGCCTGGCCAATCTGCCCTTTCCCCAGCCGCTTGCCGGTAATGATCGTCGAGGCGGAGCCGAGGGCGTTGCCCGGCAGGTTAATCAGCGAGGCCACCGAAAAAGCAATGAAATTGCCGGCGATAACGTTGGTGCCCATCCCGGCGACAAACATCTGGGTCAGCAGCTTACCGCCATTGAACAGAACCGATTCGATACTGGCCGGGATGCCGATCCCCATCACCTCCCAGATAATGGCGAAGTTAAAGGGTTTGAAGTAGCCCTTCAGCGACAGCCGCAGCGCGGGATTGAGGCCCACCATCAGCACCCAGATAGTGGCGATGGCGCCAATATAGCGGGCAATGGTCAGTCCGAGACCGGCGCCGACAAAGCCCAGCCCCGGCCAGGAGAAGAGGCCATAGATGAGCACGCTGCTGATTAGGATATTGAGGATGTTCATCCCGCCGTTGATCAACAGCGGGATTTTGGTGGTCCCGGCTCCGCGCAGCGCCCCGCTGCCGATTAGCGCAATCGCCGCCGCCGGATAGCTCAGCACCGTCAGCTCGAGATAGGTCAGCGCCAGGTCCTTCACCTGCGGGGTGGCATCGCCGGCGACAAAATTAATAATCTCCTGACCAAAAGCGTGGATCACTCCCGCCAGCACAATAGAAAACAGGGTCATAATGGCCAGCGACTGGCGCGCGGCCGCTCTCGCCCGCCGCCGATCTCGCTTACCGAGGCTAAAGGCCACCACCACCGTGGTACCCAGATCGATAGCGGCAAAAAACGACATGATCACCATGTTAAAGCTATCGGCCAGGCCCACCCCGGCCATGGCCTCTTTGCCCAGCCAGCTGACAAGGAAGGTGCTCAACACCCCCATCAACAGCACACAGGCATTTTCCAGCAGAATGGGCACAGCGAGAGGGCTGATTTCGCGCCAGTACAGCACACGATAACGCTGACGTTTTTTAAACCAGGATGTCCGTTCGACGGCCTGGCGTACGGCGGAGGTGACGTTCAAGAGAGACCTTAGTGAGAGATGTTGAAACAACATTTCAAATGATGATCGAGAAATGGATATCCTGCAAAGTATTTTTCCGTAATCATTGTCGGAAATGACAACAAATTGTTGATGGAAGCGGCAGTTGCACCTGAACGGGCGAATTGATGTTTGACAAAAGATTTTTCGCCGCTAAGATACGACTCCACACGATTCCTCTGTAGTTCAGTCGGTAGAACGGCGGACTGTTAATCCGTATGTCACTGGTTCGAGTCCAGTCAGAGGAGCCAAATTTAAAAAGCCTGCTTTCGAGCAGGCTTTTTGCTTTCTTGCGTCTCTGGCGTTAACTCTGAATCGCACCCAGCCTGGCAAACACCTCATTGACAACGGCGTCAGGGCCGCCGCTCTACGCCCCAGGTATCCTCCGTGAACGCGCCACCGCTCAGCCTGAAAAAGCGCCCGGCGGTAGGATGATTTTGCTGACGCTTGCGGGTGAGATAGCGTGGATAAATCACTCTGTCCCATGTCTTTTAAGGAGGCGCCATGAACCTCAGACAACAGCAGCAGCAGGCGTTCGATCGCAGCGGAGAACCTCTTATCGTCGGCGACGTCAATCACTGTCCACTGCCGCCGGAGACCCTCGCCGCGCTGGCTGCGGATTCACCCTATGTGGTGCAGGTAAACGGTTCGGGGCTGACCGGCGAGGTTTACCGGCTGCGCATCGCCGGCAAGGAGTACAATTTAAAGAAACGACGCGCCGTCGCCGGCGTTGCCAACCTTAACGGCCAGCTGTCGTTTTTAAACGAGGTACAGCGCCGGCAGGCGTTGCAACGGCTGAAGGATGACCCAAATACCGCGCCGCGCTTCACCCACATCGTCCCGACGCTGTATGCCGATTATCGCCTCGGCATCCTCCTCTCCCCCTGGATCGATGGCGAGCCGATTCACCAGCTGACCCCGCCGCTGATCGCTCAGCTGTTCACCACGCTGGAAGCCTGTGAGGAGCAGGGGCTGATGGAGTGGGATCTCTGTAGCGGGAACCTGCTGGTGGACCGGGAGGAGCAGCTGTGGCTGTTCGATTTTGGCTATATGTATCCCTTCGACCCGCTGAGAGAATTCAACAGCAACGGTCTGGCCGATCCCCTGTTTCACTTTGTCGAGCGCTTTGAGACCCGCTTCTTTTTTAGCTGGCTGATGACCCGGGTGCCCGATGCCGAACAGCAGCTGGCGCAATATCGCGAGATGAAGCGGCTGGCGGTCGAAAGCTACCGGCGCAAGCTGGTCTGGCTTCGCGCCCGGCGGGCATCTCCGCAGGTGCAGGCTCATTTTCAGCAGATAACGGCGCGCTGGGAGACGGGGCTGGCGGACCCTGCCGCGCTGAGCCGGTTATTTGCCCTGGAGGCCTTCCGCTCACACGTGCTGGATATTGAAGACGACCTGCATGGCCAGTCCTGCACCTTGCTCACCCTGCAACGTATCGACTGGGTGATAGGCCAGCTGGAACAGCATTATGACTTTATCGCCGATCAGGGCGGCCTGTTTTATGACAACGCGGGGAAATCGCAGCAGGCGCTGCTCGGTGACTATGCGCAGAAGCGGCAGCAGGCGCAGGAGTACCTGCTGAATGCCGCCGCCGCAAAGGATTAACGGCGCTCGCGCCCCTGTTTCTGCTTCGCCTGATACATCAGGCGGTCGGCAGTGGCCACCAGCGCGTTGAGACTGGGGTGGCTGGCGGGATCGTACTCCACGCAGCCCCAGGAGAACGCCAGCTGCCAGGGGTGAGCCGCCTGCTGGTTGAAACGCGCCACGTTGTGGCTGAGCGTCTCCATCGCCGCCGCGGCATCGTGGCGGCTGGTATTGGCGAACAGAATAATAAACTCATCGCCCCCCTGCCTGGCGAGGATATCGGATTCACGGAAGGCGGCTTTCATCAAATCGGCGATGGCGATCAGCGCGCGATCGCCCTCTTCATGCCCCCAGGTATCGTTGATGTGCTTAAAGCGATCGAGGTCGACAAACGCCAGGCTGACCGGCTCATGACGGCGCTGGGCCGTCAGCAGGGCATACTCGGCCAGGGTGAGGAATCCCCGGCGGTTAAACAGTCCCGTCAGCTCATCAGAGGTTGCCGCATCCAGCACCTTGAACTCATCCTCCACGATCGCCGCCAGATCGCTTAAGATCTGCATTTCATGCGCGGAAAACGAACGCGGCTGATGGTCCATCAGGCAAAAAGACCCCACCGTCGCGCCATCCGGCAGCTGCACCGGGTACCCGGCGTAAAAGCGGATAAACGGCGCCTGGATCACCAGCGGGTTGTCGTGAAAACGCTCGTCCTGCTGCATGTCGTTAACGATAAGCGGGTCGGTTTGCAAAATGGTATGGGCGCAAAATGAAATATCTCTCGGCACCGTGTCCACATCCAGACCGGCACAGGATTTGATATGCAGCAGATCTTCCCCTACCAGGCTGATGGACGCCACCGGCAGGTTATACAGCGAACGGGCAAGCCTGGTAAGGCGATCAAAGCGTTCTTCTTTTCCGCTATTCAACAGCCCGGAAGAGCGAAGCGATTGCAGGCGACGCTGCTCGTCGGGATGAAGTCCGGCTAATTTCATTGTCTCTCTCTTGTCTCTTGCGCAGAATTCCACCGGGTTTCCCGCGGGAAACCCGGCGTTTTATCCTGCCAGGGGGAAAATAGTCGTCAGGTATCCCATGAGTTAAGCAGATTTCCCCTGCTCGTCAACCGGCGCGCCCCGGCGACGGGCGACCGGGGCGCTGGCGGAAGGCCATTGCGGCATTCCGCCCGGCGAAAGGGAAGATCAGGCGCGGATAAACGCCAGCAGATCGGCGTTGATGGTATCGGCGTGGGAAGTGTGCATCCCGTGCGGGAAGCCAGGGTAAACGATCAGCTGGCTGTTGGGCAGCAGCTGGTCCTGCAGGATAGCGGCATTTTTATAGGGAACCACCTGATCGTCATCGCCCTGCATGACCAGCACCGGCAGCGTAATCGACTTAAGATCTTCGGTCTGGTCCGTTTCTGAAAACGCCTTAATACCTTCATAATGGGCTTTGGCGCTGCCGATCATCCCCTGTCGCCACCAGTTCTGGATCGTCCCCTGCGACACCTCCGCTCCTTCACGATTAAAGCCATAGAACGGGCCAGAGGCGACGTCGAGATAGAACTGGGCGCGGTTAGCCGCCAGCGCTTTGCGGAAACCGTCAAACACCTCGATCGGCGTGCCGCCAGGATTCTGTTCGGTTTTGACCATCAGCGGCGGAACGGCGCTGATGAGCACCGCCTTCGCCACCCGCCCCTGCGGCTGGCCGTAGCGGGCCACGTAGCGGGCGACCTGGCCGCCGCCGGTGGAGTGCCCGACGTGGACCGCATTGTGCAGATCCAGATGCTCCACTACCGCCGAGACGTCTGCCGCATAATGGTCCATATCATGCCCCTCGCTGACCTGATCGGAGCGGCCATGGCCCCGGCGGTCGATGGCGATGACCCGAAAGCCTTCGGCAAGGAAAAACAACATCTGGTTATCCCAGTCGTCGGCGCTTAACGGCCAGCCGTGATGAAAAACAATCGGCTGAGCTTCCTTCGGACCCCAGTCTTTGAAGTAAATATTGACGCCGTCTTGGGTGGTGACAAATGCCATGTTACAGACTCCTCTTTCAGGATAACCAGCCTGCAGGCCCGTGCCTGGACTGAATGCCGACGGCGGCCGGCTGAGATGCCAGCCGCGCAGGAATGTGATGCCAGTAACAGTGTAGAAGAAATTTATCACCCCGCCGGACGACTTATCCCGTTTCGCTTGATCGGCTCGCCTGAACCCGGCTACGCCGCACTCTCCTGCTGGCGGATGCGCACAATCAGCGCGCCGAGCAGCGCCCAGTCCAGCAGCACGGCGAAGGCAAAGTTCACGCCGCCGCGTCCTGCCCCGGCGGTGTGCCAGGTCAGCAGCGTCGCCGCGATAGCGACAGCCACGCTCAGCGCCGTGGCGCCGCTGACGCGGCGACCCGACAGTGCCGCCCGTCCCGCGGCAACGCGCCAGGCGACAGCCGCCCCCGCGCTGCCGAACGTCACGCCGGGGAGCAGCGACGGCCAGGCCTGGCCGCCATACCAGGCCACCAGCGCCAGCAGCCAGCCGGCCGCCGACACCAGGAAGGCCCAGCGTGTCGCCGTCAGGGGCGCCCGATAGAGCCAGGGCTGCGCGCGCGCGAATCCCCATCCGGCGCCGAAGGCCGCGATCAGGAGCGCCAGCAGACCCAGCGTGCCGCTCCCCCCGATAATGGGGGCCATGATGAACAGCAAGGCCCCGGCGGCGAAGACTACGCTGAGGGCGATGGCGCGACCGCGCGGGTCGAAGGTTCCCGCCGCGTCCGCGGCGGCATGGTGGTGTAAAACGTGCATATTCAGCTCCTGACACATTAAACGGCATGAAAATAACTCATGTCATCGTCTTTACATGCCCGTAGCCTATCGCCACTATACAGGGACACACAAACGCATAGTTTTCAGCCATAGATGAGAAAAACTCAGCCATGAGAACACCCCGCCTGCCGCCGCTGGGCGCCCTGCGCGCCTTTCACGCCGTCGCCCGCCAGCGTAGTTTTAAACTGGCCGCCGGGGCGCTCGGCGTCAGCGCGACGGCGGTCAGCCATCAGATCAAACTGCTGGAATCGGTCCTGGAGTGCCGGGTCTGTGAACGCAGCGCGCAGGGCGTCAGCCTGACCGCCGATGGCGAGATCCTCTACGCCGCCACCCAGCGCGCCTTCAGCGCCCTGGAGCAGGCTGTCGTCCAGATAGCCCAGGCCCGCCAGCCGCCATCCTTAACCGTCACCACCACCTCCAATTTTCTCACCCACTGGCTGGTGCCACGGCTGGCGGACTTCACCGCCCGCTTTCCGGCTATCGACCTGCGTCTGCACACCAGCGTCGAAAGGGTGGATCTGCATCTGGGCACCGTGGACGCCGCGATTCGCTATCGCGAAACGCCCGAGCCGGATCTGTGCTGTACCCTGCTGCATAAGGATCGCTTTATCGTGGTCGCCAGCCCGACGCTGGCCCTCAGCCGGCCTGACGATCTGGCGCAGGTGACGCTGTTTCACGTCGCCAACCGGCACGTACCGGCCGATTCGCCGAGCTGGGAGAACTGGCGTCGCCGCTATGGACCGCCGACGCTGAATATTGACGCGGGGTTAACCTTTAGCGATGAAACCCATGCCCTGCAGGCGGCGGTGGCCGGCCAGGGGGCGGTGATCGCCAGCGAACTGCTGGCGCGGGATCTGCTGCAGCGCGGGGTATTATCCGCGCCATTCAGCGGCGCATTGCCGGGCGCCAGCTACTATCTGGTCACCACCGAAGCGGCAGCGCAGCGGGCGGATATTATCGCGCTGCGGGAGTGGCTGGTGGGTCAGATGGCCCTGGTCGACAGCGGCCAGCCGGCAGCGGGATAGCGGCCTTACCAGCCGCAAACGTTGGTCTCTTCGTCGGACTCATAGCCGCGGACGATATTGATCAGCTCCTTCACCGCATCGGCCGCGGTAAGCGGGTCGCGCAGCGCCGCCAGCGAGGAAAAGCTTTTATCGACCGAGACGCCGTTATTGTTATTGGTGACCGTCAGCACAAACTCCCCCTCTAAATTGTCGTCCGGCAGAGCGCTCAGCAGCCCATTAACGGCCTCTACCGCCTGCTGCGGAATATACAAGACCATCGGTTTGAGGAATATTTTTTCTTGTTTCCGCTGAAGCCGGCCATTCTCTACCGCTAAGGTATAACCTTTATTTTCACTGTTCATAATTTTATCCCTCGATGAGAATTTTCGGATCAACATAGAAGTCGACATTAAATACCGTGTCCTCCGAGAGGGCCTCAATGCAGTGCCATTTTTCCGGCGGAAAAACGCCAAACTGGCCGGCTTCAATGGTCAGCGTTTCAACCGGTTCGGGGCTGGTTTCATCGGCATAGCCGAGATAGCGGATCGCCCCCTGCATCACCGACAGCCGGGGATAGACCCCCTGGCGGGTGCCAGCGTCCAGATGGCGGCGCCAGATAGAGGCCGGAGCGGTCTCCTTAGTCCACAGCGGCGTGCTGCGGGTATGAACGTAATGGGTGGGAATAATAATTCGCTGCATGATTGCGCCTCACTTTACCGTCGCAAAGGATACGGTCAGAAATAGCCTATATGATGCATATCATATACCTCTTTCAAAGGTGAAGGATATTATTTTCCTGGCGAATTTTATCTCTACTCCTTTTTATACCCCTCTGGGATTAGCGCTAAGAGAAAATAAAAAAGGCGATTCCAGCTTGCTGAAATCGCCCGGAATAATATCTTTAAGGGCCTTCATATTTCATTTAGCGCAGCGGACTCGGTTTGCCGATTAAATAGCCCTGCACCAGGTCGCAGCCCAGCGCCTGCAGCGAGGCCAACTGCTCTTCGGTCTCCACGCCTTCAGCCACAATGCGCATATGCAGGCTCTTTCCCATGCTGATAATCAGGCGCACGATATCCAGATCGTCTTTTTGCTCCGGAATATTGATAACAAACGAGCGGTCGATTTTGATTTTATCGAACGGGAAGTAGCTTAAACGCGACAACGAAGAATAGCCGGTACCAAAGTCATCGATGGAGATTTGAATGCCCTGCTCGCGCAGCTGGCTGAGAATTTCCAGCGAACGGGTGTTCTCATTGAACACATCCGACTCGGTGATCTCCAGATCCAGCCGTCGTGGATCGAGTCCAGTCTGCTGCAATACGCTGATAATGGTGTCGGTCAGCGAGGTGTTCATCAGCTGAATCGGTGAAACGTTGACCGAGACCTTGAGCGGCGTCGCCCAGCTGGCCGCTTCGGCACAGGCGGTTTTCAGCACCCACTCGCCGAGGGCATTGATAAGGCCGATTTTCTCTGCCACCGGGATAAACACCGTCGGCGGCACGGCGCCGCGCACCGGATGGAACCAGCGAACCAGCGCTTCATAACCGTAGATTTCGCGCGTAACGGTATCGGCGATCGGCTGGTAGTAGACTTTGAATTCGTCATGGGCCAGGGCCTGCAGCAGATCGTCTTCAAACGATTTATTCTCCTGCAGACGCTGCAGCATTCCCGGCCGGAAGATTTGCACATGGCCGCTGCCCTCTTTTTTCGCCTCATACAGGGCGAGGTCGGCGCACTTGTACAGATAATCGGTCCGGCTTTCGCCATCAGAGATCACGATCCCGATGCAGGCGTCGATATTAATCTGCGCATCGTAGATCAGATAGGGCTGGCTGATCTTCTCCCGGATAACATTGGCCCGCTCGAGCGCCATCTCTTCGGTCAGATCGTAAGAGAGCATCGCGAACTCATCGCCGCCGAGACGATACAGCGTCTCTGAGGTTTTACGGAAAAAAGAGAGGCGGCTGGCCAGATCCTGCAGCAGCTTATCGCCGGCGTCATGCCCGAGGGTATCGTTTACATCCTTAAAGCTGTCGAGGTCGAAAAGCATCACCACGGCGCAGCCATTATAGGGGCGCACCTGATTGACGATCTCCTGCAGACGCTGCCAGAAAGAGAGACGGTTGGGCATACCGGTCAGCGAATCATGGTAGGCATCGTACTGCAGTCGACGGTTCTGCACCTGCAGCTTCTCTTTCGAGGCCTGCAGATCGTTGGCCAGGGTTTTCATACGAACGTGGGCGCGCCGCAGGTTATTATTCTGCCGCAGCATCAGCAGACCGAGGGAAATACACATGGCGATCAGCAGAATGGAGATCACCGAGTAGATATAATAGAGATGCTGAATTTTATCATGGGTGATATTAACGATATTAATATCTTGCGTCAGCGTGGCGGCCGCCATTGAGGTCAGGGGACCATCCAGCTCGCTTAACACCGGCAGGATCGCTTTAACCTGCGCCGGTGTCATGGTATCAACTTGTTTATCAAGCAAATGGAGATTGCGGATCAGCGTGGCGACCACCGCCTTCCGCTGTTCGCTTTTATTAATAAAGCGACCCAGATCGCCCTCCTGCAGGAGTTCGATCTGGCTCATCATGATCTCGAGGCGCAGGCGCACCTCATCGTGGTCCGCCCCTTCGGCCCCAATCGCCATTCCCGCCAGACGAGACTCCAGTCGCATATATTCCGATACCATCTGCGACATTGACCACGAGTCCGTATAGCGGGTAAATTTTTGCAACTCACTTTGTCGCTCATGCACCAGATAAGTAATATATCCAGTCACAATAAACAACGACAAAATAATAGCCGTGAGTATTCGATTCAAGATCCGACCCTTACTCTATTATAATCTTAGAAACTTGCCAGGCCGATCGGGAATAATAGATCTGGTTCTGTAATTCAGCGCTGCTGTCGTAAGGGTAGACGATAAATAACGGGCCTTTATCCCGAACGCGCATATATTGGCCGTTCATTTTTAACGCCATAATGACCGGGAATTTATAAAAATCGTCCATCGGGATAATGGTGGTGTAGTCGTTGAGCGCCAGCACGCGGACGGATTGGCCTTTAGCGCCGACTAAATCCATGAGTTTATTAAGGGGAATGCCGTCAAAACGGACCTTGCCGGTGTACCAGGGGGTGGTGGTTTCCACCGTCTTCATGCCCAGCTTTTCCAGCATCGCGAGATCAAAAACCGCCTTGTCACCGACGTTCGTATTTCCGATTTTGCCGGAAATGGTCAGTACAGGTTTTCCTGTCGGCGCAGGCAGTTTTTCAGCATAAGCAGAAGGCAACATGACAGAACAAAATAAAACTGCAAGAAGTAGACGCATTTAACTCACCATTCCAGAGAAGGAGACATGTTAAGTGTAAACCATTTACGTCAATTCTTAAAAGGTGCTCCTCTTTGTTATCCGTTGATTTAATTAAAAGTATAAGCTTGCTGGCAAATTGCCAGAATGTTGAGTAAAGGGTGTGATTTCGCCCGCCTTTCCGGTCGCTTATTTTTGCACCAGCTCGCCGCTTAGCAGGCAAACTACTTTCCTCCGCGGCCGCTGCGCGGTAGTCTCAGTGCAGACGCTACGCGAAAAGCGTCTCATTCCAATAACAACGAATTACGTGACTGACAGGACAGGGTATGGATTCAACAATAAGCGTGCAGCCCGGCGAGGCGCCGGATTCGCTGCATCGGGCCCGGCGGGCGGCATGGGGCAGCTTTGCCGGCGCCGTGGTCGACTGGTACGATTTTCTTCTCTATGGCATTACCGCCGCGCTGGTGTTCAACCGCGAATTTTTCCCGCAAATCAGCCCGGCGATGGGCACCCTTGCCGCGTTTGCCACCTTCGGCGTCGGGTTTCTTTTTCGCCCGCTGGGCGGGATTATCTTTGGCCACTTCGGCGACCGTCTCGGGCGCAAGCGGATGCTGATGATGACCGTCTGGATGATGGGTATCGCCACCGCCTGCATCGGCCTGCTCCCCTCATTCAGCCAGATCGGCTGGTGGGCGCCGGTGCTGCTGGTGTTTCTGCGGGCGGTTCAGGGCTTTGCCGTCGGCGGCGAATGGGGCGGCGCGGCGCTGCTCTCGGTGGAGAACGCGCCGAAGGGAAAAAAAGCCTTTTACAGCAGCGGGGTGCAGGTGGGCTACGGCGTCGGCTTGCTACTCTCCACCGGGCTGGTATCGCTGATCAGCAGCCTGACCGCCGACGAGCAGTTCCTCAGCTGGGGCTGGCGTTTACCCTTCCTGTTCAGCGTGGCGCTGGTTCTGATTGCGCTGTGGATCCGTAACGGTATGGCCGAATCGCAGGAGTTTGAAGCCCAGCAGAGCCAGGCCAACGCGCCGCAGGTGAAAAAGCGACTGCCGGTGGTGGAAGCCCTGCTTCGCCATCCCGGGGCGTTTTTACTGATTATTGCCCTGCGGTTGTGCGAACTGCTGACCATGTACATCGTCACCGCCTTCGCCCTCAACTACTCGACGCAAAACCTCGGCCTGCCGCGCGAGCTGTTCCTCAACATCGGCCTGCTGGTGGGCGGCCTCAGCTGTCTGACTATCCCCTGCTTCGCCTGGCTGGCAGACCGCTTTGGCCGTCGGCGGATCTATATTACCGGGGCGCTGATCGGCACGCTGAGCGGTTTTCCGTTCTTTATGGCGCTGGAGAGTCAGTCCGTTTTCTGGATCCTGTTCTTCGCCCTGATGCTGGCCAATATCGCCCATGATATGGTGGTCTGCGTCCAGCAGCCGATGTTTACCGAGCTGTTCGGCGCCAGCTATCGCTACAGCGGCGCCGGCGTCGGCTACCAGGTGGCGAGCGTGGTCGGCGGCGGCTTTACGCCCTTTATCGCCGCGGCGCTAGTCACCTTCTCCGGGGGCTCCTGGCACAGCGTGGCCCTCTATCTGACCGCGGGTTGCCTGCTGTCAGCGCTCACCGCGCTGCTGATGAAAAAGCATACCGTCGACTGACCAGCTTTCGGAGGGCGCGACCCGCGCCCTCCGGTAAGGAGAACGCATGTCTCTGTTGCCCCTGGCCGACTGCTGGCCACGCCGCTTTACCCCCGCCTCGCTGGCGCTGCAGTTTTGCGAGGACCCCACCCAGGCGGAACAACCGCTGTTTGCCAAAGCCGGCGCCGGCGAGGCCGTCGCCCAGCTCTGGCAGGCGCCGCAGGGATTCGTGGTGCCGGGGAGCTATCGTCAGTTTGCGGACCTGCCGGCGGTCAGCGCGCGTTTTGCCGCGCGGGGCTGGCCGGTATGGCTCCGCCGCTCCGGGGGCGGTCTGGTGCCCCAGGGGCCGGGGATTATCAACCTCAGCCTCGCCTGGCCGGTGCAGCAGCCGCTCGGCGAGGCCGCCGAAACCATCTATCACTCGCTGTGCGCTGTGCTGCAGCGCACCCTCGCGCGCTTCGGCGTTGCCAGCCACGCCCGGGCGGTGAGCGGTTCCTTTTGCGATGGCCGGTATAACCTCGCCTGCGGAGAGGGAGAGGAGGCGCGCAAGATTGTCGGTACCGCCCAGTACTGGCGGCCGCAGACGGCGAGCGGCGGCCATGTGGTGCTGGCCCATGCGGTGATCCTTATTGACGCCGACCTTAGCGCGGCGCATCAGGCGGCGAACGCCTTCGAAGCGCAGCTCGGCAGCGGGCGGGTCTACCGCGCCGACAAAACCGTCACCCTGGCGCAGTTGCTTCCCGGCGAGCGCCATCTGCTCCCCCGCTTCAGCGAGGCGCTGGCCCGGGAGCTGGACGCGGCTCGCTGAAGGTCGCTTTCAGGTAGCGGCTAAAGGTCTCCACCGCGCGCGACACCCGCGGAGTATAGGGCCGGATGACGTACAGCCGATCGGCGAACACCTCCACCGGCTGCCACGCCGGCAGCAGCTCCTGCACCAGCCCGCGGCCGATAGCCTCCCGGGCGCTAAAATCCGGCAGCAGCGCCACCCCCAACCCCGCCAGCACCGCATCGCGCAGCGACTCGCTGTTGTTGGTGGCGAACGGCCCCTGCACGTTGATGGTCACCCGCTCATCGGGCGTCTGGCGGGAGGCGAACGTCCACTGCGGGCGCTGGGGCCCACGGGGATAGGTCAGGCACTGGTGTTGACGCAGATCGTCAGGCGTCTCCGGGCGGCCATGGCGGCGAATATAGTCGGCGGATGCGACGATCAGCGTGGCCGTGTGGCACAGCGGCCAGGCGACGTGGGTGTCCGGGAGCGCCTCGCGCCGACAGTGGCGGATGGCGAGGTCGAACCCTTCGCTGCCGAGAGAGACCAGCCGGTCGGTCACCTCCAGCTGCAGATGCAGCTGGGGATGTTGATGTAAAAAGGGCGCGATCGCCGGCACCAGCTGCTGACGGGAAAAGGCCACCGGCGCGGTCAGGCGCAACGTCCCCCGCAGCGGTCCGCCCTCATCGCAGGCGCCGGTGAAAATATCCCGCAGCTGGCCAAACGGCTCACTGAGCTCCGCCACCAGCCGCAGCCCGTCGTCGCTGAGGCTGACGCTGCGGGTGGTGCGATGGACCAGCGTTTTACCGGTCACCCGCTCCAGCTCGCTGATTTTCTGGCTGATGGCCGACTTGCTGATCCCCAGCTTTTCCGCGGCCCGGGTATAGCTTTTCTGCTCTTCCAGCACCGTCAGCCAGTAAAGATGGGCCCAGTAACTCTCCGGACGACTCTCGCTCATATTGATTGTTCACCAGTAAAAACAATGTATTCAACTATAGCGGTTTTTGCCCGCGACGGCATCGGCTAGCATCCATATCAGACAGCGATTATTCCCTAACGATAAGGACCACCTGCATGCCATTACTGACATTTGACCTGATTGAAGGCCGTACGGAACAGGAGATCAGAACCCTGCTGGATGCCGCTCATCGCGCCGTGCTGCGCGCCTTCGAGGTACCGGAACGCGACCGATACCAGATTGTTCACGAAAACAAAGCCCATCATATGGTGATTGAAGATACCGGCCTCGGACTGACCCGCACGCGGGATCAGGTGGTGGTGCGGGTCTATACCAGCCCGCGCAGCGACGCGCAGAAGCAGCGTTTCTTCGCCATTCTGCAGGAGGAGCTGGCGGAACACTGCGGCCTGAGCGGCGATGATGTGATGGTGTCGATTATCAGCAACCAGAAAGGCGACTGGAGTTTTGGCCGCGGGGTCGCGCAGTATCTTACCGGCGATCTCTAACCCGCGGCCGGGAGGGCGCTGTCAGCGGCGGCCTGCCGCCGCGATGCGCTGGCGCGCCTGTTGTTCAATATTTTCCAGCAGTTCCTGGACATCGTCTTCGTCAATGTCGAGGAACTGGCCTTCCAGCAGGGCGGCGTGAATATCTTCCCGGGTAACCGAAATGCCCAGCGGCACCGCACGGGATTTGACCTCCTCCGCCGCCAGCGGATGGGGGTAGCGGCGGCCAACCAGATTGTTAAACACGATGGCCAGCAGCGCCAGCATCAGCGAGTTGAGCAGCACCGGCGTCAGCACAAAGTGATAGCCTTCGCTGTGCACCCCGGCGCCGCCGAGGATCGCCGTCAGGGCCACCGCGCCGCCGGGAGGATGCAGGCAGCGCAGAAAATACATCCCGGCGATGGCCAGCGCCGCCGCCAGCCCGCAGGCCAGCGCCGGGTCGGGCACCAGCATACCCACCGTGACGCCGATCAGCGCCGACAGCACATTGCCGCCGACAATCGACCACGGCTGCGCCAGCGGACTGCTCGGCACGCCAAACAGGAGTACCGCCGATGCGCCCATGGGGGCAATAAACCACAGGTTGACTTCGCCGAGCAGCCAGTGGCTGAACATGCTGGTCACCGCCAGCCCGGTGCCGGCGCCGATGGAGCCCAGCACAATATGCCGACGAGCCACCGGCAGCGCGTGCGGCTTCAGCCGCCCAAGGAAAATCCGCAGCCGTGAAAACAGGCCCGCGGGAATAACGCTCAACATCACTTTATCGCTCAGATCATAGGAGTTACTTATATTTTATTTTCTTTTTTTAACCTTACATTAACAACCCTGTATTTAGCAGGGGATCGCGCGGGCGGCGATTTCCGGGCGGCGCAGGGCTGTGAATTCTCGCCCGGGCTGATAGAATCCCTTTTCTGTCAGGGGGATACCCCTTTTGCGAACTGAAGGTCATAACCCAGTGAATAATAAAATCTCTTTAGCGAAAGAAGTGGCATGGGCCAGCCAGAATATGCCGCGTACCCTGCGTCAGGTCGCCGCCCTGCCCGACCTCAGCGGCGTCCGCCTTGCCTGCTGTATGCACCTCGACATGAAAATGATCCCGCTGGTGCAGGGGATCCTCGACAAGGGCGCTCAGGTCTTTTTAACCACCTGTAACCCCACCACCGTGCAGGACGACGTGGTGGCCTGGCTGGTGGAGCGCGGCGCCGAGGCCTGCGCCTGGCGCAATATGAGCGATGCCGACTGGCAACAGTCATGGGAAAAAGCGATCGCCTGGCAGCCCACTCACCTGTGCGAAATGGGGGCCGATCTCACCACCCTCCTTCACCAACGCGGCGAGTTCGGCAACATCATGGCGGGTCTGGAAGCCACCGGCTCCGGCGTCAATCGACTGGGGGATATTCAGCCCGGCTATCCGATCTTTAACTGGGACGATCTGCCGGTCAAAGAGGGGCTGCATAACCGCCATATGGTCGGACTCACCGCCTGGCACACCTTCTTCCAGACCACTCATCTCACCCTGCATGAGAAAAAAGTGCTGGTGATCGGCTACGGCCTGGTTGGCCAGGGCGTCGCGGCGGCGGCAAAAGCCTTTGGCGGCCAGGTGATGGTGGCGGAGATCGATCCTGCCCGTCGGCTGCAGGCGGCCTATGACGGCTGGCACGTGGTCGATCTCCAGGAGGCTATCGCCTCGGCGGACGTGGTAGCCACCGCGACAGGCGGTAAAAACGTGGTTAATCGCCAGGCGCTGGACCGGGCGAAAGCGGGCGTGTTTATCCTTAACGTCGGCCACGTGGCGGAAGAGATCGACGGCGAGTACCTGCGCCAGTACCCTCAGGAAGAGGTGATGCCGTATATCAACGCCTACCGCATGGCTGACAAAACCGTCTACCTGATGGCCAATGGCTCGATGCTCAACCTGACCGCCGGCTTCGGCGACAGCCTTAACGCCTTTGACGTCACCCTGGCGGTGATGGCCAGCGGTATCGGCCATATTGTCAGCGACGGTATGCGCGCCCCGGCGCAGGTTTACCTGCTGCCGCAGGCGGTCTGGCAGCAGGCGCTGTAAACCCGGCGCACCGTCCCCCATCCTCGAGACGATGCGCTTTATCATCAGGACGCTGGCGCGCTATCGGGCAGCACAATGTTGCTCTGCGCCAGGGTCCCCATCTGGTGGTACATCGCGCTGGCGGCATCCAGCAGGTGCATGGCCAGCGCCGCGCCGCTGCCCTCCCCCAGGCGCATGTCCATATCGAGATACGGGCGCAGACCCAGCGCGTCGAGGGCGATCCGCGCCCCTTTCTCCGCCGACAGGTGCGAAGGGATAAGATACGGGTGCGCCGCCGGGGCCATGCGGCAGGCCGCCAGAGCCGAAGCGTAGGAGAGGAAGCCATCCAGCACCACCGGCAGACCGCAGGAGGCCGCCCCGAGGATCACCCCGGTCATACCCACCAGATCAAAACCGCCCACCTTCGCCAGCACGTCCAGCCCGTCCGCCGGGTTCGGCTGGTTATGAGCGATCGCCTGGCGCACCACCGCCACCTTATGGCCCCGCTGCGCCAGCGGCAGATTGGCCCCGCAGCCCACCACCGCGTCGGGGTCGCTGCCGGTCAGGACGCTGATCGTCGCAGCGGCCGGGGTGGTATTGGCCATCCCCAGCTCCCCCACGCCAAAGACGTTCACCCCGTCGGCGGCGAGCTGGCGGGCGAAACGCATGCTGGCCAGCAGCACCGTCTCCGCCTGCTGACGGCTCATCGCCGCCGTCCAGGCGATATTCCCGCTACCGCGGGCCACCTTGAGGTTGATCAGGCCCGGCAGCGGCTCGGCGTCGATGCCGACATCCACCACCTCCACTCTCACGCCAGCCTGCGCCGCCAGCACGCAGACGCCGGTATTGCCCCGCACCATATTGCCGGCATGAATGGCCGTCACCGCCTGCGGGGAAGGGGTCACGCCTTCATGCCAGACGCCGTGGTCGGCGCACATGACCACGATGGCTTTTTCAGTCAGCGCCAGCTGCCCCTGCAGCCCCGGCAGACCGGCCAGCTGTACCGCCAGGCTCTCCAGACGGCCAAGGCTGCCGGGCGGCTTTAACAGGCCATCAATATGCTGCTGCGCGCGCGCCATGCCCGTCACATCGGGCTGCGGAATGGCAGCCAGTAACGCCGAAAGTGTTTCCATTCTGTTCCTCACCGTTGATGCCAGGCCTTACAGTAGCGCCAGTAAAAAGAGTAATTCACCCAGCTCGATCGCCGCTCCGAGGGTATCCCCGGTCTGCCCGCCGAGGGTTCGCTTCAGCGCCCACCCCAGACCCCAGATCAGCACCAGGGCGATCAGCGCGGCGCGCAGCCCCTGCAGCCCCAGCAGGGCGGTGGCCAGCGCGATCGCCAGCGCCATCGTCACCAGCGTCTGCTGCAGGCTAATTTTGCCAATAAACAGATTGCCCAGCCCTTTTTCCCGCGCATAGCGATGGCGATACATCAGCAGCACCGCCATTCCGCGACCGACGGCGCAGGCCGCCGCCAGCGCCGCGATGGGGTTGACATCGCGCAGCAGCAGTTCGCCGACCACCAGCACCTTCGCCACCAGCACAAAAATCAGCGCCAGCCCGCCGTGGGTACCCAGCCGGCTGTCGCGCATGATCTCCAGCATTCGATCGCGGGTGCGGGCGGAGAAGATGCCGTCGCAGGTATCGGCCAGCCCGTCAAGGTGAAATCCGCCGGTGAGCAGCGCCAGCGCCAGCGCGCCGAACAGCGCCGCCAGCGGGACGCCGCACCACGGCTGCAGGAGGTACACCACCGCGCCGGCGATGGCGCCGAGCAATAAACCGACCAGCGGGAAGGTGACGATACTGCGCTGGTACTGTTCGATCTCCAGGCCCTGAGATAACCGCGCCGGGACCGGCAGACGGCTGATAAACGAGAGTGCGGCAAAGAATGACTTAATCACGTGGGGTTGACTCCTGTCGGCGAAAGCAGCGGAAGAGATTCTGTCGCGCCCGGTCAGCACCTGAGTTTGTCTTCTGGCGAATCGATCGTCGGAGAGGTGAGAGGTGTTGAGATATCGCCCTGACGCCGCTGCGTCAGATGCCCGGCCAGGATGAGAGAAACCTTTCCGATATCAATACGTTTTCGCGGGGCAGTATAGCAAAGAGTCGGTGCAGAGAGGCAGTTGCCGGGACAAAGTTTTCGCAGAAAAAGAGACGGGAGGGGGTAGTGCAGAACAGCCCGGCGACGCTGACGCCGCCGGACAGCTGGGATTAGCCTTCGACTTTGGCTTCACCCATCACTTTCAGTTTTTTAGAGATGTCGCGGCGCTCTTTGGACAGCTCGGCATTCTTGATGATGTAGTCATCAACGCGGTCTTCGTAATCGCTCTTCATGCTGGCGATGATGCCCTGGATGGCTTCCACGCTCATGCCCGGTTTGATGTAGTCGCTGAGGTTGTCCAGCAGCAGAACGCGCTTCTGGTTATCACGGATCTTTTTCTCAACGTCCTGAATTTCACGCTGCAGTTTGTTCTTACGACGGTACAGACGAACAAACTCCAGTACGTCCTGGAAAGAAGGCTTAGTTGTTTCCATTTTTACACCCCTAATAATTGAGATTCGGATTCGTAAAGCGACTGCGTTATAGGGCTAACATAACTGCTAGCAGTCGCTGATGACAATGTTTTTTCCTTTGCGTTTATCATAACCCTAAACGCTGCTGAATCGAAACAACCCATGCAGTTACCCGGTGCATCTGGTGCTTATTTGCGCAACGCGCGGCAGATCAGATGCGACAGCAGCTCCAGCTGGCGCGCCAGTTCAATAGAGAGCCAAACATAGCCATGGATCGGGGTTTCCGCCAGGCTATCGTCACCCTGCTCTTTCATCAGCTGGCGCAGTTCGAGGACGATTTCATTCAGCTTTTCATTATTGGCGCGCACAGGCTGAGGGTTCCCTTCGTACAGCGCGTGGGCGATGGCCAACAGCGTCTGCTGGGTCATCTGCTGCGTCTCCCGCAGGGTGTGCGCATTGAGCATGACGAAGTGGCCCGGACGGGTTGCCCACCAGGCGTTGATCTGCAGCTCCAGCATGCACACGAGGTTGCGGCTGACGGTCTGGATAGCCTCGAAGATCGCCTTCTGGATGTGCGTCTCTTTGCTGGCGGGGGTGATCAGCCCGCGCATTTTGACGACGTCGTTGAGCGCCTGTTGGAGATGCTTTTCCAGCCGCGGCCGATCCACCAGATTTGGCGAGAAGCCGGCCTGGTAGAGGCGGTTGAAGTTGGTGACGTAGCTGGCCATCTGGATGCGCCAGTGGATAAACGCCCGCTGCGGCCAGATACCGGTAAACAGCATCGCCAGCAGCGAGCCGAAGATCACGTCGCCGCTTCGCCACAGGGCGGTATGCATATCGCCCGGCGGCGCCCCGACTACCACCGACAGGGTGATGCCGATCAGCAGCGCCTGATAGGGTTTCTTGCCCAGCGCCAGCCAGCCGCAGAGGAACATCGCCGCCGCGCACCAGAGGACCATCAGCGGCAGGGAGATAAGCTCAAGCTTGAGCGCCACCAGCCCCAGCGCCGAGCCGAGGATCGTGCCGCCGATGCGCTGAAACGCCCGCGGCACGACGTTGCCCCAGAAGGAGATCGGCCCCATCACCACCACCAGGGTGATGAGAGGCCAGGTCCCCTCAGGCACGTTCAGCAGCCGCACCAGCAAAAAGGTGAGCACAAAGGCCAGCGCAATCCGCACACCATGCACCACCCGATAATGGCGATACAAGCGGATCTCAAATGGCTTGAGTGATTTATCAGCGCGCACAACCCTCTCCGGCAAAACGAAAAGGCCAATTGTAACTGCTTTTTCGCCCGGAGCGTGCCGGGAATGTAAAAATCCTTGTCCGGAACAGGGGTAAATCGCTACGACGCGACGCGGGCGACGGGAACATACATGTCGATATCCCAGTAGCCGTCGTGGTTGCCGTCGTTAAGATAGACCTCAAAGCAGGGCTGGGGGGCGATGCGATACGCCGTGCTCTGCAGCAGGCTGTCGAAAAACTGCCTCCACGGGGTGGCGAAGTCGTGATCCACCACCCGCGCGCGGGCACAGGCGTAATCCCCGCCGGCAATCGCCGTTATGATCACCCCTTCGCTGTTGGCGGGAATGACGTAATCCTCGTCAACGGCGACCACGGTGGCACAGCGCAGTTTTTCCGCCGGCACGTCCTCCGGGTTATCGTAGTAGACGGCAAGCCACTCGCGGGCGGGCACCTGCCGGCCCTCAACCCACATCATCAGTTGCTCAAACCCCTGCCTGACGGTTTGATCCCAGGGCCCGACCAGATGGAAACCGGCAATGGTTTTCTTGCCGAGGGGGGTGACGCTGTAGTTCATCTTGCCTCCTTTGGAGATAAATGACTGTATGAATATACAGTTAATTTAACAGGAGATCCCCCCTCAGTATGTGCGCGAATTCACAGAGTCGCCATTGCGGCTGATGAAAAAAACGGCGATATTGTCACCGCGTCTGCCGGGCGGCAGGCGAAAAAAAACCGCCTGCAAAGAGGCGGTTGGCGTGGTTACAGCTCGTGGTGCAGGTAATCGCTCATTCGCGAGAACACCCCGCCTTTATTAATGCTTTCGAGGGTGACCAGCGGATAGTGGCCCACGACCTTGTCGCCGTCATACAGTGAAATCTCGCCGACCCGCTGGTTGGCGGCGATCGGCGCCTCCAGATCCTTTTTATCCAGCACGTATTTCGCCTTAATCCGCGACACTTCCGCCTTCGGAAGCGCTAACCAGAAATCCTGATCGGTGCCGAGCTTAATCTGCTCTTTATCGCCGTACCAGATGCGCTCGCTGCCGACCTTCTGCCCCTTCTGCAGCACCTGCACGGTGTCGAAGTTTTGCTGCCCCCAGTGCAGCAGTTTCGCGGCCTGCTGCTCGCGGCCTTTCGGGCTGTCGGCCCCCATCACCACGGCGATCAGCCGGCGCTGGCCATCCACCGCCGAGGCAATCAGGTTGAACCCGGCGCCCGACGTGTGGCCGGTTTTCAGGCCATCGACGTTCAGGGTTTTATCCCACAGCAGACCGTTACGGTTTTGCTGGGTAATGCCGTTCCACGTCAGGCTTTTCTGGCTGTACATGTGGTAGACGTCAGGCTCGCCATGGATAATCGCCCGCGACAGCACCGCCAGGTCATAGGCCGAACTGTGCTGACCCGGGGCATCGAGGCCGTGGACGGTTTCGAAATGGGTATCCTGCAAATGCAGTTTTTCGACATACTGATTCATCAGGGCGACAAACTGCGGCTGACCGCCGGCGACATAGTCGGCCAGCGCGACGCAGGCGTCGTTGCCGGAGTCGACAATCAGCCCGCGGCTGAGGTCGCGGACGCTGACGCGATCCCCTGGCTTTAAGAACATCAGGGATGACCCGTCGAACACCGGGTTGCCCTTCGCCCAGGCGTCTTTCCCCACGGTGACGATATCGTCAAAGGTGATACGATGGCTGTCGATGGCGCGATCGACCACGTAGCCGGTCATTAATTTGGTCAGGCTGGCAGGATTGCGCTGCTGATGTTCGTTACCCGCGGTCAGTACCTGACCGGTGGTGTAATCCATCAGCACCCAGGAGCCAGCCTGAATGGAAGGCGGCGCGACCGTAGCAGGTAAGTCGACGGCAAATGCGCAGGAAACGCTCGAAGCGAGCAAAGATACAGCAATAAACAAACGGCCTTTCAACGGCATATCCTCTAGATTTACAGATCCGCCGTCCTTTTTACGGAACTTCGCGTTTCATATCAGGGTTTAATTGCAAGAAAATATGACACGGCGGAGGATGTTGCTTGCCGTTACCCTTCTGATGACCGGGCAAATCGTTTACCATACCGGTCGCACGCCACCACGGATAATGAACAGACTATGCAAGACAGCGTCAACCAGCCCGGATTTTTATTCCACGATTATGAAACCTTCGGCACCAGCCCTTCCCTTGACCGGCCGGCACAGTTCGCCGCCATCCGCACCGACGCGGAGTTAAACGTGCTGGGCGAGCCCGAGGTGTTTTACTGCAAGCCCGCTGACGACTACCTGCCGCAGCCGCAGGCGGTAATGATCACCGGGATCACCCCGCAGGAAGCGCTGGCCAAAGGGGATAACGAGGCCGCGTTTGCCCGCCGCATCCACGATCTGTTCACGGTGCCGCAAACCTGCATCGTCGGCTATAACAACGTGCGCTTTGATGACGAAGTGACGCGGAATATCTTCTATCGCAACTTCTATGACCCTTATGCCTGGAGCTGGCAGCACGATAACTCGCGCTGGGATCTGCTCGACGTGATGCGCGCCTGCTATGCCCTGCGTCCGGAAGGGATCGCCTGGCCGGAAAATGACGAGGGTCTGCCGAGCTTCCGCCTTGAACATCTGACCGTCGCCAACGGTATCGAACACCAGAACGCCCATGACGCGATGGCCGACGTGTACGCCACCATCGCCATGGCGAAGCTGGTGAAAACCCGGCAGCCGCGGCTGTTTGACTATCTCTACAGCCACCGCAATAAGCGCAAGCTGGCGACGCTCATCGACGTGCCGCAGATGAAGCCGCTGGTGCATGTCTCCGGCATGTTCGGCGCCGCGCGCGGCAACACCAGCCTGGTGGCGCCCCTGGCCTGGCATCCGGAAAACCGCAATGCGGTGATTATGGTCGATCTGGCGGGGGATATGGCGCCGCTGCTGGAGCTGGATGCGGACGCCCTGCGCGAGCGGCTTTACACCCCGCGCGCCGAGCTTGGCGATCTGCCGGCGGCGCCGATCAAGCTGGTGCATCTCAATAAATGTCCGGTGCTGGCTCAGGCCAATACCCTGCGCCCGCAGGATGCCGACCGGCTGGGGATCTCCATTCAGCGCTGTCTGGAGAATGCCCAGCTGCTGCGGGCGAATCCGCAGGTGCGGGAGAAAGTGGTGGCGGTGTATGCCGAAGCCGAGCCGTTCGTGCCGTCCGAAAACGTCGACGCCCAGCTTTACAATGGGTTCTTTAGCGATGCCGACCGCGCGGCGATGAAAATCGTGCTGGAAACGGAACCGCGCAATCTGCCGGCGCTGGATATCACCTTCGCCGACAAGCGCATCGAACGCCTGCTGTTTAACTACCGGGCGCGCAACTTTCCCGGCACGCTCGATGAAGCCGAGCAGCAGCGCTGGTTAGAGCACCGTCGTCAGGTATTTACGCCTGAGTTTTTGCAGGCCTATGCCGATGAACTGCAGATGCTGTATCAGCAGTATGCGGATGATAAAGAGAAGCTGGCGCAGCTGAAGGCGCTGTGGCAGTACGCGCAGGATATTGTCTGATTGGCTGAAATTCCCGGGTTGCGGCTAACGCCTTACCCGGGCTACAAACTGTATCAGCAGTACGCGGATGATAAAGAGAAGCTGGCGCAGCTGAAGGCGCTGTGGCAGTACGCACAGGATATTGTCTGATTGGCTGAAATTCCCGGGTTGCGGCTACCGCCTTACCCGGGCTACAAACGATGACCGGGGAGGACGCCTGACCGTAGGCCCGCGCAAGCGCAGCGCCGCCGGGCATTGCCTCCCCAGTTCGTGCTTACCTTTTTGCCCGGTGGCGGCTTCGCCTTACCGGGCCTGGACGCTGGTACCAGAGTAGCCCGGGTAAGGCGCTAGCCGCTACCCGGGATGACTGGCTTAACTTTTCGCGCGGCTGGCGATGATTTCATCCGCTACGTTGCGCGGCGCTTCCGCGTAGTGGTGGAACTCCATGCTGTAGGTTGCTCGTCCCTGAGACATCGAGCGCAGCGTGGTGGAATAACCAAACATCTCCGCCAGCGGCACATCGGCGCGGATGATCTGGCTGCCGAAGCGCTCTTCCATCCCCTGCACCATCCCGCGACGGGAAGAGAGATCGCCCATGATATTCCCGGCGTACTCTTCCGGCGTTTCCACCTCCACGTGCATCACCGGCTCAAGGATCACCGGGTCCGCTTTGCGCGCCCCTTCGCGGAAGCCGAAGATCGCCGCCATGCGGAACGCCATCTCCGAGGAGTCCACGTCGTGGTACGATCCGAAGGTCAGGGTCGCTTTCACGTCAACCACCGGATAGCCCGCCAGCACGCCCGTGCCCATCGCTTCGCGCAGCCCTTTCTCCACGGAAGGGATGTACTCGCGCGGCACTACCCCGCCTTTGGTGGCGTCCTCGAAGACGAAACCGCTGCCCGGCTCCAGCGGCTCAAGGGTCAGCACGACGTGCCCGTACTGTCCTTTACCGCCGGACTGGCGCACAAATTTGCCCTCCACGTCCGTCACTTTCTTGCGCAGGGTTTCGCGGTAGGTGACCTGCGGACGACCAATGTTGGCCTCGACGTTAAACTCGCGCTTCATCCGGTCGACAATGATCTCCAGATGCAGCTCACCCATGCCGGAGATAATCGTCTGGCCGGACTCTTCATCGGTATGCAGACGGAACGACGGATCTTCCGCCGCCAGCCGCTGCAGCGCGATGCCCATTTTCTCCTGGTCCGCTTTGGTCTTCGGCTCAATCGCCAGCGAAATCACCGGCTCCGGAAACTCCATCCGCTCAAGGGTAATCACCGCATCCGGGTCGCATAACGTATCGCCGGTAGTGACATCCTTCAGCCCAACGCAGGCCGCGATATCCCCGGCGTGCAGTTCGTCCACTTCGTGGCGATCGTTGGCCTGCATCAGGACGATACGCCCGATGCGCTCTTTCTTGCCCTTCACCGGATTCCACACCGCATCGCCTTTCTTCAGCGTCCCGGAGTAGACGCGGATAAAGGTCAACTGGCCGACGTAGGGATCGGTCATCAGTTTGAACGCCAGCGCCGACAGCGGCTCATCGTCGCTCGGATGGCGCTCCGCCGGCTGGCCTTTCTCATCCACGCCCTGTATCGCCGGAATATCCAGCGGCGACGGCATCAGCTCCACCACCGCGTCGAGCATGCGCTGCACGCCTTTGTTTTTAAAGGCGCTACCGCAGAGCACCGCCTGGATTTCACCCTTCACCGTGCGCTGGCGCAGACCGGCGACGATCTCCGCCTCGTCCAGCTCGCCGGTTTCGAGGTATTTATCCATCAGCGCGTCGCTGGCCTCCGCCGCCGCCGAGACCATTTTCTCCCGCCACTCGCGGGCAGTCGCCAGCAGATCGTCAGGGACCGGCCCGTAGCTGAAGGTCATGCCCTGGGTGGCGTCATCCCACAGGATGGCGCGCATTTTCACCAGGTCGACGACGCCGGTGAAATGCTCTTCAGCGCCAATGGGGATGACAATCGGCACCGGGTTGGCCTTCAGGCGGTCGATCATCATCTGCACCACGCGGAAGAAGTCCGCGCCGGGGCGGTCCATCTTGTTGACGAAGGCCAGCCGCGGGACATGGTATTTATTCGCCTGGCGCCAGACGGTCTCCGACTGGGGCTGCACCCCGCCGACGGAGTCATACACCATCACCGCGCCGTCGAGCACGCGCATGGAACGTTCCACCTCAATGGTGAAATCCACGTGCCCCGGGGTGTCAATGATATTGATCCGGTGCGGCTCGAAGCTGCGGTCCATACCCGGCCAGAAGCAGCTCACCGCCGCCGAGGTAATGGTGATCCCGCGCTCTTGCTCCTGGGCCATCCAGTCGGTGGTTGCCGCGCCATCGTGTACTTCACCCAGCTTATGGCTCATCCCGGTGTAAAACAGGATGCGCTCGGTGGTGGTGGTTTTACCGGCATCGATATGCGCGGAGATACCGATGTTGCGATAACGTTCGAGGGGGATGGGTCGGGGCATGATGCGTCCTTAGTCGTTTTGACTGTCAGTCTGCGGTCGGAATGATCCGCAGTTCATTTTACTGCCGCTTATGATAGTACAATTGTACGAGTATATTCGAACTATTTTTACTATTATTATGATTGGTCAGGTTGCGGCGGCGCGCGTGGCATGAGAACAGGAGTTTGGGTATAGTAGCCGCCAGCCGCCGATACGGGCTGCGACCGCCATGCGCCGCGCCACCGCCGACACAGGATTATTATGATCGCCAATCACCCTGAACGAGAACAAATTCGCCTGGAAAATGTCCTTTCCGCGCTCGGCAACCCGCTGCGACTGGAGATCATCCGCACGCTGGCCGACGGCAGCGAGCAGAGCTGTAACGCTCTGCGTCAGGAAGAGGTGGCCAAGTCCACCATGACCCACCACTGGCGCGTCCTGCGCGACAGCGGTGTGATCTGGCAGCGGCCTCAGGGACGGGAGAATATGATTTCGCTGCGCCGGGAAGATCTGGACGCCCGTTTTCCCGGCCTGCTGGATACGCTGCTGAACGTGATGCAGCAGTCGTGAATCGCTAACCTGCTGCCTGCTACTCCCCCGCCAGCCGCTGGTACTGCCTGAAACGGGCCCGGGCATCCTCCTCCGTTTGCCGGAACAGCGCGTCCGCCAGATCCGGGGTGGTTTTGTGCAGCGCGGCATAGCGCACCTCGCCAAGCAGAAAGTCGCGGAAGCTCTCTTCCGGCTCTTCGGAGTCCAGTATAAACGGCGTTTTGCCCTCGGCTTCGCGCTGTGGATGGTAGCGCCACAGGTGCCAGTATCCCGCCTCCACCGCCCGCTTCGCCTCGCGCTGACTGCAGCGCATCCCGGCTTTCAGGCCGTGGTTGATACAGGCGGCGTAGGCGATCACCAGCGACGGTCCCGGCCAGGCTTCAGCCTCGGCGATGGCCCGCAGGGTCTGATCTTTATCGGCGCCCATGGCGATCTGCGCAACGTAAACATTGCCGTAGCTCATCGCCATCATGCCGAGATCTTTTTTCCGCGTGCGTTTCCCCTGGGCGGCAAACTTGGCGATCGCCGCCACCGGGGTCGATTTGGACGACTGGCCGCCGGTGTTGGAGTAGACCTCGGTATCGAACACCAGAATATTGACGTCTTCCCCGCTGGCCAGCACATGATCGAGACCGCCGAAGCCAATATCGTAGGCCCAGCCGTCGCCGCCGAAGATCCACTGCGAACGCCGGACGAAATAGTCACGGTTCTGCCAGAGCTGCTCCAGCAGCGGAACCCCCTCTTTTTCCGCCGCCAGCAACGCACTGAGGCGGTCCGCACGCTCGCGGGTCCCCTCCCCCTCGTCCTGCTGCGTCAGCCATTGCCGCATCGCGGCGTGAAGCGCGTCGCTGACCGGCAGCGCCAGGGCGCGGGTCATCTCCCCGGCGATCTGTTGGCGGATCGCCTGGCCGCCGAGCATCATGCCCAGCCCGAACTCGGCGTTGTCCTCAAACAGCGAGTTTGCCCAGGCCGGCCCGTGGCCGCGGTGGTTGGTGGTATAGGGCATCGAAGGCGCGCTGGCGCCCCAGATCGAAGAGCAGCCGGTGGCGTTGGCGATCAGCATCCGGTCGCCAAACAGCTGGGTGATCAGCCGGGCATAGGGCGTTTCGCCACAGCCCGCGCAGGCGCCGGAAAACTCCAGCAGCGGCGTTTCGAACTGGCTGCCTTTGACCGTCGTTTTGCGAAACGGGTTGTCTTTTGGCGCCAGCCCCAGCGCGTAGTCCCAGACCGGGGCCATCGCGCGCTGGCTGTCGAGGGAGGCCATCTGCAGCGCCTTGCCGCGCGACGGGCAGCTCTCCACGCAGTTGCCGCAGCCGGAGCAGTCCAGCGGCGAGATAGCCAGATGATAGTGGTAGTCTTTGGCCCCCTGGGCCGGTTTGCTCAGCAGCCCGGCGGGCGCCGTATCCTGCTCTTCAGCGTTCAGCAACGCCGGGCGGATCGCCGCATGCGGGCAGACGAAGGCGCACTGGTTACACTGGGTGCAGCCGTCGGGCTGCCAGACCGGCACCTCCAGGGCAATGCCGCGCTTCTCCCAGGCGGCGGTGCCGGAGGGAAAGGTGCCGTCTTCCATCCCGGCGAAGGCGCTCACCGGCAGCAGGTCGCCACGCTGGCGGTTCATGGGCTGCAGAATATCGCGGATGAAGTCCGGCATCAGGGTTGTCGCCTGGGGCGCCGGCGCCTCGAGGGTCGCCCAGTGGGCGGGAACCGTCACCCGACGCAGCGCCGCCATCCCCAGCTCGATCGCCCGCTGGTTCATCTCAATGACGCTCGCCCCTTTGCTGCCATAGCTTTTCTCCACCGCCTGCTTGAGATAGTCCGCCGCGGTTTGCGGATCGATAATCGCCGTCAGCTTAAAGAACGCCGCCTGCATCAGCATGTTAAAGCGCCCGCCGAGGCCCAGCTCGCGGGCGATGTCCACGGCGTTGAGGGTATAAAAGTCGATCTTTTCCTGCGCCAGATAGCGCCGGACGCTGACCGGCAGGTGCTGCTCCAGCTCCGCCTCGGACCAGCTACAGTTGAGCAAAAAGGTGCCTCCCGGCTTCAACCCCTCCAGCAGGTCGTAGCGGTCGACATAGGATTGCTGAGAGCAGGCGATAAAATCGGCCCGGTGGATCAGGTAGGGCGAGGTGATTGGCCGGTCGCCAAAGCGCAGGTGCGAGACGGTGATCCCCCCGGACTTTTTCGAGTCGTAGGAAAAGTAGGCCTGAGCATAGAGCGGCGTGTTATCGCCGATGATCTTAATGGCGCTTTTGTTCGCCCCGACGGTGCCATCCGAGCCCATGCCCCAGAATTTGCAGGCGGTGATCCCGGCGTGGGAGACCGCCAGCGGCACCTGCCGGGCGGGCAGCGAGGTAAAGGTGACGTCATCGACAATACCCAGGGTAAAGCCGTCCTTCGGCAGCGGCTGCCTGAGGTTGTCAAATACCGCGGCGATATCGTTGGGCAGTACATCCTTACCGCCGAGGGCGTAGCGGCCGCCGACAATCAGCGGCGCATCGTCGCGTTGATAGAAAGCGTTTTTGACGTCGAGGCACAGCGGTTCCGCCTGCGCCCCCGGCTCTTTGGTGCGGTCAAGGACGGCAATGCGCTGCACGCTGGCGGGCAGTTGCGCGAAAAAGTGCGCCAGCGAGAACGGGCGATAGAGATGAACGCTGAGCAGCCCCACCTTTTCCCCCGCCGCATTCAGCGCATCCACCACCTCCTGGACGGTGTCGCACACTGAGCCCATGGCGATAATCACCCGCTCGGCGTCCGGCGCGCCGTGGTAATTAAACAGGTGATATTCCCGCCCGGTGAGCGCGGTGATCTTCGCCATATAGCTTTCCACCAGATCGGGCAGCGCGAGGTAGAAGCGGTTACCGGCCTCCCGCTCCTGGAAGTAGATATCCGGGTTTTGCGCGGTGCCGCGGATCACCGGGTGATCCGGATGCAGCGCCTGACGACGAAAGCGCTCCAGCGCCGGGCGGTCCAGCAGCGCCGCCAGTTGCTCATACTCCAGCACCTCGATCTTCTGTATTTCGTGCGAAGTGCGAAAGCCGTCGAAGAAGTTGATAAAGGGTATCCGCCCGGCGATCGCCGCCAGATGCGCCACCGCCGACAGGTCCATCACCTGCTGAACGTTATTCTCCACCAGCATGGCGCAGCCGGTCTGGCGCACCGCCATCACATCCTGATGATCGCCAAAAATATTCAGCGAATTGGTCGCCAGCGCCCGGGCGCTAACGTGAAAGACGCCCGGCAGCAGCTCCCCGGCAATTTTGTACAAATTGGGGATCATCAGCAGCAGTCCCTGCGACGCGGTGTAGGTGGTGGTGAGCGCCCCCGCCTGCAGCGCGCCGTGCACCGCCCCGGCGGCGCCGGCTTCAGACTGCATCTCCATCAGGCGCACCGGCCGACCAAAGAGGTTCTTTTTCCCCTTAGCGGCCCATTCATCGACATTCTCCGCCATCGGGGTGGAGGGGGTAATGGGATAGATGGCCGCCACGTCGGTAAAGGCGTAGGAGATCCAGGCCGCCGCCGCGTTGCCATCCATTGTTTTCATGTTTCCTGACATCGTTCAATCCTCGAAGGTGAGCGTTCTCTTTACCGCGACAGCCCGCGGCAAACCCTGTTTCCTCTTCAAGCACAGCCTGTGCCAGCTCGCGGATTGCCGCCTGTCGCTTATTAATTCAACAGGTTAAGGGAAGAAAGGCGCAGGTCCGTCCGGCGGAATTGCGGGGAATAAGACACAGGGCGCGACAAGCTGTTGAACAGGCGACAAAGCGCCGCGCCGGGCCGGTGGCGGGAAATTGTTCTGTTTCGCACATTTGGTGGCGTTATTGTGCCGTTTGCGCAGGCCCCCGGCGCGGCCGGTTTACAGAAAACACTTATTTATCAAATGACTGCATAAAAAATCACAGCTGGTATGTTCCCTGCACTTCTCTGCTGGCAAACACTCAACAACAGGAGAAGTCACCATGACCATGCGTCAATGCGCTATCTACGGTAAAGGCGGTATCGGTAAATCCACCACCACCCAGAATCTCGTCGCGGCCCTCGCCGAGATGGGTAAGAAAGTGATGATCGTCGGCTGCGATCCGAAGGCGGACTCCACCCGTCTGATCCTGCACGCGAAAGCCCAGAACACCATTATGGAGATGGCGGCGGAAGTGGGCTCGGTCGAGGATCTGGAGCTCGAAGACGTACTGCAAATCGGCTATGGCGATGTACGTTGCGCCGAATCCGGCGGCCCGGAGCCAGGCGTTGGCTGCGCCGGACGCGGGGTGATCACCGCCATCAACTTCCTCGAAGAAGAAGGCGCCTATGAAGAAGATCTGGATTTCGTCTTCTATGACGTCCTCGGCGACGTGGTCTGCGGCGGCTTCGCCATGCCGATCCGCGAAAACAAAGCCCAGGAGATCTACATCGTCTGCTCCGGGGAGATGATGGCGATGTATGCCGCCAACAATATCTCCAAGGGGATCGTGAAGTACGCCAAATCCGGCAAGGTACGCCTCGGCGGCCTGATCTGTAACTCGCGCAAAACCGACCGCGAAGACGAGCTGATCATCGCCCTGGCGGAGAAGCTCGGCACCCAGATGATCCACTTTGTTCCCCGCGACAACATTGTGCAGCGCGCAGAGATCCGCCGGATGACGGTGATCGAGTACGACCCGACCTGTCAGCAGGCCAACGAATATCGTCAGCTGGCGCAGAAGATCGTCAATAACACCAAAAAAGTGGTGCCGACCCCCTGCACCATGGACGAGCTGGAGTCGCTGCTGATGGAGTTCGGCATCATGGAAGAAGAAGACACCAGCATCATTGGTAAAACCGCCGCTGAAGAAAACGCGGCCTGAGCACAGGATCCTCACCATGACCAACGCAACAGGCGAACGTAACCTTGCGCTCATCCAGGAAGTCCTGGAGGTGTTTCCCGAAACCGCGCGCAAAGAGCGCAGAAAGCACATGATGATCAGCGATCCGCAGATGGAGAGCGTCGGCAAGTGCATTATCTCGAACCGTAAATCGCAGCCCGGGGTGATGACCGTGCGCGGCTGCGCCTACGCCGGCTCGAAAGGGGTGGTGTTTGGGCCGATTAAAGACATGGCCCATATCTCGCACGGCCCCATCGGCTGCGGCCAGTACTCGCGCGCCGGACGGCGCAACTACTATACCGGCGTTAGCGGCGTCGACAGCTTCGGCACCCTGAACTTCACCTCAGATTTTCAGGAGCGCGATATTGTCTTCGGCGGCGATAAAAAGCTGAGCAAACTGATTGAAGAGATGGAGCTGCTGTTCCCGCTGACCAAAGGGATCACTATCCAGTCGGAGTGTCCGGTGGGCCTGATCGGCGATGACATCAGCGCCGTGGCCAACGCCAGCAGCAAGGCGCTGGATAAACCGGTGATCCCGGTGCGCTGCGAAGGCTTTCGCGGCGTCTCGCAGTCGCTGGGCCACCATATCGCCAACGACGTGGTGCGCGACTGGGTGCTGAACAACCGCGAAGGGCAGCCGTTTGCCAGCACCCCGTATGATGTCGCCATCATTGGCGATTACAACATCGGCGGCGACGCCTGGGCCTCGCGCATTCTGCTGGAAGAGATGGGGCTGCGGGTAGTGGCGCAGTGGTCCGGCGACGGCACCCTGGTGGAGATGGAGAACACCCCGTTCGTTAAGCTAAACCTCGTCCACTGCTACCGCTCGATGAACTATATCGCCCGCCATATGGAGGAGAAACATCAGATCCCGTGGATGGAATATAACTTCTTCGGCCCGACCAAAATCGCCGAATCGCTGCGCAAAATCGCCGATCAATTTGATGACGCCATTCGCGCCAATGCGGAAGCGGTGATCGCCAAATATGAGGGGCAGATGGCGGCCATCATCGCCAAATATCGCCCGCGGCTGGAGGGGCGCAAAGTGCTGCTGTACATGGGGGGGCTGCGGCCGCGCCACGTCATCGGCGCCTATGAGGATCTCGGGATGGAGATCATCGCCGCCGGCTACGAGTTTGCCCATAACGATGATTACGACCGCACCCTGCCGGACCTGAAAGAGGGCACTCTGCTGTTTGACGATGCCAGCAGCTATGAGCTGGAGGCCTTCGTCAAAGCGCTGAAACCCGACCTCATCGGCTCCGGGATCAAAGAGAAATATATCTTCCAGAAAATGGGGGTGCCGTTCCGCCAGATGCACTCCTGGGACTATTCCGGCCCCTATCACGGCTATGACGGCTTCGCCATCTTTGCTCGCGATATGGATATGACCCTGAACAATCCGGCGTGGAACGAACTGACTGCCCCGTGGCTGAAGTCTGCGTGATTGCCCCTTCACTGTCCCGTCAGTCCACCGATTTGTGGCGCGGGAGGAGAACACCATGAGCCAAACGATCGATAAAATTCACAGCTGTTATCCGCTGTTTGAACAGGATGAATACCAGACCCTGTTCCAGAACAAAAAGAGCCTTGAAGAGGCGCACGACGCGCAGCGCGTCCAGGAGGTATTTGCCTGGACCACCACCGCCGAGTATGAAGCGCTGAACTTCCAGCGCGAGGCTTTGACCGTCGACCCAGCCAAAGCCTGCCAGCCGCTCGGGGCGGTGCTCTGCGCGCTGGGGTTCGCCGGCACCCTGCCCTACGTCCACGGCTCTCAGGGCTGCGTCGCCTATTTCCGCACCTACTTTAACCGCCATTTTAAGGAGCCGGTGGCTTGCGTCTCCGACTCGATGACCGAGGACGCGGCGGTGTTCGGCGGCAACAACAACATGAATCTGGGCCTGCAGAATGCCAGCACGCTGTATAAACCCGAGATTATCGCCGTCTCCACCACCTGCATGGCCGAGGTGATCGGCGACGACCTGCAGGCGTTTATCGCCAACGCCAAAAAAGAGGGATTTGTTGACGACAGTATCGCCATTCCTTACGCCCATACCCCCAGCTTTATCGGCAGCCATGTCACCGGCTGGGACAATATGTTCGAAGGGTTCGCGAAGACCTTTACCGCTGACTACGCCGGGCAGCCGGGCAAACTGCAAAAGCTCAATCTGGTGACCGGATTTGAGACCTATCTCGGCAACTTCCGCGTGCTGAAGCGGATGATGGCGCAGATGGATGTCCCCTGCAGCCTGCTCTCCGACCCTTCAGAGGTGCTCGACACCCCCGCCGACGGCCATTACCGGATGTACGCCGGCGGCACCAGCCAGCAGGAGATCAAAACCGCGCCGGACGCCATTGACACCCTGCTGTTGCAGCCATGGCAGCTGGTGAAAAGCAAAAAGGTGGTTCAGGAGATGTGGAATCAGCCCGCCACGGAGGTGGCCGTTCCGTTGGGTCTGGCCGCTACCGACGCGCTGCTGATGACCGTCAGTCAGCTGACCGGCAAACCGATCGCCGACGCCCTGACCCTTGAGCGCGGCCGGCTGGTGGACATGATGCTGGACTCCCACACCTGGCTGCACGGCAAAAAATTCGGCCTCTACGGCGATCCGGATTTCGTGATGGGCCTGACGCGCTTCCTGCTGGAGCTGGGCTGCGAGCCGACGGTGATCCTCAGCCATAACGCCAATAAACGCTGGCAAAAGGCGATGAAGAAAATGCTCGACGCCTCGCCCTACGGCCAGGACAGCGAAGTATTCATCAACTGCGACCTGTGGCACTTCCGGTCGCTGATGTTCACCCGTCAGCCGGACTTTATGATCGGTAACTCCTACGGCAAGTTTATCCAGCGCGATACCCTGGCGAAGGGCAAAGCCTTCGAAGTGCCGCTGATCCGTCTCGGCTTTCCGCTGTTCGACCGCCATCATCTGCACCGCCAGACCACCTGGGGCTATGAAGGCGCGATGAACATCGTCACGACGCTGGTGAACGCCGTGCTGGAAAAACTGGACCACGACACCAGCCAGCTGGGCAAAACCGATTACAGCTTCGACCTCGTTCGTTAACCATCAGGCGCCCCGCCGCAGGCGGGGCCAGGAGGGAGTATGCCCATCGTGATTTTCCGTGAGCGCGGCGAGGCGCTCTATGCCTATATCGCCAAACAGGATCTGGAGGCCCGGGTGCTTCAGGTCGAACATGACGAGACGGACCGCTGGGGCGGCGCGATTGCCCTTGAAGGGGGACGTCGCTACTACGTCAATCCGCAGCCGGGGCGGCCGGTCTTTCCGATAAGCCTGCGCGCCACCCGCAGCACGCTGCTATAAGGAGCTGGAAATGTCCGATAACGATACCCTTTTCTGGCGTCTGCTGGCGCTGTTCCAGACGCTGCCGGAGCTGCAGCCGGTGCAAGTCGTCGACTGGCTGGCGCAGGAGTGCGGCGAAACCTTGACCCCGGAACGGTTAACCACCCTGACGCAGCCTCAGCTGGCCACCAGCTTTCCTTCGGCGACGGCGGTGATGTCCCCGGCCCGCTGGGCGCGGGTCATCGCCTGCCTGCAGGGGGTGCTGCCCGGCCATTTGCGCATCGCCCGGTCACCCCAGCGGACGCCCCAGCTGCGGGTCGCCTTCTGTTCACAGGATGGCCTGGTCATCAATGGTCATTTTGGCCAGAACCGGCTGTTTTTTATCTATGCCTTCGATGACCAGGGCGGCTGGCTGGCGGATCTGCGCCGCTATGCCTCCCCTTCGGCGACGTCTGACGCCAGCGAGATGCGCGCCAGGCTGCTGGAGGATTGCCATTTGCTGTTTTGCCAGGAGATTGGCGGGCCTGCCGCCGCCCGGCTGATCCGCCATCAGATCCATCCGATGAAAGCGCCGCCGGGCACGACGATCCAGGCCCAGTGCGAGGCGATCAATACGCTGCTGGCCGGTCGGCTGCCGCCGTGGCTGGCGAAGCGCCTCAACCGGGATAACCCTCTGGAGGAACGTGTTTTTTAATCGTTGTGTTGTGCTTGTTGCCCGCCGACCCCGCGGGCCTTTTTTTGCCCCTGCAGGTGACATCCTTTCTTTCAGCAAGGCAAGCGCCGCAGGACAGGGACAAAAGTGACAGCGGGGGGTTAGGCGCATCAGGAAAATTGGCGAGAACGCAGGCGCGCATCCAGGACTGGCCGCCAGGACGGCGGCCAGAGGGCGGTCGAGACAAGGATGTCGAGTCCGCCCGTTCCGCCAGATGAAGCCGGAGTGGAGCGGACCGCGCAGCGGCAATTTTCAGCGCCATGCGGGGGGTCATGGGGGGCGGGCGAAACGCCCCCCATGCCGTTCACCCGCAGAGGGCGCGATGAAATAGAGAGGAAGGTTGGTGAACGGAATATTCCACCTTATAGACGCTTCCCGTCATTCGCCAATATGCGGCAATACTGTCGCGGTAAATCCAGTTATCAGCGCGATAAATCATGCCTTACCCCTGTTTGATTGTTGCCTTTGTCGCAAAGCCCACAACCCTTTTTCCTTAAAAATCAACCCCCCTCTCCCTGGAGCGCGAATTGCATCACCTCCCCGGTCTCCCACCGTCAACGAGGTCACTATGAAGGGAAAGGAAATTCTGGCGCTGCTGGACGAACCCGCCTGCGAGCACAACCAGAAGCAAAAATCCGGCTGCAGCGCCCCTAAGCCCGGCGCCACCGCCGGCGGCTGCGCCTTCGACGGCGCGCAGATAACGCTCCTGCCCATCGCCGATGTCGCGCACCTGGTGCACGGCCCTATCGGCTGCGCGGGAAGCTCATGGGATAACCGCGGCAGCGTCAGCGCCGGCCCGGCCCTCAACCGGCTCGGCTTTACCACCGATCTCAACGAACAGGATGTGATTATGGGCCGCGGCGAACGCCGCCTGTTCCATGCCGTGCGTCACATCGTCGACCGCTATCGCCCGGCGGCGGTCTTTATCTACAACACCTGCGTACCGGCGATGGAAGGCGATGACATTGAGGCGGTGTGCCAGGCCGCACAGACCGCCACCGGCGTCCCGGTCATCGCCATTGACGCCGCCGGCTTCTACGGCAGCAAAAATCTTGGCAACCGGATAGCGGGCGACGTAATGCTCAGGCAGGTGATTGGCCAGCGCGAACCCGCCCCATGGCCGGACAACACGCCCTTTGCCCCGGCCCAGCGCCACGATATCGGCCTGATTGGCGAATTCAATATCGCCGGCGAGTTCTGGCAGGTCCAGCCGCTGCTCGATGAGCTGGGGATCCGCGTCCTCGGCAGCCTCTCCGGCGACGGCCGCTTTGCCGAGATCCAGACCCTTCACCGGGCGCAGGCCAATATGCTGGTGTGCTCGCGAGCGCTGATCAACGTCGCCCGGGGGCTGGAGCTACGCTACGGCACGCCGTGGTTTGAGGGCAGCTTCTACGGGATCCGCGCCACCTCCGACGCCTTGCGCCAGCTGGCGGCGCTGCTGGGGGATGACGACCTGTGCCGCCGCACCGAGGCACTGATCGCCCGCGAGGAGCGAGCAGCGGAGCAGGCGCTAGCGCCGTGGCGCGAGCAGCTCCGCGGGCGCAAAGTGCTGCTCTACACCGGCGGCGTGAAATCCTGGTCGGTGGTCTCGGCCCTGCAGGATCTCGGCATGACCGTGGTGGCCACCGGCACGCGGAAATCCACCGAGGAGGACAAACAGCGGATCCGGGAGCTGATGGGCGACGAGGCGGTGATGCTTGAGGAGGGCAACGCCCGCACCCTGCTCGACGTGGTGTACCGCTATCAGGCGGATCTGATGATCGCCGGCGGACGCAATATGTACACCGCCTGGAAAGCCCGGCTGCCGTTCCTCGATATCAATCAGGAGCGGGAGCACGCCTACGCTGGCTACCAGGGCATCGTCACCCTCGCCCGCCAGCTCTGTCTGACCCTCGCCAGCCCCGTCTGGCCGCAAACGCATGCCCGCGCCCCGTGGCGCTAGGAGAACACCATGGCAGACCTTATCCGTAGCGAAAAACCGCTGGCGGTGAGCCCGATTAAAACCGGGCAACCGCTCGGGGCGATCCTCGCCAGCCTTGGGCTGGCCCAGGCCATCCCGCTGGTCCATGGCGCCCAGGGCTGCAGCGCCTTCGCCAAAGTTTTCTTTATTCAGCATTTTCATGACCCGGTGCCCCTGCAGTCGACGGCCATGGATCCGACCGCCACGATCATGGGCGCCGACGGCAATATCTTCACCGCGCTCGACACCCTCTGCCAGCGCCACAGTCCGCAGGCCATTGTGCTGCTCAGCACCGGACTGGCGGAGGCGCAGGGCAGCGATATCGCCCGGGTGGTACGCCAGTTTCGCGAGGCGCATCCCCGCCATCACGGCGTGGCGATCCTCACCGTCAACACCCCGGATTTTTTTGGCTCCATGGAAAACGGCTACAGCGCGGTGATCGAGAGCATCATCGAGCAGTGGGTGGCGCCGACGCCGCGTCCGGGGCAGCGGCCCCGGCGGGTCAACCTGCTGGTCAGCCACCTCTGTTCGCCAGGGGATATCGAATGGCTGAGCCGCTGCGTGGAGGCCTTTGGCCTGCAGCCGGTGGTCCTGCCGGACCTCTCCCTGTCGATGGATGGCCACCTGGGTCAGGGGGATTTTACGCCCCTGACCCAGGGCGGCGCCTCGCTGCGCCAGATTGCGCAGATGGGCCAGAGTCTGGGCAGCTTCGCCATCGGCGTGTCGCTGCAGCGGGCGGCATCGCTCCTGAGCCAGCGCAGCCGCGGAGAGGTGATCGCCCTGCCGCACCTGATGACCCTCGACCACTGCGATACCTTTATCCATCAGCTGGCGAAGCTGTCCGGGCGCCGCGTACCGGCCTGGATTGAGCGCCAGCGCGGCCAGCTGCAGGATGCGATGATCGACTGCCATATGTGGCTGCAGGGCCAGCGCATGGCGATGGCCGCGGAGGGCGACCTGCTGGCGGCCTGGTGTGATTTCGCCCGCAGCCAGGGGATACAGCCCGGCCCGCTGGTCGCCCCCACCAGCCACCCCAGCCTGCGCCAGCTGCCGGTCGAGCGGGTGGTGCCGGGGGATCTGGAGGATCTCCAGCAGTTGCTGAGCCAGCAACCCGCCGATCTGCTGGTGGCTAACTCTCACGCCCGCGATCTGGCGGAGCAGTTTGCCCTGCCGCTGATCCGCGTCGGCTTTCCCCTTTTCGATCGGCTCGGCGAGTTTCGCCGGGTTCGCCAGGGGTACGCCGGCATGCGCGACACGCTGTTTGAGCTGGCCAATCTGCTGCGCGACCGCCATCACCACACCGACCTCTACCGATCGCCGCTTCGCCAGGGCGCCTACCCCCAGCAAGCTTCAGGAGACGCTTATGCCGCCCATTAACCGTCAGTTTGAGATGGTCCACGCCGACGAGTGGTCGATGAAAGTCGCCTTCGCCAGCTCCGATTACCGCCATGTCGATCAGCATTTTGGCGCCACGCCGCGGCTGGTGGTCTACGGCGTCAAGGCGGATCGGGTCACCCTGCTGCGGGTGGTGGAGTTCCCGGTCGTCAGCGGCCATCAGACCGAGAAAATTGCCGAGCGTATCCACGCCCTGGAGGATTGCGTCACCCTGTTCTGCGTGGCGATTGGCGAGGCGGTTTTTCGCCAGCTGCTGCAGGTGGGCGTCCGCGCCGAACGGGTTCCCGATCAGACCACCATCCTCGGCTTACTGCAGGAGATCCAGCTCTCCTGGTATGAAAAAGCGCAGCGCCGCAGCGCGCGGCAACGCGATCCGCAGCGCTTTAACCGCCTGCTGGAAGAGCAGACGTGGCGGGAGGAGCCCGACCCGCAGCCCTGAGCCTGTCGTTTATGTGACAAAGCCCACAAAACGCCACAACAGTGTCGGCTCTGTCGGGGGCGGTTAACCCGCCAGGTCATTAACAAATAAGGTTTTTATGCGTTGGTACCACAATTGCTTGGGGAACAGTACCACCGCCAGTCTGCGGTGCACCGCGCCCCGGCGTTTTCGTCATCATCCCTGGAGCTGACAGCATGTGGAACTACTCCGAGAAAGTGAAAGACCATTTTTTTCATCCCCGCAACGCGCGCGTGGTCGACAACGCCAACGCGGTGGGCGATGTGGGTTCATTAAGCTGCGGCGATGCGCTGCGCCTGATGCTGCGGGTTGATCCGCACACCGAGATCATCGAGGAGGCCGGCTTCCAGACCTTCGGCTGCGGCAGCGCCATCGCCTCCTCTTCCGCGCTGACGGAGCTGATTATCGGCCACACCCTGACCGAAGCCGGGCAGATCACCAACCAGCAGATCGCCGACTACCTCGACGGCCTGCCGCCGGAGAAAATGCACTGCTCGGTGATGGGCCAGGAGGCGCTGCGTGCGGCTATCGCCCATTTTCGCGGCGAAAGCCTTGAGGAGGAGCATGAGGAGGGCAAGCTGATCTGTAAATGCTTCGGCGTCGACGAAGGACATATTCGCCGGGCCGTGGTGAACAACGGCCTGACCACCCTCGAGGAGGTGATCAACTACACCAAGGCCGGCGGGGGCTGTACCGCCTGCCATGAAAAAATTGAGCTGGCGCTGGCGGCGATCCTCGCCCAACAGCCGCCCGCCCCCCTGCCGGCGGAGACGGCCCACGATGCGCAGTGGCAAAGCGTGGTCGATACCATCAACGAGCTGCGCCCGCACATTCAGGCCGACGGCGGCGACATGACGCTGGTGAGCGTCACCCCGCGCCAGGTCACCGTCAGCCTCTCCGGCAGCTGCAGCGGCTGCATGATGACCGACATGACCCTCGCCTGGCTGCAGCAAAAGCTGATGGAGCGCACCGGAAGTTACATGGACGTGGTGGCGGCCCCGGCCGCGGTTAACTAACCCCAGGGGGACACAATGAAACCTGTTTATCTCGATAACAACGCCACCACCCGTCTCGACCCGATGGTTCTCGACGCGATGATGCCCTTTTTGACCGACTTTTACGGCAATCCCTCGTCGATTCACGATTTTGGTCTGCCGGCGCAGGCCGCCCTTGAACGGGCGCACCAGCAGGTGGCCGCTCTGCTCGGGGCCGACTACCCCAGCGAGATCATTTTTACCTCCTGCGCCACCGAGGCCACGACCACCGCCATCGCCTCAGCGGTGGCCCTGATGCCGGAGCGGCGCGAGATCATCACCAGCGCGGTCGAACATCCCGCCACCCTGGCGGTGTGCGAACAGCTGGAGCGCCAGGGATACCTGATCCACCGTATCGCCGTGGATCGGCAGGGCGCTCTGGATATGGCGCAGTTTCGGGCGGCGCTTAGCCCACGCGTGGCGCTGGTCAGCATCATGTGGGCCAATAACGAAACCGGCGTCATGTTCCCGGTGCCCGAGCTGGCGGAGCTGGCCCATGAGCAGGGCGCGCTGTTTCACTGCGACGCCGTGCAGGTGGTGGGCAAAATCCCGATGGCGCTCAGCCAGACGCGGATCGATATGCTCTCCTGCTCGGCGCATAAATTCCACGGCCCCAAAGGGGTGGGCTGCCTCTGGCTGCGGCGGGGAACGCGTTTTCGTCCGCTGCTGCGCGGCGGCCACCAGGCGCATGGCCGGCGGGCCGGGACGGAAAATATCAGCGGCATTGTCGGCATGGGCGCCGCCAGCGAGCTGGCGCAGGTCCACCTCCCGGGCATGGCGCAGATAAGCCAGCTGCGCGATCGCCTTGAACATCATCTCCTGAGCGCCATTCCGGCGGTAACGGTGATAGGCGGCAGCCAGCCGCGGGTGCCCGGCACGCTTAATCTGGCCTTCGAGTGCATTGAAGGCGAGGCGATCCTGCTGCTGATGAATCAGGCCGGGATCGCCGCCTCCAGCGGCAGCGCCTGCACCTCCGGCTCGCTGGAGCCGTCGCACGTCATGCGGGCGATGAATATTCCTTACACCGCGGCCCACGGCACCGTTCGCTTCTCCCTCTCGCGCTACACCCGGGAAAAAGAGATCGACTACGTCATCGCCGCCCTGCCTCCTGTTATCGACCGGCTGCGCGCCCTGTCGCCCTACTGGCGAAACGGCCAGCCGCTCCTGCAGGATGGCGCCTTCGCGCCGGTCTTCGGTTAAGACGGAGAGACGACAATGGGACGCGTACTGATCAATGACACCACCCTGCGCGATGGCGAACAGAGTCCCGGCGTGGCCTTCCAGGCCAGCGAAAAAATCGCCATCGCCGAGGCGCTGTACGCGGCGGGGATCGAGGCGCTGGAGGTCGGCACCCCGGCGATGGGCGAGGAGGAGTGCGCCCGTATCCGGCTGGTGCGCCGTCAGCTCCCGGGCGCCACGCTGATGACCTGGTGCCGGATGCAGGCCGGCGAAATTCGCCTGAGCGCCGAGCTGGGCATGGACTGGGTGGATATCTCCATCCCCGCCTCCGACAAGCTGCGGCAGTACAAACTGCGCGAGAGCTTACCGCTGCTGCTGGAGCGGCTGACGGGTCTGATCCACCTCGCCCATACCCTTGGCCTGAAGGTCTGCATTGGCTGTGAGGACGCCTCGCGGGCCAGCGACGCGACGCTACGGGATATTGCCCGGCAGGCCGGCGAGGCGGGGGCTGCCCGTCTGCGCTATGCCGACACCGTCGGTATCCTCGACCCATTTACCACCACGGCGCAGATCGCCGCCCTGCGTAACGTCTGGCCCGGCGAACTCGAGATGCACGCCCATAACGATCTCGGGCTGGCCACCGCCAACACCCTCGCGGCGGTACGCGCCGGGGCCACCAGCGTGAACACCACCGTGCTGGGCCTGGGCGAACGGGCGGGCAACGCGGCGCTGGAAACGGTGGCGCTTGGGCTGGAGCGCTGCCTGGGCGTCGAGACTGGGGTGCGTTTCACCGCCCTGCCGGCGCTGTGCGAACAGGTGGCCCTCGCCACCCGCCGCCCTGTCGATCCCCAGCAGCCGCTGGTGGGCGAGCTGGTTTTTACCCATGAGTCCGGCGTGCACGTCGCGGCGCTGCTGCGCGACAGCGAGAGCTATCAGGCGATCGACCCCGCCCTGCTGGGCCGCGGCTATCGGCTGGTGCTGGGCAAACACTCCGGTCGCCAGGCGGTTAACGGCGTCTTCGACCGGATGGGCTATCACCTGACGTCAGCGCAAATTGACCAGCTGCTGCCGGCGCTCCGCCACTTTGCGGAAACCGGCAAACGCAGCCCGCGGGATGATGAGCTGGCGGCAATCTATCACGCGCTCTGCGGCGCCGAAACGCTGCAGGCCAGGGGGTAAGCATGGAGTGGTTTTATCAGATCCCCGGCGTAGACGACCTGCGCTCCGCCGACGCCTTCTTTCAGTTTTTCGCCGTTCCCTACCAGCCCGAGCGTCTGGCCCATTGCAGCCTGCCGGTGCTGGCCGCCTTTCACCGCAAGCTGCGGGCGGAAGTGCCCCTGCTCAACCAGCTGGAGGAGAACCCGCGCGCCCACTGGCTGCTGGCGCGCCGGCTGCTGGCGGAGAGTTATCAGCAGCAGTTCGAGGAGAACACGCCATGAGACCCACATTTACCTTTAGCGAAGCGGTCCGCGTCGTGCGCGCCATCCGTAACGATGGCACCTATGCGGGCCTGCCGTCCGGCGCCCTGCTGGTGCGCCGGGGCAGCATCGGCTATGTCCGCGACTGGGGGGTATTCTTGCAGGACCAGGTCATCTACCAGGTCCACTTCCCGGAGAGCGACCGGATCGTCGGCTGCCGCGAACAGGAGCTGATTGCCGGCGATCGTCCCTGGCTGGCGGGGAATCTGCAGTATGGCGATAACGTCACCTGCCAGACGGCGCTGACGTTGCAGGGCGAAGTGGTGGTCAACGTCGGTCAGCAGGGGCGTATTGAGGCCACCGATCGGGGCGAGCGCGGGGACGGCTATATCGTCGACTTCGGCGGCCGCTGGTTCCAGGTTCCGGTGACCGCGCTGGCCCTGGCAGAGGAGGAAGAATAATGCAGCCATGGCAACGATTTGGCCGGCGGCGGCTGGCGCAGAGCCGCTGGAACTGCGAACCGGCGGCCATCGCCGCGGCGGACCGGGAGGCCTTCGAGGCGGCCTGGCAGCGTCAGGCCCGCTTGGAGCAGGCGCTGGTCGCCGAGGTCGCGGCGGAGGCGATCCCCGCCGCACTACGGGAAGGCCTCGCCGCTTCGCTGCGCCTCTGGCTGGATGAGGGCGGATTTACGCCGCCGGAGCAGGCGGCGATCGTCCTGCACCATGCCCGGCTGGAAACCGCCTTCGCCGGGATTGCCAGCCAGGCGCCGCTGCCGGATCCCGCCGCGGTGCAGGCGTGGTATCTGCGGCACCAGGCGCAGTTTATGCGCCCGGAACAGCGGTTGACCCGCCATCTGCTGCTCACCGTCGATGGCGATGAGCAGGCGGTTTACTCGCGCATCCAGGCGCTTCATGGGCAAATCGCGGCCTCCCGCGAGGCGTTTGCGCCGCTGGCCCAGCGACACTCCCACTGCCCGAGCGCGCTGGACGGCGGGCGACTGGGGTGGATCGGGCGGGGGTTACTCTATCCGCAGCTGGAGGAGGCCCTGTTTGCGCTGACGGAAAATGCGCTGAGCGCGCCGGTGGCCAGCGAGCTGGGCTGGCACCTGGTATGGTGCGAAGCCATCCGCCCCCCCGCGCCGATGACGCCTGAACAGGCGCTGGAAAGCGCCCGCGATTACCTTATTGAACAGAGCCAGCGCCGCCACCAGCGCCAGTGGCTGGCTGAGATGTTAGCGCGCCAGCCGGGGCTGTGCGGGTAGCCGGCAGGCCACCCGCCAGCGTCTACAGCAGTTGCGGTTTGATCTCCTCAAGCCAGGTCGCCAGACGCGTTTCGGTCTCGTCGAACTGGTTATCCTGGTCCAGCACCAGCCCGACAAACCGCTCCCCCTCCAGCGCCGATGAGGCGCTGAACTCATACCCCTCGTTCGGCCAGCTGCCGATCATCGTCGCCCCGCGGGCGCGCAGGGCGTCGTACAGCGGCCGCAGCCCGCTGGCGAAGTTATCGGGATAGCCGCGCTGATCGCCGAGGCCAAACAGCGCCACCGTTTTTCCCTGCAGGCTGACGTCGCCGAGGTTGCGGATAAACTCGGCCCACGACTCGCTCTCGCCCCCGGCCTCAAGGCCAGGCAGCTGGCCGTCGCCCAGCGTCGGCGTGCCCAGCAGCAGGGCCGGGTAGGCCAGCAGGTCCGCCAGCGTGGCGCGGTTAATATTGACCGGGGCAGCGGCGGCCTCCCCCAGCTGCTTGTGGATCAGTTTCGCGATCTTGCGGGTTTTACCGGTATCGGTGCCAAAGAAAATGCCAATGTTCGCCATAGTACGCTCCTGTCGGAATGGTGTCGGAAATAGGGATTACCGCAGGGGTATTGCGAAGGCTGTGCCAGGTTGCCCTGCACCGTGACGGCTCATCCCTGCCCCATCAGGATCGCTTCCCGCCGCCGCAGCGCCCGCGCAAGGCGCCCCCGGCGGGCCGAAAGGTAAAAATCAGCGGATTTTCCCCCTGTCGGATCAATGTTTCGTTCGGTCGTTTCGATAAGGGCGCACCGTTTGCATGGTTATCCGGGTTCGGCTCAGCCCGCCGCGATCCGCGCAGGGTGTCGGACAATTTGTCATAACTGCGACACAGGAGTTTGCGATGACCCTGAATATGATGCTCGATAACGCCGCGCCGGAAGCCATCGCCGGCGCGCTGACTCAACAACATCCGGGGCTGTTTTTTACCATGGTGGAACAGGCCTCAGTGGCGATTTCCCTCACCGACGCCAGCGCCAGGATCATCTACGCCAACCCGGCGTTTTGCCGCCAGACCGGCTATTCGCTGGCGCAATTGTTAAATCAGAACCCGCGCCTGCTGGCCAGCAGCCAGACGCCGCGCGAGATCTATCAGGAGATGTGGCATACCCTGCTCCAGCGTCAGCCGTGGCGCGGCCAGCTGATTAACCAGCGGCGGGACGGCGGCCTGTACCTGGTGGAGATTGACATCACTCCGGTGCTCAGTCCGCAAGGGGAACTGGAGCATTATCTGGCAATGCAGCGGGATATCAGCGTCAGCTATACCCTGGAGCAGCGGCTGCGCAACCATATGACCCTGATGGAGGCGGTGCTGAATAATATTCCCGCCGCCGTGGTGGTAGTGGACGAGCAGGATCGGGTGGTGATGGACAACCTTGCCTATAAAACCTTCTGCGCCGACTGCGGCGGCCGGGAGCTGCTCACCGAGCTGCAGGTCTCCCCAGGCCGGATGACGCCCGGCGTGGAGCAGATCCTGCCGGTGGCGATACGCGGGGCCGCGCGCTGGCTGTCGGTGACCTGCTGGCCGCTGCCCGGCGTCAGCGAAGAGGCCAGCCGCTACTTTATCGACAGCGCCCTGGCGCGAACCCTGGTGGTGATCGCCGACTGTACCCAGCAGCGCCAGCAGCAGGAGCAGGGCCGCCTCGACCGGCTGAAGCAGCAAATGACCGCCGGCAAGCTGCTGGCGGCGATCCGCGAGTCGCTGGACGCCGCGCTGATCCAGCTGAACTGCCCGATTAACATGCTGGCGGCGGCCCGTCGGCTGAACGGCGAGAGCAGCGGCAACGTGGCGCTGGAGGCCGCCTGGCGCGAAGGGGAAGAGGCGATGGCCCGGCTCCAGCGCTGTCGTCCGTCGCTGGATCTCGAAAACCCCGCCGTCTGGCCGCTGCAGCCCTTTTTCGACGACCTGTGCGCCCTCTACCGCACCCGCTTCGATGCCGAGGGGCTGCAGCTGGACATGGCCTCGCCGCATCTGATCGGTTTTGGCCAGCGCACTCAGCTGCTGGCGTGCTTAAGCCTGTGGTTCGACCGCACCCTGGCCCTCGCCGCCGAGCTGCCTTCCGTCCCGCTGGCGATGCAGCTCTATGCCGAGGAAAACGACGGCTGGCTGGCGCTGTACCTGACCGACAACGTGCCGCTGCTGCAGGTGCGCTACGCCCACTCCCCCGACGCGCTGAACTCGCCGGGCAAAGGCATGGAGCTGCGGCTGATCCAGACCCTGGTGGCGCACCATCGCGGGGCCATCGAGCTGACTTCCCGGCCGCAGGGCGGCACCTGCCTGACCCTGCGTTTCCCGCTGTTTAACACCCTGACCGGAGGTGAAGCATGATCCCCGAATCCGACCCGGACACCACCGTCAGACGCTTCGACCTCTCTCAGCAGTTCACCGCCATGCAGCGGATAAGCGTGGTGCTGAGCCGCGCCACCGAGGCCAGCAAAACGCTGCAGGAGGTGCTCAGCGTATTGCACAACGATGCCTTTATGCAGCACGGGATGATCTGTCTGTACGACAGCGAGCAGGAGATCCTCAGTATCGAAGCGCTGCAGCAAACCGAGCAGCAGACTCTCCCCGGCAGCGCGCAGATCCGCTATCGTCCCGGCGAGGGGCTGGTGGGGACGGTGCTGGCCCAGGGGCAATCGCTGGTGCTGCCCCGGGTCGCCGACGATCAGCGTTTTCTCGACCGCCTGAGCCTCTACGATTACGATCTGCCGTTTATCGCCGTGCCGCTAATGGGGCCCAACGCCCGGCCCATGGGCGTGCTGGCGGCCCAGCCGATGGCGCGCCAGGAAGAGCGGCTGCCGGCCTGCACCCGCTTTCTCGAAACCGTCGCCAACCTCATCGCCCAGACCATCCGGCTGATGATCCTCCCGGCCTCCGCCACCCTGCCCGGCCGCCAGCCGCCGAAGGTGGAACGGCCGCCGGCCTGCTCGTCGTCGCGCGGGGTGGGCCTTGACAATATGGTCGGCAAGAGCCCGGCGATGCGCCAGATCGTGGAGGTGATCCGCCAGGTTTCGCGCTGGGACACCACTGTGCTGGTACGCGGCGAAAGCGGCACCGGGAAAGAGCTGATCGCCAATGCCATCCACCACCATTCCCCGCGGGCTGGCGCCGCCTTCGTCAAATTTAACTGCGCGGCGCTGCCGGACAACCTGCTGGAAAGCGAACTGTTCGGCCATGAAAAAGGCGCCTTTACCGGCGCGGTGCGCCAGCGTAAGGGGCGTTTTGAGCTGGCGGATGGCGGCACCCTGTTCCTCGACGAAATTGGCGAAAGCAGCGCCTCGTTCCAGGCTAAGCTGCTGCGCATCCTGCAGGAGGGAGAGATGGAACGGGTCGGCGGCGATGAGACCCTGCGGGTGAATGTCCGCATCATCGCCGCCACCAACCGCCACCTGGAGGAGGAGGTCCGGTTGGGCCACTTCCGCGAGGATCTGTACTATCGCCTGAACGTGATGCCCATCGCCCTGCCCCCGCTGCGCGAGCGTCAGGAGGACATCGCCGAGCTGGCGCACTTTCTGGTGCGCAAAATTGGCCAGCATCAAGGGCGCACGCTGCGGATCAGCGAGGGGGCGATCCGTCTGCTGATGGAGTACAGCTGGCCGGGCAATGTTCGCGAACTGGAGAACTGCCTCGAACGATCGGCGGTGATGTCCGAGAGCGGCCTGATCGATCGCGACGTGATCCTCTTCACCCACCAGGAACGTCCGGCCAAAGCCCAGCCCGCCAGCGGGCCGGCGGAAGACAGCTGGCTGGACAACAGCCTGGACGAACGCCAGCGGCTGATCGCCGCGCTGGAAAAAGCCGGCTGGGTGCAGGCCAAGGCGGCGCGGCTGCTGGGGATGACGCCGCGCCAGGTCGCCTACCGGATCCAGATCATGGATATCACCCTGCCGCGTCTGTAAGCCACGGTGTCAGGTTCAGGACATTGTCGCCTGCGCGGCGGGAACGCGACAATATTTTGCCGCAGGGATGCGGAATAACACCTTTCTTTTCAGCATGATAAAAAATCCCTCTCTGGTATGCCCTTTGCAGCAGGAAGGTATCGCCCAACCAAGAAGGTACGACCATGACTTCCTGCTCTTCTTTTTCCGGCGGCAACGCCTGTCAGTCGGCGGACGCCAGCGCGTTAGCGCCGCGGGTGGCCGATAAGGTCGCCGCGCACCCCTGCTATTCCCGCAGCGGGCACCACCGTTTCGCCCGGATGCATCTCCCGGTCGCTCCGGCCTGCAATCTGCAGTGCAACTACTGCAACCGTAAATTCGACTGCAGCAATGAATCCCGCCCCGGGGTGTCTTCGACGCTGCTGACCCCCGAGCAGGCGGTGCTGAAAGTGCGCCAGGTGGCCCAGGCCATCCCGCAGCTGTCGGTGGTCGGCATTGCCGGGCCCGGCGATCCGCTGGCCAATATGACCCGCACCTTCCGCACCCTGGAGCTGGTCCGCGATCGGCTTCCGGACCTGAAATTATGCCTGTCGACCAACGGGCTGATGCTGCCCGACGCGGTGGATCGCCTGCTGGAGGTCGGTGTGGATCACGTTACGGTGACCATCAATACGCTGGATGCCGGCATCGCCGGACAAATCTACGCCTGGCTGTGGCTCGACGGCGAACGCTACCGCGGGCGGGAAGCCGGGGAGATCCTGATAGCCCGCCAGCTGGAGGGGGTCCGCAGGCTGACCAACGCCGGGGTGCTGGTCAAGATAAACTCGGTGCTGATCCCGGGGATCAACGACAGCGGCATGGCCGAGGTCAGCCGTTGTTTGCGGGAAAGCGGCGCGTTTATTCACAATATTATGCCGCTGATTGCCAGACCGGAGCACGGCACGGTCTTTGGCCTCAACGGCCAGCCAGAGCCGGACGCCGGGATGCTCGCCGCGATCCGCAGCCAGTGCGGGGCCGCGATGCCGCAGATGACGCATTGCCACCAGTGCCGCGCCGACGCCATCGGCATGCTGGGCGAAGACCGCAGCCAGCAGTTTACCCAGCTGCCGGACCCGGACAGCCTCCCCGACTGGCTGCCCATCCTCCATCAGCGCGCCGAACTTCATGCCAGCCTCGCCACCCGGGGAGAGTCGGAGGCCGATGATGCCTGTCTGGTGGCCGTGGCCTCCAGCCGCGGCGAGGTAATTGATTGTCATTTTGGCCATGCCGACCGCTTCTCGATCTACAGCCTGTCTGCCGCCGGCATGGTGCTGGTGGGCGAGCGCTTTACGCCAAAATATTGCCGCGGCGCGGAGGAGTGCGAGCCGCAGGAGAACGAAGCCAGACTGGCGGCGCTTCTCGCGCTGCTCGCCGACGTGAAAGCGGTGTTCTGCGTGCGTATCGGCCATACGCCATGGCAACAGCTCGAGCGACAGGGCATTGAGCCGCAGGTGGACGGCGCGTGGCGGTCAGTCGCCGAGGTGCTGCCCGCCTGGTGGCAGCGGCGGCGACAGAGCCTGGCGGCATCGCGCCTGCGTCAGGGGGTCGCCTGATGGCGCCGGTCGACTGGTTGACCCGCCTGTGGCGACGGTATCACGCAGGAAAAGGCTGCTTTCCGCTGCGCATGGGGCTCAGCGTCGAGGCGTGGCTGGCCCTGCAGCAGCGGCTGGGCGAGGTGGCGACGCCGCTGGACAGCGAGGCGCTGAGCCGCCGCCGGCTGATGACGGAGCTGAATGCCACCCGCGACGAAGAGCGCCGCCAGCTGGCGCGATGGCTGGCGGAGTGGATCGCGCCGGGAGCCGAACCGATGGCGCCGATCGTCGCCGGGGCGGCGCTGGCGTTTAATCATCTATGGGAGGATCTGGGTCTGGATTCGCGGGCGGAACTGGGCCGGCTGATGAGCGACTGCTTTCCGCAGCTGGTGGCGCAGAATGTCCACCATATGCGCTGGAAGAAGTTCTTTTATCGCCAGCGCTGCCTGCAGTCGCAGGGGGAGATCGTCTGCCGCTCGCCGAGCTGCGACGAATGCCTGGAGCGTAGCCTCTGCTTCGAACCGCCGCCGCAATAGACACCCCGCAGGTGCCCCTGCGGCTGCCCCAAAAATGCCCCTGTTTAACCGCTTTACGCGGATTTCTGCCGGGTGGCGCTTCGCTTACCCGGCCTACAAAACCATCTACCTATCAGAAGGTTACTCAACACCCCAGGCCCGGCAAGCGCCGCGCCGCCGGACAAGGACAGCGGGCGCGGAGCCGCTTGTGTGCCGGGTGGCGCTTCGCTTACCCGGCCTACAAAACCATCTACCTATCAGAAGGTTACTCAACACCCCAGGTCCGGCAAGCGCCGCGCCGCCGGGCAAGGACAGCGGGCGCGGAGCCGCTTGTGTGCCGGGTGGCGCTTCGCTTACCCGGCCTACAACGCCATTTACCTATCAGAAGGTTACTCAACACCCCAGGCCCGGCAAGCGCCGCGCCGCCGGGCAAGGACAGCGGGCGCGGAGCCGCTTGTGTGCCGGTTGGCGCTTCGCTTACCCGGCCTACAAAACCATCTACCTATCAGAAGGCTACTCAACACCCCAGGCCCGGCAAGCGCCGCGCCGCCGGGCAAGGACAGCGGGCGCGGTGCCGCTTGTGTGCCGGGTGGCGCTTCGCTTACCCGGCCTACAACGCCATTTACCTATCAGAAGGCTACTCAACACCCCAGACCCGGCAAGCGCCGCGCCGCCGGGCAAGGACAGCGGGCGCAGTGCCGCTTCTGTGCCGGATGGCGGCTGCGCCTTACCCGGCCTGGAGTTCGTGCGACCTGTCGTTAATTTTTTCACCAGCCTTGCTGAAACTGCCGGTGCTGGCGGCCTCAAAATCGCTGAGACGTTCCCGGAAGGCCGGGGCAGCCCGCATGGATGCGGGCTGAGGGCCGTGTTTTGCACGGACGCTGCCTCGGCCCGACCCGCAGCCTGCAGAGATAAGTCGAAGGGACCGCGTAGCGGCGATTTTGCTGGCCGGAGCCCGGGGGTACAGGGGGCGGCGGCGACTGGCCGCCCCCTGTGCGCTCCCTGCGCCACAAAAAACAGAGTGCAGAAAAATTAACCGGGAGCGCAATGTGCGCTGAAGCCACAGATAACATAAATGACCACACGGCGTTGCTTCCCCTCACCCTGGCCCTCTCCCAGGGGAGACGGAACTGTCCGGCCATCGTTTCCGTGGCCAACATATTGCCGGGTGGCGGCTGCGCCTGACCCGGCCTACGGAGTCTGAAAACGTGGTAAACCGATAACAGTCTCCACCGCCGCCGGGCAATACATCAGGCTCCGTGCCCAATATGTTGCCGGGTGGCGCTTCGCTTACCCGGCCTACATAACCATTTAATTTCAGAAGGTTAACCATCACCGTAGGCCCGCGCAAGCGCAGCGCCGCCGGGCAAAAGGTATCGCACCGGGCCAAACGAAAAAAAGCCGGAGGTTTCCCTCCGGCTTTTCTCATTCACATCACGCTACGCCTTACGCCACGTCTTCGTACTGCGGCACCGGGTTGCGGAAGCTTTTGGTCACGCAGGCCAGATAGACCAGACCGATACCGGCCCAGATCAGGCCCAGAATCATCGAGCTCTCTTCCAGGTTGACCCACAGCGCGCCGACGGTCAGGGCGCCGCACATCGGCAGGAACAGATACTGGAAGTGGTCTTTCAGCGTCTTGTTGCGTTTCTCACGGATCCAGAACTGCGAAATCACCGACAGGTTAACGAAGGTAAACGCCACCAGCGCACCAAAGTTAATCAGCGCCGTCGCCATCACCAGGTCGAAGTTAATCGCCAGCAGGGCGATAGCGCCGACCAGGATGATGTTCATCGCCGGGGTGCGCCAGGTCGGGTGCACATAGCCGAAGAAGCTTTTCGGGAACACGCCGTCACGGCCCATCACGTACATCAGACGCGCCACGCCAGCGTGCGCCGCCATACCGGACGCCAGTACGGTAATGGTGGAGAAGATCAGCGCGCCAACCTGGAAGGCTTTACCTGCCACGTAGAGCATAATTTCCGGCTGTGACGCATCCGGATCTTTAAAGCGCGAGATATCCGGGAAGTACAGCTGCAGGAAATAGGTGGCAAAGATGAAGATCAGGCCGCCGATCAGCGCGGTCAGGAAGATCGCGCGCGGAATGACGCGCTCTGCATCTTTGGTCTCTTCAGACAGGTTGCTGATGCCGTCGAAGCCGGTAAACGAGAAGCACAGGATCGTCGCCCCGGTAATCATCGGGATCACGTGCGCGTCACCGGACCAGAACGGACGGCTGCTGGCCAGCGTACCGGCGCCTTCGCCGCCAAACACGCCATAAATCACCATGCCGAGGATAACGGCAATCAGCACCACCTGCAGCACCACGATCACGGTGTTGAAGTTGGCCACGGATTTAATGCTGCGCAGGTTAAAGGCGGTCATAAAGGCGACGAGCGCGATAACAAACACCCACGACGGAATCGAAGGCACCAGCGCTTCAAAATAGATTTTCGCCAGCAGAATGTTGATCATCGGCGCGAACAGGTAGTCGAGCAGCGAGGACCAACCCACCATAAAGCCAACGGTCGGGCTGATGGATTTCTGCGCATAGGTATACGCCGAGCCGGCGGACGGGTAACGACGTACCAGCTTGCCATAGCTCAGGGCAGTAAACAGGATAGCGATTAACGCAAAGGCGTAGGCCGTCGGCACGTGACCGTCGGTCATACCAGAGACGATACCAAACGTATCGAACAGCGTCATCGGCTGCATATAGGCCAGGCCCATCATTACAACCGGAACTAACGTAAGTGTTTTACGTAATTCCACGCGAGAGGTATTTGGAGTAGCGTTATGCGACATAGTTATCCCCTTTTACGGTGAACGCCAGCGCGTAAGCAAAAAATTGCCCCATTTCTTTCTATTCCTCAGCGACAACGACTGTCGGTTTTTAGTAAATATCTATCCGGTACGAAGCCCGGCCTCTTGGTATTGAATGATGTGTCTTTCGACCAAAAAAATAACCGACACTTTAAAAAAAGCGTCGGCTAGTCTCTGGTTTTCAGGCCGCATATTTTGCAACAATATCAACGGCGTTGACAAGATGTTATGAAGTTCATTGCGTGAGCATAATTTTTAAGATGCTAATATCTATACGATTTCCGTATGATAAATTGTAAAAATAGCACTATTTGCTAATAGCGCTTCGCGCCACCATTTCCCGGCCAAACCGCAGGCGGCGTCATTCCAGGCGATCCACGCGCGCTGACGAGGCGACAGCCCGCGCACGGCCAGGCTGACCAGCTCGCCGCTCTCCAGCAGCCCCTGCACCTGATAACGCGGCAGGCAGCCCCACCCCAGCCCCATGCGCAGCAGCGCCAGCTGCCCCGCGGCGTCACACACCGTCAGGGTCTCCTGATCGTCGAACAGCGCCCCGCCCTCGCCGGTGGCCACCGCGCGGTAACGCCGCAGGGTTCGCCAGCTCAACGGGGCGCGGCGCGCCGCCAGAGGATGCTGCGGGGAGACCACCAGCAGCAGCTCCAGCTAGCCAAGGGGAAGATAATCATAGCCGCTAAGCGGCGGCGGCTCGCCGAGCGCCCCCAGCAGGAGATCGGCCTGCCCTTCCGTCAAGGGCCGCCAGTCCAGCAGCGAAGGGGTCAGCGTGAAGCGCAGCCGGGTGAGCGGCTGCTGTTGATAAAAGGCGGCGATCAGCGGCGAGAGTTGCGCCACGGGAAAGGTGCTGTCCACCGCCAGGCGGAGGGTATGTTCCCACCCCTGCTGCAGCTTAACCGCCCGGCTCTCCAGTTCGCGGGCGATGTGCAACACTTCCCGCCCTTTCTCCAGCAGCATCTGTCCGGTGGGGGTAAAGCGCGCGCGGTGGCCGCTGCGGTCGAGCAGCTGAATATTGAGATCGCTTTCCAGCCGGTGAATGGTATAGCTCAGCGCCGAGGGCGTTTTAAAGAGCTTTGCCGACGCCGCGGCAAAGCTCCCCTCTTTTTCCAGCGCGTCGAGGATCACGAGGACATCCAGCAGTGGTTTCATCGCTACCCCCTTACGGTATGCGAATCACCGCTGGCGGATCACTCCATCGGCATCACCAGCGGATCGGGGTACTGGTACTCAAACCCCAGCTCATTGCAGATACGATTGCCATCCACAATCTTGCCCTGGCCGCCGTCCGGGCTGTCGCTGAAGACCGGCGGCGGCAGCCCCAGCTCGCGGGCCATCTGCGGATAAAAGAGGCCGCGCGCCGGATGGCGGGGCGCACATAGATTATAGATGTGCCCGCCCTTCGGAGCCTGCAGCAGCAGTTCGATAGCGGCCACCACATCCTGCAAATGCACCAGGTTGACCACGTGCTGGCCATCCGGCGCCGACTTGCCGGCGAAAAAACGCCCCGGATGGCGGGACGGCCCCACCAGCCCGGCCAGGCGCAGAATATCCACCGAGGTCCCCGGCAGATTGTGCAGCCAGTCCTCCAGCTCCTTGAGCACCTGCCCGCTGGCGGTTTGCGGCAGGCGCGGGGAGTTCTCTTTCACCGTACCGTTGACGTTGCCATACACCGAGGTGGAGCTGGTGAAGACGATCCGCGGAATATGGTACGCCAGCGCGGTATCGACGATCTCCTGCACCGCCTGCAGATAAAACCCTTCCCCCGCCCCGGTCCGCCGGGCCGGCAGCGTGATCACCAGCGCATCGACGTTCATCAGCGCGTCGAGGTCCTCGGTATCACAGACCAGCTGCGGCTCCAGGCGCAGCGGATAGCTGTCGATCCCGCACATCCGCGCCGCCTCCACGCCATCCTGCGTGGTTTTACTGCCGGTGACCTGCCAGCCTCGCGCCGTCAACGACAGCGCCAGCGGCATCCCCAGCCATCCCAAACCGACTATCGCGACCTTTTTCATCCCAGGCTCCTGACTCTTTCGCTGTGCTGATTACAGGCTACGCCAGCCAGCGGCAACTGACAATTTCTTCGCTCAATGTGAAATGAATTAATGATAGAAAAAAGCCCTTGCTTTCTGCGGCGAAAGTGGTTTAGGTTAAAGGACATCAAATGCATAGTCATTCACAGAGAATTTTTATGAACCGCGTTCAATTTAAACACCACCATCATCACCATCATCCTGACTAGTCTTTCAGGCGATGTGTGCTGGAAGACATTTGGATCTTCCAGTGGTGCATGAACGCGCAGAGAGCCCCCGGAAGATTCACTTCCGGGGGCTTTTTTTTGGACCAAATTCGGACAGATTCAGACAGGTATTCAGAGGAAAAGAACAATGTTAGACAACACCCGTTTACGCATAGCTATTCAGAAATCAGGCCGTTTAAGCGAAGATTCACGCGAATTACTCAGCCGCTGCGGCATTAAAGTCAATTTGCACACCCAGCGTCTGATTGCGCTGGCGGAAAATATGCCAATCGACATTCTGCGCGTGCGTGATGACGATATCCCGGGCCTGGTGATGGACGGTGTTGTCGACCTCGGCATTATCGGCGAAAACGTGCTGGAAGAAGAGCTGCTCAGCCGCCGCGCCCAGGGCGAAGACCCGCGCTATTTCACCCTGCGTCGCCTGGACTTCGGCGGCTGCCGCCTGTCGCTGGCGACCCCGGTGGATGAAGCCTGGAACGGCCCGGCGGCGCTGGACGGCAAACGTATCGCCACCTCTTACCCGCACCTGCTGAAGCGTTACCTCGATCAAAAAGGTATCTCCTTTAAATCCTGTCTGCTGAACGGCTCCGTGGAAGTGGCGCCGCGCGCCGGCCTCGCCGACGCCATCTGCGACCTCGTCTCCACCGGCGCCACCCTGGAAGCCAACGGCCTGCGCGAAGTGGAAGTGATCTACCGCTCCAAAGCCTGCCTGATCCAGCGCGACGGCGAAATGGACGACGCCAAACAGCAGCTGATTGACCGCCTGCTGACCCGTATTCAGGGCGTGATCCAGGCCCGCGAGTCGAAATACATCATGATGCACGCCCCGACCGAACGTCTGGAAGAAGTGGTTGCCCTGCTGCCGGGCGCCGAACGGCCAACCATTCTGCCGCTGGCGGGCGACAAGCAGCGCGTGGCGATGCACATGGTCAGCAGCGAAACCCTGTTCTGGGAGACCATGGAAAAACTGAAGGCGCTGGGCGCCAGCTCCATTCTGGTGCTGCCGATTGAGAAGATGATGGAGTAATCGGCCAGCCGGTCACGGGACACACAGGGGAAAACAATCATGAGCTTCAACACAATCATCGACTGGAACGGCTGTAGCGCAGACCAACAGCAACAACTCTTGACGCGCCCGGCGATTTCCGCCTCCGACAGCATCAGTAAAACGGTGGCGGAGATCCTCGATAACGTCAAAGCCAACGGCGACGCGGCGCTGCGCGAATACAGCGCGAAGTTTGATAAAACCACCGTCGCCGCGCTGCAGGTGAGCGAGGCGGAGATCGCCGCCGCCGGCGAGCGCCTCAGCGACGAGCTGAAGCAGGCGATGGCGGTGGCGGTGCAAAACATCGAGACCTTCCACAACGCGCAACAGCTGCAGGCGGTGGATGTCGAAACGCTGCCGGGGGTGCGCTGCCAGCAGGTGACCCGCCCTATCGCCTCCGTCGGGCTGTATATTCCGGGCGGCTCGGCGCCGCTGTTCTCCACGGTGCTGATGCTGGCGACGCCGGCGCGCATCGCCGGCTGTCAGCAGGTGGTGCTCTGCTCGCCGCCGCCGATCGCCGATGAGATCCTCTACGCCGCGCAGCTGTGCGGCGTGAAAACCATCTTTAACGTCGGCGGCGCGCAGGCCATCGCCGCCCTCGCCCTCGGTACCGAGTCGGTGCCGAAGGTGGATAAAATCTTTGGCCCGGGTAACGCTTACGTCACGGAAGCCAAACGCCAGGTCAGCCAGCGTCTGGACGGCGCGGCCATCGACATGCCGGCCGGCCCGTCGGAAGTGCTGGTGATCGCCGACAGCGGCGCCAACCCGGACTTTGTCGCCTCTGACCTGCTGTCCCAAGCGGAACACGGCCCGGACTCGCAGGTGATCCTCCTGACCCCGGACGCCGGGATGGGCAGCCGCGTCGCCGAGGCCGTGGAGCGCCAGCTGGCCGCCCTGCCTCGCGCCGAAACCGCCCGCGTGGCGCTCTCCGCCAGCCGGATCATCGTGGCCCGCGACCTGGCGCAGTGCGTGGCTATCTCCAACCAGTATGGCCCGGAACACCTGATCATTCAGACCCGTCAGGCCCGCGAGCTGGTGGACAGCATCACCAGCGCCGGTTCGGTTTTTCTTGGCGACTGGTCGCCGGAATCCGCGGGCGACTACGCCTCGGGCACCAACCACGTCCTGCCGACCTATGGCTATACCGCCACCTGTTCGAGCCTCGGCCTGGCCGACTTCCAGAAGCGGATGACCGTGCAGGAGCTGTCGCGCGACGGCTTTGCCGCCCTCGCTTCGACGATTGAGATTCTGGCCGCCGCCGAGCGCCTTGACGCCCACAAAAACGCCGTAACGCTGCGCGTTGCCGCCCTGAAGGAGCAAGCATGAGCATTGAAGATTTAGCCCGCGCCAACGTCCGCGCGCTGACCCCGTATCAATCCGCTCGCCGCCTGGGCGGGAAAGGCGACGTCTGGCTGAACGCTAACGAATTCCCCACCGCCGTGGCCTTCCAGCTTACCGAGCAGACGCTGAACCGCTACCCGGAGCCGCAGCCGAAGGCGGTGATTGAGAACTACGCCCGCTACGCCGGGGTTAAACCGGAGCAGGTACTGGTCAGCCGCGGCGCCGACGAAGGCATTGAGCTGCTGATCCGCGCCTTCTGCGAGCCAGGCGAAGACGCGGTGCTCTACTGCCCGCCCACCTACGGCATGTACAGCGTCAGCGCCGAGACCATCGGCGTCGAATGCCGCACCGTGCCGACGCTGGCCGACTGGCAGCTCGACCTGCCGGGCATTGAGGCAAAGCTGGACGGGGTGAAAGTGGTCTTCGTCTGCAGCCCGAACAACCCGACCGGGCAGATTATCGACCCGCAGTCGATGCGCGACCTGCTGGAGATGACCCGCGGCAAAGCCATCGTGGTGGCCGACGAAGCCTATATTGAATTCTGCCCGCAGGCGACGCTCGCCGGCTGGCTCAGCGACTACCCGCACCTGGTGGTGCTGCGCACGCTGTCCAAAGCCTTTGCCCTCGCCGGCCTGCGCTGCGGCTTCACCCTCGCCAACGCCGAGGTGATTAACGTGCTGCTGAAAGTGATCGCGCCGTACCCGCTCTCCACGCCGGTGGCCGATATCGCCGCCCAGGCGCTGAGCGCGGAAGGGATCGCCGCGATGCGTCAGAGCGTGGCGCAGATCCTCGACGAGCGCCGCTACCTGGTGGAACAGCTGCGCGGCATCGCCTGCGTGGAGCAGGTCTTCGATTCTGAGACCAACTACGTCCTGGCGCGAATAACCGCCTCCAGCGCAGTGTTTAAATCTTTGTGGGATCAGGGCATTATCTTACGTGACCAGAATAAACAACCTTCATTGAGCGGCTGTTTGCGTATCACTATCGGTACCCGTGCCGAGAGCCAGCGCGTGATTGACGCCTTGACTGCGGAGAATGTATGACCCAGAAGTATCTCTTTATTGACCGTGACGGCACCCTGATTTCCGAACCGCCGGTAGATTTCCAGGTGGACCGTTTCGACAAGCTGGCGTTCGAGCCGCAGGTGATCCCGGCGCTGCTGAAGCTGCAGCAGGAAGGCTATAAGCTGGTGATGATCACCAACCAGGACGGTCTGGGTACCGACAGCCTGCCGCAGGAGGCGTTTGATGGCCCACACAACCTGATGATGCAGATCTTCGCCTCGCAGGGCGTTAACTTTGAGGAAGTGCTGATTTGTCCGCACTTCCCGGGCGACAACTGCGCCTGCCGCAAGCCGAAAACCCAGCTGGTACTGCCGTGGCTGGAAGAAGGCGTGCTGGATAAAGCCCACAGCTACGTGATTGGCGACCGGGCCACCGACCTTGAGCTGGCGGATAACATGGGGATTATCGGTCTGCGCTATGACCGCGAGACCCTGAACTGGCCGACCATCTGCGAGCAGCTGACCCGCCGCGACCGCTATGCCCACGTCGAGCGCATCACCAAAGAGACCCAGGTGGATGTGAAAGTGTGGCTGGACCGCGAAGGCGGCAGCAAGATCCACACCGGCGTCGGCTTTTTTGACCATATGCTCGACCAAATCGCCACCCATGGCGGCTTCCGCATGGAGGTCAACGTCGGCGGCGATCTGTACATCGACGATCACCACACGGTGGAAGATACCGGCCTGGCCCTCGGCGAAGCCCTGAAGCTGGCGCTCGGCGACAAGCGCGGCATCAACCGCTTCGGCTTCGTGCTGCCGATGGACGAGTGTCTCGCCCGCTGCGCGCTGGATATCTCCGGCCGTCCGCACCTGGAGTATAAGGCGGACTTCACCTATCAGCGCGTTGGCGATCTGAGCACCGAGATGGTGGAACACTTCTTCCGCTCGCTCTCTTACACCATGGCGGTGACGCTGCACCTGAAAACCAAGGGCAAGAACGATCACCACCGCGTGGAGAGCCTGTTCAAAGCCTTTGGCCGTACGCTGCGCCAGGCGATCCGCGTCCAGGGCGATGCCCTGCCGTCTTCCAAAGGGGTGCTGTAATGAATGTGGTGATCCTTGATACCGGGTGCGCCAACCTCAATTCGGTGAAATCGGCGATTGGCCGCCACGGCTATGAGCCGGTGGTCAGCCGCGATCCGGAGGTGGTATTGCGTGCCGATAAACTGTTTCTTCCCGGCGTCGGCACCGCCCAGGCGGCGATGGACCAGCTGCGCGACCGCGAGCTGATCGACCTGATCAAAGCCTGTACCCAGCCGGTGCTGGGTATCTGCCTGGGCATGCAGCTGCTCGGCAAGCGCAGCGAAGAGAACAACGGCGTCGATCTGCTGGGCATTATCGAGGAAGAGGTGCCGAAGATGACCGACCACGGCCTGCCGCTGCCGCACATGGGCTGGAACCGGGTGTATGCCAAAGCGGGCGATCGTCTGTTCCGCGGCATTGAAGAAGGCGCGTATTTCTACTTCGTCCACAGCTACGCCATGCCGGTCAACCCGTACACCATCGCCCAGTGCAATTACGGCGAGGCGTTTACCGCCGCGGTGCAGAAAGATAACTTCTTTGGCGTGCAGTTCCACCCGGAGCGCTCCGGGAGCGCCGGGGCGCAGCTGCTGAAAAACTTCCTGGAGATGTGATGATTATTCCTGCGTTAGATTTAATCGACGGCACCGTCGTTCGTCTCCACCAGGGCGATTACGGCCAGCAGCGCGACTACGGCAGCGATCCGCTGCCGCGCCTGCAGTCCTATGCCGCTCAGGGGGCGGAAGTCCTGCACCTGGTCGACCTGACCGGGGCGAAGGATCCGGCGAAGCGCCAGATCCCGCTGCTGAAATCGCTGGTCGCCGGCGTTGACGTCCCGGTGCAGGTCGGCGGCGGCGTGCGGACCGAGGCGGATGTCGCGGCCCTGCTTGACGCCGGCGTCGCCCGCGTGGTGGTCGGCTCCACCGCGGTGAAATCCCCGGAGGAAGTGAAAGGCTGGTTTAAACGCTTTGGCCCTGAACGGCTGGTGCTGGCCCTCGACGTGCGTATCGACGCCGACGGCAATAAGCAGGTGGCGGTCAGCGGCTGGCAGGAGAACTCCGGCGTGACCCTGGAGGAGCTGGTGGCGAGCTATCTGCCGGTCGGCCTGCAGCATGTGCTGTGCACCGATATCTCCCGTGACGGCACGCTGGCGGGCTCCAACGTCTCGCTGTATGAGGAAGTCTGCGCCCGCTACCCGCAGGTGGCGTTTCAGTCATCCGGCGGCATCGGCGATCTCAATGATATTGCCGCCCTGCGCGGCACCGGGGTGCGCGGCGTGATTGTCGGTCGCGCGCTGCTGGAAGGTAAATTCAACGTAACGGAGGCCATTCAATGCTGGCAAAACGGATAATCCCCTGCCTCGACGTCCGCGACGGCCAGGTAGTGAAAGGCGTGCAGTTCCGTAATCACGAGATCATCGGCGACATCGTCCCGCTGGCCAAGCGCTATGCCGACGAAGGCGCCGACGAGCTGGTGTTCTATGATATCACCGCCTCCAGCGACGGCCGGGTGGTCGACAAGAGCTGGGTGTCGCGGGTGGCGGAAGTGATTGATATTCCTTTCTGCGTGGCGGGCGGGATCAAGTCGCTGGAAGACGCGGCGCAGATCCTCTCCTTTGGCGCCGATAAGATCTCGATTAACTCCCCTGCCCTCGCCGACCCGACGCTGATCACCCGCCTTGCCGACCGCTTTGGCGTGCAGTGCATTGTGGTGGGGATTGATACCTGGTTTGATGCAGAGACCGGCAAATATCACGTCAATCAGTACACCGGCGACGAGAGCCGCACCCGGGTGACGCAGTGGGAAACCCTCGACTGGGTGGAGGAAGTGCAGAAGCGCGGCGCGGGCGAGATCGTCCTCAATATGATGAACCAGGACGGGGTGCGCAACGGCTACGATCTGCAGCAGCTGGCGAAGGTTCGCGCGGTGTGCCATGTGCCGCTGATCGCCTCCGGCGGCGCGGGCACCATGGAACACTTCCTCGAAGCCTTCCGCGACGCCAACGTTGACGGCGCGCTGGCGGCCTCGGTATTCCACAAACAGATTATTAATATTGGCGAACTGAAAGCGTACCTGGCGGCACAGGGCGTGGAGATAAGGGTATGTTGACTGAACAGCTGGACTGGGAAAAAACGGACGGCATGATGCCGGCCATCGTGCAGCACGCCGTATCCGGCGAAGTGCTGATGCTGGGCTACATGAACAAGGAGGCGCTGGAGAAAACCGAAGCCACCGGCAAGGTCACCTTTTACTCACGCACCAAACAGCGGCTGTGGACCAAGGGTGAAACCTCGGGCCATGTCCTCAACGTAGTGAGCATCACGCCGGACTGCGACAACGATACGCTGCTGGTGCTGGTGAACCCGATCGGGCCGACCTGCCACAAAGGCACCACCAGCTGCTTCGGCGACGCCGGCCACCAGTGGCTGTTCCTCTATCAGCTGGAGCAGCTGCTGGCCGAGCGTAAGCACGCCGACCCGGAGAGCTCCTACACGGCGAAGCTGTATGCCAGCGGCACCAAGCGCATTGCGCAGAAAGTGGGGGAAGAAGGCGTGGAGACTGCGCTGGCCGCCACGGTGAACGACCGCTTCGAGCTGAAGAATGAGGCGTCGGACCTGATGTATCACCTGCTGGTGCTGCTGCAGGACCAGGGGCTGGATCTCGGGGAAGTGATTGATAATCTGAAAAGTCGTCACTAACGCGTTGACCCCCGCCGCAACGGCGGGGGTAGCTGGCCTCAGGATTTGCTTTCCAGCAGCGTAGTGTAGAGATTGACGTAAGCGTCAATCATATGGTCGGCAGTAAACATCTCTTCAAACCGACGACGCGAGTTTTCGCCATAGCGGCTGGCGGTTTCATCGTTATGCCAGAGCTCATTCATCGCCTCCACCAGCGCCTGGCTGTCATTCGGCGGGATCACGCAGCCATTCACTTTGTCCTGATTAATGAACGAGGTCCCGGTGCCGATCTCGCAGGAGATCAGCGGCCTGGCGAAGCGCGCGCCTTCCAGTAACGTAATGCCAAACGCCTCGGAGCGCAGATGCGAGGGGAAGACCACGCCACGGCAGAGCTGGAAGAGAATGTATTTATCTTCGTCGTTGAGCATGCCGGTAAACACCACATTGCTCAGCCCGCGCTGCTGCGCTTCACGACGCACTTCCGCCTCCAGCGGCCCGCCCCCGACGATCACCACCGGCAGCCGGCTACGCTCGGCGGCATCCAGCAGAATGTGCAGCCCTTTGTAGTAGCGGAAAGCGCCGACGAAGAGGAAGAAGTTATCGCCGACGGTTTCCCGCCAGTGCGCCACCCGCTGCGGATCGTGCTGCACGTCGTGCTGCTCCAGACCAAACGGGATCACCACGGTTTTATCCTGATATTTTTTCAGGGTCTGGCTGGAGGCCACGTAGTTGGGAGACGAGGCGACAATGCAGTCTACGCTGGCGAGGAATCGCTCCTGCAGCGGCTGGTACAGCTTCATCAACCGTTTTTGTTTCACAATATCAGAGTGATAGGTCACCACCGTTCTGGCGTCAGGCCGCGCCGAGAGATGCAACATATCCATGAATGGAAACGGAAAATGGTAGTTGATGATGTCGTAATCATCTTTAATCTGCTTAAAACGCTTTAACGCTCTCAGCGAAAACGGCGTGGAGGCAATTTCAAAAAGCTGCTTATTATAAATGACCCGATGGTCTTCGTAGGCGACAGGTCCTGTCTCTTTGTCCGGGCTAAAAGTAAATACATCGGCTGCGATTCCCCGGCGGGCGCAGCCCTGACTGAGCTGATAAATGACCTGCTCAATACCGCCGTAGGTATCGGGATAGTAGGTCTTATAGACGTGTAGAACTCTCAACTGACACCCTTAGAGTAATTTATAGGCGTTAATGGTCTGGGTCGTACAGTTCTCCCACGAAAACTGTTTCGCCTGGGCAAGACCGCGCGCGGTGGCGATTTCCCGCCAGCTATCATCCTGCAGGCTCTGCAAAATATGCGCGCTAATCGCGTCTACATCATTAGGATCGGCAACGAGGCCGGCATCGCCAACCACCTCAGGCAAAGAAGTGACATTGGAACATACTACCGGCACACCGCAAGACATCGCTTCAAGAATAGGTAAACCGAATCCCTCATAGAAGGAGGGATAAACAAAGGTTCTGGCCGCCGCGTACAGATAAGGCAAGTCTTCATCCGGGACATAGCCCAGGTAACGGATCCACCCTTCTCGCGTACCGCGCTCGACTAACTGCCACAGCACATCGTCTTCCCAGCCGCGATAACCGCTGAGGATCAGCGGGTAGCGCATGCGGGTCTCCATCGGCAGCAGCTGATAGGCCTGCAGCAAACCGCGGATATTTTTACGCGGCTCCATGGTGCCGATATACAACGCGTAGCCCTGCCACGCCAGCTGATATTTCTGCAGGACCGGCAGGCACTCCGCCGGGCTGCGCGGAATATAGTCGCTGCTGCAGGCCAGCTTGGTGGTGACGATCCGATCCGCCGGATAGTTGAACAGGCGGATGATTTCACTGCGCGAGAAGTCAGAGACGGTCAGGATCAGCTTTGCCGAATCCAGGCTCTCGTGCAGGGACTTCTCCATATAGCGAACCCGATCTTTTGGATGATATTCCGGGCAGGTAAAAATGGAGATGTCATGAAACGTGGTCACGGCGCGTTCCAGGCGATGCGGCAGATAAAAATTGGGACCATGGTAGATGTAATCTTTATAGTCGCGCAATGCCCATGCCTGGCGCCGCGGGTGCAGCAGACGATACGCCTCAATCAGCAGCGGCTGGCGGCGCAGAAACGCCGACAGACGACCATGATTGCTGGCTTTGGTATCGCTTTTATTCTCAACCTGGGGGATCTGATCGATAAACGACGCGCCGTGAAACAGCTTCAGCTCTTCGATTTCGCGAGCGACCGCCAGCCGCTTAACCAGCTCCAGGGAATACCGACCGATGCCCGTTAATGGGTATTTAATTGGCTCAGTAGCAAAAATAATTTTCATAACGAACTCATCACAAGGGCCACCGGGGCGGCCCTGTTGATAGCGATTATTGCTTCGCGGCTGGCGCGATAATCGGCAGGTTTTTCAGGAGAAATTCCGCGCTCTGCTTCCAGGTTAACCAGTTGATATTTTCGGAGCGAGGATGCGCGTTTTGCTCATACAGGGCTAACCAGTCTTCGACGGCCTTCGCGATGTCGGCCGGCGCTTCCCCGGAGAAATACCAGGCATGTTCCTGAGCAATCTCTTTAAACACCGGGATATCGCGGATAATCACCGGCAGCTTTTTCTGCGCCGCTTCAATCAACGGCAGGCCAAAGCCCTCCCCCTGCGAGGCAAAGATCAGCGCGCGTGAACGAGCATATAGCTCGGCCAAAAACTCGTCGCTGATATTCTGCAGCCAGAACAGCTTTTTGTTCAGCTGCGGATGATGGCGTAATTTTTCGCACAAGCTGTCAACGTTCCAGCCCTGTTTGCCGACGATAAACAAGTTGTACTCTTTGCCCTCGCGCCACAGCTCCTCGAAGGCGGCCAGCGTCTGGGCGTGGCCTTTGCGCGGCTCCATGGTGCCAACCATGATAAATGACGGGGCTGCGGCCATCGTGGCTAACAGCGCCTGTGCATTGTCCGGCATACCAGTGGACGGTACGCTGGCATCGAGGTCGGCGCCCAGATGGAAGTTGCTGACGGTCAGCAGCGGATTCGGTTTCACCCAATGGCTATTTTCCGCAATCCACGCTTTCACATCCTCGGCGACACTGGCAGAGACGCAGATCAGCCGGTCGGCATGCTCTGCGAGGCAGGACAGCCAGATCGGGAATTCACGCTGAATGCCTTCGATACTCCACTCCGGTCGACGTAATGGCAAAATATCATGCACCACGAAGCAGGCGAACGCCCCGGCGGCGCGCATGCTGTCAATTTGCGTCACCACCTCCGGGAAGAGATGCGCGGTCAGATCGGTGGCGATCAGAATATCATCTTTGCTGAACAGCACCGGCTCGTCGGCACCATATTCGCCCGGGAAGTTACTGGACAGATATTGGTTGGCGTAGCGATAACACTCGCCTGGGGTGTAGTAGACGGCGGAAACCTCATAACCCGGCACGCCGGATTTCAGTAATTCGCTAAGAATACTGCGCGAGACGCGCTGGATCCCGGTCTTCGCGTCATGCTTCGCCAGAACCGAAATATCCACCAGCAGCTTGCGGGTATGGCGCTTAAAGCCGTTGCGCGCAACCGCCCACGCCAGACCCAGACGGTCGACTTCGCTCAGCGCATCAATTTTCTGCATCGTCTGAATGCGCGAGGCGGTCACGCCTTCCACCTGCCCGGCATGCGCCTCTTTGGACGACTGCAGCAGGCGAGTGAAACCCTCGATCGCCAGATGGGCGGTGTTGGCCCAGGAGAATTTGGCCGACTGCGTCAGGGCATGCGCCTTCAGCTCACGGTAAAACGCCTCATCGGTCAGCGCCTTCTCCATCACCCGGCGAATATCCTGCACGTCATGCGGATTGAACATGGCATCTTCCCAGCCAATGACTTCCGGCAGGCTGGTAATGTTTGAACCTAAGGTCGCCGCCCCGCAGCGCATCGCTTCCAGCGGCGGCAGGCCGAAACCTTCATGCAGCGACGGGAACACAAACAGTTTGCACAGGTTGTACAGGGCAATCAGATCGTCGTCGGTCAGGAAGCCGGTAAAGATAAGCTGGCTGCGTGACAGGCCATAGCTTTCCGCCAGACGCAGAATCCGCTCCAGATCCTCCGGGTGCACCTTATACGCCAGCACCATCGGATAGCGCTGCTGCAATTCGGCAGGCAGCATGCTATAGGCGTGAATAAGCGCTTCGATGTTTTTTCGCGGCTCGATCATCGCCAGCGTCAGAATAAACTCATCGGGCAGGCTGTATTTGTCTTTTAAAGACTGAATACGCTCGGCGGAATAGTCGATAACCGCAAACTCTTCCCCCACCGCCGAGGAGATGTTCAGCACTCGATCGCTGGCGATGTCGGTATATTCGATCACTTCCTGGGCCGCCGACTGCGAAATAGCGAAGATCGCGTCCGCCCGCTCAAACTCCGCCAGCTTGTTCATATAAAACTCGCGGAAATTCGGATCGCCGAGATAACGCTCTTTATTTAACAGCGGGATCAGATCGTGGCATACGCACACTGTCTTCCACGGCACATTGTCCGCCGGAATGGACACGGTATAACTATCCCCATGGCCTTCGAAGAAGCTAATAACATAGACAATATCAGGCGCGATATTGGCGATAGCGATATCGCGGGCCGCCTGGGCGGCTTTGCTACGGCCGTGGTTATCAATATTGCAATAGGCCGTTGGCGCAACGGCGGAGAAGATGAACATATCCTCGTCCGCCAGCAGGTCCCGATAGGCCATTTTTACATCATTAATATTGTCAATGGGATACATACCATTGATCAGAATACTGACGCGATGCTCGCCGGCATTTTCAATAATGGCGCGGCTCATGGCCAGGGTACTGCGACCGATACCGCGGAATTTACTTTCCGACTGGTAACCCTGGACATCAATCAAAATATGCAAGTTAATCTCCTTATTTATTTTTCGTTAGTTTGAGATAAATTTCATAAACCTCCGGAGGTAAAAGCTCCGGATGCATCACTTGCAGCTCAGTCTGCGATAAAATTTGCGCATCAGCCTGATACTGGCTGTGCGGCAGCGGATTCATACGACGATACAAACGGTAGGCCGGCTGATAAAGGCCCAGCTTATGTAACCCATTTACCGCGGTATGTTTTACCTTCGGATGTTTTCTCATAAACGAGAAAACAAACCGCAGGACGCGTTTAATAAAATGTTTACAACGCTGCACGAAACCATACTGCCTCAGCAAATGGATCTGCAGTCCAATATAACGATAACCCTTGGTCATTCTCCAGGAACGGCTGCGATGGATTTTTTCAATCTCCTGGCGAAGCTGCTGGTTTTCGTTATGTAAATGGTGAATCTCCCGGTTAGCGGCTTCCAGTCGCTGGAGGAGCTCAGCGGTTTCCGGCGGCAGCTCGGGCTGAATGTCAGCCTGGGCGTGCGCTTGTGCCGACTCCAGCAGCGCGGTCAGCTGCGCCATATTCTCAGTCAGCCAGCTCAGCTCATGGCTGACTTCCACTGGCTGTTGCGCTTTCTCGACTAACGCACCCTGTGCCGCCTGCAGCTGAACGATCTGTTGCTCCAGGGCATGGATTTCCCCACGCATCGCCTCCGAGCCGGCGCTTTCATTGCGCACCCGGGACTGGAGCTCCAGCAGCACCGTCTCCTGAGCGATGATCCACTGCTCCGTCGCCCCACGCTGCTGTTCAGCTGACGGCAGTTTCGCTTTCTTGTCGAACAGCGCTAACAGCAGGGCAAAGTTCCAGCTGTCAACCGGCTCCTGCCAGACCGCATACAGCCAGTTTGACCACGGCTGCGGCAGGTTGAACGGATGCACGGGCGCCGAGCGCCAGAAACCGTTTATGTTTTTGTTTTCGGCAAACAGCTCGTTCACAAACACGAAAAACGACTGGACAAGGTTTGTCGGCCAGCTGCAGTCCTGTGGGGTGGTGACGATAGAGCCGAAGTCGATTAAACGGGCATGCTGCCGGGCATCGACCATCACGTTCCATGGGCGCACATCGTCATGCCAGAACCCTTGCTTCTCCAGCGCCGCTAAGGAACGGAGCAAGGTGCCAAGGATTTTTTCACGATCGATCTCTTCCCCAGCCGCCAGCATATCGCTCAGCAAGCTACCCGGGAGCTTTTCCATCACCAGCCAGCCAGACTGGGCGTTTTCGCCGTGGGCCAGTAATGCTGGCGCGTCAAAGCCCGCTGGCGGTTGCGCCAGGAACTTTATTTCATTATGCAGTTCATGTTTATTACGCTGGCTCTCTTCCGCCGTCAGGATGCCGTGGGGCATGTCGTAATAGAAAAACTTGCACACATAATCTTCGCCAAAGAAGTAGCGACGGCTGCGCTTATGCGCCAGACCGGCCCCGGCATAGGGCTGATTTTGCCAGTGCTGGAACGGCTGATTAAAATCGTTGAGCAGCACCCGGTGGTTGCTGACCAGGTACATCGGGCGCGGAACGGGGGATAAATGGGTATCAAACTCGCCAATCAGGCGATAAAACGCGCACTGCTCAATCAGTTCGCGCGGATCGTCCGGCTGAGAAACGCCCCAGTAGAGCGGTTCTTCTTTCACCGCCAGCTCAAGGATCACCGCCTGGGTGACATCCGCCAGGCGCGAGAGCAGACGTTTAACTTCATCGATACCATGAAGATGAACAATATGGTGAAACACGCTTAAGCCAATGGCCAGATCAAACTCGCCCTCTTCCAGCGCGGCGATCACCTCTTCAATTCTGCCTACCCGGAATTCGGCGGCAAAGTCGGGGTTTTCTTCGGCCAGCGCGCGGCACACGTTAATATTTTCCTGCTGGAAATCGATACCAACGATAGTCGCGCCTTTGCTTGCCAGGCTCAGGCTGAAAAAGCCCTGAGCGCAGCCCAGATCGAGAACTTTAAGCGGGCGGCCCAGCGCGCGGGATAAGTTATCGTACTGTTCGGTAATCAAATCGAGACGTTGATTACAATCGCGAGCGGCGTCGCCATCCCACTCGGGATGGCCAAAAATAGTTTGATAAATCTCAGGTAATTCGCTAACCAGCGTGTTTAAGTTTTTAGTCATGGAATCGTTTTTCTCAACGTCATTGGTAGCTAGTAAAGGACGACTTAAGATCGATGACACCCCAAAAATCCATGCTCTTGGTCACATGTAAAATAATGGAGTCGTAACGTCTGTCCAGCGGCGTCATATCCGTCTGCGGGTTGCCGGCAGAGATACCAAATGACAGCAGGTAATCGCCACTGTTTAAATCCACCGGAAGGCTAAATTTAAACACCCGAACATCGCCGCGGGAAACCGAAATATTCTCGCGCCCTTCTGAGGCGAGAAAGGAGTTGGTTCCGTAGAGGAATAAGCCATCGAGGGTCTTAATCAGGATGCCTGGCACCACGCAATCAAAATCGTATTCAAACACGACCTTCATCAGAAAATCGGTCTGCTGATTGCCCGTCAGCGAGGGCGGAAAATCAACCCCGGCGCTCTGAATATGGTAATCGATGATTTTCGCGCCCCCCTGCCCCCAGCGATACTCTTCCGGACGGTAGCCTGGTCGCGTGTGGTACACATCTTCAATCTCATCAAGCGACATCTGGCTTTCGCCACTGGCTGACGAGGTAGCCGTTTCGCTTTTCCTGGCGCTGTCTTTATCAGGTTTGCCAAACAGCTCATCCAGGTAACGGTTGGTCACGTCACGGGCGGTGCCGTCCATGCAAATGTCACCATTTTTGAGGAAGATGGCGCGGTCGCAGTGTTTGACGATATCCCCGGCGCTGTGGGAAACCAGCAGCAGCGTGGTGCCCTGCTTTTTGAAGTCCGCAATGCGGGCGTAGCACTTCGCCTGAAAGCGGGAGTCACCAACGGAGAGCGCTTCATCGACGATCAGAATATCCGGGCGAGAAGCGGTGGCCACGGCGAACGCCAGGCGCATTTGCATGCCGCTGGAATAGATGCGCACCGGCTCTTCAATGTAGTCGCCGATATCCGCAAAGGCTTCGATCTCCGGCATTAAGCGCTCGATCTCTTCCCGGCTCAGGCCCATCATCAGCCCGGACATATACACGTTCTGCCGGCCGGTAAAGTCGGGATGGAACCCCATGCCCAGCTCCAGCAGCGCAGCGACGCGCCCCTGGATCTCAATGTTGCCTTTGGTGGGCTGGGTGGTGCCGGTCAGCAGCTTCAGCAACGTACTTTTACCTGCGCCGTTCACCCCGACAATACCGACTGCTTCACCGGGTTCGATGCTGAAATTGATGTCTTTTAACACCCATTTTTTGCTGTGCCGCGGCTTATCGCCCGGCAGCAGTTTCTCAATGACCCGGTTCCATTTGGATGGGTAATATTTATACGCCTTGCCGACGTGCTGAACTTTGATACTCATGATTAAATCTCGTCCACAATATCAGCGGCATGTTTTTTAAATAAACGCCAGGCAAATAAAAACAGAATGACCGACACCACCGTGACCGGAAGCAGCGCCATCCAGTCAGGGCTCTGGTGATAGAGCATCACATTCTGGTAGGAACCGATAATGGTCGCCATCGGGTTATAGGCCAGCAGGCCTGATACCCATTCCGGCAGCGTTTTGGACACGTAAACAATAGGCGTAAACCAGAACCAAAACTGCAGCAGAATATTGACGAACTGGCCGATGTCGCGGACAAAAACGTTCAGCACGCCGAGGATAATCCCCAGGCCCAGGGTAAACAGCATCTGGACGATCAGCACCGGAATGATTTCAAAGAAAATCATGCCCGGGAAATTCCCCGTGACGATCAGAAACAGCACAAACAGACCGAAAATGATCAGAAAGTTAATGAACGCCGAAGCGGTGACAATGATCGGTAAACAGATCCGCGGAAAGCTGAGCTTTTTAAGAATGTTAGCGTTGGTAAGAAAAACGTTGACCAGACTGTTAAGCGTTTCCGTGAACAGCCCCCAGGTTAACACCCCGGAACAGAGGTAGATGCTATAGGCAAAAGGGCCGTCCATGCCCGCCAGGCGGGCACGCATTAATTCAGAAAAGATTAATGTATAGACGGAAATCATGGCGATCGGCTGCAAGATCAGCCATGCCGCGCCTAAAAAGCTGGTCTGGTAACGGGACTGAAAGTCCCGTTTAACGCTGTCAATAATAAAGCCACGGTAGCGATAGATCGCTGAAAACATAGGACTCAAAGCGATTCCTCTTTTAACAGGTTGAGCAGCTCGGCGGTTTTCTCGTTCATCAACGCCGTATCCGCTCTGGACTCAACGTTCAGGCGCACCACCGGCTCCGTGTTGGATGTGCGCAGGTTAAAGCGCCACTCAGGGTATTCAATACTGATACCGTCCGTTGTGTCGATGTGTGCGGCCGCCGGCTCATACTGCGCCCGGATGCGCGCGATCGCCTCCGCCGCATTTCCCAGCTTGCGGTTGATCTCCCCCGACGCCGGGAATGCCGCCTGGCGGTCCGCCACCAGCGATTTCAGCGAGCTGTTCTTCAGGCACAGCAGCTCCGCCACCAGCAGCCACGGGATCATCCCGCTGTCGCAGTAGGCGAAATCGCGGAAGTAGTGGTGCGCGCTCATCTCCCCGCCGTAGATGGCGTCTTCCTGGCGCATCCGCTCCTTGATGAACGCATGCCCGGTCTTCGACATCACCGGCTGCCCGCCGCTGCGGGTCACGATGTCCACCGTGTTCCACGTCAGGCGCGGGTCGTGAATGATTTTCGCCCCCGGCTGCTTCTGCAGGAACGCTTCCGCCAGCAGGCCGACAATGTAGTACCCCTCGATAAACGACGCCTCGTCATCGAACAGGAAGCAGCGGTCGAAGTCGCCGTCAAAGGCGATACCCATGTCCGCCTGATGCGCACGCACCGCGTCGGCGGTGTCCTGGCGGCACTCCGGCAGCAGCGGGTTCGGGATACCGTTCGGGAAATGGCCGTCCGGCTGGTGATGCACCTTGATAAAGGTCACCGGCGCCCCGGCCGCCGCAAAGCGTTTCTCCACCTCATCAATCACGTGCCCCGCCGCCCCGTTGCCGGAGTTCACCACCAGCTTCAGCGGACGGGTGAAGTTCGCCAGGTCCACGTAGCCCATCAGGTGGTCGACGTACTCCTTCAGCACCGAAATCTGGCGCAGGGTGCCGCGACGCGCCGGGTCCACCGGCGGGAACTGGTTTTCCTCCGCCAGGCGCTGGATGTCACGCAGGCCGGTGTCGCCGCTGATGGGCTTCGCGTTCTCGCGCACCAGCTTCATGCCGTTGTAGTTCATCGGGTTGTGGCTCGCCGTCACCTCGATACCGCCGTCCACCCCGAGGTGGAAGGTGGCGAAGTAAATCTCTTCGGTACCGCTCAGGCCGATATCCAGCACGTCGGTGCCGGCGTCCATCAGCCCGCGGGCCAGCGCCAGCTTCAGCGACTCGCTGGTGAGGCGCACATCGCCCCCCACCACTATCTTCCCGGGTTTCAGAAACTCGCCGTAGGCGCGGCCGATACGGTAGGCGATGTCCTCGTTCAGCTCCTCGCCCAGTTCACCACGGATGTCATAAGCCTTAAAGCATGTTAACTGTGTCATTCTGCGTTTTGTCCCGAAAAAAATTAGCAACGACCATACTGGTCTTTAATACGAATAATGTCGTCCTCGCCGAGGTACGACCCCGACTGGATCTCCAGCACTTCCAGCGGAATGCGGCCCGGGTTTTCCAGGCTGTGCTCGGCGCCAATCGGAATAAAGGTGGACTGGTTCTCGGTCAGCAGGAACTGCTTGCCGTTGACCGTCACCTGGCCGGTGCCGGCGAGAATGACCCAGTGCTCGGCGCGGTGGTGGTGCATCTGCATCGAGAAGGCGCCGCCCGGTTTCACGGTGATACGGTTGACGTTGAAGCGCGGGGTCTGGACCACCACGTCGCAGCGGCCCCAGGGACGGTAAATCTCGCGGTGGCGCTTGTACTCGCTGCGCTGGTTCTGCTTGAGGAACTCGACCGCCTTCTTCACGTCCTGGGAACGCTCGCGGTTCATCACCAGCACGGCGTCCTTGGTGCTGACAATCACCAGGTTCTCCACGCCGATGGCCGCCACCAGCTTCTCGTCGCTGTTGATGTAGCAGTTTTCGCTGTTATGCACCCACGCGTCGCCGCTGAGGACGTTGCCCTGCTCATCTTTCGGGCTGACCTCCCACAGGGCGGACCAGGAGCCGACGTCGCTCCAGTCGGCATCGAGACCGACCACCACCGCGTCGGCGGTTTTCTCCATCACCGCGTAGTCCACGGACTCGTCCGGGCACTCGCAGAAAATGTCATGCGGGATGCTGATGAAGTCGCTGCCGTTGTCGGCGGCGTTCACCGCGGCCTGGCAGGCTTCGAGGATATCCGGGCGGAATTTGGCCAGCTCGGAGAGGTATTTTTTGGCGCGGAACATAAACATGCCGCTGTTCCAGTAGTACTCCCCGGAGGCGAGGTAGGCCTCAGCGCGCTCGCGGTCCGGCTTCTCCACGAAGCGGGCCACCTGGTACGGGGTGTGGGCGCTGTCGGTGAGGGCCACGCCGCGCTGGATGTAGCCGTAGCCGGTTTCCGGGGCGTTCGGCACGATACCGAAGGTGACCAGGTGGCCTTCATCGGCATACTGCTCGGCGACGCGGATGGCGTCGTGGAAGACCGGCTGGTTATTGATGATATGGTCGGCGGCGAGAACCAGCATCAGCGGGTCGTCACCGTGACGGGTGGCCTGAAGGGCCGCCAGAGCAATGGCCGGGGCGGTGTTGCGCCCGACCGGCTCAAGAATAATGTTGTTGGACAGCTTGTTGAGCTGGCGCAGCTGTTCGGCCACCAGGAAGCGGTGCTCTTCGTTACAGATGACCATCGGTTCATGGATTTCAAGGCCCGAGAGTCGGGTGATAGTTTCCTGCAGCATGGAGTTCTGCCCGTACAGCCGGAGGAACTGTTTCGGGTAAAGCTCGCGAGACATCGGCCAGAGACGACTGCCGGTACCACCAGCCATAATTACAGGAAGTAACATAATGAAATCCTTAAATAAATAATTGCTTTATTTTACTATCAATCAATCGACCGTCGGGTGGAATGGCCTTTTTCAGGCACGCTACCGCCATTGGCTGTCGCAACCAAAATGCGTACTGCTCCCGTGTTTCAGGCTAAACGCCACCCTCTTTCGCTTCAGGCTATCGGCAGAACGTTCACTCAGCGGCCTGAAAAGCCAGCCTGACGGAACGGGTGTCCTGAAAACCTAAAAGCAGAGATATGTCCTGGGACATATCTCTGCTTTTAATGTACATCTGTCCTCACCTGGCCGCGAAATGCCCCACACTTTCCGCATTTGCCGCCGGGTTAACCATCAGGACTTTCTCATTTACGCAGGGTATCACGCGTGCGCTTTCCGCCACCGACGAAAGGGAAACGGGCGGCCTGCCGGTGTCAGCAAGCGTCAGAAAGGAGCGTCCACGATGCGGGGAAAGATAAGAAGAGACATCGCTTTCGCCACCAGGGAGACAACGCGCGGCCAGGCTTGATGGCCCTTTGCACATGGCGGCGGCGCTTTGTTCCGACAGGAGGGATAAACGACTCATGCTCTACACTGCACATTCCACAAAGAAAATCGTCCGCAGATTATAGCGCTGGTCGCGGGGAATAAAAATAAAAAAGCCTACTGATTAATGGATTACTCAAATAATACACATTATAAACATTCACCAAACAAACAAAACCAATCTAACCCATTGATATTCATCAAAAAACCAGAGAAAACACTACAGAGATTTTGCCCATTTGCTAAATCATCCGCTGACGAAAATATATCTTTAAACAAAATTACGCCATACCGGGGGGATTGGCGACCTTTATGATTGCGCCATGAATCGCTAAACCGCTGACAGGTTACAAGGTTATTATTCGACAGCTAACAGTCAAATGAGAAACGTTGTTATTTATCAGCCTTTGCCACCACGATTTTGCCAGAAAAAAGCGCCCTTCACTTCGCGCCTGGCGGATAAGACGCGGCAAAGCAAGTGATCCCAGCCGCAAGCCAGTGTAAAATCGGCCGTTATGTAGAACGGGATATCCACACCCCGGAGGAAAAATATGAAGTTTTTGGTCACTGGTGCCGCAGGTTTTATCGGCTTTCATATCGCGCAGCGCCTGCTGAATGAAGGGCATGACGTTGTCGGGATCGACAACATGAATGACTACTATGACGTCAGCCTGAAGCAGGCCCGTCTGGATCGCCTGTCCTCTCCGGCATTCCATTTCCAGCAGCTGGATCTTGCCGACCGTGAGGGTATGGCGACGCTGTTCGCCGCAGAACAGTTTGACCGCGTGATCCACCTGGCGGCCCAGGCCGGCGTGCGCTATTCGCTGGAAAACCCGTATGCCTACGCCGACGCAAACCTGATGGGGTACCTGAATATTCTGGAAGGCTGCCGCCATACCAAAGTGAAACACCTGGTATACGCCTCCTCCAGCTCGGTTTACGGCCTTAATCGCAAAATGCCGTTCTCCACGGAGGATTCCGTCGATCATCCGGTCTCCCTGTACGCCGCCACCAAGAAAGCCAATGAGCTGATGGCGCATACCTATTCCCATCTGTACGGCATCCCGACCACCGGGCTGCGCTTCTTTACGGTCTATGGTCCGTGGGGCCGCCCGGATATGGCGCTGTTCAAGTTCACGAAAGCGATGCTGGCAGGAAAAAGTATCGACGTTTACAACTACGGCAAGATGAAGCGCGATTTCACCTATATCGACGATATCGTCGAGGCGGTGGTGCGCGTTCAGGATGTGATCCCGCAGGCCAATGCCGACTGGACCGTTGAGAGCGGTTCCCCGGCCACCAGCTCCGCGCCGTACCGGGTCTATAACATTGGCAACAGCTCGCCGGTGGAACTGATGGATTATATCACCGCCCTGGAAGAAGCCCTGGGGATGGAAGCGAAGAAGAATATGATGCCGATTCAGCCGGGCGATGTGCTGGACACCAGCGCAGACACCCAGCCGCTGTATGACCTGGTGGGCTTTAAGCCACAGACGTCAGTGAAGGAAGGCGTGAAGAACTTCGTCGAGTGGTATAAGGATTACTATCAGATCTAACCTGTCTCTGCCCTGCCGCAATCCGCTGATTGCGGCAACGGATAAGCATCCCGCATTGTCTTCCTTTATCATTCATTTCTTTACCCGAGCCTGGCACAGGCTATACTTTTTTGTGCTAAAGAATAATTTTTACTGGTTTTAACGACGGTGCTGAAACCAGTTCCATCTGCCCGCCAGCGAAAAAGCCAACAACTTTAAGCCTGGTCCCCTGCTGTCACTCTTTTCAATACTATTTTTAATGGCTCCTTCAGCATTTTCTCCTGATAAATAAAAGACATTACTTTCTGTAGGAATTTTCTTAAGAACAGGATATGTTAGAGATCGCAATTCAGCGCTTCCTGGCTGACGTGTTGCTTAACATGCTAATGATTCAACCAACAAAAAGCTGTGGTAGATATTATGGAAAACCTATTTTTCTTAGTGGTCGCTGCCATACTACTTGCTGTGTCTGTTTTCTTTTTAATTTCATATCTGAAAGACAGAAAGAAAACAAAACTGACGTTTAATAAACGCAAGTGGTAAGACTCGCTCCATATTGCATTTAGATTAAGATAATATTAAGAGATAAAAAAATGATATGACAGAATGACCGTTCATTCTGCGTTTTGGCGTGGCCTTAAGGCAAGAAAAAATAACGTTACTCGCTGTTCCTCATATTTCCCCAAGGCATAAATAACAAAAGCCTGCGTTGCAGGCTTCGTTTTACCTCCCGGCGCTTATCTCCGGCATCTACATCACAGTGACGGTAGCTCTTCACAAGGTAAGTTTAACTTATCGGACCTGTTTTCAACCCGCAACGGGTTTTGAGCAGGATCGTAATGTCCATCACAATTTATTGAGGTTAATCTGAATGTGCGAGAAATACGCGCAGTGAGGGATATAGCGGGGAGATAAAGAAGCATACTGGCGGCGGGGAGCCGCCAGTGTCAGACAGGCAGAATTAATCGTTACCAAACAGATCGCGGGTATAAACCTTATCCGCGACATCCGCCAGCTCTTCCGCCATACGGTTAGAAATGATCACATCCGCCTCTTGTTTGAAGGCATCCAGGTCGCGCACGACGCGGGAGTTAAAGAACTCATCTTCCTGCATCACCGGTTCATAGATAATAACCGGAATACCTTTTGCTTTGATGCGCTTCATAATGCCCTGAATAGAAGAGGCGCGGAAGTTGTCTGACCCGCTCTTCATGATCAGGCGATACACACCCACCACTTTTGGCTTACGGGCGAGAATAGAATCCGCAATAAAGTCTTTACGGGTACGGTTGGCATCGACGATAGCCGCGATAATGTTGTTCGGGACCGATTCGTAGTTCGCCAGCAGCTGCTTGGTATCTTTCGGCAGACAGTAGCCGCCGTAGCCAAAGGACGGGTTGTTATAGTGGTTGCCGATACGCGGATCCAGGCATACCCCTTCGATAATCTGCTTGCTGTTCAGCCCCTGGCTTTCAGCATAGCTGTCGAGCTCGTTGAAATAGGCAACGCGCAGCGCCAGATAGGTGTTCGCGAACAGTTTGATCGCTTCCGCTTCGGTGGAGTCGGTAAACAGGGTCGGGATATCCTGCTTAATCGCGCCTTCTTTCAACAGGTCTGCGAAACGTTCGGCACGCGCAGAGCGCTCACCAATGACAATGCGCGATGGATGCAGGTTGTCGTACAGCGCACGGCCTTCACGCAGGAACTCAGGAGAGAAAATAACATTATCAATCCCTAAACGTTCTTTGATGTCGCGGGTGAACCCCACCGGGATGGTCGATTTAATGATCATCACCGCGTTCGGGTTGATCTCGGTGACATCGCGAATAACCGCTTCCACCGTAGAGGTGTTGAAGTAGTTGGTTTTGGGATCGTAATCGGTCGGCGTCGCAATGATCACGTAGTCGGCATTACGGTATGCGTCGTGCTTATCCGTGGTGGCACGGAAGTTTAACGGTTTTTCTGCCAGATATTCCTGAATCTCTTTATCGACAATCGGAGAGATCTTCTGGTTAAGCATATCCACTTTGGCCTGTACGATATCCAGGGCCACCACTTCGTGGTTTTGCGCAATCAGGATACCGTTCGATAAACCAACATAACCTGTACCGGAAATAGTAATTTTCATGAGATTACACTTTAATCAGTTAACTGGATAATGGCGGATAGCCACGAAATTAAATAATGCTGTGGGCGGTTTTACGCTTAGAAAGAAGGTTAGTCAAGTCAGCCGGTTGACCCGGCTTGTTAACGAATAAACATGACGAGTTCCATCTGGAACCCGCCATTTGAGGAAAAAACAACCTAATTATTTATATACTTCTGCGGTGGCCAGAGTATGTGCCTGTAGATCTTTCTCCGACAGCGACAGTGCGCAGTCGCTCAGCGCCGGCCAGTCAATCCCTATCTCCGGATCGTTCCAGATGATGCTCCGTTCTGACTGCGGCGCGTAGTAATTCGTCGCCTTGTAGACAAACTGCACAGTTTCGCTCAGCGCCATAAAACCGTGGGCGAACCCTTCCGGGATCCACAACTGACGTTTATTCTCTGCGCTGAGCACCGCTCCTACCCATTTGCCAAAGGTTGGCGATGAACGACGGATATCCACCGCCACGTCAAATACCTCGCCTTCCACACAGCGGACCAGTTTGCCCTGGGCGTGCGGATCCAGCTGATAGTGCAGCCCGCGCAATACGCCTTTCTGGGACTGGGAGTGGTTATCCTGGACGAAATCCACCTGGCGGCCCACCGCCTCATTAAACACCTTGCTGCTGAAGCTCTCAAAGAAGAAGCCTCGCGCATCACCAAACACGCGCGGTTCAAAAATCAGCACGTCAGGAATATCTGTTTTAATAATGTTCATCTTTTGCTACCCGTTTATTTGCCCAGAACTTCCGTTACCACGCGAGCCACACCCTGACGCCAGTCCGGGAGAGTCACCCCAAATGCCTGCTGGAATTTTTCATTCGACAGGCGCGAGTTGAGCGGACGCTTCGCCGGCGTCGGATAGGCCGTCGTCGGAATGCCCTTCACTTCCTGAACCGCCAGCTCGGCACCATGGGCTCTCGCCACCTCAAAAACATAGCGGGCGTAGTCGCACCAGCTGGTCTCGCCGCTGGCCACCAGATGATAGGTACCGGCCAGCGCCGGATCACGCAGTGTTTCACGGATTGCCGTCGCGGTGCAGTCTGCCAGCAGCTCAGCGCCGGTGGGCGCTCCGTGCTGGTCGTCAATGATGGAGAGCGTCTCTTTCTCACCCGCCAGGCGGAGCATGGTTTTAGCAAAGTTGGCGCCGCGGGTGGCATACACCCAGCTGGTACGGAAAATCAGGTGACGCGGGTTACCCTGCTCCAGTGCCAGTTCACCGGCGCGCTTGGTTTCACCGTAGACGTTCAGCGGGCCGGTTGCCTCATCTTCCCGGCGATAATGGCTGCCGGCGCCGTCGAACACATAGTCCGTGGAATAATGCACCATCAGGGCACCCAGCTTCGCCGACTCTTCCGCCAGTACCGCTACCCCTTTGTCGTTCAGCAGGTCGGAGAGCTCCCGCTCGCTTTCTGCCTTGTCCACTGCCGTGTGCGCGGCGGCATTCACCACCACGTCCGGGCGGACGGTACGCACGGTCTGCGCGATGCCTTCCAGATTCGTCAGGTCGCCGCACAGCTCTTTGTCAAAATAGTCCACCGCGACCACGTCGCCGAGGGTGGACAGTGAACGCTGCAGCTCCCAGCCCACCTGGCCATTCTTGCCAATCAGTAAAATCTTCATTCTCTGTATCCTGTCGTTGACGGAGAGGGCATTAACGCTCGTTCAGCAGGCGCTTCAGATAAGCACCGTACTCGGTTTTCTTCAGGCGTTCGGCCTGAGCCGCCACCCCTTCCGCCGACAGCCACTGATTGCGGTAACCAATCTCTTCCAGGCAGGCGACCTTCATCCCCTGGCGCTTCTCAATGGTGTGAATAAACTGTGATGCGTCCATCAGGCTGTCGTGGGTGCCCGTGTCCAGCCAGGCAAAACCGCGCCCCAGCAGTTCCACATGCAGGTCGCCTTGCTCAAGATACATCTGGTTCAGGGTAGTAATCTCGAGCTCCCCGCGCTCGGAAGGCTTCACGTCCTTCGCCATCTCCACCACGTTGTTGTCGTAGAAGTAGAGCCCGGTCACCGCCCAGTCGGATTTCGGCTTCAGCGGTTTCTCCTCGATGGACAGCGCCTTAAAGTTCTCATCGAACTCCACCACCCCGAAGCGCTCCGGATCCAGCACCTGATAACCAAATACCGTGGCACCGGAGGTCTTCGCCGCCGCCGCTTCCAGCTTTTTACCGAAGCTCTGGCCAAAGTAGATATTATCTCCCAGCACCAGGGCGCAGGCATCGTTGCCGATAAACTTCTCGCCAATGATAAAGGCCTGCGCCAGGCCGTCCGGCGACGGCTGGATGGCGTAGCTGAAGTTCACCCCGAACTGCGACCCGTCACCCAGCAGGCGCTGGAAGGAAGGCATGTCGTCCGGGGTGGAGATGATCAGGATGTCGCGAATGCCCGCCAGCATCAGGACGGACACCGGGTAGAAAATCATCGGCTTGTCATAGATTGGCAGCAGCTGCTTGGAGACGCCCTGGGTGATGGGATATAAACGCGTGCCGGAGCCGCCGGCCAGAACAATACCTTTCATAAATCTATTCCTTAATTAGTCAGATATCAGTTATTGAGGCCCAGACGCTCGCCGGCGTAGGAGCCGTCCAGCACGCGCTGCCACCAGGTCTGGTTGTTCAGATACCAGTGCACGGTTTTTTCAATCCCGCTCTCGAACGTCTCCTGCGGCACCCAGCCCAGATCGCGCTGAATTTTTGCCGCATCAATGGCGTAGCGCAGGTCGTGTCCCGGACGGTCGGTGACAAAAGTGATCAGGTCAGCAAAGTGGGCGATGTTGCCCGGCTTCTGCGCCACCACCTTGTCGAGAATGGCGCAGATGGTACGCACCACATCGATATTTTTACGCTCGTTATGACCGCCGATATTGTAGGTCTCGCCGCTCGTGCCTTCGGTCGCCACTTTGTACAGCGCACGGGCATGGTCCTCAACATACAGCCAGTCACGGATCTGCTCCCCGTTGCCATATACCGGAAGCGGTTTACCCGCCAGGGCATTAAGGATAGTCAGCGGGATCAGTTTCTCCGGGAAGTGATACGGACCATAGTTATTGGAGCAGTTGGTCACTACTACCGGCAGGCCGTAGGTGCGGTTCCAGGCGCGAACCAGATGGTCGCTGCCCGCTTTGGAGGCGGAGTACGGGCTGCTCGGTGCGTACGGAGTTTCTTCGGTGAACAGGTCATCGGTGCCATGCAGGTCTCCGTACACCTCATCGGTGGAGATATGATGGAAGCGGAAAGCTTTTTTCTGCGCTTCTCCAAGCCCGGACCAGTAGTGACGGGCCGCCTCCAGCAGAGTGAAGGTGCCGATCACGTTGGTCTGGATAAAAGCAGCCGGGCCATCAATGGAACGGTCTACATGGCTTTCTGCCGCCAGGTGCATCACGATATCCGGGCGGAACTCGCTGAACTGGGCCGCCACGGCAGCGGCGTCCGTGATATCAGTCTGGGAAAACGAATAGCGTTCACTCCCGGCCACCGGCGCCAGGGATTCGAGGTTGCCGGCGTAGGTCAGGCAGTCCACCACGCGGACTTCATCCCGGGTATTTTCAATGATATGACGAACCACAGCAGAACCAATAAAGCCTGCACCACCAGTAACAAGAATTTTCATATTCAATCTCTAATAAAAAGTTAATGGCACTACGCAATAACAAGGATAAAACCATATGCAGTATAAACATTAGCAATAGTTTAATCCTTGCCATTTATTCTGTTCACGTATATCAAAACCGCGAAACAGGCAATTCTTAAAGTAAGACAATGCAAACCAGGATTAACCTATAAATTATTTTTCAATTCCGGTCGTAGAGATACTTATATTTTTCATAATTAATCGAGACCATGGTAAAGTAAAGTGGTTGTTGTCAAACATTAGAGGGTAATTATCGCTGGAAATATATCTACAGTTGTCATTCATGCATTCAGAATCATATAAATCAATATAATTAACATCTCCACCGTGGAAAATATTAACTAAATAATCATTAAAATGTTTAGGTTCAATCAATTCATGCTTTAATATTTTAGCTGAATCTCCAGATAACGCAATTCTATAGAATGGGGTGTCAAATACTTTTGTTTGTCCTAGGACGAAAACATGTTTTGAATGAGCATTAAGTATTGAAACAGAATGTTTAATGTTTTCAACCATCTGTCTGTCTGTATAGTATTTTCTACCATCAACCCAATTCGCAGAAATTAACACAATGTCAAATTTATATTTGTTGATATATTTTTGATAAAACCCCCTCATTAAATCCACACACCGTTTCTCACCTTTGGCTTCAATAAAAGGCATACATCCAGATGAAGTAACCTGCATTACTAAATGATTAGGATAGTGTTCTTTGGCGGCTTGATAAAACTCCGCAGCATGGCTATCACCTATTAATAATAACCTTGGCTTATTATTGGAAGGGTTATTAACAAGGCATTTATCTTCACTAAAATTTGCTGCATTATTAAAACCACTTGTCAGAAAACAAATTCGTTTAGCATTCCCGAACTGCGCTAAGCCTTCATCAGATGAACTATATGTATGAAACTTATCCATTGCTAAAATCTCCTTAGACATCCAAAATTTTGTAATGCTAATTTTGTCGCTAACCAAAGAGATCAGAGACACACTTAAGGCAATGAGTGCTAATTTAAAGAAAGTAAAACTTTTATTTCTTTCAATATACGAATAAGATAAATAACCCAAAATAACAGAAACAATAATTCCTATTAGCTGATTAATAAAATTGAAGTCGATATTATTCAAATAATACCAAAATACAACTGGCCAATGGAAAAGATATATTGAATAAGAACAAGAGCCAATAAACTGCAAAGGTTTAGCTCTCAACAGAGTTTTTTCATTCCCTACATTAGCATGTAATAAAAAAGCTGTTGCCAATGTTGGAATAAGGGTTTCGAAACCAGGCCAATTACTACTTTCCTTCACAACCGCAGTGAAAGCAATTAAAACGAAAAGACAAACTGCCTCAGTGATTCTTGGAGCTCTATTTTTAATATTTACAGTTGAGGCCAACACCCCGATTAGTAATTCCCAAGCTCTGCTTGGCAGAAGATAAAAGGAATATATCTGATTATATTTAGTAAGTAGAATACAAATGGAAAAAGATAACAATACTAAAATTAAATAAAATATAACTTGACCAAATTTTCTCGTCACTTTGCTTGCCAAGAAAAGCAAGAGTGGAAAAACTAAGTAAAATTGCCACTCGACTGACAATGACCATGTGTGTAAAAAAACAAAACTATCAGCAGCATCAGTAAAATAACCAGATGTTGCTTTCAAATAATATAGGTTTGATGTAAATGTTAACGCAGATATAACTTGATAGAATAACCCTTTTAACATCGACGGAGGAGTCGATGTGAGGGCCAAAAGAAAAGAAAATAATACGCATATTGCAAGCGCTGGATAAATCCTTTTAAATCTTTTTTTATAGAAGTCAATAACCCATTCTTTTGTTCCAACTTTATTCTTGCATATTTCGCTCATCAAAAAACCGGATATGACAAAAAAAACATCTACCCCTGCGTAGCCGCCATAAAAATATCCTATTTTGAAATGAAAAAGTACGACCATCGCAACAGCAATGAAGCGCAAACCATTTATATCAAGACGAAACATTTAGATACCTTGAAATAGTTAGTAATATGAACAGGGATCATTTTTTAATATAATAAAATTAATAAGCCATGTATTTACTTGAACATAAAATCAATAGAATGTTTGAATTATTGTATTTCTCGTCATGAGTTTATTCATCATCCCAAATATGCAGATATTCAAATCACAAAAATATCATACTGAAATATTAATATAGGAAACATACTATATAATGATTAAAATAGAAGACCATTTAAATCATTATTGAATTTGAGAATACGCTTTTAAAACTTATGAAATGTAAATGAATACATATCATCTCATAACTTGTATATCAACCACACTATTGCGTGCTAATTTTTAATATAATTTCATAGAATAATCATAAAATCATGAATAAAGGAACACATTGATTGTGCTCCTTTATAAGAAAAAAGTTAGATACTAATTTCTATCAGTCTAACCACTCAGTATGGAAAACTCCTTCCTTATCGGTACGCTTATAGGTGTGCGCACCAAAGTAATCACGCTGAGCCTGAATCAGGTTAGCAGGCAGAACCGCGGAGCGGTAGCTGTCGTAGTAGGCAATCGCGGCAGAGAAGGTCGGCACCGGAATACCATTCTGCACGGCATACGCCACGACATCACGCAGCGCTTGCTGATAGTCATCAGCAATCTGCTTGAAGTATGGCGCCAGCAGGAGGTTAGCAATGCCCGCGTTTTGCGCATACGCATCGGTGATCTTCTGCAGGAACTGTGCACGAATGATGCAGCCCGCACGGAAAATCTTAGCGATCTCGCCGTAATTCAGATCCCAGTTGTATTCATCAGAAGCAGCACGCAGCTGAGAGAAGCCCTGAGCATAGGAAACGATTTTACCGAGGTACAACGCGCGACGCACTTTTTCGATAAATTCAGCTTTATCACCGGCCGGCTGAGCCTGCGGACCACTCAGCACTTTCGAAGCGGCTACACGCTGGTCTTTAAGCGAAGAGATATAACGAGCAAACACGGACTCAGTGATCAGAGACAGAGGTTCGCCGAGATCCAGTGAGCTTTGGCTGGTCCACTTGCCGGTACCTTTGTTTGCTGCTTCATCAAGAATGACATCGACGAGGTATTTACCCTCTTCATCCTTCTTGGTGAAAATATCTTTGGTAATGTCGATCAGGTAGCTGCTCAGTTCACCTTCGTTCCATTCAGTGAAGGTTTGCGCCAGCTCTTCGTTGGAAAGTGCCAGACCGCCTTTCAAGAGCGCATAAGCTTCAGCAATCAACTGCATGTCACCATACTCGATGCCGTTATGAACCATCTTCACATAATGGCCAGCACCGTCAGCACCGATATAGGTCACACATGGCTCACCGTCTTCAGCAACCGCAGCAATCTGCTTCAGAATCGGAGCAACCAGCTCATAGGCTTCTTTCTGCCCACCAGGCATGATGGAAGGCCCTTTCAGAGCCCCTTCTTCACCACCGGAAACACCGGTACCGATAAAGTTAAAACCTTCGGCAGACAGTTCACGGTTACGACGGATGGTGTCCTGGAAGAAGGTGTTGCCGCCATCAATGATGATGTCGCCTTTATCAAGGTAAGGCTTCAGGGAATCGATGGCGCTGTCGGTGCCAGCCCCGGCCTTCACCATCAACAGGATACGACGTGGTGTTTCGAGGGATTCAACAAACTCTTGTACTGTGTAGTAAGGGACCAGTTTCTTGCCTGGGTTTTCGGCAATCACTTCTTCGGTCTTTTCACGGGAGCGGTTGAAAACGGAGACGGTATAACCACGGCTTTCAATGTTCAGCGCAAGGTTACGCCCCATCACAGCCATACCGACAACCCCGATCTGTTGCTTGGACATTACATACTCCTGTCAGGTGTGTTCACTGCAAATACGTTAACAAATCATTAATACTGATAATAATATCGCAAAATTGACGGATGTCATAGTATTTATCGAAAGAATGTAAAAATATCATGCCATGTATTAATCTTATAAATAAAAGATACATAAAAGCACAGTTACCAAAAAGGAAAAACAAACAGATTAAAATTATAAATCAAATAAACAATAATTGTAAAAGTTATTGTTGCAGGAAGCCAATTCAGGATATATGAAGAAAATTTGACGTTAACAATTGGCTTAACAAAAAAAGGAAAAACCATAAATGTTATAAGAATTTGTGACAAAGAAAGTACAAGGGAAACATACCATAAAGACGAATAAATCAAAATGGTCAATGACACACAAACAACCATAATACCAGCTATAACATTCCAGTAGAATTCTACATTAGTTCTACCATTTGCTTGCGCGATAGCACCAGTCAAACCGCCCATTGGCCTTAACATTCCAAATAAAAGCATAAATGGTAAAAGTGACAAAATAGTCATTCTTTCTGAACCATATAATAATGTTATTATAGTGGGTGAAAAAATATAAATAAAAATAAAAGAGAATGCACTAAACAATACTATTACAGCAGTACCTTTTAAGTATACAGACTTAAGTATATCACTATTATTTTGTGCTTCAGCAAAACGAGGCAAAGCCAATCTGTTTATAACAGGCGTAATTAATTTCAATGGTTGCATTATTAAATCTTTAGCAAGGGAATACAAACCTAAAGAATCGCTACCAAGCACTTTCCCGATTATAATAACATCGAGTTGTGTTCTTAACTGGTTAATAATCTGTGAACCGAGTTGGTAAACACCATATTTAAAGACATCCTTGCACAAACCTTTATCAAAATAAAACAGAGGCCGCCAATCTTTGTCGCCCAATAAAGACATTAATATTAGTCTACACACGGCGTTAATTATTAGCCCAAGTATAACTGCTGACGTTCTTAAATCAGTATAAAATATGAAAAAAATCACGCAGAGAAACGAAATGGTTTTTGCTGTCATCTCTATTTTCGCAAGAAGAACCATTTTTTTCGATTTTATATAATGAGCCTGATATTGAGAAAGAGAACCTAAAAAAAGAAAATTAATACTGGCCAACATAACCAAAGGGGCAAGATTTTGCATTGCATAAAACTTGGCCAAAGGCAATGCACAAATAAATACAAGTAATCCAGCAAAAAGACTTAGCAGGAAATTGACCCAATATATAGTACTCTGCTCATTACGAGTAAGGCTCTGTTTATGAACAATATAACTACTCATCCCCATATCTTGTAATATCATGGCAATCATAAGGATGGAATTTACAATTGCCAACACACCTAACTCATGTAATTCTAGATGCCTCGCCAAGACACTTATCTGGATTATCTGTAATATCGCCGAAAAAAAATTAGAGAATAATAGCCACAGCGCCTGGCTCTTTAGACCACTCATCTAATATGCTCCAACATTGTTGCCATTTTATTATATTCATTATCTTGGTTAAAATTTACCTCGATGTGATTTCGGGCGTTTTTCTCGATATCATTTATTTCTACTTTATCTTCTATAAGTTTGATTATGCAGTTAGCAATTTCTTGAGAATTACCTTCTTTGCACAACCAACCAGAATAATCATTTTGTATAAGCTCAGGGATTCCACTATGATATGATGAAATTACAGGTAATCCTGTAGCCATAGCTTCCATTAAAGCGACTGGAATCCCTTCCATATCCCCGTTAGAAGCGGTGACTGAGGGCAAAAGAAAAACATCACTGTTAGAAAGCATTTTTTTTACAATTGACTGCGGCTGGAAACCAATAATATCAACTTTCGATTTTAAATCTAAATCTATAATCATTTTATTTAATTCATCCAATAATTCTCCATAACCTATAATAGTATAATGAAAGTTGTACCCTGCACGGTTCAGAATATTACAAGCTGAAATTGCATACTTAATGCCTTTTTTTTCAGTCAATCTGCAAACTGAAATTAACCGTATACAATCTGTATTTAGCTTACGAGGTTTAAAAGGAAAATCCTTTAATTGAATTCCCATTCGAACAACACCAATTTTTTCTTCAGTGCAACCCATGTCTAATAGTCTATTTTTCCACATATTACTTACAGGGAGAAATAAATCTCCTTGTAAAAAAAGAGATTTATAAGCAAGTGTATATCGTTTGAGTAAAACTGTAGCAGATAAATCATAACCATGAAAGACGGTCACGACCTTCCCCTGTAATAGAGAAGATGATTTCAATGCATTAGCAAGAACTCCACATGGTCCGAAATGAGCGACTATAATATCGCCTTTTAATTTTTTATTCATTCGACCAATAAGCGACGGTAAGACAAGAGAGTAACTTAAAAAACCAAATTGTGAAACATTAAAAGAACTGAAATGCCCTTTAACTAACGACTTTATTGAATACCAAGCTCTAATGCCAAGTTGATATATTTTATTATTCAACGAAATATCTTTATCGAAAATATACGAAACCTTATTGCTTAATTCGTATTTAATATAATCTTCATGTAACTTATCTAGATCGCCAGGATAAACAGAAAGAATTTCAACTTCATAACCCATTTTAATAAAGGAAACAATTTGATTCAGCACAAATGTTTCGGATGCCAAAGGGAATTTAACACAAAAAAATAAAATTTTCATTTCACACCAATTTTATTAATGATATTTTCCAACATCAAACGACCATCATTCTTAACTTTTGAAACGCCTTGTTCTATTTTATTTTTTACTTCATCTAGATTATTGTGAAGATAATTTATTCTTTCAATAATAACGTTGTCAAAGAGGTTTTTAACATCAATTGATAAGTTATCAACATTTAGAGAGTTCATTATCCCTTTAGATTTATGCTCATAGTTTATAGCTATTGCCGGTGTACCAAAGTTCATAGAGATAATTGCAGAATGCAGTCGAGTTCCGATAGTGAAACTACATTTATTTAGCAGTATTCCTAACTGGATATCATTAATCTCATCCATTACAACATGAACAGATTCTGTATTCTTAATCTTGTTTTTAACAGAAAGAGCAACGATACGGTCATCATTGTTGTAACTTTCAATACCAGTACATGTAGAGAAAATTACTACCTGATATCCTAGACTAAGGATATGTTCGATAATTCCAGCAATAGCTAACTCATATTCTTCTTGGGTTACCCCGAGACGTTTATCAAAGGGAGCTAACTTGCGAACAGTCAGTGCCACCGTTTTATTATGCGAAATGATTGCATTCCAGTGATCAATTATATAATCGTTATCAGATGTCACATTATTGTCTACAAGAAATGCCGTATCTACGCCATCAGTTACATTATCCATCTGAAAATTATCAGAAACAAGGAGTTGCTTGCTGACATTTTCTCTTAGTATCAATTCATTGCAATATTTGAATGCAAACATTGCAATACGTTTGAAGTCACTATTTTTGAATGGTCCAACGCTGTGCCCTACCAAATAAATTGGTTTTTTTGCCAGCAAAGAACAAAATATGTGTTCAAATTGTGCAGAGCCATACAAGTCTACAAAAAATGAACCGCCAACTTGAATAACAGCATCATAATTTCTAACTTTATTAGTAAACTCAATGATATGCGGTGGTAATTTTTTGTATTTTAAAACACCTTCATTCTTGTAGTGAGCCATTAAAATTTTTGGCATCATATAATTATTTATTTTAGCTTTTACCTTGGCATAAAAACCTGGTTTATTGGCATGGCCTTTAGAATATAAAATATCTTGTTCAACCAATTCATTTAACAAGTATGATGAGCTAATAGAATAGCGACTGATAACATCAATCTCTATCTTATTATCAATTTGTCGCAAGCAATTCAACAAACCTCGAAGAATTGCAGCATCGCCACGGTTGCCACAAGTATGATTACCAACCAATAATAACTTCATAATAACCCTTATATTGATAAGCTTAACTTAAATTAAATACCATTTATGATCTAGAAAAACTATCTCTTTATGCCAATTAAAGTTTTTATACTCGACTTCACCAATGATCTTAACATCTGATGTAAAAGTGATATTGCATTTCCCATCACCGATTGATAAGAGCTTTAATGTATAACCATCAGTGAGTAATTTACTAGCAGGCAATTGAACTGTGATATCATTTTTTGTCATGAATATATATTGCGAAAAAGAATCAGTTAATTCGTCGCTATTCTTAATAACTTTTGTTTTATAATTTATTTTTTCTACTTCACCACTAGGGGAAATTGATGCCGTTACTTTTTGTCCATCGGACCATTCAATTGAATGTTTTTTATTGCTTCCTAAAAATTTAACTCCAATATCTGCATTCGATGCGTCTAGAAAACTGACGTTAACATGGTTGACCTCTTTGCTTAAACTTACAAACCCAAATTTGTTACCAAGCGATAAAAAACCATTCTCCCATTGTTGGTTTAACCCTGTATTAGCGGAACGGGCAACATATGCTGAACTACCACCATATTTAGAATAAGGTAAAATGACAGTATCTATACCGTTAATTATGCCATTATTAATTTTATTATTAACAATGCCATTTTCTTGCACAACGCCTTTAACAGCTCTTGAATTTTCTGGAATTGTAATATTAAAGTTTGCAGCCCAAATTTTAGTTATTGGATTGATCAAGAGAGTTTGTGCTTTAGGATATCCCATATGCCTCGTTTGCATATTAACCCAACCACTTGTGATAATTTTACCTTTAGTTACTGAAATAACATAGGTTGTCCACTTAGGGTTTGTTTTTGTTTCAATTATCATTCCCGGCTTGATTAAAGTTGGATCAATACTATTTGAAAGTATTGAGGTAGGCGTTATTTTATCTGCAGATAATATTTCCCATCCGTTATAATCTGGAGCCGTATTATCAGCATAAAGTGCGACAGAGTCACGATCTTTATAATCAACTAATCCATATAACGAGTTAATCCCTAATACTGGGAAGCTAAAGGGATTCTTTGAATTAGCTTTAAATGAAGCAACTACTGCCGATTGTCTCATTCCGAAGGTATTTCTTGATGCATAGATACCTTGCAAATACATTGGGGAGTAGCCGTTAGATGACGAAACTGGCTTACCGAGATAATTAAACTTTAATTCTTCACTAATTGCCGAAACAGAAAGCGGTAAAGTTAACATTAAAACTATATATAAAAGTTCTTTTTTCATGAATACTCCCCATAGTTAAAATCTTCGTTAAGGGTATGAAATAAAGATTGAAGGTGTTCGCCACATAGTTATACAAGAAAGCAACAGTAAAAACACAGATAATGCGATGCAATATTTCGTTAACTTTTTAGGAATTTTTTGTTGTATAAATTCAAGGAACAACGGATAAAAAGCACATGCAAAAAAAGTATTCCAATAGAAATTCCGCATAAACCATGTCATTGAAATCAATAAAACACCGTAAATACTTAAAAGAGAGAAAAGTGAAAGAATACATATTCTCTGAGAATCAGAAAAGAAATACTCCATATTTTTTTTATTAATTGTATAAATAACAAACATCCCTAATGGAATAATAGTTGTCAATATATTATAAATTCTTCTTGGAATATTAAAGTCATAAAAATTTGCACCTTCAACCCCACCAGCTAAATAAGCGTCGGCTTTAGATGATAGATTAACTCCACTGAATAAAAAACCCAAAGATGATACATGCTCATAAAGCAGTCCAACAATATCTACTTTTATAAAAATTGCACACAAAAACATGACAAGAGCAAATCTTGCTGCATAAACAATCATCCTTGAATTCAAGAAAAAGAAAGATACTATGCATGCAAGTACAACAACAACAGCTCCCCAATGAAATGATAATGCAACATAAAACAATAAAGTAGCTGATAAAAACCGCTTCCTGTAAAATAATATACAAGCGATTCCTGCGATTAAGGCAGCTACCCCCTGTCTATAGGCATTCGTTGATAATTCAAGAACGTCCCAACTATAAAAACAAGCCATTAAAAAGAGTGATTTATAACTTTTCCCTTTAAAGGTGAACAGAATAAAAATCAACAAACAAGAAGTTAAAAATAATGAAGATATAAATATATAAATATCATGCGATTTTCCAAATAGAGCAATGAATTTCATTAACCCATAGAATCCCCATCCCCATGTGAAGGAGGCTAGATTAGACAAGCTATCGAATTCTGCGAGATACATTTTTGTATCTGTTGTGCCTGGAAAACGTAATCCATAGAAACAAGTAATTAAAACAAAGGCAAAAAAAAGTGTTGCATTGTCTAATTTGTTGCTTTTAGAAATTATACTTAGTGATGCGAAGAATAATATTACTACAGACAACAAGAAATAAAGTAATATTATTTGGTTATCTAGAAAGTGAGGCATAATATACCTATTTACATTAAACCAAAGCGTTCAAATACATTTACCCATAAGTACTTACATAAAGCATAAGGCAAAAACTGTCTTCTATATCTTAATGCAATATCTATATCGTTCTTCGCAGAATGATATTTAGCCCAATGACTAATTTCTTTTCTTGGTTTATTCCAACCTCTGCAATGGAATGCTTGAAGGCTATTCACTAGAACAACTCTCCAATCATTTTTTTTAATCCTTAAACATAATTCTATATCTTCCTTGTACATATAATAACTACTTTCGAAACCTTTCTTTGCTGATTTATCTAAACACAGTTCTAAGGCTTTGGTCCTTATAAGCATAAAAGCACCACATACAGCTGGCACATCAATTAGTTCTTTAGTAAGTACTTTGGTTTCTTCCCCTGAGCCAATATCAAACCAGCGACCATATCGAGTTGCATCGATGCCAAGCGAATCGTAGACTTGCATATCTTGCATCTCGTCGATAGAGAAACGAACTAAAGGTACAGAGAAGATACCAACATTAGAATTATTGACGTCAGTTGCTATTTTTAGAAGTTCGTCGAGTCTATCACCTTCAATGCGAGCATCAGGGTTTAACAATAGAACCCAGTCAAAGTTCTCATCACTCTGGAGAGCTAAGTTATTTCCTTTAACAAAACCTATATTATTTTCTTTTGTGATTTCTAATCTATGTTTTGACGAAATATTGTCCAGATAATGTATGTTATTTGAGCCTGAATCGATAACTTTTATTTTCAATAGCGACTGAGACGATTCCAGACCGTCAATACACCATTGTATATGCTTTTGGCTATTATGCGTGACAATTATCACTAAACAATTCATATGTTCCTCTATTATTTGTTTGTATTTTTATTCACATATTGAATCAAGTATTTGGCTATATATTTTGGTTCTTTCCTTTTCAAGGCCCATTTTATACTTTCTACAATTTGTCCTTTATTTGATTCTAACGCGACTAAATAATCAACAAAACTTTGCTCCTCTTTATCATATAGTTGATTGTTCCTCATTTTAAGTTCATGCAACGCACGTGAAAATGGATATGCTTTTGATACTCTTTGTTCACCCGGAAGATGATCGTGATGCATTAAATATGTAGCATATGGCAATACCATAAATTCACCATATTTTGCACTCAATCTTAACCATGTATCCCAGTCTTGTAATCTTTTTACATTAACGTCAAATCCGTTAATGGATCTCAATCTTTCAGTTAATGTGAAAACTTGATTAGATGCCAGGTTCTTAAAAAGAATATCCTTATAAGTTAAGATAATTGGTTTAAGATTTTTTTTGTAATGTATTTTCTTGTGCTTTATTTTATAACAATCATAAAAATTACAACTTAGGAAAGAATATCTATCATCCCAATTTTCAACAAATAATTTTATTCGATCAAATGTAAATTCGTCATCATCATCCAAACCGGTAATAAAAAAACCAGTTGCATGACTGATACCTAAATTACGTGTTGCACAAGCACCTTTATTAACATCATTTCTAAAATATCTAACTCTATTATCTTTGGAAGATAGTTCCTCCATATATTCTTTTGTACCATCATTTGAGGCATCATCGCATACTAATAATTCAAGATCCCTGTATTCTTGGTTCAAAACAGACTGTATCGCTCTTTTCAATCTTTCAAGTCTATTATGAGTGGAAATATATACGCTGACTTTTTTGTTTAATTTATCGGTATTATTCATTTGTTTGCCCTAGCTATTCATGCGTTACCACTAATAATATTAACCATAGCACTATATATTTTTCATTACCATATGGTACTACAGACAGGCTTAGTTTATTTTTGAAAAAGATAGTACCAACAGCAAAATGAATAATAAATTAAAATACTACCCCTTTCCATGAACTTATAATTGTATTTGAATCATTTACTTATCCCAATATCGTTTATGCATACTTAGAGATTTTACCAACTTCTTCGGAAGAATTTTAAATCTAAGGCCTAACTTGTAACCTAATATTTTCATGAAATTATTAATTAATGCTATTGGTATCCATAACGGTGCATTATTAATTAAAAATTTAAACTCAGAGATGATGAATTTTTTCCCCTCACCTCCAGCTCCACCTGTGGCTTCGCGTATCCAAGGCTCCATCTCATGAAACACACCAATATCAAAATATCTCTTAAATTCCTCTTTTGGCGTGTAATTGTGAGAATGCCTTACTCGCGCCTCAGATACATATGCTACTTTGTACCCCGCTAATACCGCCTTTGCAGTGAAATACATATCTTCACAAAGTATCGTGTTTGATGGAAAACCATTTAACTCTTCAAATACTGATAATCTGTATGCTGAAAATGAGTTTGACATGAATACTGTTTTTATTCCCATACGGGGTATGTCAGAGGCATCGCAAATATGTGACTTATCAGGATAACTAAAACCTCTCGCATGTCTTGCTAATGGGTTCGCGTCCTCATGAGGTAATTGCCTGCCGTAAGCACAAGCAATATTTTTATCACTGAACACATTTATTATAGTATTTATGAAATTAGGTTCAGGAATAGCATCTTGAGTAAGAAACACAACAATATCATATTCTTTTACATATTTTTTTATGGCCATATTTCTTGTTGCGCCATGATTGAAATCATTACTCGCAATCGATATAACATCAAACTTAGCTTCCTTGGCTATTGATACAGTATCATCTTTACTCCCAGAATCAATTACATGCACTAACGTATTTTCCGGAGCATTTTTTTTAATACTGTTAACAGCACTATGCCAGATTTGTCCGCCATTATATGTTGGTATTGCAATGAAACATTTCATATTAACTCTCTTTTTTATTAAAGATGCACTGTGTTAATATGCACCATCTTTTTTTAATACAACGCCAACTGTTTTGAACAAAATAGCAATATCATTCCACATGGACCAGTTTTTGACATACCAAGCATCAAGGTAAACTCTCGTTTCATAGTCAACATCGCTACGACCACTAACTTGCCACAATCCAGTCATCCCTGGCTTACTCAATAGATAGTAATCTACCTCTTCATTATAACGTTCCAATTCAGCTGTAATAATTGGCCGTGGGCCAACTAAACTCATCTCTCCCTTTAATACATTAAATAATTGAGGTAATTCATCAAGACTTGTTCTTCTTAAGAACCCACCGATCTTGGTTACACGTGGATCATTTTTCAACTTAAATGTCGCATCCCATTCACGTTTGGCTTCAGGATCTGAAGTTAACAACTCATCAAGAACTTCTTTTGAGTTTATTACCATGGATCGAAATTTGAGACACTTAAATGATTTTCCACCTTTCCCAATCCTTTCATGGCCATAGATAGATGGTCCACCATCTTTTTTTACTTTAACACTAATATAAAGCAACAATGGGGATAATATCGAAATAATAAAAATAGAGCCTAGAATATCGAAAAGTCTTTTTATAATTCTTGATGAGAGTTTTGCTAAATTTTGTTGCACACGAAATATCATTACTTCATGACTAAAAATAAATGACATATCTGTACTGTCTAATGGCATCCCTCTTAATGTAGGAATTACAGAAACAAATCTATAACCTTTAATCATGAAATTACGTAACCAAGTGTTACGTATTTCACTCTGATGGGACTCTACCGCTACAATAAATTGTGTCTTTGTATTTTTTGTCCTTAACCATTCTATATTATTATTAACTACTGGTATTCCGTCTATTTTCTCCCCTGCGCACACACCGCCAGGAGTCTCTACAAAGCCAACAACAACTAAACCTAAATTCCGCTCACTTGTTATTGCTTTATATGCTTCTTGAGCATTTTCAGAACTTCCAATAATCCAAGTGTCTCTTTGCCAAATTCCTAATATATCTAAAATACGTTTTGCTCCCATTCTGGCCAATGGAACAAAAATGAGGATTAAAAACCATGTCAAAAACCATAATGTACGATAAAACGACCATGTAGCAAAAGCCATGACCGCAATTTCAATAACGGCAAAAATAATTAATGTTCGAAGCATTTCCTTCAACTCAAACCAAAAGGTTTTACGATAGAAGTAATGCCTCAATCTCATTGAATACCAACCAACACAGCAAAAACCCAACAGCCAATGTAATATTGTCCATCCCTCAACTTGTCCAGTCGAGACAATTTGAACATAATCATCAGAGGTAATGCAAAGCAACCCAATTGCAATATAAAGAGATGCAACGAATGCTAAAAAATCTGATATTGCCAATGAAAGACTGACTATGATATTCCTGACGATAAGCGTCATCATACCCTCTCTTGCTAGATAATTTGTTTCTATATGATTTATAAGATTTCAATACGCAATGAGTGTAGTCATCAAGTATGACTACACTTATTTCATAGCTTAGTTATTATCTTTATATGAATATCCATAATGACTATAGCCATAGCCATAATAACTACTAGCTTTCTTCACAACGCCGTTCAATATGCAACCTTTTACTTGAATGCCAGTATTTTCAAATCTCTTAATACTTACCTCTATTTCTTTAACTGTATTCAATTCAAAACGGGCAACAAGTAAAGTTGTACCTGCATAGTGTCCAATTACAGCAGGATCTGTTACTGCGAGAATCGGTGGAGTATCCAAAACTACAATGTCATAGTTTTCGCTTGCCCAATTTATTAATTCCGCAAATCTCTTATGCATTAAAAGCTCAGCTGGATTAGGAGGAGCCATGCCACGACTAATATAGTCAAATCCAGCTGAAGATATTTTTTTAATACTTTTCTCTATTGAGATTTTACCCGAAAGTACATCAGACAATCCATTATCATTACTGACATTAAATAATTTGTGCGTATATCCTTTCCTCATATCAGTATCAATAAAGATAACTTTCTTTCCTGTCTGAGCAATAACAGCAGATAAATTTGAACTAACAAAGGTTTTACCTGCATTCGGACTCGCACCTGAGATCATAAGAACGTTATTTCTCGATTCCATCATTGCAAAATGAAGGCTGGTTCTTAATCCTCTGATTGCTTCAATGGCCAAGTCAGCTGGATTATCAACGGCTAAAAATCCTTGATTTATTTTGTTTTCTTTGCGAGACCATTTCTTTGATTGCTCAGTGATTTTAGTATAAGCTTCAGCAACTGGTATGCTTGCATACACGTTACATCCAACTTCTTCTAATTGCTCTGGGCTTTCGATACCTTTACGCAAGAATACACGTAATAAAACTAGCCCGATAGATACTATTCCACCAAATACTATACCAATCAGTACTATTAGTATTTTCTTCGGCTTAACTGGTTTAATTTCTGTTACAGCATTGTCAATTATACGAACGTTGCCAATAGCGCTTGATTTAGAAATACTTAGCTCTTGTTGCCTATTAAGTAATTGCATATATACTGCGCGGCCAGATTCAACATCACGGCTAAGACGTAATATTTCTTGTTGTGTTTCTGGCATATTAGCTACGCGTTTATTTAATTTTGCTTTTTCGTCCTGTAACGTTTTCCTTTTTTCTAGCAATGCTTTATATGTTGGATGCTCTTTAGTATATAATTGCGAAATTTCAGACTCGCGAAATGTTAATTCATTTAATTGATTATCTACATTAACAATCTGATCCAGTACAGATTTTGCTTCAAGAGATAGATCTACAGAATCATTTTGTTGTCGGTATTTATTAAGCTTATCTTCAGCAAGATCCAAATCGCTTCGTACTTGCGGTAATTGTTCATTTAAAAAATCTAAACTTTTCGCATCTTGTGCTGCTTGTCTAGCAATATTCTGAGCTAAATAATTATTACTTATGCTATCAACGATCTTCTCAATTAATACTGGATTATCACCTGTTAATGAAATTCCTAACATACCAGTATCTTTACCTTGATCTGCGACTTCTAATGCTTCTTGTAGATCAGATATCGCTTTAAGCCGACTGACATATTTTATAGAAAAAGTTGTCCCAGGAGTGGCTTCAATTTTATCAACTAATAATGCGATACCATCTTTTTCCAGAAGACTACCAGTTTTTCCTTTTAAAACCAAATCGCCGACATCAAGCTTATAGTTACGTTCATCTAATACGGTTAATTTTATTTCAGGAACCTCATCACCTTCACTATTTTTTATGTAGAGCCTTGAAATAGAGATGTTATTTGGTTTTTCTCCTAACAATCTTGCTAAACCACGACCAAAGACTGGAAAGTAATCTTGTTTTGCTCTTATTTGAAGGTTTAAATCATCAACTGTTTTACCTAAAATCATTCTTGAGCCCAACAGTGTAATTTCTGGTGCTGACTGAGGCTGACTGTTGGGTAGCATCTGACTTAAATTGCTGAGTATAGCATTTGCTTGTTTTTGCTCAACTTGTATAAGTGCATCGGCCTGATAAATTGGCGTTGCGAAAATAGCATAAAGTAAAGCAAGTAAAGTAAAGAGAGACGTTACTGACACTATCAGCTTTCTATGGTCAATAACTTCTCCAAGTAAACGTCCTAAATCAAGCCCTTCATCATCTTTAGATGTAGATTTATTTATAACTGATGACATACGAGTTTTCCTAAATTATGCACCTAATTTTTGAGCCCATAGCCCGCCAGCTTGCTCAATTAGCTTATATACCGATAAAAAGGCTTCATTACTTTTCCTATATGGATCTGGAATGTCTCTTTGATTTAACCAGTGCCCAAAAAGCATTGTTTTACCCCGAGCTTCAGGAGCTATTCGACCGATTTGTTCTATATGATATTTTTCCATGACTAGAATCAAATCATATTGTCGACCTAAAGAAGAAGTGAATTGTTTCGCAACATGACCATCCAAAGAAATACCATGACTACTCGCGACTAAAATAGCACTTTCATCAGCAGCATGATCAACCAAAGCACTTGTCCCTGCTGAATCTATTTTCTTATTTGGCAGAAGCGAACGTAAATATCGCTCACCAATTGGTGAGCGGCATATATTTCCTGTACAAACAACTAGAATAGAATTAAACATAATTATGGCCAAGATTTAATATAACGGGCAGTTTCTGTCATATCATGTACGCCTGTTATCGTCGGCACCAGCTGTGATATGACGCGATTCCAACGAACCAAAGGTGCTGTCGTCACATAAACAATATCATAGGGCTGCAATTGGAATTCGGTGCCAAGCACCATTGCTGAGGCATCCTGTGCATTCAATTGATAAATATTGGCAATTTTTCCTTTCTTATCGCCTTTTAACTGGCGAATCACAAAGACACCAGTTGCATCACTCGTTGCCTGCGCCATTCCCTCTGAGGTACCAAGCGCTTCAGCAAGCGTCATACCGCTTCGATCCATCTTAAGCGTACTCTGCTTTCCTACTTCCCCCATCACAAAAACTTTTAAGTCATCATTTCGCGGGACAAATAGTATATCACCAGGATAAAGCAGATGATTCTGTGTCAAATCACCTTTCTGCATTAACGCATACAAAGAAATCTTTGTATCCTTACCATTGTGAGTCAGAACAACATTTCGCCAGTCTGCATCTGTAGCTAATCCACCAGCAGCATTTATAGCATCCATAACTGTTAGGGGAATGTTAGTTATTGGCTGTTGGCCCGATTTAGTAACTTCACCGGTCACATAGGCTTTTTGAGATCGAAAAGCTGCTATGCTGACATCGACCTGTGGACTTTCGATATAGGTAGTCAATCGACTGGCAATGTCTTGCCGTACTTGACTAAGGGTTTTACCTGCCACCTGCACCTTACCAATATAAGGATAGAAAATAGTGCCATCTGAGTTCACCCAGTTACCGGTGTCGCTGGCACTACGGTACTGCCCTGCAGGCGTTGTCAGCTCCGGGTGATCCCAAACAGTAACCATCAATACATCGCCAACCCCGATGCGATATTCATAACTGCGCAGTAAATTATCCAACTGTGGGTTTGGACGAGCAAGAACGGTTTCTGGACGAAGCTGATCGATAAGCCCTGGTGTCATAGGGTAAACATTAACCAATTTATCCAGATCGTAGTCGCTATCCGGAAGCTCAACCACGTTCTTTCGCAGACTGTTTAATCCCTGACCAGGGATAATGGTACAACCCGATAAAAACCCAATTGCCAACGCTAATGCCGAAAATCTAACAATTTTTTTCTTCATAATGTCACATCATCAGTAAATCAAAATTTGCCAATTCCTGAGCAGCTGTCATCGCCGTTACTTCCCTGCCAGCTTATGGAGAGAGAAAAGCTGACTGCATCCTGCAGCGCTACCACCCCCCTCCCCTGTTTTCAGCATTCAGCCTTATAAACTAAACGGTATCTCTATCCCTGCGCTGGCCCCAACGTCATCGCTGTCGCTGTTATTAGCGTTGGTGTACCAAAGTGAGGTATTCAGCCGAACCGACTGATAAACATCTCCGCTCCAACCGAGCTGTACACCTTTCAAGGTATCAGCATGAGGGAATGCTTTATTGATCGACTGATTCTCTGGGTTAACCTTTGCATATACCAAACGCGTGCTCCAGCGCTGGTTATCCTCCGTAATCAGCTCAACCTTACCGGCGAGGAGCTGACCATCCCCGCCCATTGCATCACCCAGCGGATAGCCCTGCTGATAGTAACCATCTTTATAGATATGATGGTTATAGCTGTAATTGGTTCGGCTCATATTGCTGCGCGTATCATGCGCTTCAATGTACCAGTTTACCGCATCCTTACCCCAACCGTGGTGGCCTTCCACACCGCCCAGATACATATTGGCCGAAGGCAAATAACCTGACTCATCTTCGCCAATCATCTGTCCGTAGAAGCTCACCGGCCAGCCGAGAGTTGGCTCGAGTTTGAACTTAAAGTCAAAGCCGGCCAACTGGTTCCCCGGTTCATTATCTGTCCCGGTATTATCATGGCCAGTGAAGCCATCCCAGAAACTGCTGAAGGATTCCGGTCGGCCTTCCCCCCCCCACTGCATAATACGCGACGCGCCTAATTCTAATGACTGAAACGGCGTGAAGGTAAAGCGTCCGCCAATAATTTTGGCATGAGGCACAGCGGTATATTGATTCATCTGGCTGGCGGAGATCTGGTACTGCCATGGGCCTACCCAGCGCAGCCACCAGGTCTCTGGTGCCGCCTGCTCTGCCCGCTGCATCAGGAAGCCGGTCATCGGCCGCATCGCATCCCCGCGGATCAGGCTCCCTTCATACCCAGGCCCCCACCACTGCGGTATCTGGCCAAAGGAGAGCCACTGGTTCCAGAATTTCACCGCACCATAGGCGCCGTTGGCGTTGAAGCGCGATCCGTTGCTGATCCGCTCTCCCCCTTCGACGTTCCCCTGGAGGTGGACATCCCACCACTCACCGCTGTTGTTAAACGCCAGGCCTAACGAGTTATCTGCCGGCTGTGTCTGACCAAACCCCTGCGGAGTGCCCGGCTGATCGGTTGAGGTATAGCCGGTGACCCGAAAATCTGCTTTTAAAGCAGACAGTCGCTGATTGATACGGGCCAGCACCACTTGCTCAGAAGAATAGGACGGTTTAGCTTTTTTTAGCGCCCGGGCGATCTCTTCCTGGCTCAGCGGCCAGGTCGACAGGCTCAGATGGATGACCCCGCGATCGGAAAGCCAGGCAAGGTCGTTACGCAGATCGTTATCATTTACTACTAACCCGGCCGCGTAAGCCTGGGCTCCCAGTGAGGAAAGCAAGCCCAGCGTCACGGCAATGCGCGCAATTTTTATCATTGTACAAGATCCATTTTCAGCCCCGCTGTCGTATCTCAATGAGAATGAGGGGAATAGCAAGATAGAAAGCGCTCGCGGCACCAGCTGACTTCACTGTGCAACACCGGCGAGGCAAGTACAGTTACCCTAAGCTGCTCGTAACCATTATCACATCCACCCAGCTCACAATGTAGGCGAATTTTACCCCACAGGCTATCAATGAGATGGGAAAGTTGGTGTACAGGCGATATCAGCAGCCGCTCCTGACCCCTTTATGAGGAAATCTGATGAGCATGATAGATATCTTATGGTGTAAATCACCCAGAGTGCATCGATTTTTCTAGCCGTTCAGAGGAGGTATTTTGTGCAGCAGCAGGTGGTTTCAGCGACGCTACCGCCCCTGGCTTAACAGCTACCAGCGCACTGACTACCTGAACGGCGTATTTAATCGGCCTGTGGGTGATAAATTGGTCAGGCCTTTATTTTTTGCGGCGTTAAGTCTACGGGATTTCGGTCACAATTGGGAGTCTCGCTGCCGAATATCTGCCAATTAATCCCATCCGCTGTTTTATTGGCGAAAAATAAGCGGCTTGCCAATAAAGATTATTTATTGCTCTTAACAACTAAACATCTGCCTGACGAAGCTATGCCGGCTCAGACACAGATAACTCTCTGTAAAAAAAGACCTTTTTCATCACGCTTACGTCATTTCAAAATCAGATGATGACTCTACAGTCAACTACAATTTCTAATAGTTTCTCGATGCAGGATTATTCATCCAACGTGGAACAGGTGCTTTCTGAACGCATTTAAGAAACGTCTGACCACGGCTATATCCTGGCAAATTGACAATAACAATGTAGTAGCACTGCATTATTTCATAAATATGAATTATCAATTGACTGGCATATAGTAGATTATTTTCTTATTTGTCCAATTAACCGGCGAAAACTTAATTCCCCCTGTAAAACAAATGGCAATTACCAGGCCTGCTTGTGCAGTTCGGTACGCGTAAAGGGTTTGTCCAGCGGACCAATTGTAGTAGCGATCTGCCCCAGCAGGGACTGAGTCGGGGCTTTATTGCCGCTATGCAACAGGATAAGCGGGACCATCACCAGGCACGCGACGCCGCCCCAGGAAATACTCACGCTTTCCGAATGGGTGGTACGTTTTTGCAGCAGCAGGAACAAAGCGCTGCCGGCAGCACCCAGCAGCAGGCCAGCGATCACTTCCGAGACGGAATGCGCATGGATGACCAGCCGTGAATACCCCACCACTGCGGCTAAAACATAGCCGGTGGCGACGGCTACTCTTTGCACACCCGCCGAAAAACGAGCGCTGAGCAGCCATAAGAAGATAGGCCAGAAGGCTGCGGAGAGCGCTGAGTGGCCGCTGAAGCCGGTGTAATCCAGCTCGCGAATACCCAGTCCCCAGCCCATAAAGGCCAGTTTGGAGGCGCAGACGATGGCGCCGGTGATGCCGAACAGCAAACTCCACTGCCACGCCAGCAACCGCGACGTTTTACGCAGCATCAGGACAATAAACAGCGCCGCTGCGCTGGGCAGCAAAACGGTGCTATCGCCAAAAAATGAGATGAGTTGCCAGTTCATATACCTGTGATCCTTCGATGATGTCCACTGCCGTGCTCAGGGATTATCCATAATGTCTGTACCAGCTCGCATGCCAATTCATTTCACATTTTTATGCATGCAAGTGAGATGTTTAAAGCGGAAACATGATCGCAGTCAAGTTTTATTTTTGGCTGACGTTGACCGCTTTCCCTGCACTTTAGGAATTGTCGCACTAAGTGACTATTCATAAAGCATTATTGCCGCTACTCCGACCATTGCACCACAGAGGCCAGAGACAAACTACCAGAAGTCTCCGAAGCCATACGTTTCTTTACAATCGTTATAACATTCACGTTATGAATAAATTCTGCATAACGTGATGAGCGGCAGGACGGATGTTCAGAGCCTGCCGCCGGTCTCAGGCTGGCGTTCAGGCCAGCAGTTTTTTAATGCTTTCGCGGAATTTGGTGCCTTCTTTCAGGTTACGCATTCCGTAGGTGACGAAGGCCTGCATATAGCCCATTTTCTTACCGCAGTCATAGCTTTCGCCAGTCATCAACATCGCGTCGACGGACTGCTTCTTCGCCAGCTCGGCAATGGCGTCGGTCAGCTGGATGCGCCCCCAGGCGCCCGGCTCGGTGCGCTCCAGTTCGGCCCAGATATCTGCCGACAGCACGTAGCGGCCCACCGCCATCAGGTCGGAGTCCAGTGTCTGCGGTTCGTCCGGTTTTTCAATAAACTCGACGATACGTGCGACCTGCCCTTCCGCCACCATCGGCTCTTTGGTCTGGATCACGGAGTATTCGGAGAGATCCCCCGGCATGCGTTTCGCCAGCACCTGGCTGCGGCCGGTCTCGTTAAAGCGGGCGACCATGGCGGCGAGGTTATAGCGCAGCGGGTCCGCAGTACCGCCATCGAGAATGATATCCGGCAGCACCACAACAAACGGGTTATCCCCGACGACCGGGCGGGCGCAGAGAATGGAGTGGCCCAGACCCAGCGGCTGCGCCTGGCGCACGTTCATGATGGTTACGCCCGGCGGACAAATGGCCTGGACTTCCGCCAACAGCTGGCGCTTCACGCGTTGCTCAAGCAGGGCTTCCAGCTCGTAGGAGGTATCAAAGTGGTTTTCCACCGCGTTCTTCGAGGAGTGCGTCACCAGAACAATCTCTTTGATCCCGGCGGCGACGATTTCGTCAACAATGTACTGAATCATTGGCTTATCAACGATCGGCAGCATCTCCTTTGGAATTGCCTTAGTGGCCGGCAGCATATGCATGCCTAGTCCTGCGACCGGAATAACCGCTTTCAAATTCGCCATATTCATCTTCACCTGTTTGGTTGCAAAACACGCGGTTTTGCAAAATTGTACATGTCACAAATCCATTGAAACTGATAATACACGGATACTGCCCGGGCATCTGCCCGCCAAATTCTTAAATTCACTGTCACGTAAAAGAATACACATAACTCCCTTTTACCAACAGTTAGAAGTGAGAATAATCTTATCCTCGATCAGGTTATTCAGCGGTGTGTTTCTCTGCGCCGTGCAAAGTGGCCGCGAACCCCGTCCCCCGGGCGCGGCAAGGCGCCAGCGCTGCCGCGCCGCACTTATGCCCGCAAAGAATAGGTATAGATAATAAATTTATCCAGGCAATATATTTCAGAACTTACCGCTGGACAGTTCGCTATACAAGACATAATCGGCGGAATAAAACCCGGAGCCGCCCTATACTGCGCCCCCTTTATGAGCTGAATTATGCCGAATTTGCGAGGAATTTCGCTCTTCCCCCATGGCGTGGGCATCACCTCTCGCTGCGACGAGCGGTGGCACAGCGCCGCTTTTGCGCCCTGGCGGAAGCGCAGCGGCAGACGTTCTGATATTGGCCCGCTTATTCCAGGGCAACCGCCATGGTGTTATTTTTTCACTGTTCTTTACCGGAACATAATTCTTATCGGTTCGCTTAATCTGCTGGAAATATATCCACCCATGGCAGGGCGCTATCCGAGTCGTTATTGCATTTTATACCCATCTTATCCATGATCGGGGTAACACATACCGCAGTCGTACAGGTTTTAATACATATGGAATGGATTGCCGATCCGTCAATCTGGGCAGGTCTCGTCACGCTGGTCGTTATCGAACTGGTGTTAGGTATCGATAACCTGGTCTTTATCGCTATCCTCGCTGAGAAGCTCCCGCCCGCCCAGCGCGACCGCGCGCGGATCACTGGCCTGATGCTGGCGATGGTGATGCGTCTCCTGCTGCTGGCCTCTATCTCCTGGCTCGTCACCCTGACCAAACCGCTGATTGTTTTTCACGACTTCAGCTTCAGCGCCCGCGATTTAATTATGCTGTTCGGCGGCTTGTTCCTGCTGTTTAAAGCAACCGTCGAGCTTAATGAGCGGCTGGAGGGAAAAGACAGCGATAATCCCACCCAGCGCAGAGGGGCCAAATTCTGGGCCGTGGTGGCGCAGATCGTGGTGCTCGACGCCATCTTCTCGCTCGACTCGGTGATCACCGCGGTCGGGATGGTCGACCACCTGGCGGTGATGATGGCCGCCGTGATCATCGCTATCAGCCTGATGCTGATGGCCAGCAAGGCGCTGACGCGCTTCGTTAACAGCCACCCGACCATCGTGATCCTCTGTCTGAGCTTCCTGCTGATGATCGGCTTCAGCCTGATTGCTGAAGGCTTCAGCTTTATTATTCCGAAAGGCTATTTATATGCGGCAATTGGCTTCTCGGTGATGATTGAAGCCCTTAACCAGCTGGCGCTGTTTAACCGCCGTCGCTTTCTCTCCGCCAATATGACGCTGCGTCAGCGCACTACCGAGGCGGTAATGAATCTTTTGAGCGGGCAGAAAGAAAAAGCTGAACTGGATGCTGACACGGCGTCGCTGGTCGCCGATCAGGACCATCATCCGTTGTTTAATCCGCAGGAACGGCTGATGATTGAGCGGGTGCTGAACCTGAATCAGCGCAGCGTCAGCAGTATTATGACCTCCCGCCATGATATCGAGCGCATCGACCTCAGCGCGCCGGAGGAAGAGATCCGCAGCCTGGTGGAAAAAAATCAGCACACCCGCCTGGTGGTCACCGGCGGAAAGGATAATGAAGACCTGCTGGGGGTGGTGCATGTTATCGACCTGCTCCAGCAGTCCCTGCGCCAGGAGCCGCTGGATCTGCAGGCGCTGGTGCGCCAGCCGCTGGTCTTTCCGGAGGGGTTACCGCTCCTCTCCGCTCTTGAGCAGTTTCGTCAGGCCCGCACCCATTTTGCCTTTGTGGTGGATGAGTTTGGCTCCGTCGAGGGGATTGTGACCCTGAGCGACGTGATGGAGACCATTGCCGGTAATCTGCCCAACGAGGTGGAGGAGATCGACGCCCGGCACGATATTCAGCACCATCCGGACGGTTCGTGGACGGTTAACGGCCATATGCCGCTGGAAGATCTGGTGCAGTATGTTACGCTGCCGCTGGATGATAAACGTGAGTACCACACTGTTGCCGGTCTGCTGATGGAGTATCTGCAGCATGTGCCGCAGGTGGGAGAAACCCTTGAGATTGACGGTTATACCCTGCGCACGCTGCAGGTCGACAGCCACCGGGTGCAGAAGGTGCAGATCGTTCCGCCGGCAAAGCAGGATGAGCTGGATTATGAGGTGTAATCGTCAGGCATAAAACGGCCCGGGGTATCCCGGGCGGTGGGACGGCTAATCAAACCCATGCCTGATGGCGCTTCGCTTATCAGGCCTACTGGATAGCGACACAAACCGGGAGATTACCCCCGCCGCACAACCCAGGCCGGGTCAGGCGTAGCCGCCGCCCGGCACCCACGTGACATCACACCTGGACGACACGCTCACATCACAGGGAATTGATGCTCTACCGCCGCCACACTGCCTGATGGCGCTTCGCTTATCAGGCCTACGGGATGGCGACGCAAACCGGGGGATTCCCCCTGCCGCACAACCCAGCCTAGGTCAGGCGTAGCCGCGACCCGGCATCAACGTGACATCACACCTGGACGACACGCTCACGTCACAGGGAATTGATGCTCTACAGCCGCCATACTGCCTGATGGCGCTTCGCTTATCAGGCCTACGGGATAGCGACACAAACCGGGAGATTACCCCCGCCGCACAACCCAGGCGGGGTCAGGCGTAGCCGCCGCCCGGCATCCACGTGACATCACACCTGGACGACATGCTCACAGCCCGGTAGTCCCGGGCTGCTGGTCTGGACGATTACAGCTTATCGAGCAGCTTTTTGGCGTCTTTGCTCTCTTTGCTGCCTTTATTACGTTCGACCCAGTCGTTGAGGCGCTGCTTCGCTTCATCCTGCAGCTGTTTACGCAGGATCTGGTCCACCTGCAGGCTGTAGCTCAGCGACTGCCAGTCGCCGTAGATGCGCAGCGGGATGGCGGTCTGCTTCAGGCGGTCGATAAGCTTGCCCTCACCTTTCCAGCCGCCGAGCACGCGCACGTTAAAGCGCATATCGCAGTTTTCTTTCTGCAGATCGAGCTGTCCTTCGCCGGTCATCGCCATCACGTCCGACTGCCCCTGCACGCGGTTCAGCGTCACCAGCCCGTTATCCAGCGTCAGCTGGCTGCTCACGGCATCCAACCGGGTGGCGTTGTCGTAATTTTCCTGCGCCCGGACGTTGGTGCTGCGCTCCACGGCCTGCTGCACCAGCTGCTGGAAGTTAAGCCCTTCGGTACGGGTATCCGTCATCTGGATCTGCGCCTGGCCCTGCCAGCGACGGCGGAAATCATCCGCGTCAATGCGCGCTCCGGAAAACTCGCCGGTCAGCGACAGCTTGCCGGTCAGGCTTAAGGAATAGTTGAAGGCTTTGATCAGCGAACCGATCTCCACGTTCTGCAGCGCCGGCTGGAACGTCGCCTGCGGCGTGTCGCCGCGGGCATCAAGGGTGCCGGGGAGGGAAAGCTGGCCGCCGTCGAGGTTGCCCTGCATTTTGCTGACCGTAAGCAGCCCCTGCTTATTGCTGATCTCGCTCTGCACCTCGGTGAAGTTCAGGCCGCGCCACTGCAGCTGGTCGGCGCTCAGGGCCATCCGGCCGGTAAAGCCGCGCAGGCTCTGGTAATCTTCGCGCTCATCGCTGTCGGCGATCACCGGACGCAGCGGGCGCGTCTGGCTCTGGCCCTGCTGGCTGGCGCTGCTGTCGGTCGCCGGCGAAGAGGACGCCAGCAGACTGTCGAGATTCAGGGTGGTGGCGTGCAGATCCAATGACCAGTCCGGGCGCTCTCCCAGCACCACGCTGCCGTTGCCGGTGAGGGTGCTGCCGCTGGCCATCAGGTTCAGATTATCAAAGCGCAGGGTCTTGCTATCTTCCTGCCAGCTGGCCTGCAGACTCCCCTGACCATTGATGCCGTCGGGGGGCAGCTCGGCGCCGCGCAGCTGCCAGCTGAGCTGGCTAAAGTCGGCTTTTAACGAATGCGGATAGTCGCCGCCCTGCACGGTGGCGGAGAAGTTCAGCGCCAGGTCGCGCTGGTCGCGGTTGACGCGGCCGGAGAAATCGACGGTGGCCCGGTGGTTCTCATCCTGCTCCATCTGCAGGCGGATATCGCGCACGGTCACCTGCTCGCCGTTTTCATGCTGGAAGAAGAGCACGCTGTCGGCCACCTGCAGCTGTCGCACGTCGTAGGACCATCCGCGGTCCTCCGGGGCCAGCGGCAGAGTATTGTCATGCGGCACCACTGGCGCCGCGCTGTCGCGAACCGCCTCGGTTTTCGGGGTCAGCTGGATCACCGCCCCCTTGAGCATCACCTGCTTCACCTGCAGCTGGTGCGAAAGCAGCGGCAGCAGCGCCACGTCGAGGCGCATGTTGTCGGCGCGGATCACCGGCTCTTCAGCGCCTCTGGCGGTCAGCGTCATGCGCCCGCTGAGAATGCTGAGCTGCGGCCAGACGTGCCAGCGCAGCGGGCCATCGAGTTCAAGCTGATAACCGCTGCGCTCTGCCACCTCATGCACCATATAGGCGCGAAAATCGTTGGGATTGACCAGCAATACCAACGAGGTAAGCCCGGCGACAATGACCGCCAGCAGGATCATCAGCGTTGTCAGTATTCGTCTCATGGCACCCTCAGCAACACCCCGTTGACGTTATCAATCCTTGTCGATTCGGCTCGCCACCGCGCCCTGCTGGTCGCGATATTTGGCGTCTTCACGGCGGTTATACGGTCGGGCCGCCGGGCCCGATAGCGGTTCAAAGCTCAGCGCGCCGATGGGCATCCCCGGGCGCAGCGCCAGCGGCAGCTTGCCGGAGTTGTAGAATTCCAGCACGATGCAGCCGGACCAGCCCGGGTCGATGCGGTGCGCGGTCACGTGCACCATCAGCCCCAGGCGCGCCAGCGAGGAGCGCCCGTCAAGCCAGCCCACCAGGTCGGCAGGCAGGGTGACCGACTCATAGGTCACCGCCAGCGCCAGTTCGCCCGGATGCAGGAAAAAGGCCTCCCCTTCCGGCAGAACGATCTCTTCGCTCATCACGCGGTCCAGCGCGGCGCTCACCTCGGCCTTCGGGCCGCTTAAATCGATAAACGGCGCCGTGTGGCCGCGGAAGGTGCGGAATTTATTACCCAGCCGTACATCAACCGTCGCGCCATTAATACGCTCAACGGGCGGGCGCGGATTGATGGCCAGTCGCCCTTCATCCAACCAGGCTTCGATATCTCGGTCACACAGACGCATGGGCTTTCTCCTTATAAGGCTGCTTCCCGCACGCTTCGCGGCGGAGAGGGCAACAGGGCTACTCTTTGCACGTTACACAATTCGGCCAGGTTATTCAAAGAACTGACTGATTTTGGCCTTCAGAATATCAATCGCGATGCGGTTTTTGCCGCCACGCGGCACGATGATGTCGGCATACTGCTTCGACGGCTCAATAAACTGCAGGAACATCGGGCGCACGGTCTTCTGATACTGGGCCATCACCGAGTCCATGGAGCGGCCGCGCTCGTTAACGTCGCGCTTAATGCGGCGCATCAGGCAAATATCGAGCGGGGTGTCGACGAAAATAGAGAAGTTGAGCTCGTTACGCAGGCGCGCATCGGTCAGCAGCAGGATACCTTCAAGAATAATCACCTTCTTCGGCTCGACGTGAATGGTGTTCGGCGTGCGGGTATGCTCGACGTAGCTGTAGACCGGCAGTTCAATCGGCTGGCCGCTTTTCAGCATCTGCAGGTGCTGGAACAACAGACTGTGGTCCATTGAGCTCGGGTGGTCATAGTTAGTTTTGACGCGCTCTTCCATCGACAGATGACTTTGATCTTTGTAATAGCTGTCTTCCGGAATGACGCCAATATGTTCGTCGCCAACTTGTTCACGCAATTCGCGATAGAGAGTACTGGCAATAAGACTTTTGCCAGAAGCCGATGCGCCGGCGATGCCTACAATGACGCACTGATGGGACATATCAGTCATAAATTTTTGCGACCTGATTAACCTGGATAGAGATGGAGGGTGGCGGCGGACCGCCAAACGCGGCAATTATAGGGATTTCAGCGTCCCGATACCAGTGGTATGCGCCCCGGACGGCTATTCCGCCGCCGGCGCCCAGTCATCGGTATACCAGATATGCAACAGCGCATAAGATCGCATCGGCTGCCAGCGGCGAGCATAGCGGGCGATGGCGGCCGGGGTCATTCCCGGAAAGCGCTGTTTAATCAGGTAGTCATCCGGCAAAAAGATATCCTTCGCCTGCCAGCCGCGCAGGGCAAAATAACTGGCCGTCCAGCGGCCAATCCCGGGCAAAGTCTGCAATTGACGCAGCCCGGCGTCGATATCCGCCGGCGCGGTAAGGGGCAGCTCGCCGCTGAGCGCCGCCCGGGCAAGGTGGATCAGCGCCTCCGCGCGGCGAAGCGGCATCCCCAGCCCCTTCAGCGCCTGCGGATCGGCCCGGGAAAGCGCCTCCGGCGTCGGGAATAGAACATAGCCGGGGGCGTCCGCCAGCGGTTCGCCCCAGCCGGCCGCCACTTTGGCGGTGAGCCGGGCGGCCATCGCCACGCTCACCAGCTGGCCGAGCACCGCACGCACCGCCTGTTCGAAAGCGTCCAGCGCCCCGGGCAGGCGCAGCCCCGGCCGCGCCTGCGCCAGATCGCCCAGCGTGCGAGCGACCTGCTGCGGGTCGCAGGCCAGATCAAACAGCTGGCCAATTCGCGCATAGCAGATCTCCGCCACCGGCTGCAGCCCCGGGGAGAGCGTCACCCGCAGGCCCTGCGCCTCCTCGTCCGGCGCCAGATGAATCAGCCCGCCGTGGCCTGCTACGCGAAAGCTGCGGCTGTAGCCTCCGTCATGAAAACGCTCGACGCCGGCGACTGCGCGCGCCTGCAGAAAACCAACCATCCACCCCCAGTCGTAGGGCGGGGTCCAGGGTAACAGCACCATAAGCTCTCCTTTATATAGCGTTTCAATGATAGTCGCCCCTCACCGTCAGCGCCTTGCTTTTAAATTCCGGTTGTCGGCATGACGGCGATCCGCTAAAGTCGCCCCCCTTCTTCACCGGCATGGGGATTTTGCAGACGATGTTTATTGGTTTTGACTACGGCACCGCCAACTGTTCGGTGGCCGTGATGCGGGAAAACAAGCCCCAGCTGTTGACGCTGGAAAACGGCAGCGCGCTGCTGCCCTCCATGCTTTGCGCGCCGACGCGCGAAGCGGTCAGCGAGTGGCTCTATCGCCATCACGAGGTGCCGACCCACAGCGACGAAAACCAGGCGCTACTGCGCCGGGCCATCGCCGCCAACCGCGACGAAGACATTGAGGTGCTGCGCAACAGCGTGCAGTTCGGCCTCGCCTCCCTGCATCAGTATGTTGAAGATCCGGAAGAGGTCTACTTCGTCAAATCGCCAAAGTCCTTCCTCGGCGCCAGCGGCCTCAAGCCGCAGCAGGTGGCCCTGTTTGAAGACCTGGTCTGCGCCATGATGTTGCACATCAAGCTGCAGGCGGAAAGCCAGCTGCCCGAGCAGATCGACCAGGCGGTGATAGGCCGGCCGATCAACTTCCAGGGCCTCGGCGGCGACGAAGCCAACGCCCAGGCGCAGGGGATCCTTGAGCGGGCCGCCCTTCGCGCCGGTTTCCGCGATGTGGTCTTCCAGTTTGAGCCGGTGGCCGCCGGGCTGGATTTCGAAGCCACCCTCAGTGAAGAGAAGCGGGTGCTGGTCGTCGATATCGGCGGCGGGACCACCGACTGCTCCCTGCTGCTGATGGGCCCGCAGTGGCGGGAGCGCGCCGACCGCCAGCAGAGCCTGCTCGGCCACAGCGGCTGCCGCATCGGCGGTAACGACCTCGATATTGCCCTGGCCTTCAAATGCCTGATGCCCCTGCTCGGCATGGGCGGCGAAACGGAAAAAGGCACCGCGCTGCCGATCCTTCCGTGGTGGAACGCGGTGGCGATCAACGACGTCCCGGCGCAGAGCGACTTCTACAGCACCGCCAACGGCCGTCAGCTTAACGACCTGCTGCGCAGCGCCCGGGATGCCGATAAAGTGGCCCTGCTGCTGAAGGTCTGGCGTCAGCGCCTGAGCTATCGTCTGGTGCGCAGCGCCGAAGAGAGCAAAATCGCCCTCTCCAGCGCGGACAGCGTCGAGACCGCGCTGCCGTTTATTCAGGACGAGCTGGCCACCGCCATCGCCCGGCAGGGGCTGGAAGCGGCGCTGGATCAGCCGCTGAGCCGCATTATGGAACAGGTGCAGCTTGCCCTCGACAGCAGCCAGACCACCCCGGACGTGATCTATCTGACCGGCGGTAGCGCCCGCTCACCGCTGATCAAAAAGGCGCTGGCGGCCAAGCTCCCGGGTATTCCGCTGGCCGGTGGCGATGATTTTGGCTCAGTAACCGCCGGGCTGGCCCGCTGGGCGCAGGTGGTTTTCCGCTAGCCCTTGCCCGGCGCTGCCGCGCAGCAGGTCTGTCCTGATCGCGGCGCTGCAGATTACGCTGGAATATTCCTGGTCTCCCACGCAAAATGGCCTGTTCGTCCGGACAGGCCTGTCCACTTTCCTCCGCTTCCGGGGGCGTATTATCCATACCGTAGCCAGTCGTCTGCGGTCAGTAATCTTTCCATGCCGCAAGGGGGCGTGATTGAAAAGGGTGTCTGCGATCTTCGCAGCGGTCCGGCGTTGCCGGCCGCGGTTCCTGGCAGGCTGGCTGGTCAGCTGCGGATTGCTCTTGCTGCTGATCGCCCCGCAGGCGCAGTCGGCGCCCCGACAACTGGGGACGGATATCCCCGTCGAATGGTACGCGGACGACAGCGGCCAGATGACCATCGATCGCTTTGCCGACCTGCCCGTGGACCAGCTCGCCACCACCCGGCAAATCCCCTCCTTCGGCTATTCACGCAAAACCCTGTGGCTGCGTAGCGAGCTGCCGGGTGAATGGTTTGCCGGCGAGTCGCGCTGGCTGCAGATTGGCCCCTCTTTCGTCGACCACCTGACTCTCTATTACCGGCCACTGGGCGGCGACGCGCCGTGGACCGCGCGGACCTTTGGCGACCGTGACATCGCCCGGGAGAGCGATCTCCACTATCGGGAAAGCGTGCTGATCCTCCCTCCGCCGCCCACCGCCGCCGGCTATGAGATGGTCTTTCGCCTGCAGAGCACCAGCACCCTGATCCTGCTGGCCTCCCTCTCATCTCCGCAGGCCTATCTGCAGCGGGCCACCGCCGACACCGCCTTCTGGAGCTTCTATTTTGGCCTGGCGGCGGTCGCCAGCGGCGTGGCGCTGTGGCTGGCCCTGGCCCTGCGCCGGCGTCTGCTGTGGGGCATCTGCTTCTTCTCGCTCAATTATCCGCTGGTGGCCGCCCTGCACGGCTTCCCGGAGTGGTTCTTCGGCCGCGCCGCGCTGCCCTTCCAGGACTTTATGATCAGCAGCCTCTCCCTGTTCAGCTATGCCACCGCCCTGTGGCTGCACAGCGAGATATTTGATTTGAAGAAAAATATGCTGCGGCTTTACCGGCTGCTGATCGCCGCCGTGGCGCTCAACCTGCTGCTGCAGGTCAGCATTCCGCTGGGGTTTTACGGCCTCGCCATGCAGATTGAAGGGGTGATCTTTATCATTATCACTCCGGTGCTGCTGTTCACCTCCTGGTGGCTGTGGCGCAAAAAAGCTATCGACCGCAACACCCTCCTGCTGGGGCTCCTGCCGCCGTTCTATGTCGCCGCCGCGGTGCTGGTGCAGCTGTCGATCCACGGTATTATCCCGTTTCATATGGCGATCTATTCCCTCTGGCAGTATGCGCTGATCGTCCACATCATTACGGTGCTGATCATTGCCATCCTGCGGGTGCGGGCTGAAAACCGCCAGCTGGAGCAGAAGCAGCGCCTGGCGCGCGAGCTGCAGATCGAGCGCGAGGCCAGCTTCCACCAGCGGCAGTTTATGGGCATGGTGGCGCATGAATTCCGCACCCCGCTGGCGGTGATCCAGGCCGCGCTGGAGAATCTCCGCCTCTCGGCGGCGTCGGCCAGCCAGGAGGCGCGCTTCGATCGCATCGGCCGCGCCGCCACCCGTCTGGTGCAGCTCACCGATAACTGCCTCGCCGACGCCCGCCTCGCTTCCCACGATCTGCACGTCGACCGCCAGCAGACCGCCCTGCTGACGGTGATCACTATGGCGGCCTCGGTAGTGGCTATCTCCCACGACCATTACCTGAACATTCGCCATCACGGCGCGGTGGAAAGCCCGCAGCTACAGGCCGACGCCGGCCTGCTGTGCATCGCCATCGCCAACCTGCTGGATAACGCGGTCAAGTATTCGCCGCCGGGCGAAATCACCATCGATATTCACGCCGATGCCGGGCAAACAGAGCTGCGCATTCGCGACTACGGTCCTGGGCTCCCCGCCGGACAGGCGGAACTGATCTTTGAGCGCTATCGCCGCGGGGAACATACGTCGCCGGTGCCGGGCGGCACCGGTCTCGGACTGTATGTTGCGCGTCAGATCGTGCAGGCTCATGATGGCAAACTGTGGCTGGCCGAGCATGGCCCGGACGGCTGCACCTTTATTCTCACCCTCCCCACGGTTGCTTAAGAGGAGAACGACGCATGGCTTTACGGCTGGCGATAATTGAAGATAACCCCGATCTGCTGGATGAACTGCTGGCCTGGTTGGGCTATCGCGGCTTCGAGGTATGGGGGACGCGGAGCGCTGAGGCCTTCTGGCGGCAACTGCACAGCCATCCGGTGGACATCGTGCTGATTGATATCGGTCTGCCCGGCGAGGATGGCTTCAGCGTGCTGAGCTACCTGCACGAGCTAGGGCACTACGGTCTGGTGGTGGTCAGCGCCCGCGGCCAGCAGCAGGATAAACTGCAGGCGCTGAGCCTCGGGGCGGATGCTTACCTGATCAAGCCGGTTAACTTCGCCCATCTCGCGGAGACCCTGACCGCCCTCGGCGCCCGCCTGCAACAGGATCGCCCGGCGGCCTCCCCGTCGCCGGAGACGGCCAGCGCCGTCTCTCCCCCCGCTACCGGGCTGTGGCGTCTGCACGAAGATAAACTGATCTCACCCGACGCCCGGACGCTGGAGTTAACCCAGCAGGAATATCGCCTGGTGGAGCTCTTAATGCGCAATCGCAACGAAGTGTGCAGCAAGCTGGATCTCCATGCCTGCCTGTTCGCCCATGAAAGCGAGCCTGACCTGCACCGCATCGACGTGGTGGTTAGCCGCCTGCGCCACAAGGCTCGCCAGCAGGGGATCCACCTGCCCGTACGCGCCATCTTTGGTAAGGGGCTGGCCTTTATCTCCTGATGGACGGGGTATGTCGGCGGCCATGCTGGATATGAATGACTCGCAAGTGTTAATTTTTCTCATTTTCTGAGAGAAATGAGAGGAATGAGACTGACGATGACCTTAAGAACTTTCTTATAGTGCTACTACATAAGGATGATGTCGTATGATTTTCATTGGACAGAAAAGCATATAACAAAACGTATTAGCCGTTCGCGGCAAATTCTGACACCATGCAACACAAACAAGGTATAAACAATGGCCATGCAAACGTGGTTAGTTTTATTGCTATGCATTTTTTTCTTCAGCATCTCTGTATACAGTTTTATTTCCTATCTGAAAGACAGGAGACGGCAGAAATTTACCTTCAACGATAAGCGTTCAATGCGTCGTAAATAATTCACTGTAGAATAATAAAAACATATTGTAGGCACTTTAATACAGTCAACACACCGCATACGCCCGGAGGATGTGTCACAGCATGGCGTTATGTTTTTGCGTAAGGAAATAACGCCATGAGAAACATTAATGTCACCATCAATACCCGTAACACCTTTGTCCGTGAATCGCTGGTCGCCATGGTCAATGACCTCACCCGGGGCGATCAGCGGGCGCGCTTTTCCTGGCGGAATAATGACCTGTCAGGGGAAGACATCATCATTTGCGAAGTGATCCCCGGCGAAATCTACCTGTGCAATACGCTGATTAAAAACAGGAAAAAAGGCAGTTCGCTGATTATCCTCCACAGCTACGACCAGCTGCCGGAAGAGGATTTCATGATTAACTGCCTGAAAGGGGTCATTTTTGTCTCGCTCAAGACGGCCAGTATTCCGCAACTGCTGACGATTATTAAAAGCGAGCTCCAGCATTGTATGGCGCCTTCGGCCACCGACGACGCAGGCCGGGAGCTCAGCTGCGCCAGCTGCCCGCATCGCGTGCTGTCGCGCTCCCAGACCGCCGTGGTGCACGGTATTCTCGAAGGTCTCGATATGAGTAAAATCGCCGCCCTGCAGCGCGTCAGCCCCCGCACCGCCGCTTATCATAAGAATAAGATAATGGAAAAATACAGCCTGAATAATAACCACGACTTTTTCCAGTTTATGAATCTGTTACGTGAGCGCTGGTAGGCAAATAGCGTGCAGAAGAAAATAAGATTTTCACCTGGCTATATTGTCGGAAATCTGAAAATAGCCGCTGAATGCTAAAAAAGCGCCAGCGCTGCCAGACATAACGTTAAACTCTGACGCTTCCTCGGTATAAAGACGTTACCGCGCGCCTTTATATAAGAAAAAAGACTATTTACGAGGAAAACTGATACTTCGTCACATTGCCCCTGACGTGCCTGTCAGGGGTCTTTTTTTCCATGTGGAATGGCGCCCTCTGCGCGAGGGCGCGGCAGGATCAGGCTTCCACTTTTTCCGCTTCCCAGTCCGGCTGCGCTTCCTCGTCGGTGAGCAGACCTTCGTTTTTCGACAGCATGGCGGTGGCGATGCCGTTGCCCAGCACGTTGATGGCGGAGCGCCCCATATCGAGGAAGTGGTCGATGCCCATCAGCAGCAGGATCCCGGCAACCGGAATATGGAAGCTGGGAATGGTGGCCGCCAGCACCACCAGCGCCGAGCGCGGCACCCCGGCGATGCCTTTTGAGGCCAGCATCAGGGTCAGCATCATGACCGTCATCTCGCTGAAGCTCAGCGACACGTTATAGGCCTGAGCGATAAACATCGCGGCGAAAGAGCAGTAAACCATCGAGCCGACGAGGTTGAATGAGTAGCCAATCGGCAGGACGAACGAGACGATATTGCGCGAACAGCCAAACTTCACCAGCCGCTCGAGGGTCTTCGGATAGGCCGCTTCCGAGCTGCTGGTAGTAAAGGCCACCAGCACCGGATCTTTCAGCATGTTCAGCAGACGGAAGACCTCTTTCTTGAGCACCATATAGCCGACGGCAATCAGCACCGCGCTGGTCAGCAGCACCGCCAGGTAATAACCGCCAATGAACGACGCGTAGTTGAGCAAAATTCCCAGCCCCTGCGAGGCAATCACCGACGAGATGGCGGCGAAGATGGCCAGCGGCGCAACGTACATCACATAGCCCGTCACCTTCAGCATAATGTGCGACACCACGTTAAGGGCCGCCACCAGCGGCGCATTAAACTTCTCCCCCAGCGACGCGCCGGCGATGCCAAAGAACATCGAGAACACCACAATCTGCAGGATCTCGTTGTTGGCCATCGCCTCGGTGATGCTGGTAGGAATGGTATGCGACAGGAACCCTTTCAGGGTCATGCCGCTGACCGCCAGGCCGGTATCCACCGCCTCTTTCGGCACCGTCAGGTTTAGCCCGGCGCCCGGGTGCTGGAAGGTGACGATCACCAGCCCGACGAGAATGGACAATACCGAAGAGGTGATAAACCACACCATCGCCTTACCGCCCACCCGGCCAATGGTCGCCGTCTCGCCGAGGCGCATAATACCGACCGTCAGGGTGCTGAACACCAACGGCGCGATGACCATTTTGATTAAGCGCAGAAACAGATCGGTCAGCAGCGTGATGTTGTCTGCCCATGCGGAGATGGTGGTCGGCGTCGCGTAGGCATGGATAGCCGCGCCGGAGAGGATCCCCATCAGCATAAAAATGACGATGAAGAGCGTGAGTTTGTTTGCGTTTGCCACAGCAATGACCTCTGATTATTCAACACGTTGATTTTTAAGTGCATATTTTATTATTATGGAAATGCACTGATTTATTCACCGCATAAATCTAATTAAAGCCCTTGCGGATACAACTATTTTTTACTTTTTTAAACTAAAAGTTGATATCACCCCGGAAATCGGCGGCGAGACCGCCCGCTATCGCCGCCGTTATCCAGACATTTCTCAACCTTCTTTTCATAATTCCTCCATTTTTACGGCCCCTTCCCTCACTAAACTAGTATCATTCAGCGAAACGCTTCAGGATGAGACCGTAAACTAATGAAAGGCAGTAACATACGTCGTTGGGGCGCCGCGCTGGCGGTAGTGATTATCGCCGGGGCCGCCTACTGGTTCTGGCACGATCGTGGAACGAGCGGCAACGGGACGCCCGCCGCCGGGCAGGGTCCGCAGGGGCCGGGCGGCGCGCGCCATGGTCGCTTTGGCGGCGCGCTGGCGCCGGTGCAGGCCGCCACCGCGACCGAACAAGCGGTGCCGCGCTATCTTACCGGGCTGGGTACCGTGACGGCGGCCAATACCGTCACCGTCCGCAGCCGGGTCGACGGCCAGCTGCTGAGCCTTCACTTCCAGGAGGGGCAGCAGGTCAAAGCCGGCGATCTGCTGGCGCAGATCGACCCCAGCCAGTTTAAGGTGGCCCTCGCCCAGGCGCAGGGTCAGCTGGCGAAAGATAACGCTACCCTGGCCAACGCCCGCCGCGATCTGGCCCGTTACCAGCAGCTGGTGAAAACCAACCTCGTCTCCCGCCAGGAGCTCGACACCCAGCAGTCGCTGGTGGTGGAATCCGCCGGCACCGTGAAGGCCGATGAAGCCGCCGTCGCCAGCGCCCAGCTGCAGCTCGACTGGACGCGCATCATCGCGCCGATTGACGGCCGCGTCGGCTTAAAGCAGGTGGATATCGGCAACCAGATTTCCAGCGGGGATACCACCGGGATTGTGGTTCTCACCCAGACGCACCCGATCGACGTGGTCTTTACCCTGCCGGAAAGCACCATCGCCACGGTGGTGCAGGCGCAGAAAGCGGGCAAAGCGCTCAGCGTCGAAGCCTGGGACCGCACCAATAAGCAGAAAATCAGCGTCGGGGAGCTGCTGAGCCTCGACAACCAGATCGATGCGACCACCGGGACCATCAAGCTGAAGGCGCGCTTTAGCAATCTGGACGACGCCCTGTTCCCCAACCAGTTCGTTAACGCCCGCCTGCTGGTGGATACCCAGCAGAACGCGGTGGTGATCCCTGCCGCCGCCCTGCAGATGGGCAACGAAGGGCATTTTGTATGGGTGCTGAACGATGAGAATAAGGTCAGCAAACACAGCGTCACCCCGGGGATTCAGGACAGCCAGAAAGTGGTGATCAGCGCCGGGCTTTCCGCCGGGGATCGCGTGGTCACCGACGGGATTGACCGCCTGACCGAAGGGGCGAAAGTGGAAGTTGTCACCGCCAGCAGCGGCGAGCAGGCGCAGCCCGCCCCGCGCCAGAGCGGTAAACACGGAGCGCGTTCCTGATGCAGGTGTTACCCCCAGGCCGCACCGGCGGCCCGTCCCGGCTATTTATTATGCGTCCGGTGGCCACCACGCTGCTGATGGTGGCGATCCTGCTGGCCGGGATTATCGGCTACCGTTTTCTGCCGGTCTCCGCCCTGCCGGAGGTCGATTACCCGACCATCCAGGTGGTCACCCTCTATCCGGGCGCCAGCCCGGACGTGGTGACCTCCGCCATCACCGCCCCGCTGGAGCGCCAGTTCGGCCAGATGTCCGGCCTTAAGCAGATGTCCTCCCAAAGCTCCGGCGGCGCCTCGGTCGTCACGCTCCAGTTCCAGCTGACCCTGCCGCTGGACGTCGCCGAGCAGGAAGTGCAGGCGGCCATTAACGCCGCCACCAACCTGCTGCCGAGCGATCTGCCCAACCCGCCGGTCTACAGCAAGGTCAACCCGGCGGATCCGCCGATCATGACCCTCGCCGTCACCTCCTCGGCCATTCCGATGACCCAGGTGGAGGATATGGTGGAGACCCGGGTGGCGCAGAAGATTTCTCAGGTTTCCGGCGTCGGTCTGGTGACCCTCGCCGGCGGCCAGCGCCCGGCGGTGCGGGTCAAGCTGAACGCCCAGGCCATCGCCGCCCTCGGCCTGACCAGCGAAACCGTGCGCACCGCCATCACCAGCGCCAACGTCAACTCGGCGAAAGGCAGCCTCGACGGCCCGGCCCGCGCGGTGACGCTTTCCGCTAACGATCAGATGCAGTCCGCTGAGGATTACCGCCGGCTGATTATCGCTTATCAGAACGGGGCGCCGATCCGCCTTGGCGACGTCGCCAGCGTCGAACAAGGCGCTGAGAACAGCTGGCTGGGGGCGTGGGCCAACCAGCAGCGGGCCATCGTGATGAACGTCCAGCGTCAGCCGGGGGCCAACATTATCGACACCGCCGACAGCATTCGCCAGATGCTGCCGCAGCTCACCGAGAGCCTGCCAAAATCGGTGAAGGTGCAGGTTCTTTCCGACCGGACCACCAATATTCGCGCCTCGGTGCGCGACACGCAGTTTGAGCTGATGCTGGCCATCGCCCTGGTGGTGATGATCATCTATCTGTTCCTGCGCAACGTCCCGGCGACCATTATTCCCGGCGTCGCGGTGCCGCTGTCGCTGGTGGGCACCTTCGCGGTGATGGTGTTCCTCGACTTCTCCATCAACAACCTGACGCTGATGGCCCTGACCATCGCCACCGGCTTTGTGGTGGATGACGCCATCGTGGTGATCGAGAACATCTCGCGCTATATCGAAAAAGGCGAGAAACCGCTGGCCGCCGCGCTGAAAGGCGCAGGGGAAATTGGCTTCACCATTATCTCCCTCACCTTCTCGCTGATCGCGGTGCTGATCCCGCTGCTGTTTATGGGCGATATCGTCGGCCGCCTGTTCCGCGAATTCGCTGTCACCCTTGCCGTCGCTATCCTGATCTCGGCGGTGGTCTCCCTGACCCTGACGCCGATGATGTGCGCCCGCATGTTAAGCCACGAATCGCTGCGCAAGCAGAACCGCTTCTCGCGGGCCAGCGAGCGCTTCTTTGACCGGGTGATCGCCGTCTATGGCCGCTGGCTGAGCCGGGTGCTGAACCATCCGTGGCTGACGCTCGGCGTCGCCCTGAGCACCCTGGCGCTGTCGATCCTGCTGTGGATCTTTATTCCCAAAGGCTTCTTCCCGATTCAGGATAACGGCATTATCCAGGGCACCCTCCAGGCGCCGCAGTCGGTCTCGTTCGCCAGCATGGCCCAGCGCCAGCAGCAGGTTTCCGACATTATCCTCAAGGATCCGGCGGTGGAGAGCCTGACCTCGTTTGTCGGCGTCGACGGCACCAACCCGGCGCTGAACAGCGCCCGCCTGCAGATCAACCTCAAGCCGCTGGATGAACGCGACGACCGCGTTCAGACGGTGATTAGCCGTCTGCAGCAGGCGGTGGCCGGCGTCCCCGGCGTGGCGCTCTATCTGCAGCCGACCCAGGATCTGACCATCGACACCACGGTGAGCCGCACCCAGTACCAGTTCACTCTGCAGGCGAACTCCCTCGAGGCGCTGAGCACCTGGGTGCCGCCGCTGCTCAGCCGCCTGCAGGCTCAGCCGCAGCTGGCCGACGTCAGTAGCGACTGGCAGGACAAAGGCCTGGCCGCCTACATCAAGGTGGACCGGGACAGCGCCAGCCGCCTCGGCATCTCGATGGCGGACGTCGATAACGCGCTGTACAACGCCTTCGGCCAGCGGCTGATCTCCACCATTTACACCCAGGCGAATCAGTATCGCGTGGTGCTTGAGCAGGATACCGAAGCGACGCCGGGCCTGGCGGCGCTGGATAATATCCGCCTGACCAGCAGCGACGGCGGCATTGTGCCGCTGACCGCCATCGCCACGGTGGAGCAGCGCTTTACCCCGCTGTCGGTGAACCACCTCGATCAGTTCCCGGTGACCACCATCTCGTTTAACGTGCCGGACAACTATTCGCTCGGCGAAGCGGTGGAGGCGATCCTCGCCGCCGAACAGTCGCTGGATTTCCCGACCGATATCCGCACCCAGTTCCAGGGCAGCTCGCTGGCCTTCCAGTCGGCGCTGGGCAGCACCGTCTGGCTGGTCGTTGCCGCGGTGGTGGCGATGTATATCGTGCTGGGGGTGCTGTATGAAAGCTTTATCCATCCGATCACCATTCTCTCCACCCTGCCCACCGCCGGGGTCGGGGCGCTGCTGGCGCTGTGGCTGGCGGGCAGCGAGCTGGACGTGATCGCCATCATCGGCATTATTCTGCTGATCGGCATCGTGAAGAAGAACGCCATCATGATGATCGACTTCGCGCTGGCCGCCGAGCGCGAGCAGGGCATGCCGCCGCGGGAGGCGATCTATCAGGCCTGTCTGCTGCGTTTTCGCCCGATCCTGATGACCACCCTCGCCGCCCTGCTCGGCGCCCTGCCGCTGATGCTGAGCACCGGCGTCGGCGCCGAGCTGCGGCGTCCGCTGGGGATCGGCATGGTCGGCGGTCTGATGCTCAGCCAGGTGCTGACCCTGTTCACCACCCCGGTGATCTACCTGCTGTTCGACCGCCTGTCGCTGCATCTGAAGCGTCGCTTCCCGCGTCAGGAAGAGGAGGCGTAAGTGAAGTTTTTCGCCCTCTTCATTTACCGCCCGGTGGCGACGATCCTCATCTCGCTGGCCATCACCCTGTGCGGCATTCTCGGCTTCCGGCTGCTGCCGGTGGCCCCGCTGCCGCAGGTGGATTTCCCGGTGATCATGGTCAGCGCCTCGCTGCCGGGGGCCTCGCCGGAGACTATGGCTTCGTCGGTGGCCACCCCGCTGGAGCGCTCCCTGGGGCGGATTGCCGGGGTCAATGAGATGACCTCCTCCAGCTCGCTCGGCAGCACCCGCATCATTCTCGAGTTTAACTTCGACCGCGATATCAACGGCGCGGCGCGCGACGTGCAGGCGGCGATCAACGCCGCGCAAAGCTTGCTGCCGAGCGGGATGCCGAGCCGTCCGACCTACCGCAAAGCCAACCCGTCGGATGCGCCGATCATGATCCTGACGCTGACCTCGGATACCTACTCCCAGGGTGAGCTGTATGATTTCGCCTCCACCCAGCTGGCGCAGACCATCGCGCAGATCGACGGCGTCGGCGATGTCGACGTCGGCGGCAGCTCTCTGCCGGCGGTGCGCGTCGATCTCAACCCGCAGGCGCTGTTCAACCAGGGCGTGTCGCTGGACGCGGTGCGCACCGCCATCAGCGACGCTAACGTGCGCAAACCGCAGGGGGCGCTGGAGGACAGCGCCCACCGCTGGCAGGTGCAGACCAACGATGAGCTGAAGACCGCCGCCGACTATCAGCCGCTGATCGTCCACTACCAGAACGGCGCCGCGGTGCGGCTGGGGGATGTCGCCACCGTCTCGGATTCGGTGCAGGATGTGCGCAACGCCGGGATGACCAACGCCAAACCGGCGATCCTGCTGATGATCCGCAAACTGCCGGAAGCCAATATCATCCAGACGGTGGACAGCATCCGCGCCCGCCTGCCGGAGCTGCAGCAGACCATTCCGGCGGCCATCGATCTGCAGATCGCCCAGGACCGCTCGCCGACTATTCGCGCCTCGCTGGAGGAGGTGGAGCAGACGCTGGTGATCTCGGTGGCGCTGGTGATCCTAGTGGTGTTCCTCTTCCTGCGATCCGGGCGCGCGACGCTGATCCCGGCGGTGGCGGTTCCGGTTTCCTTAATCGGTACCTTCGCCGCCATGTACCTGTGCGGCTTCAGCCTTAACAACCTGTCGCTGATGGCGCTGACCATCGCCACCGGCTTCGTGGTGGATGACGCCATCGTGGTGCTGGAGAATATCTCCCGCCATCTGGAGGCGGGGATGAAACCGCTGCAGGCGGCGCTGCAGGGGAGCCGCGAGGTCGGCTTTACCGTCCTGTCGATGAGCCTGTCGCTGGTGGCGGTGTTTTTGCCGCTGCTGCTGATGGGCGGCCTGCCCGGCCGCCTGCTGCGCGAGTTCGCCGTCACCCTGTCGGTGGCGATCGGCATCTCGCTGGCGGTCTCCCTCACCCTGACGCCGATGATGTGCGGCTGGCTGCTGAAAAGCGGCAAACCCCACCAGCCGACGCGCAACCGCGGCTTTGGCCGCCTGCTGGTGGCCATGCAGGGCGGCTATGGTAAGTCGTTAAAATGGGTGCTGAAGCACAGCCGCCTGACCGGCCTGGTGGTGCTGGGCACCATCGCCCTCAGCGTCTGGCTCTATATCTCGATCCCGAAAACCTTCTTCCCGGAGCAGGACACCGGGGTGCTGATGGGCGGCATTCAGGCCGACCAGAGCATCTCCTTCCAGGCGATGCGCGGCAAGCTGCAGGACTTTATGCAGATCATTCGCGAAGATCCGGCGGTGGATAACGTCACCGGGTTTACCGGCGGCTCGCGGGTCAACAGCGGGATGATGTTTATCACCCTCAAACCGCGCGACCAGCGCCACGAGACGGCGCAGCAGGTGATCGACCGGCTGCGCAAAAAGCTGGCCAACGAGCCCGGGGCCAATCTGTTCCTGATGGCGGTGCAGGATATCCGCGTCGGCGGCCGGCAGTCGAACGCCAGCTATCAGTACACCCTGCTGTCCGATGACCTGTCGGCGCTGCGCGAATGGGAGCCGAAGATCCGCAAAGCGCTGGCGGCGCTACCTGAGCTGGCGGACGTCAACTCGGATCAGCAGGACAATGGCGCCGAAATGGACCTGGTCTATGACCGGGATACCATGTCGCGCCTTGGCATCAGCGTTCAGGACGCCAACAACCTGCTGAACAATGCCTTCGGCCAGCGGCAGATCTCCACCATCTACCAGCCGCTGAACCAGTATAAAGTGGTGATGCAGGTCGACCCGGCCTATACCCAGGACGTCAGCGCCCTGGATAAGATGTTTGTCATCAACAGCGAGGGCAAGCCGATCCCGCTGGCCTACTTCGCCAAATGGCAGCCGGCCAACGCCCCGCTGTCGGTGAACCACCAGGGGCTGTCGGCGGCGTCCACTATCTCCTTTAACCTGCCCACCGGCCGCTCGCTGTCAGAAGCCAGCGAGGCGATTAACCGCGCGATGACCCAGCTCGGGGTGCCGTCCACCGTACGCGGCTCCTTTGCCGGTACCGCTCAGGTGTTCCAGCAGACCATGAACGCGCAGGTGATCCTGATCCTCGCGGCCATCGCCACGGTCTATATCGTGCTGGGGATGCTCTACGAGAGCTATGTGCATCCGTTGACCATCCTTTCGACGCTGCCCTCCGCCGGGGTGGGCGCGCTGCTGGCGCTGGAGATATTCGATGCCCCGTTCAGCCTCATCGCCCTTATCGGGATCATGTTATTAATTGGCATCGTGAAGAAAAACGCCATCATGATGGTTGATTTTGCCCTTGAGGCGCAGCGCACCGGCAACCTGACGCCGGAAGAGGCGATTTTCCAGGCCTGCCTGCTGCGTTTCCGGCCGATTATGATGACCACCCTCGCCGCGCTGTTCGGCGCCCTGCCGCTGGTGCTCTCCGGCGGCGACGGCTCCGAGCTGCGCCAGCCGCTGGGGATCACCATCGTCGGCGGTCTGGTGATGAGCCAGCTGTTAACGCTCTACACCACGCCGGTGGTCTATCTTTTCTTTGACCGTTTGCGGCTGCGTTTTTCGCGTCATTCCACTCAACCGGTAAGCGAATAAGATGACAGACCTCCCGGCCAGCGTGCGCTGGCAGCTATGGATAGTGGCGTTCGGCTTCTTTATGCAGTCGCTGGACACCACCATCGTCAACACCGCCCTCCCCTCGATGGCCAAAAGCCTCGGGGAGAGTCCGCTGCATATGCATATGATCATCGTCTCCTATGTCCTGACGGTGGCGGTGATGCTCCCGGCCAGCGGCTGGCTGGCCGACCGGGTCGGGGTGCGCAATATTTTCTTTACCGCCATCGTGCTGTTTACCGCCGGATCGCTGTTTTGCGCCCAGGCCAGCACCCTCGACCAGCTGGTGATGGCCCGGGTGCTGCAGGGGGTCGGCGGCGCAATGATGGTGCCGGTCGGCCGCCTGACGGTGATGAAGATCGTCCCGCGCGATCAGTACATGGCGGCGATGACCTTCGTTACCCTGCCGGGGCAGGTCGGCCCCCTGCTCGGCCCGGCGCTGGGCGGGGTGCTGGTGGAGTACGCCTCCTGGCACTGGATCTTCCTTATTAACATCCCGGTGGGGATCGTCGGGGCCATCGCCACCCTCTGCCTGATGCCCAACTACACCATGCAGACCCGGCGCTTCGATCTCGCCGGCTTTGTGCTGCTGGCGGCCGGGATGGCGACCCTGACCCTGGCCCTGGACGGCCAGAAAGGGCTCGGCATATCGACACGCTGGCTGGCGGGACTGGTGGCCATCGGCCTCGCCGCCCTGCTGCTGTACCTGTGGCATGCCCGCGGTAACGCCCGGGCGCTGTTCAGCCTCAACCTGTTTCGCAACCGCACCTTCTCCCTTGGCCTCGGCGGCAGCTTCGCCGGGCGCATCGGCAGCGGCATGCTGCCGTTTATGACCCCGGTGTTTCTGCAGATCGGCCTCGGCTTTAGCCCCTTCCACGCCGGGCTGATGATGATCCCGATGGTGCTCGGCAGCATGGGGATGAAGCGGATCGTGGTCCAGGTGGTCAACCGCTTCGGCTATCGTCGGGTGCTGGTCGCCAGCACTCTGGGCCTGGCGGCGGTCAGCCTGCTGTTTATGTTTAGCGCCCTGGCGGGCTGGTATTATGTGCTGCCGCTGATCCTGTTTCTGCAGGGGATGATCAACGCCAGCCGCTTCTCCTCGATGAATACCCTGACCCTGAAAGATCTCCCCGACGATCTGGCCAGCAGCGGCAACAGTCTGCTGTCGATGGTGATGCAGTTGTCGATGAGTATTGGCGTGACCATCGCCGGGCTGCTGCTGGGGCTGTACGGCCAGCAGCATATGAGCCTCGACGCCGCCGGCACCCATCAGGTCTTTCTCTATACCTATCTGAGCATGGCGGCGATCATCGCCCTGCCAGCGCTCATCTTTTCCCGGGTACCGGATGACGTCGGCAGTAATACCGTCATTCGTCGACGCAACAGGAGTGGATCGTGAAATTTTGGCGCCCGGGCATTACCGGTAAGCTGTTCCTCGCTATTTTCGCCACCTGCATCGTGCTGCTGATCAGCATGCACTGGGCGGTGCGCATCAGTTTCGAACGCGGATTTATCGATTACATCAAGCGCGGCAATGAGCAGCGGTTAACCATGCTCAGCGACGCGCTGAGCGAGCAGTATGCCCAGCACGGCAGCTGGGCGTTTCTGCGCAACAACGACCGCTTTATCTTCCAGCTGCTGCGCACCTTCGAACGGGATAATGACGACCGCTCGCCGCCGGGGCACGCCATGAAGCCGGGGGCGATGGACGCGCCGGACGCTGGTCCGGACGGGCCGCCGCCGGATGGCCCCCCTGACGGCCCGCGCCCGAGGCCGGAAATGCCGCCCCACGGCTGGCGCACCATGTTCTGGGTGGTCGATCAGTCTGGCCGCGTGCTGGTGGGCCCCCGCGAGCGCGTGCCGGAGGACGGCAGCCAGCGCAGCATTATGGTCAACGGCGTGGAGGTAGGCAGAGTGATCGCCTCGCCGGTGGAAAGGCTAACCCGCAATACCGACATTAACTTCGACCGGCAGCAGAAGCGCACCAGCTGGCTGATCGTTGCCCTTGCCACCCTGCTTGCCGCGCTGGCCACCTTCCCGCTGGCCCGCGGCCTGCTGGCGCCGGTGAAGCGGCTGGTGGAAGGCACCCATAAGCTGGCGGCGGGCGACTTTTCCACCCGCGTGACGGTGACCGGCGGCGATGAGCTCGGCCGCCTGGCGCAGGATTTTAACCAGCTCGCCAGCACCCTGGAGCGCAACCAGCAGATGCGTCGCGATCTGATGGCCGACATCTCCCATGAACTGCGTACCCCGCTGGCGGTGCTGCGCGGCGAACTGGAGGCAATTCAGGACGGGGTCCGGCGCTTCACTCCTGAGTCCATTCCCTCCCTGCAGGCCGAAGTCGCCACCCTCACCAAGCTGGTGGACGACCTTCACCAGCTGTCGATGTCCGATGAGGGCGCGCTGGCCTACCAGAAAACCTCGCTGGATATCATCACCCTGCTGGAGGTGGCCGCAGGCGCGTTTCGCGAGCGCTTCGCCGGCCGGCAGCTGAGCATTCAGGTGTCGCTCCCGGAGCAGGCGATGATCTTCGGCGACCGCGACCGCCTGATGCAGCTCTTCAACAATCTGCTGGAGAACAGCCTGCGCTATACCGACAGCGGCGGCAGCCTGCACATTACCGCCCGCCGCAGCGGACGGATGCTGGTGATCGACTTCGCCGACAGCGCCCCCGGGGTCAGCGATGAGCAGCTGGCCCGCCTGTGCGAACGCTTTTATCGGGCGGAAGGATCGCGCAACCGCGCCAGCGGCGGCTCCGGCCTCGGGCTGGCGATTTGCCTCAATATCGTAGCGGCCCACGGCGGCGCCCTGCGCGCCGACCATTCGCCTTTTGGCGGGGTTAGCATTAAAGTTGAGTTACCTCTGGAACATGATTTACCGAGAGACGTATGACTGAATTGCCTGTAGATGAAAACACACCGCGCATTCTGATCGTGGAAGATGAACCCAAGCTCGGCCAGCTGCTGATTGATTATCTGCAGGCCGCCGGCTATGCGCCTACGCTGATTAACCATGGCGACAAGGTCCTGCCCTACGTTCGGCAGACCCCGCCGGATCTGATCCTGCTGGATCTGATGCTGCCCGGCACCGACGGCCTGACGCTGTGCCGGGAAATCCGCCGCTTCTCCGACGTTCCGGTGGTGATGGTGACGGCGAAAATCGAAGAGATCGACCGCCTGCTGGGGCTGGAGATCGGCGCCGACGACTATATCTGCAAGCCCTACAGCCCGCGGGAAGTGGTCGCCCGGGTGAAAACCATTCTCCGCCGCTGCAAGCCGCAGCGCGACCTGCAGGCGCTGGACGCCCAGAGCCCGCTGATTGTCGACGAGGGGCGTTTTCAGGCCTCGTGGCGCGACAAGCTGCTGGACCTCACCCCCGCCGAGTTCCGGCTGCTGAAAACCCTCTCCCAGGAGCCAGGGAAGGTCTTCTCCCGCGAACAGTTGCTCAACCATCTGTATGACGACTATCGGGTAGTGACCGACCGCACCATCGACAGCCACATCAAGAACCTGCGGCGCAAGCTGGAGGCGCTGGACGCCGAACAGTCGTTTATCCGCGCCGTATACGGGGTTGGCTACCGCTGGGAAGCCGACGCCTGCCGGCTGGCGTAGTTAGCCTTTTCCCGGCTCGCGCTGCGCTTAGCCGGGCTACACGTTCACCGCCGTCTGCAATCCGTAGCCCGGGTAAGGCGTTTACGCCGCAACCCGGGGGAATTCCATAGAGCCTATCCCACCAGGCGTTATTAGTGCTGTCAGTATGAGCACTGCCCAGGTTCAAAATGGCAAACAAATTAGCCATGCTGAAAGATACCCAACTGATATTTACTCCCCTTCGCCGCGGCGCTACAATGCCCGCCCTTAATGTGGGGACACTCCCCCAACTCGCCGCACCGGGTGCGGCGAATCTGACCTGTCATCAGAACGAGAACACCATGTTTAAACCAGAACTCCTTTCCCCGGCGGGAACGCTGAAGAATATGCGTTACGCTTTCGCCTATGGCGCCGATGCCGTTTATGCCGGCCAGCCGCGCTACTCGCTGCGCGTGCGTAACAACGAATTCAATCACGAAAATCTGCAGCTCGGCATCAATGAAGCCCACGCGCTGGGTAAAAAATTCTATGTGGTGGTCAACATCGCCCCGCATAACGCCAAGCTGAAAACGTTTATTCGCGATCTGAAGCCGGTGGTGGAGATGGGTCCGGACGCGCTGATCATGTCCGATCCGGGTTTAATCATGCTGGTGCGGGAAAACTTTCCGGATATGCCGATCCATCTTTCGGTGCAGGCCAACGCCGTCAACTGGGCGACGGTCAAATTCTGGCAGCAGATGGGCCTCACCCGCGTGATCCTGTCGCGTGAACTGTCGCTGGATGAAATCGAAGAAATTCGCCGCCAGGTGCCGGAGATGGAAATTGAGATTTTCGTCCACGGCGCGCTGTGCATGGCCTACTCCGGCCGCTGCCTGCTCTCCGGGTATATCAACAAGCGCGACCCGAACCAGGGCACCTGCACCAACGCCTGCCGCTGGGAATATAACGTGGCGGAAGGCAAAGAGGACGACGTCGGCAACATCGTCCACAAATATGAGCCGATCCCGGTACAGACGGTGGAGCCAACCCTCGGCATCGGCGCGCCGACCGATAAAGTCTTTATGATCGAGGAAGCCAAACGCCCGGGCGAGTACATGACCGCCTTCGAGGACGAGCACGGCACCTACATCATGAACTCGAAAGATCTGCGGGCTATCGCCCACGTTGAGCGTCTGACCCAGATGGGCGTTCACTCGCTGAAGATCGAAGGCCGCACTAAATCCTTCTATTACTGCGCGCGCACCGCACAGGTTTACCGCAAGGCGATCGACGACGCTGCCGCCGGCAAACCTTTCGATACCAGCCTGCTGGAAACGCTGGAAGGGCTGGCCCATCGCGGGTACACCGAAGGCTTCCTGCGCCGCCATACCCATGACGATTATCAGAACTACGAGTACGGCTACTCCCTCTCCGAGCGCCAGCAGTTTGTCGGCGAATTCACCGGGGAGCGTAACGGCCCGCTGGCGGCCGTGGCGGTCAAAAATAAGTTCAGCGTTGGCGACAGCCTCGAACTGATGACCCCGCAGGGTAACGTCAACTTCACCCTCGAGCATATGGAAAATGGCAAAGGCGAAGCCATGCCGGTGGCCCCGGGCGACGGCTATACCGTATGGTTGCCTGTGCCGGATGACCTGCCCCTGCAGTATGCGCTGCTGATGCGCAACTTTACTGGTCAGACAACCAGAAATCCGCACGGTAACTAGTTAATTTGCGTTATTTTTTCACGATGTAAGGATATTAGAATCGGATCACATACCGTTTCGATCGAAACAGGTATCATCCATTTCGCTGAAAAACATAACCCATAAATGCTAGTTGTACCAGGAACCACCTCCTTAGCCTGCGTAATCTCCCTTACGCGGGCTTATTTTTTTGTCTCTCCTCCGGCCTTCGCTGGCGTCATGCGGTACACTTTATGCAACATTGAGCAATAAAGGTTCCCTTGATGATGTCTACGTTTACTGCCAGCTTACTGATCCTTAACGGCAAAGGTGCCAATGAACCGCAGCTACGCGAGGCGGTTAACCTGTTGCGAGACGAAGGGATCGATATCCACGTCCGCGTCACCTGGGAAAAGGGCGATGCCGTACGGTTTATCGATGAAGCCCTGCAGCTGAACGTTGAAACGGTGATCGCCGGCGGCGGCGACGGCACCATTAATGAAGTGGCGACGGCGCTGGTGGAGCGCGGCAGCAGGATGGCGCTGGGGATTTTACCGCTGGGCACGGCCAACGACTTCGCCACCAGCGTCGGTATTCCGCAGGATCTGGCCAGCGCCCTGAAGCTGGCGATCGTCGGCCGCGATGTGCCGATAGATATCGCCCGGGTTAATGATAAGACCGGCTTTATTAATATGGCGACCGGCGGGTTCGGCACCCGGATCACCACCGAAACGCCGGAAAAACTCAAAGCCGCGCTCGGCGGTGTCTCTTATTTAATCCACGGCCTGATGCGCATGGATACCCTGAAGCCGGACCGCTGCGAGATCCGCGGGGAGAACTTTCACTGGCAGGGCGATGCGCTGGTCATCGGTATCGGCAACGGCCGCCAGGCGGGCGGCGGCCAGCAGCTGTGTCCGGAGGCGTTGATTAACGACGGCCTGCTGCATCTGCGCATTTTCACCGGCGAAGAGCTGATCCCTGCCCTCTTCAGCACCCTGGCGAATCCGGAAAACTCGCCGAATATTGTCGACGGCGTCTCCTCGTGGTTTGAGATCACCGCCCCTCATGAGATGACGTTTAACCTCGACGGCGAACCGCTGACCGGCAAAACTTTCCGCATGGAGCTGTTACCGGCGGCCCTGCGCTGCCGGCTGCCGCCCGACTGCCCGCTGCTACGTTGATCAGGTTTCGCAAAGCAAAGACGGCGCCCGGCTGGTATACAGCAGCCGGGTTCGTTGATTGAGCCGCTGAATTTTAAGGTAAAACGGCACCTGCGGCTGCAGGAAAAACTTGGGCAGGATGTTGTTAATATGCTTCTCCTGCTCGGTTTCGCCGATGCTGACAGAGACGGTTTCCGATCGCAGGAAGTAGTGCTGGCCGTCGCGGGTAAAGCTAAACCAGATGTTCTGGTTGATGGTAAACGATTCACCCTGCGGCGGCGTAATCTCTCCCCGGACAATCACCAGCCCACGGGTGCTATCAAATACGAAGCGTAATGAAATATCGCCCTGATAACCTGAGTTTAATAGCCGCATCTCACCGCTGCACTGGAAATGATTGCGCTGCCAGTATTGCCAGGATTTTATCGTCATACCGCTTAATACTCCGATAAATACGATAGCGATTAACCATTTAATTTCACGCCGGCGCATTGACTACCTCCTTAATGTAATATTTGGTGAGGCATTGATTATCACGCCATTGACTAAATGGCTGACGGCAGCGAATCACCGACACCCGCGCTTGCCCGGGATAAAGCGTCAAATAAATCCATGGATATTCTTCGCATTCAAATTTACTGCGCTTGATAAAATTGACATGACGAACATGGTCAACTACGTCATTATTGGCAAAGAAGTGACATTGTTGCGAAAATTTAGCAATTATGGGCGAATAACTTTGCAAATAAGATTCGAATTCTGTTTGCCACGCAACAAATCCACAAACCAGACAACTCAGCAGCGCCGCAAGCCCCCACAAAAGAGAGCGTCGCGGCCTTAACCGCTTTTTTTCGGGCAAACTCGCAGCTGCGACCTCCTTATGAACAGGCTCGTCAACGGGCGCTTGTGGCTCCTCCGCCGTAGGTGCCTTCTCTACATCGTGCGGCTGAGATTCCGTAACCGTTAATGTTGCATCCAGCCTGACGCCTACCCTCGGCACCGTAATAATAATATCCTCGTCTCCCCCCAGCTCCTTAAATGCCCGACGTAACAGGGAAATATTCTGGTAAAAACCGTTGCTGGTTACCTGGGCGCCATGCTTTATCCACACTTCCTCAAAAAAGGTTTCGCGGGCAACAGTATTGCCATCATGCTGAATAAGCAGTAATAAACAGCGGCTGGCCGGCATATTTAAGGAAACCGTTTTCGTCTCGTCAGCAATAAGTATTAGAGCGCTACGCTGAGGAAAAAAGGCAATTCTTCCATTAATCGTATATATTTTTTCCATCCTGTTCTCTGAGAATAGTAATCACGTGGATGAGCGGCAGGGGGTACCCTACTATAAATAGGGTAATCCGCCATGACGTTGATGACATCTTAAGATTATTCGCAGGCGAGTTTACTCTATTACTCAGCAGATCTGGAGGCGTAATACGCAGTTTTTCCTTGTTATTAGCAAGGTTTAAATGAATTTACAGAACGGAATATTTTGTACTTCGAATTGAAATTGGCTATTTATTTCAAAAAAAAATAATAAATACAAGCTATAATTCGTAAAAGATGCATTCACACAACAGATACTTTCATTTTAGATCTAAATACCACACTTACATTAATAGACGATATTTATAACTATAACTACATATCGTTTCAAAGTTTTATCTATAAAATGGGCGCATTTCCCGCGTGACAAATGCGCCATAAAGCTTAGTATGCCGCCACCTCGCGCGCCATTTCGCGCGTATATTGCCGACTGGCGTTGACCAGCATCTGCGTATAGGCCGTCCGCGCCTCGCCGCTGACCAGCGCATCGACCGTCAGGGTTTCAAGGATCTTCCCGTACTGCATCACCGCCACGGTCTGGCATAAATGGGCAATAACCCCGAGATCGTGAGTAACCATCAGGTAAGTGAGCTTAGCCTCCTGCTGCAATTCTGCCAGCAGATTGAGGATCTCCGCCTGCACCGACACATCCAGCGCCGACGTCGGCTCATCCAGCAGCAGTACCTGAGGCTCAAGAATCAGCGCTCTGGCTATCGCCACGCGCTGCCGCTGCCCGCCGGAGAGCTGATGCGGATAGCGCTCGCGAAAGGCACGGTTGAGGCCAACTTTGTCCAGCAGCGCATTGATCCGCCGGTCGCGGTCGTTGATACGATGGATCTGCAGCGGCTCTTCGAGGATATCGCCAATGGTGTGACGAGGATGCAGCGATCCGTAGGGGTCCTGAAATACCATTTGCACCTGACGGCAGCGCCTGCGGCTAATTTCATGCCCTAAGCGCTGACCATCGATGGCCAGCGCCCCCTGCCAGTGGGTAAACAGCCCCGCCAGGCACTTGAGCACCGTCGTTTTACCGGAGCCGGACTCGCCTACCAGACCGTAGATCTCGCCGGGCTTAACGTGGAAACTGACGTCATACAGCACCTGGTTACGCTTCTCCCCCTCGCCAAACGCGAGGTTGAGATGTTGAACTTCAATCATCATCCGCTCCTTATTCCGTTAACCAGCTGGCCTGACGCTGCAGCACCGGCAGTATCGGGCGACGATGCTGCATATCCGGCAGCGAGTTAATCAATCCCTGAGTATAGGGATGACGGGCGTTATCGAGATCTTTAGCAGCGATGGATTCCACTACCCGTCCGGCGTACATCACCAGTACGCGGTCGCAGAAGCTGCGCACCAGGTTGATATCGTGGCTGATAAAAATCAGCCCCAGCCCGCGCGACTGAACCAGGTCATCCAGCAGGCCCAGCACCTGCAGGCGCACCGACACATCCAGCGCGGAGGTCGGCTCATCGGCAATGATCAGCTCCGGGTCGGTAATCAGCATCATGGCGATCATGATGCGCTGCCCCTGTCCGCCGGATATTTCATGCGGATAAAGCTGATAAACGCGCTCCGGCTGGCGAATACGCACCACCTCCAGCATCTCCAGCGCCCTGGCTTTCGCCTCATCTTTGCGCCCGGGATGATGAGTAAGCCAGGCCTCGGCGATTTGCTTACCCACGCAGACCACCGGATTAAGCGAATATTTCGGGTCCTGCATAATCATAGAGATACGTTTGCCGCGTACGCCGCGCATTTGCGCTTCGCTAAGATGCTGCAGATCGAGGTCGGCAAACTGCATCCGGCTGGCGCTGACGCGGGCCTTTTTCGGATGCAGCTGCAGCAGCGCGCGCCCAACGGTGGACTTACCCGAACCGGACTCGCCGACAATCGCCAGCTTTTCGCGCCCCAGCTGGAAGGAGACGCCGCGCACGGCATGGGTCACCGCGCTGCCGTTAACAAAGTCGACGCACAGATCGCGCACGTCGAGCAGCGGGGCATTATTCACTGCGGGGATCGAGGATGTCACGTAGGCCATCTCCTAAGAAGTTGAACGCTAAGCTGTTGATCAGAATCGCCAGCCCCGGAATTGTTACGACCCACCAGCACTCCATCATATAAGTGCGCCCGCTGGAGATCATCGCTCCCCACTCCGGCTCCGGCGGCTGCGCGCCGAGCCCGAGAAAGCCGAGACCGGCCGCGGTCAGAATGATCCCGGCCATATTCATGGTGATACGGATAATGACCGAAGGCAGACACAGCGGCACGATATGGCGCCAGAGGACGCGGGACGATGAAGCGCCCTGCAGACGCACGGCGGAGATAAAATCGGCCTGGCGCAGAGAGAGCGTTTCGGCGCGCGCCAGACGGGCTATCGGCGGCCAGGCGGTAAGCGTGATGGCGATAACCACATGCTCCAGCCCCGGCCCTAAGGCGGCGACAAACGCCAGCGCCAGAACCAGACTCGGGAAGGAGATGAAAATATCGGTGACGCGCATCAGCACCATATCGACTTTACCGCCGAAATAGCCGGCGCTGACGCCCAGCAGCAGCCCGAGCGGACCGACGGTCACCGAGACCAGCAGCACGATATAGAGCGTGATGCGCGAGCCGTACACCAGGCGACTAAAGATATCCCGGCCAAACTCATCAGTGCCGAACCAGTGCTGCGCATTCGGCGCGACCAGCGCGCTGTTCAGGTCCTGCACCAGCGGGTTATAAGGCGCAATCAGCGGCGCGAAAATCGCCACCACCAGCAGCAGAAAGATAATTCCTCCGCCGATGGCCGTTAGCGGGTTGCGCGCCATTTTGCCGATAAACCCGACGGCCCGCGCCGCCGCGCGTTGCAGCCGCTGACGGCCTTCGCCCGCACCGCCCGAAAGCGGCGAATCCAGAGAAACGGTCATGATTTTGTCCTCGGGTCAAAGAATTGATACAGCATGTCGGAGAGCAGGTTGAGCATCACGAAGATCACTCCCACCAGCAGCACGCAGCCCATCACCGCATTCATATCGCCCAGCAGCAGGCTACCGGTAAGATAGGAGCCGAAACCCGGCCATGAGAAGACGGTTTCAATCAGCACCGCGCCTTCCAGCAGCGCGCCGTAGGCCAGCGCCACCACCGTCAGCAGCTGCACGAGGATGTTACGAAACGCATGGTTCCAGATAACCTGACGCTCGGTCAGCCCTTTCACCCTCGCGGTAATAATGAACTCCTGCGACAGCTGGGCCAGCATAAAGCTGCGGGTCATACGGCTGATATAAGCCAGCGAGTGAAAACCCAGCAGCGAGGCGGGAAGAATCAGATGATTAATGGCGTTCCAGAACACCTGTCCGTTTCCTGCCAGCAGCGCATCAACGGTCATCAGGCCGGTACGGCGCGGCACAATGCCGTCCAGACCGAGGTCTACCCGCCCGGCGCCGCCCACCCAGCCGAGCCAGGCATAGAAAACCAGCAGCCCCATCATTCCGACCCAGAAAATCGGCGTCGAGTAGCCCGCCAGGCTGATAATGCGTACCACATAATCGGAGAAGCTATTGCGTCGCGCCGCCGCCAGCACGCCCAGCGGAATTCCGAGACCCGCGCCGACGAGAATCGCCATCGTCGCCAGCTCCATGGTGGCCGGGAAGACGCGGATAATATCGTCCACCACCGGTTTCCCGGTCAGCAGCGCATTGCCCAGATCGCCGTGCAGCAGGTTGACGAAATAGATGCCAAACTGGGTGGCCAGCGATTTATCAAACCCCAGCTGCTGGTAAACCTGCTGATAGGTACTCTGGTCAGCATCCGGACCGACGATCGCCAGCACCGGGTCGATAGGCATGACGCGGCCAATGGTAAAGGTCAGCAGCAGCAGGCCGAACAGCGTAATCACCACCTGCAGCAGCCGTTTGGATAAGCGCCGGCCGCGTGAGCCGGGCGCAAGGATTGCGGTACTCATCCTTTCTCTCCTTCGCGGACTTTATAGACGTCACGCAGAAAAGTGGTGGCGGAGGGGTGCGGCTGATACTCTCGTACCTCGTTGCGCACCACCACGGAATCGACCATCTGCGAAAGCGGAATTAAAGCCGGAATCAGCTGGTCGTAGCGCGCCTGGATGGCCTGGTAGTCAGCCACCTGTTTTTGCGGATCGCGTTCCAGCAGGGCCTGGTCAATCATCGTATTGAGCTGCGGGTCGTAAAAACCGGTACGCCAGCCCTGAAAGTTGGTCAGACGCGCCTCATCGCTGTTATCCGGGTTATAGACCAGCGCGCGCAGGCTGGAGTGCGGATGCGGCTCCATTCCGCTGCCGCCGCGTCCCACCAGCAGGTCAAATTTACGCTCGCGCATCGCGCCGTAGATCTGGTTACCGGTGCCGGTGATGATTTTGGCGTTAATCCCCGCCTGCATCAGCGTCGACTGCACGGCGATAGCAATGTTAAGAAATGGCTGATCGGAGAGGACCCGCAGCGTGGTATCAAAGCCGTTGGGATAACCCGCTTCCGCCAGCAGCTTTTTCGCCCGCGCCACGTCCAGCTTATAGCCAGGGTCAGGCAGCGTAGACGGCATGCCCGCCTTAATCGGTCGCTGGTGCAGCACACCGTAGCCCGGCATCAGCGCTTTATTGATACCCTGGTAATCAATCAGATAGCGCACCGCTTCGCGCACTTTCGGTTGGGCGAAGTGCGCCTCTTTCATGCTCATCGCCACGTAGTACATGGTGCCGCGCTGCACCGCATCGACGGTCAGCTGCGGGTCGCTGCGCAGGGCGTTAATATCGGAAACCGCCATATTGTTGGCAATATCGAGGTCGCCTTTTTCGATCATCAGACGCAGGGTTTGCGACTCCTGGAAATGGCGCAGCACCACGCGGCTCATTTTCGCCTCGCCGCGCCAGTAGTCAGGATTGCGCTTCATGCGCAGCACATCTTTTGCCTGCCAGGTTTCCAGCGTAAACGGCCCGGAACCGGCTTCATGGGTGGTCAGCCAGCGGTTACCCCAGTCGTCATCCTGCTGGTGGCTTTGCACCGTTTTACTGTCCAGCACCCCGAGGTTGCCCAGCGCCGCCAGCGAGTAAATCACCAGCTGCGGATCGTTATCTTTGGGTAACTCGATTTGCACCGTGAAGCGGTCCGGCGCGCTGACCTGGCTGTCGATATTTTTCTTACTGAAGCCATAGGATTTCCATACCGAGGCCTGAGCCAGGTTGAGGTGCAGGATGCGCCGCATTGACCACACCACGTCAGCGGCGGTCAGCGGGTTGCCGGAGTGAAACTTAACGTCGTCGCGCAGATGTAAGGTCAGGGTTTTGCCGTCGGGGCTGATATCCCAGGATTTCGCCAGCGCGGGCCTAACGTCGGTGAGCTGTTCAGGGTCAAGCTCTACCAGCGAGTCGTAGAGGTTGACCACGATTCCCACCACTTCGTTACCGGTCATCGCCGCCGGGTCAAGGGTGAGCAGGTTATTCATATTCATGCCGATGATAAGCTGATCGGGCGGCGTTTTCGCCACCGCCGCCCCGCTTCCCATCGACACGGCGAGCGTGAATAAGCACGCTGCCAGTAGGGAGTTTTTTTTCATATCTCTGTTTGCCTGTACTGTAGGGTACATGTTGCCGGATGGCGGCATTTTCGCCTTATCCGACCTACCGGGCCGCAGACCCGATAAGCGCAGCGCCATCGGGCATATATTTTTTTGAATCAGTCGTGGCTAACGGTATTGGCTTCGATATACGCAAAATTAATGTCTTCGCCGAGGCCCGGACGTTGTGACAAATGCACAAATCCCTGGTCATCCATCGGGTCAACAATGCTATTGAGATAAGCCGCCGGTTCATCGTAGTCGAGGAACGGATGCAGCAGGCCGCGCTCGTACCAGCGGCAGTTGCGGATCGCGCCGACCACCGCCAGGCTTGCCGCGCCGTTGCCGTGGACTTCGCAATCCATGCCGAAAGATTCCGCCAGCGCCGCGACCTTCATGGTCGGGGTAATACCGCCCACGCCGTTAGCGCCGGCGCGCAGAATGTCGCAGGCTCCGGCTTTCACCCATTCGGCGCGCATGTGGTGCTTGCCGCCGAAGCTCTCCGGCCCGACGATGGGGATCGACAGGTTTTCCGCCAGCCACGCGTAGGAGGACATCGAATCCTCCTCCATCGGCTCTTCAAACCAGGCGAAATTGAGTTTTTCCAGCTCTTTGCCGATCCACAGCGCCTCGGCGCGGCTGTACCAGTGATAGCCGTCAATCATCAGGTCAATATCCGGCCCTACCGCTTCGCGCACCGCCGCGCAGGCTTTAATATCCATTTTGGGATTGGGCGCAAAAGAGATTGGCGGCATCCAGGTGTGCAGCTTGATGGCCTTGTAGCCGCGGGCGACCAGCTTTTCGGCAAAGGCGGCATACTCCTCCGGGGTCGACAGACCACCCGGCAGATCGTCGCCGCACATCGTGCTGCCGTAAGCCGGGACGGTGTCGCGATAGCCGCCGAGCAGCTTGTAAACCGGCATCTTAAGGCTGCGGCCTATCAGATCCCACAGCGCCTGTTCAATAAACGACAGCGCGCGCTCCGTTAGCTGATGTGCACTACCGCGCTGCCAGTGGTTAAGATCCTGCCAGATACGCTCGCGGTTAAACGGGTCCTGCCCCACCAGCACTTTGCGGAAAAAAGTATTCACCACGAACGGGCGCACGACTTCCGGAGGCGCAAACGAAAAACCCTGCGCCCCATCATCAGCGGTGATGATCAGCATCGCCATTTTGGCCATGCTTTCAGCCCCCGGATGGGAGTGCCCGGCGCTGTCGGAAACCCGACGTGTGGGATACTGGAAAACGGTGACATTCACAGATTCAATTTTCATGTTCAATCCTTATCACGGCCAAATCCGATCGATAGAAGCAAATCGGCAAAGTGGTTTCACATTATTGAAAATACGTTTCAATATCTAATCTAAGTACAATTACGTAGCAGTGCCTCGGACAAACACCGCTAAGCAAGGCAATAAATTTGGGCATTGGCACAACAAGACGTGACTGTTTTCACAAAAGATGAGTGAAATGTGAGGCGGATCGGCATGGAGAAAAAAGGGCGTGAGCGCAGAAGATAGAGTGACCGACCGTGTACATCCCGGGATTTTCTGGGCTCACGAAAGCGTGAGTTATGCGACCGCCTCTGGCTCGGCGGTAAGCGCTTCCAGCAGTTCAGGCAGCGCCCGGTAACGGCCCACGGCGGCCTGAAAACGCGCGTGCTGGCTATCTTCGGCAATCACCACCGTAGGAATACCTGCGGCCTGAGCCGCGCAAAAGCCGTTGAAGCTGTCTTCGATCACCAGGCACCGGCTGGCGTCGAGATTAAGCTTATCCAACGTCGTCAGATACACCGCCGGATGCGGCTTGCCCTGCGCTTCATCGTCCGCGCTGCAAATCACATCAAAATAGTGCCACAGCGAGAGCTTGTTCAGCACGGCGGCGATAACCTGCCGGGACGAGGAGGTGGCGAGGGCAATGTTATAACCGGCATGGCGAAAATAGCGTAACGCCTCATGCACCCCGCGCATCGGCTCGCCTTCGGCGGCGATCAGGCCGGTGATGCGCTGCAATATGGCGTCTTCCAGCAGCGACGGGGCAAGGTTAAGCTGAAAATAGCGGCACCAGGTGCCGGCGATCTCATCGAGGCGCTTGCCTTTGGTCAGGGTTTCGCACTCCTCGACGCTCGCCGTTGCCCCCCACTGCGCGAGGGCGTCGATTTGCGCCTGCCGCCACAGGCTTTCGGAATCAATAATCACGCCATCCATGTCAAAAATCACTGCCTGAATACTCATCATTCACCTCATTAAGGCTGGCATGCCTGGCACGCCAGCCGCATCACCTTAAGAGAACTCCACCTGCTCGCTGGCCGGCGCTTCCTTGTGGGAAAATCCCGGCTGCTCGACGCGGATAAACGCACAGAGGAAAAAGGCCACCACGTACAATGCGGTATAGGCGATAACGACCCCAATGGTGCTGAAGAACGGCAGCAGCACCACGGCGATCGCCGGGGCGAGAAAGTTCGACATCCCCGCCGACAGGTTATATACCGAAATCGCTGCGCCTTTGTGCTTCGGCTCCAGCGCCGGGAACACGGCGGCCAGCGGCACGAAGGCGGCGACAAAGATCCCCAGGGCGATGGCCGGGATCAGCGCCATCGCAAAGCTGTGGCCGAAGTGCTGAGGGATGTAGTAAAACGCCAGGCTGGAGAGCGCCATCCCGATGCAGCCAAACCAGCGCACCACCTTCATCCAGCCCAGTTTTTCGCCCAGAATGCCCCACAGCACGTTAGAGAAAATGGTGGTGAAGAAGAAGACCGCCCACACCTGGAGCCATTCTGAGGTGGTGAAGCCCAGCTCATCGACGAACATCATCGGCATAATCACCGCAAAGCCGAACAGCGAGAGCGTATTGATAATTCGCACCATGCTCGACAGCAGAATATTGCGGTTGGTATAGAGCAGCGTCGCGGCGCGGCCCAGCTCGGCGAACTTCTCGCGGGTGGTCAGATTCTGCATATGCTGCGGCGTTTTAATATGGCGCAGGGAAGCCAGCGCAATCACGCCCCCGGTAACGCAGAAGGCCAGCGCCAGCCACAGGGTGCCCATTTCGCCAATGTGCGGAATGGTGAAACTCGGAATATAGCTGCCGAAGACGCCGATGCCGATGGAATAGACCGCCCAGAACCAGCCGATGGCCGAGCTGGCGTTGTCGCTTTTGACGTTATGGACAATCGCCACGATAAACGAGTAGAGGAATAGCGGATACGCGAAGCCGCGAATGCCGTAGAAAACCAGGATCAGCGCATAGTTGGCGTGACCGAGGCCGAAAACGAGGAACAGCACGTGGAATACGCACCACAGCACGAAGCCAATCATCATGGTTTTCAGCGGCGTAATAATTTCCGCCACCACGCCGGAAATCCACGCCGACAGCGCGGCGGCCAGGCCATAGAGGGTAAAGGCAAAGGAGGCCTCCGCCGGGGAGAATCCGAGCGCTTTGATATAGTGCGAGAGAAAGGCTAATTCAAAACCGTCGCCGGTCATAAATACGGCAATGGCGATGTATCCCCAGAGCAGGTTCAGGGGTAAACCGAGCCACTGTTTATTATTGATAGACATAATGACCTCGTTTTCAGGGTACAGGAGGCCGCTCCGGTCAGTTCACCGGAGCGGTTATGGTGATAAAAATTAATGCTGCCGATAATGCAGATCGTTTAAATACAGGGCCTTAAACTGCGCGTAGCGTTGCATCAGGGTGTGGTGGCGAACGGGATCCGCACGCCAGGTCTGCCAGACTTCCGGTTTTTCACATACCGCGGCAACCGGTTTGCCCGCCGCCAGGCAGGCCAGCCGCGCCGCGCCCAGCGCGCCGCCAGTCTCTCCGCCTTTGTGGGTCACCACCGGCATAGCGAGAATATCGGCCAGCAGCTGGGCCCAGAACGGACTGCGGGCGCCCCCGCCCACCAGCGAGCACTGCGCGATCGGCGTCCCGCTCTCTTTCAATACCTGCAGGCCGTCGTTGATGCCAAAGCTCACCCCCTCCAGCACCGCGTAGCCGAGCTGGGCGCGCAGGCTGGAGTGGGTCATGCCCCAGAAGATGCCGCGAGCGTCAGGATCGTTATGCGGGGTACGTTCCCCGGAGAGATAGGGCAGGAAGAACGGCGCGTTGGCCTTCTCCTCTTCGCTTAGCTCGGCAATCTCCGCCAGCAGCGCCACCTCCGTGGTGCCGGTCAGGCGGCAGAACCACTGCAAACAGCTGGCGGCGCTGAGCATCACGCTCATCTGATGCCACAGGTTCGGCAGAACGTGACAAAACGCATGGACCGCCGACTGCGGCGCCGGACGATAGGCGTCGGTCACCACAAACAGCACCCCTGAGGTTCCGAGCGAAATAAACGCGTCCCCCGGCGAGACCGCGCCGACGCCAATGGCGCTGACCGCGTTATCGCCGCCGCCCCCGGCCACCACCACCGAGGCGTTCAGCCCCCAGCGTTCGGCCACTTTCGGATCAAGGGTGGCGGAAACCTCGCAGCCTTCCACCAGCGTCGGCATCTGGCTGCGCGACAGACCGCACTTGTCCAGCAGCGCATCGGACCAGTCGCGCTTAGCCACGTCCAGCCACAGCGTCCCGGCGGCGTCCGACATATCGGAGACTTTCTTCCCGGTCATCCGGTAGCGCAGATAATCCTTCGGCAGCAGCACCGTGGCGGTGCGCTGAAAGTTTTGCGGCTCGTGACGATGCACCCACAGCAGCTTCGGCGCGGTAAAGCCGGGCATCGCCAGGTTGCCCGCCACCTGATGCAGCTCCGGCGCCATCTCCTCCAGCTCAGCGCACTCTGCGGCGCAGCGGGTGTCATTCCACAGAATGGCCGGACGGATCGTCTCCCCCTTTTCATCCAGCAACACCGCGCCGTGCATCTGTCCGGACAGGCCAATCGCCTTGACGGCCGGCCAGTGCTGGGCGCATTTTTCCCGCAGCGTGGCCATCAGATACTCTGTCGCCTCCCACCATAACTCCGGTGATTGTTCTGACCAGTGCGGATGAGGCCGCTGAATGCTCAGCGGCGCGCTATGGCTGGCGATCACCTGATTGTTCTCATCAATGACCAGCGCTTTGACTTCCGATGTGCCAAGATCGATACCCAGATACATAGCCACCTCTTATTTAATCAGCGTGTAAACGGCGGCGACTTTCTCGCGCATCAGCGCCAGGAAATCCGCGTTGTCGGCCAGGTCACCAAACAGGGCTTTATCGCGGGCGAAGACAGCCAGCGGATCCTGAGCCTCATACATCTCATGCACCGCCTGCTCATCCAGGATGCCGTCCTGGTACTGATACGGCAGGGTTCCCTTATGCCACTGCTCCATAAAGACGAAGAACAGCGCCGGCAGCATGGCGGTCGCTTCCGGGCGGACGCCGCGCTGATAGCACTCCTGCAGGGTTGGGGCGATCATCGCCGGAATTTTCGAGAAACCGTCGGCGGCGACGCGCTGGTTGGTGTCCTGGATATGCGGGTTGGTAAAGCGCTTGAGCACCACATCGCGGTAGGTCGGCAAATCAATGCCGTTATCGCCCAGGCATGGGATCACATCTTCCGTGACGTAGCGGTCGGCAATGGCGTAGATAACATCGGTGAGCGTGCTTTCGTGAATATACTGCTGGCCGATTAAGGTCCCCGCCCACGCAATGCAGCTGTGCGACGCGTTCAGGATGCGGATTTTCGCCTCTTCATACGGGATAACCGACTCGACCATCTCCACGCCGACCGCTTCCAGGTTCGGGCGGGCATCGCGGAAATTGTTCTCCACCACCCACTGGATAAAGGTCTCGCCCATGACCGGCGCCTTATCGTCAATGCCGGTTTGCGCTTTGATACGGGCCGGCAGATCGGCCGCCGGACGCGGGGTGATGCGGTCCACCATGGTGTTCGGACAGGTGGTATTGGCCGCCATCCAGTCAATCACCGCCTGTTTGCCGGTAAGTTGCAGGAACTCCACCATCCCGTCGTGGAAGCGCTCGCCGTTATGACGCACGTTGTCGCAGTTGAGCAGGGTCAGCGGCCCGGCGTTGTCCGCCATGCGCTTTTCCAGAATTCGCGCGAGGGTGCCGTAAATGGTTTTGCATTCGCCTTTCAGGTCAGCCTGCAGATCGGGGTTGCTGGTTTCCAGTTGATGGCGGGTATTCAGGTAGTACCCCCCTTCCGTCACGGTAAAGGCGATAACTTTGGTTTGCGGGTTGGCCCCTTCGTTAATCAGCGGCTGCAGCCCGGCCTGCCACGGCAGCAGTTTCTGAATTGAGGTGATCTCTTCATATTCACGCTCCCCTTCCGGGCTGACGGTCTCCAGGACGTAACGTCCGCCCTGCGCCGTCAGCGCCTGCACCACCTGCTCGGCGTCATTGCGAATATTGCCCGCCGCGATGCGCCAGCGCTTATCGCCGGAAGCGATCAGACGATGCAGATACCACGCCTGATGCGCGCGATGAAAAGAACCCAGACCGATATGAAGCCATGTGAATTGATTGTTCATGTTCTGCTCTCCTTGAGTGGATGGCGCCACTGTAATTGATCATTTGACCAAAATAAGAGCCACGGATCACAAAAGAGCAATTACCCATTTAAATTACAAATGACCAGTAAAGAGCAAAAGCTTGCCAGTTATGGCAACCACGGCGAGAATGCGGATATTCGCCGGGCCAATTGCGCGCCCTGGCCAGCAACTTAGGGCGGGAAACCATGAGTAAAGAAGACGATATCCGGTTGGATCAGAAGGTGCGTGCCGCATGGATGTACTACATCGCCGGCCAGAATCAGAGCGAGATCGCCAGCCAGTTGGGCACCTCCAGACCGGTGGTGCAACGGCTGATCGCCGCCGCGAAAGAAGAAGGGATTGTGTCGATTAATCTGCACCATCCGGTGGCGAACTGCCTCGATTATGCGCAGTTGTTGCAGGAAAAGTACCGGCTTCTCGAATGCAATGTGGTCCCCGCCTTTAGCGAAGAGAGTACCCTCGACAGCGTATCGTTTGGCTGCTATCAGCTGATGGCTCGCTATCTGCAGGATGATAAAGAGAAAATCATCGGCCTGGGCTCGGGCCTGACCCTGAAAAAAGCGCTGCAGCGCATCGATTTCGACAGCCTGAATACCCGCTGCGTGGCGCTGATCAGCGCCATGGACGCCGACGGGCAGTGCAACTATTACGATGACGTGCCCCTGCTGCTCACCCGCAAAATTAAGGCCAAGTACTATCAGTGGCCTGCGCCGCGCTACGCCCAGACCGCGGATGAGTATGAGATGTGGTGCACCAATCGCTTATTTCGCAGCGTCTCTGGCGTCGCCCGGGAGGCGGATGTGATTTTTGTCGGCATTGGTCCGCTGGGCACGCAAAGTCCCATCTTTAAAGACGGCTTTATCAATCAGGCGCAGATGGATGAGCTGACCGCCCGCGGCGGCATCGGGGAGATCCTCGGGCGGTTTATCGATGCAGAAGGCGAGGTGGTAGACAGCGAGATCAACCGCATGATCACCAGCTATGATATCCGCCAGAACCACTGCCCGCGGATTGCCGCGGCCTGTGGAGAATACAAACGACCGGCGATCCTGGCCGCCCTTAAAGGCGGCTGGATCAACGGTCTGGTGACCGATGAACATACCGCGCGCTGGCTGCTGACGCGCTAACGGCAATCAGCAGACGGCGACTCAGCTACTGCTCATCAATCGCGGCGGAATTTCAATCCGCTGCTGGCTGGCTTCGCCGGCGTCAATAATCGAAAAAACAGCGTTCAGCATCGCCGGTACGTCCTGCTGCACCATGTCGATATCGTGCCCCAGCAGATAGACAAACGGATCCCAGTCGAAGCAGCCCATCGGCGGCTGCTCGCTGCCGGTCAGCCCCACCTGCGACAGCCAGCGCACAACCCCTTCGAGGGATATCGTCGAGTTAACAAATATCCCCTGCAATAGCGTCTTCGCGCTGCCAAACCGCTCCTGCAGGCAGGCCTCAACGTGACCTTTCGAATAGCCGGGAGCCAGAATATTCGCCTGCGGCACGCGCAGCCCCTGCTCGTGATGCGCATCGTGGAAGCCGCGTAAGCGCTCGCTGGTGTTATGGTCGTTGCTGCGCCCGCCGATGAAGGTCAGCGGCGCCAGCTCTCCCCGACGGCGGGCGCTGTTAGCGAGGATCTTGTGGGTCAGCGCTTTCGCGCCGCCGTAGTTATCTGAAATCACCGACGGAGAGAGAGACCCCGGCAGGTCGAGATTGATCGTGGGCACGCCCGCCTGCTGGCACAGCGCGGAAATTTTATCCGGATTGGTCGCCCCGGTCGCGATCACCCAGTCAACCTGCCAGGAGAGCATCGCTTTTACCGCTTCGATCTCCAGATCCGGGCTTCGGCGCGTACAGGTGATAATCGGCAGCAGGCCACGCTCGCGGGCCATCTCCTCAAAGCGTTCGGCGACGGAGCCGAAGTAGCGGTTATCGTATTTGGGGATAATCATGCCAATGACGTGTGATTTTTTACTGCGCAGCATGCTGGCCTGGCGGTTAATCGCATAGCCCTGCTCCTCAGCAATCCGTGTCACCTTTTCGGCAAGCTTTGCGCTGATGCGGCGTTTTTTCCAGTTGCCGTTGAGGATTGCGCTCACCGCGCTCGCCGAAACGCCGGAAAGCTCCGCCAGGTCGTAAATCGTTATCTTCTTCATTTTTCCAACTTGCGTCACAAAATCATGTCGCTGTTAATTTCCCCACTTGCTCAATCGATGAAGCGAGAGCAACATAGCTTCATCGATTGAGCATCCATTTCACGCCAGGAAGTACGCGCGCATACCGCCTTAACATGCCAGCAAGCCTGAATAATGATGCTGATATTCAATAGGTTACCATGTTTTTGTCCATCACCTCGAACGCGATGCCCTCGGGTTCGATAGTTGCAACCAGACACGGCAAAGGATTATAAAATGAACCACTCTGTCTCCTCTATGAATACTTCCCTCAGCGGTAAAGTCGCCGCGATCACCGGCGCGGCGTCCGGTATCGGCCTCGAGTGCGCGAGGACCCTGCTGGGAGCTGGCGCAAAAGTGGTGCTTATCGACCGCGAAGGCGAAAAGCTCAACAAACTGGTCGCCGAACTTGGCGAAAACGCCTTCGCTCTGCAGGTGGATCTGATGCAGGCGGACCAGGTCGATAACCTTCTGCAGGGCATTTTGCAGCTCACCGGGCGTCTCGATATCTTCCACGCCAACGCCGGGGCCTATATCGGCGGGCCGGTGGCCGAGGGCGACCCGGACGTCTGGGACCGCGTGCTGCACCTCAACATCAACGCCGCCTTCCGCTGCGTGCGCAGCGTCCTGCCGCATCTGATCGCGCAAAAATCCGGGGATATTATTTTCACCAGCTCCATCGCGGGCGTGGTGCCGGTGATCTGGGAGCCTGTCTATACCGCGTCGAAATTCGCCGTGCAGGCGTTTGTACATACGACTCGTCGCCAGGTGGCGCAGTATGGCGTGCGCGTCGGCGCCGTACTACCGGGCCCGGTGGTGACCGCTCTGCTGGACGACTGGCCAAAAGCCAAAATGGATGAAGCGCTGGCCAACGGCAGTTTGATGCAGCCGATTGAAGTGGCGGAGTCAGTGCTGTTTATGGTGACGCGTTCGAAAAACGTCACCGTACGCGACATTGTGATCCTGCCGAACAGCGTGGATCTCTGATCCGTAACCAGCCTGTGAGAGGATGTGATGCAAAACGATACGCAAAACATTATTGGTGTGGATGTCGGTTCGGGCAGTGTGCGCGCCGGGGTATTCAATCTGCGGGGCGAGCTTCTCGCCCACGCGACCCGGGAAATTACCCTCTTTCGCAGCGCCGGAAACAGGGTGGAGCAGTCGAGCCGTGAGATCTGGCAGGCGGTGTGCTACTGCATTAAAACCGCCGTGGCCAGCGCCGGCGTCCCGCCGTCATCGATCGCCGGGATCGGCTTCGATGCCACCTGTTCGCTGGTGGTGATTGGCGATAACGACGCGCCGCTGGCGGTCGGGCCTTCGGACGATCCGGACCGCAATATTATCGTCTGGATGGATCATCGCGCCACCGGGCAGGCGGAAAAGATCAACGCGACGGGCCACCCGGTGCTGCAGTACGTTGGCGGCAAAATTTCGCCGGAGATGGAAACGCCGAAAATTCTGTGGTTGAAGGAGAATCGCCCGCACATCTATCAGCAGGCGCGCCACTTCTTCGACCTCGCTGATTACCTTACCTGGCGCTCAACCGGCGATGAAGCCCGCTCGGTCTGCACTGTGACCTGTAAATGGACCTACCTGGCGCATGAACAACGCTGGGATGCCGGCTACTTCCGCCAGATTGGCCTCGAAGAGCTGGCGGATGAAGATTTTGTCCGCATCGGCCAACGGATTGTCGAACCTGGAACCCCCTGCGGCGACGGTCTTTGCGCCACGGCGGCGGAGGAGATGGGCCTGCCGATCGGTACGCCGGTGGCGGTGGGGATGATTGACGCCCACGCGGGCGGCATCGGCACCGTCGGGGTACTTAACGGCGCGGTCAACAATATGGCCTACGTCTTCGGCACCTCCTCCTGCACCATGACCACCACTGAGGAAGCGGTGTTCGTCCCCGGCGTCTGGGGCCCATACTATTCGGCGATGGTGCCTGGCTACTGGCTGATTGAAGGCGGACAAAGCGCCGCCGGCGCGGCTATCGACCAGTTGCTGAGCTTCCATCCGGCGGCGGCGGCGGCTCGCGAGGAGGCGAAAGCGGCGGGCGTCCCTCTGCCGGTCTGGCTGGCGGATCGCGTACTGGCGCAGACGGCTTCGCCTTCTGAGGCGGTAACGCTGGCCGCCGGTCTGCACGTGGTGCCCGAATTTCTCGGTAACCGCGCGCCGCTTGCCGACCCACACGCGAAAGCGCTGATTGCCGGGCTGGGGATGGAGCGGGACCTGGATAACCTGACCGCGCTATACGTTGCCGGATTATGCGGGATTGGCTATGGCCTGCGACAGATCCTCGACGCCCAGCGCGCCTGCGGGATTGAGAGTGAAAATATCGTCATCAGCGGCGGGGCCGGACAGCATCCGCTGGTGCGTCAGCTGCTGGCCGACGCCTGCGGCGTTAGCGTCGTGAGCACCGTCAGCAGCGAGCCGGTGCTGTTAGGCTCCGCCATCCTCGGCGCGGTGGCGGGCAGAGTCGCGGCTTCGCTGCCGGAGGCCATGAAGCAATTCACTCAGGTGGATGCCACCTATCACAGCGAGACTGCGTTTAGCTCGCTACATCAGCGCAGATATGAGGCCTATAAGGCGCTACAACAGGCCGGCAGGCTGATTCGCGAATAACATCCCTCTTTTTTTAATAACAATAATGCTCCGCTGCTGTGCAGCGGAGACACTCATCTGCACTCTGAAATCGAGGTCAACATGTCCGTTAATAACAAACAGTGGTATGGTCTACCGCTCAACCTCATCTGGGGATATGTCGCCATCGCCGTGTTTATGACCGGCGACGGCTTTGAGCTGGCTTTTCTGTCGCACTACATCAAAACACTCGGATTCACCCCGGCGCAGGCTTCCTTTGCCTTTACGCTTTACGGTCTGGCCGCCGCCCTCTCGGCGTGGATCTCCGGCGTGGTGGCGGAAATCATCACCCCGCGCAAGGCCATGATGATCGGCTTCGTGCTGTGGTGTGTATTCCACGTGCTGTTCCTCGTCTTCGGCCTCGGTCGCGCCAACTATGCGCTGATCCTGCTGTTTTATGGCATTCGCGGCCTGGCCTACCCGCTGTTCCTCTACTCATTTATCGTCGCCATTATCCACAACGTTCGCAGCGACAGTTCCAGCTCTGCGCTGGGCTGGTTCTGGGCGGTCTACTCCGTGGGTATCGGCGTGTTCGGCAGCTATATTCCGAGCTTCACCATTCCCCACATTGGCGAAATGGGCACCCTGTGGCTGGCGCTGGTCTTCTGTGCCACCGGCGGCATCATTGCGTTGGTGTCGATGCGTCATACCGAAACGCCGCGCCATATGCAGAACCTGACCACTCGCGAAAAACTCGCCGAACTGGGGCGCGCTGCGACGCTGATCTATACCAACCGCAGCATCCTGTTCTCCAGCATCGTGCGCATTATTAACACCCTGTCGCTGTTTGGTTTTGCGGTAATTATGCCGATGATGTTCGTTGATGAGCTGGGCTTTACCACCTCGGAGTGGCTCCAGGTGTGGGCGGCCTTCTTCTTTACCACCATCTTTTCGAACGTTTTCTGGGGGATCGTGGCGGAGAAAATGGGCTGGATGAAGGTGATTCGCTGGTTCGGCTGCATCGGGATGGCGCTTTCCAGCCTGGCGTTTTACTACATCCCTCAGCACTTTGGCCACAGCTTTGCGATGGCGCTGGTGCCGGCTATTGCCCTGGGTATTTTCGTCGCCGCGTTCGTGCCGATGGCGGCGGTGTTCCCGGCGCTGGAGCCGAACCATAAAGGCGCGGCGATTTCGGTCTATAACCTGTCTGCCGGGCTGTCGAACTTTCTGGCGCCGGCGATCGCCGTGGTGCTGCTGCCCTATTTCAGCACCATCGGGGTGGTGATTGCCTATACCGCCTTATATATTCTGGCCTTCTTCCTGTGCCCGTTAATCCGCGTTGAACAGCCTGGCATTACCCGCGCTCAGAGTACGAAACCATTTACCGCCAACGCGGCGGAGTCTTAATAAACCCGACATCTGCTATGAACAACGAGCAATCCGGGCGGTGACGCCCGGATTTTCGCCTTAGGCGATAGTCACTTTGCCGTCCAGATAGACATCCTGTACGGCATTGATCAGCTTCACGCCGTCGGCCATCGATTTCTTAAACGCTTTGCGGCCAAGGATCAGCCCCATGCCACCGGCGCGTTTATTGATCACCGCGGTGCGCACCGCGTCGGCAAGGTCGGTCTCCCCGCCCGCCGCGCCGCCGGAGTTAATCAGCCCGGCGCGGCCCATGTAGCAGTTGGCCAGCTGGTAGCGCACCAGATCGATGGGGTTATCGCTGGTCAGTTTGCTGTACACCCGGTCGTCGGTATAGCCGAAGTTAACCGCTTTGTAGCCGCCGTTATTCTCCGCCATCTTTTGCTTGACGATATCGGCGCCGATGGTGGCCGCCAGGTGGTTGGCCTGACCGGTCAGGTCAGCGGAAACATGGTAGTCGACACCGTCTTTCTTGAATGCCGAATTGCGCAGATAGGCCCACAGCACGGTGACCAGGCCCAGCTCATGGGCCCGCTCAAAGGCCGCGGAGATCTCTTCTATCTGACGACGCGATTGTTCCGAGCCGAAATAGATCGTCGCGCCCACAGCCACCGCCCCCATATTGAACGCCTGCTCAACGCTGGCGTAGAGGGTCTGGTCGTACTCGGTGGGGTAGCTCAGCGTTTCGTTATGGTTGAGCTTCACCAGGAAAGGAATACGATGCGCGTAACGGCGCGACACCGAGGCCAGCACGCCGTAGGTCGACGCCACGCAGTTACAGCCGGCTTCGATCGCCAGCTCGACGATATTCTTCGGATCAAAGTACAGCGGGTTGGCGGCGAAGGAGGCCCCCGCCGAGTGCTCCACGCCCTGGTCGACCGGCAGAATGGACAGGTAGCCGGTCCCCCCCAGTCGTCCGGTGTTGTACAGGGTTTGCATATTGCGTAGCACCGCCGGCGGCCGGTTGTTATCCACCATCACCCGATCAACATAATCTGCGCCAGGCAGATACAGCTGGTCGGCCGGAATGGTTATACAACGGTGCTGCAAAAGGCTCTCGGCATCTTTGCCCAGCAACTGCGTAATATCAGTCATAGCAATCTCCCGTAAGGCCGGCCGGAGCCGGCATGCATTATCCCAACCCAATTATTTTGGGCAGGTTAAGCCTGGTACCGACTTAGCCTATTTTCCAGCCGGGAGGGCATTTTTTCAGGAGATTCTGCTGTCCCGTTACGCTGCCATTTACCACCAGGCATGGAAATGGTGCACCGGCCCGATACCGTGGCCCACCTCCAGGGAGTCGGCCTGCGCCAGGGCCGCCGACAGCCAGGCCTTGGCCTCGGTAACGGTGGCCGCCCAGTCGGCGTGACGCGGACGCAGCGCCGCCAGCGCCGCCGAGAGCGTGCAGCCGGTGCCGTGCGTGTTTTTGGTCTGTACTCGCGGCGCGGTAAATCGCTGTTCCCCTTCGCGGGTGAAGAGCCAGTCCGGGCTCTCGGCATCGTCGAGATGGCCGCCCTTCATCAATACCGCGCCGCAGCCCAGCGCCAGCAGCGCCCGCCCCTGCTCCAGCATTTCGCGCTCGTTGTGCGCATGGGGTGCATCAAGCAGGGCGGCCGCTTCCGGCAGGTTCGGGGTGATCAGCGACACCTGCGGCAACAATCGTTGACGCAGGGTCTCCACCGCCGAGGCCGACAGCAGCGGATCGCCGCTTTTCGCCAGCATGACGGTATCCAGCACCACGTTGGCCACCCGGTAGCGCGCCAGCCGCTCGGCCACGGCTTCCACAATATCGGTTTCCGCCAGCATGCCGATTTTGGTGGTATCGATGCGCACATCGCTGAACACCGAATCGAGTTGCGCCGCCACAAAGTCCGGTTCAATACGATAGACCGACTGCACGCCGCGGGTATTCTGCGCCACCAGGGCGGTGATCGCCGAGCAGCCGTAGGCCCCCAGCGCGGAGAAGGTTTTCAGATCGGCCTGGATACCGGCCCCGCCGCTGGGATCGGTGCCGGCGATGGTCAGAGCATTGATGCGTTTCATGCGCGCACCTCCTGATACAGCGCGTCGAGAAACGCCGGAACAAAGCTCCCGGGCCCCCCGTGACGGGCGGCGATTTCCCCGGCCTGTTTCATGAGCCCGCAGGCGGCGGCCACGTTTTCCAGCCGGTCTCCCGGCAGCGCCGCGCTCGCCGCCACCACCGCCGACAGCGCGCAGCCGGTGCCCACCACCCGGGTCATCAGCGCACTGCCGCCCGCCACGCTGAGCACCCGCTCGCCGTCGGTGACGTAATCCACCTCACCGGTGACCGCCACGACGGTGGTCAACTGACGAGCCAGCGCCTGGGCCGCCGGCAGCGCCGCGGCGGCCGTATCGGTGGTATCCACCCCGCGCCCGCCGGCGCTCATCCCGGCCAGCGCCAGAATTTCGGAGGCATTCCCGCGAATGGCCGCCGGCTGGAAGGCCAGCAGCGCGTGACAAAAGGCCGTGCGCACGGTCAGGGCGCCGACCGCCACCGGATCCAGCGTCCAGGGCTTGCTGGCCTGGCGGGCCTGCTCCACTGCGGCACGCATGGCCACTGCGCGATCTTCGGTCAGGGTGCCGACGTTGATTAACAGCGCATCGGCGATGGCGGCGAACTGCGCCGCTTCGCGGGGATCGATCACCATCGCCGGCGAGGCGCCGACGGCCAGCAGGACATTGGCGGTAAAGGTCTGCACCACGTCATTGGTCATGCAGTGCACAAGGGGGAAATGGGCGCGCAGCAGATGGCGCAGGTGCGCGACAGGCGCGGGATTCAACAGCTCAGGCATGGTTTGCTCCCGCCAGACGAGGTAGAAGCAATGACCCTGCGGTCTCTGACTTCCCTACGCTGGCATTATCCAGATCAGGTGGTACGGGTATTTCTCAGCCTTCATTTAAGAAGGGCACCCCGAGTCATAAAAGCGGTACAACATTTTCCTGAAGCAGGATATGAAATGTGGCGGTGTAACACAAGCTGACCGGCTTTTTCCCCCGTTCGCCAGCTAATACAAAAGGCGTAATTTCTGATTAAAAATGTGTTTTTTGCAAGCAAAACTGGATGAATGTAAATGTGTGGTTATATTTAAAAAATCTGTAACAAACAGTCACCTGCGTTAAATCGGTAAAACCGAACGAACCATGCAATAAATGAGGATTCCAATGAAATTAACCCCGATAGTGAAAGGGTTAGCGTTAGCGGGCATGTTGAGTAGTCTCGCTTTCGCCGCCTGGGCAGATACGTCAGCCAAAGAGGCAACCGAAGCGACCAAAAAAGCGAACGATGCCCTCTACAACCAACTCCCCTTCTCCGATAACACCGATTTCACCAATGCGCATAAAGGCTTTATTGCCGCCCTGCCGCCAGAGGTCATCAAAGGCGAACAGGGTAATGTCATCTGGGATCCGGGCCAGTACGCCTTCATTAAAGAAGGGGAAAAAGCGCCAGAAACCGTAAACCCGAGCCTGTGGCGCCAGTCGCAGCTGATCAACATCAGCGGCCTGTTTGAAGTCACCGACGGGGTCTACCAGATCCGCAACCTCGATCTCTCCAATATGACAATCATTGAGGGCAAAGAGGGGATCACCGTCGTAGACCCGCTGGTCTCGGCTGAAACCGCCAAAGTCGGCATGGATCTCTACTATAAAAACCGGGGTAAAAAACCGGTCGTCGCGGTGATCTACACCCACAGCCACGTTGACCATTACGGTGGCGTGCGCGGCGTGGTTGATGAAGCCGACGTCAAAGCGGGTAAAGTAAAAATCTACGCGCCGTCCGGCTTTATGGAAGCGGCGGTGGCGGAAAATATCATGGCCGGGAACGTCATGAGCCGCCGCGCCAGCTATATGTACGGCAACCTGCTGAAGCCGGACGCTAAAGGCCAGGTGGGCGCGGGCCTGGGGACGACCACCTCGGCAGGCACCGTCACCCTGATTGCGCCAACCAACATCATTGATAAGGATGGCCAGAAAGAGGTGATTGACGGCCTGACCTATGACTTCATGCTGGCGCCAGGCTCCGAAGCGCCGTCAGAAATGCTGTGGTATATCGAAGAGAAGAAATTGATCGAATCCGCAGAGGATGTCACCCACACTCTGCATAACACCTACTCGCTGCGCGGGGCGAAGATCCGTGAACCGCTGCCGTGGTCGAAATATATCAACCAGGCGATCGTTCGCTGGGGCGATAAGGCTGAGATCATTATGGCCCAGCACCACTGGCCGACCTGGGGCAACGAGAACGTGGTTAACCTGCTGAAGAGTCAGCGTGACCTGTATCGTTACATCAACGACCAGACCCTGCGGATGGCTAACGAAGGCCTGACCCGCGATGAAATCGCCGCTAACTTTAAGCTGCCGGACGGCCTCGCCAATACATGGGCTAACCGCGGCTACTACGGCTCGGTCAGCCACGATGTGAAGGCCACCTACGTGCTGTATCTCGGCTGGTTCGACGGCAACCCGGCCACCCTTGACGAACTGCCGCCGGAAGAAGCGGCGAAGAAGTTCGTCGAGTACATGGGCGGCGCGGATGCCATCCTGAAGAAAGCGAAAGAGGATTACGACCAGGGTAACTACCGCTGGGTTGCCCAGGTGGTGAGCAAAGTCGTCTTCGCCGACCCTAACAACCAGCAGGCGCGTCATCTGGAAGCCGATGCCCTGGAGCAATTAGGCTATCAGGCGGAGTCCGGCCCGTGGCGTAATTTCTACCTTACCGGCGCCCAGGAACTGCGCAATGGCGTAGTGAAAGGTCCGACCCCGAACACCGCCAGCCCGGACACCGTCCGCGCCATGACCCCGGAAATGTTCTTTGATTATCTGGCGGTCCATATCAATGGCGAAAAAGCGGGCAATGCGAAGTCGGTCTTCAATATCGATCTGGGCAATGACGGCGGTAAATATAAACTGGAACTGGAAAACGGCGTGCTGAACCACACCGCCAATGCGCAAGCCAAAGAGGCGGATGCCACCCTGACGCTGGATCGCGCCACCCTGAATAAAATCATTCTCAAAGAAGAGACCCTGAAGCAGGCGGAAGATAAGGGGGAAGTTAAAATCAGCGGTAACGGGGCTAAACTCGATGAAATGTTGGGCTATATGGACCCGTTTGACTTCTGGTTTAACATCGTGACGCCGTAATGATTCGCTGACGGCTATCCTGGTAACAAGGCGGTGATCCCGCCTTGTTACCCTCTCCTGCCCGGTCAGTACTCCGCAGGCAGCGGTCGATCGATAGAGATCAGTTTGCCACGTTTCATCGTGATATATCCCCCCGCCTTTAAGTCCGCCAGCACGCGAAACACATGAGTGCGCGAAAGATTCGTACGCCGGATGATAAATAACGCCAGCCCCTCGTTTTCACCCTCATACGTATGCTGCCGATACAAATAGCGATACAGCATCGGACGAATCGTCTGGTAGCTGGTGACCTGGCGACGTTCATTGTGCAGGTCGATGGTAAAGATACTCATGAACACCAACACCTTCGCCAGCGCCTCAATGCGCTGCGGGTGGGTTGCAATAAAAAGGCGATCAAAAGTGGCGTAGGAAATTTTACGCAGCGTCACGGTTGCGCTTCCGGTATATTCAAATTTCGCCAGCGGGCAATACCGTTCCATCAGGCCAATCGGCATATGCTCAATAGTATTACCGATATTCAACCCATCATCCGGCATTAATATGGATAGCGAACCCTCGGTGCAAAAATAAATATACCCCGGTTGCGGGCACCATTTTTTATTGGCGGCGAGAATAACCTCTTCACCTTCCACGAGGATATCGGCAAAAAAGTCGGCTATGGCTAACGTCTTATAATAACTATGTATTTCCTGGAAATTCATTCTCTGCCCTCGCCTGCGCCGTTAGCGACAGTATAGCAGCCCTCGCCTGCTAAAGACGAGGAGATCCTTTAGCGGCGCCGCGCCAGTCCCATATGGGACTATTCAGCGGAATATTAGTCTTTAGAATAAACGACAAGCCATTCACTTTTTAAGCGGGAGATATTTTTTATTTCCGCATAATAAATTACCTGAGAGGTAGTGATGAAATTAAATCAGATAGCCAAAAATCTGGCGCTGGCCGGAATGTTATCGTCTTTGTCGGTAACCGCCTTTGCCGCCGCGCAACAACAGGATGCCACACCGGCCACGCGGGAGGCGAACCAGGCGCTATACCGTAAACTGCCGTTTGCGGATAAAACCGACTTTAACAACGCCCATCAGGGATTTATCGCGCCCCTGCCGCCGGCGATGCTCAAAGGTAACCAGGGAAATATTATCTGGGATCCGGCCAAATATAATTTCGTCAAAGAGGACGAAAAGGCGCCGGACACCGTCAATCCCAGCCTGTGGCGACAGTCGCAGCTGCTTAATATCGGCGGTCTGTTCAAAGTCACCGACGGCGTTTACCAGATCCGTAATCTCGATCTTTCCAATATGACCATTATTGAAGGCAAAACCGGGATCACCATCATCGACCCGCTGCTAAGCGCCGAACCGGCTAAAGAGGCTCTGGCGCTCTATTTTGCCCACCGGCCGAAAAAACCGGTGGTGGCGGTGCTGTTTACCCACAGCCATGTGGACCACTACGGCGGTATCCGCGGGGTGGTGGATGAAGCCGATGTCAAAGCCGGAAAAGTGAAGATTTACGCCCCGGACGGCTTTATGGAAGAAGCGGTTTCCGAAAATATCATGGCCGGTACCGCAATGAGCCGCCGCGCCAGCTATATGTATGGCAACCTGCTGAAGCCGGACGCCAAAGGTCAGGTTGGCGCCGGTCTCGGCACCACCACCTCGGCGGGTACCGTCACGCTGATCCCGCCGACCAACTACATTACCCATACCGGTCAGCAGGAAGTGATCGACGGCCTGACCTATGACTTTATGATGGCGCCGGGCTCGGAAGCGCCGTCTGAGATGCTGTGGTATGTCAAAGAGAAGAAAATGATCGAGGCGGCAGAGGATGTCACCCATACCCTGCACAACACCTACTCGCTGCGCGGCGCCAAAATCCGCGATCCGCTGGCGTGGTCGAAATACATCAACGCCGCCATCGACCGCTGGGGCAACGATGCGGAAGTGATTATCGCGCAGCACCACTGGCCGACCTGGGGCAACGACAATATCGTTAAGCTGATGAAAGGTCAGCGCGATATGTATCGCTATATCAACGACCAGACTCTGCGGATGGCGAATTTGGGCATGACCCGCGATGAGATCGCCGCCAACTTCAAGCTGCCGGAGTCCCTTGAGAAACAGTGGTCCAGCCGCGGCTACTACGGTTCCGTCAGCCACGATGTAAAAGCGACCTACGTCTTCTACCTCGGCTGGTTCGACGGCAACCCGGCCACCCTCGACGAGCTGCCGCCAGAGCAGGCGGCGAAGAAGTTCGTGGAATATATGGGCGGCGCCGATGCCATCATGCAGAAAGCCAAAGCCGACTACCAGCAGGGGAACTACCGCTGGGTGGCGCAGGTGACCAGCAAAATCGTCTTCGCCGATCCGAACAATCAGCAGGCGCGTCATCTGGAAGCCGACGCCCTGGAGCAGCTCGGGTATCAGGCGGAAGCCGGGACCTGGCGCAACTTCTACCTCACCGGCGCTCAGGAGCTGCGTAACGGCGTGCAGAAACTGCCGACGCCGAACACCGCCAGCCCGGATACCGTGCGGGCGATGACGCCGGAAATGTTCTTCGATTATCTCGGGGTGCATATCAATGGCGAAAAAGCCGGGGCGGCTAAAGCGGTCTTTAACATCGACCTGGGTAAAGACGGCGGCAAGTACAAACTGGAGCTGGAAAACGGCGTGCTTAACCATACCGCCAATGCGGTAGCCGACAACGCAGACGCCAGCATCTCGCTCAGCCGCGACACCCTGAATAAGATCATCCTGAAACAGGAGACGCTGAAGCAAGCTCAGGCCAACGGCGAGGTTAACATTAGCGGCAATGGCGCTAAGCTCGACGAAATGCTGAGCTACATGGACACCTTTGCCTTCTGGTTCAACATCGTCACCCCGTAAGCGCAACGCGCCCCACGCTCCCCCGCCGCCCGTCAGGCCGCGGGGGAATTTTATCTTCAGGCAAACGCGCCGAGGGTTTGCCATCCCCCCGCCCGCGGCTCAAAATACGCTGAGGACAACTTTTTTGCGCGGAGGTATTTATGGCGCTTTATCACCATGCGCTGGTACTGATTAACAGCAGTCAGGACGGCGTCCCGCTGCTCGAGCATGCCGCCAGAATGGCGGAAGAGAACGGCATGCGCATCACTATCGCCCACATCAGCACCGACTACCGGGCGCTGAACTATGTTTCCGACAGCCTGCGCGACGATCAGGTCTCGCAGGAGGTGATCCAGGCCAAAGCCCTGCTCAACGAGCTGGCCTGCACCGTCTCCCTGCCGGTGGATACCCTCTCGCTGGTGACCACCCGCCGCTTTGAAGATGTCGAAACCTGCGTTCGACAGCGGCAGATCGATTTAATTATTGCCGGGCACCATAACCGGCTGCTGGGCGTCCTCTCCTCACACTCGCTGGAGTACATCAACCACTTGACCATAGACGTGCTGATCAAGCACCTGCCCTAGCGCAAGGCGGCCTGCAGCAGGGAAAAACAGTCTTCGATAAGCGGCGGCAGCGCCTGCGGCCCGCGCATCAGGGCCACCGTGCGGGTCAACGCCGGCTGCTGCAGCTGGGCGACCTTGAGCGCCGGGTCCTGCAGATGGGTGGTGTACAGCTCCGGCAGTATCGCCACCGCTAAGCGCGAGCGCACCAGGCCATACAGGGTTTCGATATAGTCCACCTGGTAGCGGGTGGTCAGCGTCAGGCGATGGCTCTCCACTAATGCCGCCACCAGCCGCTGAATATTGCCCTTCGAGAAGACGGCAATGTCCCGCCCCACCAGCTGTTTCCACGGCAGATGCGCCTGCGCGGCCAGCGGATCGTCGCGGTGCAGCACCGCCACGAAGGGATCGTCGCGCAGCGGATAGACCAGCAGTTCTGCGGGCAGTGAGCTGTCGATCGCCCCGATGCCGAAATCAATCTCGCCGCGCTGCAGCGCCTGGATGAGCGCATCGTTGGTCTGATCGTGAAATTCAATACGCAGGCGGGGAAAGGCCTGGGCCAGGGTCTGCGGCAGCAGCGGAAACAGCAGCGAACTGACCGACGGCACCAGGCCGATGCGCACCGTCCCGTCGCCGCCCGCCTCGACGATCTGCTGCATATCGAAAAAGGCCGCCTGCGCCACGCTGAGGATCCGCTGGGCGTGGGGTAAAATCGCCGCCCCCAGTTCAGTCAGGGTGACCGCCGAAGCGGTGCGGTTGACCAGCTTGCCGCCGAGCACCGTTTCAATCTGCCGCAGAGCGCTGCTCAGCGCCGGCTGGCTAATCGCCAGCCGACTGGCGGTATCGGTAAAATGGCGCAGCTGGGCCAGGGTGACGAAATACTGAAGCTGTTTAAGAGAGAGCGCGGGCAGCCGCTGCCAGGGTTCGTTCATCATCGGGTTCGCTACGGTGGTCCTGCACAATAACCCGAGCTTATCGGGTGATAAATTTATTCATCTGGGCAAACGTTTGCTGTGCCCCTAGAGTATCCGCATTATCCTTGTGCCGGAGTGGTTATGTCCAGCAATGCTCAAGTCCGCCGTCGCGCCGTGCAGGCCGCGCGCGGCGAATCCCCGTTTGATCTGCTGCTGGTCGATGCGCAGATCGTCGATATGGCCACGGGCGAAATCCGCCCGGCTGACGTCGGTATCGTCGGCGAGATGATCGCCAGCGTCCACCCGCGCGGCAGCCGCGTCGACGCCCATGAAGTGCGTTCCCTGTCCGGCGGCTACCTGTCGCCCGGCCTGATGGACACCCACGTGCACCTCGAAAGCTCCCACCTGCCGCCCGAGCGCTACGCCGAAATCGTCCTCACCCAGGGCACCACCGCGGTGTTCTGGGATCCGCATGAGCTGGCCAATGTGCTCGGCGTCGAGGGCGTGCGTTACGCGGTAGACGCCAGCCGCCACCTGCCGCTGCAGGTGATGGTCGCCGCGCCGTCGAGCGTGCCCTCCACCCCCGGCCTCGAAATGTCCGGCGCCGATTTCGCCGGCGCGGAAATGGAGACCATGCTCGGCTGGCCGGAAGTGCGCGGCGTGGCGGAAGTGATGGATATGCATGGCGTGCTGCACGGCAGCGAGCGGATGCAGGAGATTGTCCAGGCCGGTCTCAACAGCGGAAAACTGATCGAAGGCCACGCCCGCGGGCTGAGCGGCGCCGACCTGCAGGCCTACCTCGCCGCCGGCGTCACCTCCGATCATGAACTGACCTCGGCGGACGACGCGCTGGAAAAACTGCGCGCCGGGCTGACGATCGAGATCCGCGGCTCGCACCCCTACCTGCTGCCGGAGATCGTGGCGGCGTTGAAAACGCTGCCGCACCTCTCCTCGCAGATCACCGTCTGCACCGATGACGTGCCGCCGGATATGCTGCTGGAGAAAGGCGGGATCATCGCCCTGCTCAACCTGCTGATCGAGCATGGATTACCGGCGGTCGATGCGCTGCGTTTCGCCACCCTCAACGCCGCTATTCGCCTGCAGCGCCACGATCTTGGGCTGATTGCCGCCGGGCGACGCGCCGACCTGGTGGTGTTTGATTCTCTGGAGAAACTGGCGGCCCGCGAAGTCTACGTTGGCGGGGAACGGCTGGCCCATGCCGGCCGCCTGCTGAAGCCGATCGCCCCGGCGCCGGGCGTGACGCCGCCGCGCGATACCTTGCAGATAGCCCCCCTCGCCGCCGATGACTTTATCCTGCGCATCAAGGGCATTCGCCACGGCGTCGCCCGCCTGCGCCATATCCGCGGCGCGCGCTTCACCCAGTGGGGCGAGGTCGAAGTGCAGATCCGAGACGGCCAGGTCCAGCTGCCCGCCGGCTTCAGCCTGATCTGGGTCAAGCACCGCCACGGCCGCCATCAGGCGACGCCGCAAATCGCCCTGCTTGAAGGCTGGGGCGAGCTGCGCGGGGCCATCGCCACCAGCTATTCCCACGATTCACACAATCTGGTGGTGCTCGGGCGCAATGCTGAGGATATGGCGCAGGCGGCCAACCAGCTTATCGCCTCCGGCGGCGGGATGGCGCTGGCGCAACGGGGCGAGATCCTCGCCCATGTGGCGATGCCGATTGCCGGCATGCTGTCGGATCTCCCGGCCGCCGAGCTGGCGCGTCAGTTCCGCGAGCTGCGCGATCTGAGCAGCAAAGTCGCCGACTGGGAGCCGCCGTACCGGGTCTTTAAGGCCATTGAAGGCACCTGTCTTGCCTGTAACGCCGGGCCGCATTTAACCGATTTGGGTCTGACCGACGGCGGCAGCCGCCAGATAGTCGACCCGTTGATAGCCTGCCGGGAAACCCCGGCGCCAACGCCTCACAACAATAATCCTCAGGGAGCCTGAGCATGGCCGATAACACACTTCACTCTTCCGCCCGCGATAACTGGCTGGAGCGCCGCTTTGCGCTGCGCTCGCGCGGCGGCACGCTGCGCAGCGAATGCCTGGCCGGGATCACCGGTTTTCTCGCCGCCGCCTATTTACTGGTGGTCATCCCGGGACTGCTGGCGATCGGCGGAATGGACAAAGGCGCCGCCACCACCGGCACCATTCTGGTCTTCGTCGTCGGCTCGCTGCTGATGGCGTTTTACGCCAACCTGCCGTTTATCGTCGGCCCGGGCATTGGCGGCTCAGTGCTGGTGGGGGTCACGCTGGCCGGTAGCGAGGGGATTGGCTGGCAGACAGGCCTCGGGATCGCCTGCTGGTCGGGGGTTCTCTTCTTCCTGCTGACCCGCTTTGGCCTGCGCGAAGTGGTCACCCGCTCGGTTCCGCAGTCGATCAAGCTGGGGCTGACGGCCTCCATCGGCCTGTTCGTCGCCGTCCTCGGCTTTCGCAACGCCGGGCTGGTGCTCGCCAATGCCAAAACCAACGCCCTGATGCTCGGCGACTTCCTCGCCCCCGGCGCGCTGGTGGCGCTGTGTGGCCTGTTCCTGGCGATAGCCCTGCAGGCGCGTAAGGTGCCGGGCGCCATTTTGTGGGCCATTCTGTGCGCTACCCTGGTGGGGATCCCGTTCGGCGTCACGAAACTGCCGACGCATTTTATCGATGTCCCCCACTCGCTGGCCCCGGTGCTGGGAGAGGTTGACCTGCTGGGGGCGTTAAACATCGCCTTCCTGCCGTTCCTGTTCGTCTTTTTCGCTTCTGAGTTTTTCTCCACCATGGGGACGACGCTGGCGGTGGGCGGCGAGGCGGGTCTGCTGGATGAAGAAGGCAACATGCCGCAGATTAATCGCCCGTTTATGGTCGATTCGATTGCCGCGGCGCTCGGCCCGTGGGTAGGTATTCCGGCGGCAACGGCGCTGATTGAGTCCTCGGCGGCGGCGGAAGCCGGCGGCAAAACCGGCCTCACCGCGCTGTCAGCGGCGGTGATGTTCCTGCTGATGCTGCTGTTCACGCCGGTGGCGCTGATGATCCCGAAGGAGGCCACCGCCCCGGCGCTGATCCTGATCGGCCTGAACATGTTCAGCGGCCTGCGCAAAGTGGATCTTGGCAACTTCACCGACGGCCTGCCGGTGCTGATGATGGTGATGATCACCCTCATCGCCAACAGCTTCGGCACCGGCATCGCCGGCGGGCTGCTGTTTTACATTGTGATCAAGGCCATCGCCGGCAAGTGGCGGGAAATCCCGATTGGCCTGTGGGTGCTGGCCGTCCCGCTGGTCTACTACTTCGCGACCTTAGTTAGACATTAAGCCCTTCACAATGTGATTTCACCTCTTCATATAACAAACGCACCGCGGCAGAGAGCTGTTTGCGGTGCGGACAAATCAGGTTCAACGGCACCACATCCCCCTGGTAACGCGGCAGCAGGCGCCGCAGGCGGCCCGCCCGCAGATCGTCGCTGACGTCGAGCATCGATTTATAGGCAATGCCCTCCCCGGCCACCGCCAGCCGGCGGATCACCTCCGCGTCATCGCTCATCACCGTGCCGGAGACCTTCTGCTGCAGAACTTCGCCGTCGAGGCTCAGCGACCAGCGGTCGAACGGGCGGCCGCGCAATATGTAGATCAACGCATTGTGCTGGCCGAGCTCCTCAAGGGTCTGCGGCTCGCCGTGGCGGGCGATCCACTCAGGAGAGGCCACCAGCACCCGACGATTTTCCGGCGCCACCGGCAGCGAAATAAACGAGGCGTCATCGTTATTGCCATAGCGAAACGCGACGTCCACCGGATCTTTAAACACGTCGGTCAGCTGGTCGGAAAAGAGCAGCCGCAGGCGCAGCGCCGGGTGGCGTTGCCGAAAGTCGCGGAACAGGGTCAGGAGCAGGTTACGCCCGAGATCCGACGGCACGGCGATCTGCAGCATGCCGCGAATTTCATCGTCCGGGGTCTGGATCTTCTGCAGGCCGGCCTCGAGGGTATCGAGCATCTGGGTGGCATACGGCAGCCAGGTCTCCCCCTCCGGCGTCAGGCGCAGGCTGCGGGTCGAGCGGGCGAACAGGCGAATATTGAGGATCGTCTCCAGACGCTTAATCGCCGCGCTCACCTGCGCCGGTTGCTGCCCCGCCTCGCGCGCGGCGTCGCTAAAACTGCCCAGTGCCGCGGCGCGGACAAATAAGGTCAGATCTTCCAGCCTGAACATGCCGATTCTCCCCTGCTTCAGATTGCTCCCAAAATAGGCATCACCGTCGCTGCAACGCAAGCGGCGCAGGACTTGCGCCGTGTTTTGCTTACACTTTTTAAAAATCCAGTGCTTGCCATTTCAGCAACGCATCAGGAATGATACGAGGCTGCTATTTTGAGTCCAGGTAATATTGAGGAAACTATGCGTAAAACAAAAATGATGCTTCTGGGCGTACTCCTTGCCACCGCCGGCGCCAGCTGGACGGCTTCTGCCGCGGGGATCGATCAGTATGCGCTGAAAGAGTTCACCGCCGACTTCACCCAGTTTCACATTGGCGACACCGTTCCGGCGATGTACCTCACCCCCGAATACAACATCAAAGGGTGGCAGCAGCGTAATCTGCCCGCGCCGGACGCCGGCAGCCACTGGACCTATATGGGCGGTAACTACGTGCTGATCACCGACACCGAAGGCAAAATCCTCAAGGTGTACGATGGCGAGATCTTCTATCATCGCTGATCCGCTCAAACTCCGCATCCGCCCCGGCGAACCAGCGGTCTTTCCGGCGCTGCGCCAGCTCTTTCTGCGGGCGCGCAGTATGTCGTGGACCTGGCTTCCCTCCACGACATGGCGGCTGGAAGATTTCGATGCCGCCACCGCGGATGAACAGCTATGGGTCGCGGAATACGACGGCCTGCCGGTGGGCTTTGCCGCCGTATGGACCGCCGATAACTTTCTTCACCATCTGTTCGTCGACCCGGACTGGCAGGGCAAACATATCGGCAGCGCGCTGCTGGCGCAGGTCGAACGGACCTTTACCGCCAGCGGGACGCTGAAGTGCCTGATGGAAAATAAAAACGCCCTGCGCTTCTACCAGCGTCACGGCTGGACCATCGAAGCACAGGGCGCCTCGCCCGAGGGCGGATACTGGCTGATGCGCTCGCCGCGGCCTTAAACGGCGCGGAAGGCAATCTCGCCCGGGATCACTTCTCCCTGCCAGTACATCTGGGCCGCCACCCGACCCGCCAGCTGGCGGTAGATGTCGGTAAATTCGCTTTCCGGACGCGCCACCACCGTCGGCGTGCCGTTATCCAGATCTTCCCGCAGCGTAATATGCAGCGGCAGCTGGCCCAGCAGCTGAGTGTGGTATTTCTCGGCCAGTTTTTGCGCGCCGCCGGTGCCGAAGATCGGCTCATGGTGCCCGCAGTTGCTGCAGATATGCATGCTCATGTTTTCCACGATCCCCAGCACTGGCACTTCCACTTTTTCGAACATCACGATGCCTTTTTTGGCGTCGATCAGCGCGATATCCTGCGGCGTGGTGACTACCACCGCGCCGGTGACCGGAATGTTCTGCGCCAGCGTCAGCTGGATGTCGCCAGTGCCCGGCGGCATATCCAGCACCAGGTAGTCGAGATCCGGCCACAGGGTCTCCTGCAGCATCTGCATCAGCGCCTTGCTGGCCATCGGCCCGCGCCACACCATGGCGTTGTCGTCGGTCACCAGGTAGCCGATGGAGTTGGTGGCCAGACCGAACTTCATGATCGGCGCCATATGGGTACCGTCCGGCGAGGTCGGGCGGCTGTCTTCCGCGCCAAGCATGGTCGGAATCGACGGGCCGTAGATATCGGCATCCAGAATGCCCACCTTCGCCCCTTCCGCGGCGAGCGCCAGCGCCAGGTTTACGGCAGTAGAAGATTTACCGACGCCGCCTTTCCCGGAGCTGATGGCGATAATGTTCTTCACGCCATTGATGCCGGGCTGGTTTTTCACGCGCTTGAGGGTCGCGATGCTGTGGGTCAGCTTCCAGTCGATGGCCTTCGCGCCAGTGATGCGCAACAGCTCGGCGCTGCACTGCTCTTTGAGCGCTTCGAAGGCGCTGCTCCAGACGAACGGCATTTGTAGCTCGATATGAACGGTATCGTCCAGCCAGGCGACATGGTGCAGCGCCTTGAGGGTGGTGAGATTATGCTTCAGGGTTGGGTGCTGGAAATTGGCCAGCGTCCCGGCGACCATCGCGCGGAGGCGCTCGGGGGATTTGGCCTGGGATTGCGAATTCATCCCGACTCCTTTGTTGTTTTGAGATGCTTTCAGTAATCACAGAGTTTATCACAGGAAAGGATTATCCATATATGGGCAGCCATTTATGGCGCACCCACAGCCCTTTTGGTAATATCGGAAGCCCTTTTTACAACAGAAGATGTAATGCTCACTATGACTCAAGTCGCGAAGAAAATTCTGGTAACGTGCGCCCTGCCGTACGCCAACGGCTCCATCCACCTCGGCCACATGCTGGAGCACATCCAGGCTGATGTCTGGGTCCGTTACCAGCGAATGCGCGGCCACGAGGTCAACTTCATCTGCGCCGACGACGCCCACGGCACGCCGATCATGCTCAAGGCGCAACAGCTCGGTATCACTCCGGAGCAGATGATTGGCGAGATGAGTCAGGAGCATCAGACCGATTTTGCCGGCTTCGACATCAGCTACGATAACTATCACTCGACGCACAGCGACGAGAACCGCGAGCTGTCGGAGCTTATCTACACCCGTCTGAAAGAGAACGGTTTTATCAAAAACCGCACCATCTCTCAGCTCTACGATCCGGAAAAAGGCATGTTCCTGCCGGACCGTTTTGTGAAAGGCACCTGTCCGAAGTGTAAATCTCCGGACCAGTACGGCGATAACTGCGAAGTGTGCGGCGCGACCTACAGCCCCACCGAACTGATCGACCCGAAATCGGTGGTCTCCGGCGCCACGCCGGTGATGCGTGACTCCGAACACTTCTTCTTCGACCTGCCGTCGTTCAGCGAAATGCTGCAGGCGTGGACCCGCAGCGGCGCGCTGCAGGAGCAGGTGGCGAACAAAATGCAGGAGTGGTTCGAATCCGGCCTGCAGCAGTGGGACATCTCCCGCGATGCGCCGTACTTCGGCTTCGAAATTCCGAACGCGCCGGGCAAATATTTCTACGTCTGGCTGGACGCGCCGATCGGCTACATGGGCTCTTTCAAGAACCTGTGCGACAAGCGCGGCGACACCACCAGCTTCGACGAATACTGGAAGAAAGACTCCACGGCCGAGCTGTATCACTTTATCGGCAAGGACATCGTCTACTTCCACAGCCTGTTCTGGCCGGCGATGCTGGAAGGCAGCCAGTTCCGTAAACCGACCAACCTGTTCGTGCATGGCTACGTGACGGTCAATGGCGCGAAGATGTCTAAGTCGCGCGGCACCTTCATTAAGGCCAGCACCTGGCTGAAGCACTTTGATGCCGACAGCCTGCGCTACTACTACACCGCCAAGCTCTCTTCGCGCATCGATGATATCGACCTCAACCTGGAAGACTTTATCCAGCGCGTTAACGCCGACATCGTCAACAAGGTAGTTAACCTCGCTTCGCGCAACGCCGGCTTTATCAGCAAGCGTTTTGACGGCGTGCTGGCCGCTGAGCTGGCCGACCCGGCGCTGTACAAAACCTTCACCGACGCGGCGGAAAGCATCGGCGAAGCGTGGGACAGCCGCGAGTTCGGTAAGGCCATCCGCGAAATCATGGCCCTCGCCGACGTGGCCAACCGCTATGTCGATGAGCAGGCGCCGTGGGTGGTGGCGAAACAGGAAGGCCGCGACGCCGACCTGCAGGCCATCTGCACCATGGGCCTGAATATGTTCCGCGTGCTGATGACCTGGCTGAAGCCGGTCCTGCCGCAGCTGGCCGCGCGCGCGGAAGCGTTCCTCAACAGCGAGCTGAGCTGGGACGCCATCCAGCAGCCGCTGCTGGCGCATAAGGTCAATCCGTTTAAGGCGCTGTACAACCGCATCGAGATGAAGCAGGTGGAAGCCCTGGTGGAAGCCTCTAAAGAAGAGGTGAAAGCCACCGCGGCGCCGGTCAGCGGCCCGCTGGCGGACGATCCGATTCAGGAAACCATCACCTTTGACGATTTCGCCAAAGTCGACCTGCGCGTGGCGCTGATTGAAAACGCGGAATTCGTCGAGGGCTCCGACAAGCTGCTACGCCTGACGCTGGATCTTGGCGGCGAGAAGCGTAACGTCTTCTCCGGCATCCGCTCCGCTTATCCGGATCCGCAGCCGCTGATTGGCCGCCTGACGGTGATGGTCGCCAACCTGGCGCCGCGCAAAATGCGCTTCGGCATCTCGGAAGGGATGGTGATGGCCGCCGGCCCTGGCGGGAAGGATATCTTCCTGTTAAGCCCTGACGACGGCGCGAAGCCGGGTCAGCAGGTGAAATAATAAAAAAGCCGGAGAATATCTCCGGCTTTTTTTTGCCCGGCGGCGCTACCCTTGCACGGGCCGACGGGTTTTGTAGGCCGGGTAAGGCGAAGCCGCCCCCGGCTAACCATCACGCCTTCGGGTTATGCACCCGCTGGGTCAGGCCGCGCAGGAAATTGCGCAGAAACTGGTCGCCGCACTCGCGGTAGTTTTTGTGGTCAGGCGACCGCATCATGGCGGTCACTTCCGGCACCGAGACGCGGTATTTCTGCTCGCTCATGATCGCCACAATATCATCCGTTTTCAGCGAGAAGGCGATCCGCAGCTTTTTCAGCACCGTATTGTTATTCACCCGGCGCTCCAGCGCCAGCTCCGGCGCCGAATCGTCTTTACCGCGCTTGTCATAGATAAGGCCGTTGAGGAAACCCGACAGGATAATGTCCGGGCAGCGGACAAAGCCCTCTTCATCCTCTTTCGTCGTCCAGGTGTCAAAGCTGGCGGAGGTGGATTCCATATCGGATAGCGCAAGAATGCGCACCATATCGTTATTATTGACTTTCAGGGTGTAGCGCAGGCTACGAAGAATATCATTACTGAGCATGAGTGCCTTTTACTGTCGATGATGCAATGGGGCGCAGTGTAGCAGCTTTACAGGCCAATCGCCTCTTTCAGGCTTTTTAAATAGCGCCGGCTCACCGGCACCGTTTGCCCGGCGCGCATCAGCAGCTCCGCCTGACCATTCTCCTCCAGGCGAATCTCCTTCAGGTGCGCCATATTCACCAGATACTGGCGATGACAGCGCAGCAGCGGCGTGCGGCTCTCAAGGGTGCGCAGGGTTAGCTCGGTAAACCCTTCCTTGCCCTCGCGGTCGGTCACGTAGATCCCGCTCATCCGGCTGCTGACAAAGGCCACATCCTCCATCTGCAGCAGCCAGATACGGCTGTGGCCGGTACAGGGTATGTATTTCAGCGTCTGCCGGGCGTCATCCAGCAGCGACACATCCTGCAGATTACGCTCCTGGCGCAGGCGGGCGAGGGTTTTCTCCAGCCGGGCAGCTTCAATCGGCTTGAGCAGATAGTCAAAGGCGTGCTCCTCAAAGGCTTTCACCGCGTATTCATCAAAGGCGGTGAGAAACACGATATAGGGGCGGTGCTCCGGGTCGAGCATCCCGACCATCTCCAGGCCGCTGATGCGCGGCATCTGGATGTCGAGAAACAACACGTCGGGACGCAGCTTATGGACCGCGCCAATCGTCTCCACCGCGTTGCCGCATTCGCCGACGATCTCGATATCGCGCTGAGTCTCCAGCAAAATACGCAGGTTTTCCCGCGCCAGCGGCTCATCATCGACGATCAATACTCTCAGCATGCATTCTCCTCCAGGGGCAAACGTAGGGTGACACGGGTAAAGCGCTCCGGTTCGCAGGTGACGCTGATACCGCAGTCGGCGCCAAAACGCGCCCGAAGCCGCCTGTCCACCAGATTCATCCCCAGCCCGCTGGCCTGAGGGTTGGCCCGGTACAGCCCGGCGTTATCTTCGATATCCAGCTGCAGCCAGCGATCGTCCTGGCTGGCGCGAATGGTAATTTCGCCGACGCCAAGATGTTGCGATGTGCCATGCTTAATGGCGTTCTCCACGATCGGCTGCAGGGTAAAGGCCGGCAGCTGGTGATGCGCCAGCCCTTCCGGCACCGCCATCTGGATCTGCAGGTTAGCCTGAAAGCGGGCCTTCTCAATCTGCAGGTAGGCGTTAACATGCTCGATCTCATCGGCGAGGGTGACGATTTCTGTCGGCCGCTTCAGGTTCTTGCGAAAGAAGGTCGACAGATACTGCACCAGCTGGCCGGCCTGCTCGCTGTCGCGACGGATCACCGCCTTCAGGGTGTTAAGCGCGTTAAACAGGAAGTGCGGGTTGACCTGGGCATGCAGAAGCTTGATTTCGGATTGCGTCAGCAGCGCCTTCTGCCGCTCGTACTGCCCGGCGAGGATCTGCGCCGACAGCAGCTGGGCAATCCCCTCCCCGAGGGTGCGGTTGATCGAACTGAACAGGCGGTTTTTCGCCTCATACAGTTTGATGGTGCCGATCACACGCTGGTTCTCGCCGCGCAAGGGGATCACCAGCGTCGACCCCAGCTTACAGTGCGGATGAATCGAGCAGCGGTAGGGCACCTCGTTGCCGTCGGCATACACCACCTCCCCGGTCTCAATCGCCCGTTGCGTATACGAGGAGGAGATAGGTTTGCCCGGCAGGTGGTGGTCGTCGCCGATGCCGGTAAACGCCAGCAGCTTGTCGCGGTCGGTGATCGCCACCGCGCCGATATCCAGCTCCTGGATCAGCACCTGGGCCACCTTCATGCTGTTCTCTTCGTTGAACCCCTGACGCAGGATCCCCTCGGTGGACGCCGCCACCTTCAGCGCCGTGGCGGAAAAGGCGGAGGTGTACTTCTCGAACATCGCCCGCTTGTCCAGCAGAATGCGCATAAACAGCGCCGCGCCGACGGTATTGGTCACCATCATCGGCGCGGCAATGCTCTGCACCAGATGCAGGGCGTCCTGGAACGGGCGGGCAATCAGCAGAATAATCATCATCTGCACCAGCTCGGCCACGAAGGTGATCGCCCCGGCGGTCAGCGGGCTAAAGACTTTGTCCGGCCGGCCGCGCTTGACCAGCACGCTGTGCACCAGACCGCCCAGCAGCCCCTCGACGATAGTGGAGACCATGCAGCTTAAGGCGGTCATCCCCCCCAGCGAGTAGCGGTGCAGGCCGCCAGTCAGCCCCACCAGCCCGCCGACCACCGGGCCGCCGAGCAGGCCGCCCATCACGGCGCCGATGGCGCGGGTGTTGGCGATAGAGTCTTCGATATGCAGACCAAAATAGGTCCCCATAATGCAGAAAATGGAGAAGGTGACGTAGCACAGCAGCTTGTGCGGCAGGCGAACGGTGACTTGCATCAGGGGGATAAACAGTCGGGTTTTGCTCATCAACCACGCGATGACCAAAAATACGCACATCTGCTGAAGCAGCAGCAACACCAGATCAAACTCGTACATACCCGCAAACCACACATTCTTGAAAGCGCGTACCTTACACTGCCTGGCGGAGACTTTCTTTGAAGCCCTGCATAAAAATGAAAAATGACGGGCAGGATCACACTTTTTTGCGGCGCGTGACGCAGCAAAAGCGGCAAAAAGCCCGGCGCGGCGCGCTAAACCGCAATTAATGTTTCATTAACACCTGTGCTTCACCGTATAATCCCCCTGTTAACATCAGGAGTCTATTATGAAGCCAGCGAAAATCGCGGTCGTCACTCTCTTCTTACTTATGGCCATCGGCGGGATCAGCGGCGTGATGCTGGCCGGCTATTCCTTTATTGTACGTGGCGGTGTCGGCTGAGCCAGCGGGCCAGGCGCTCAAATGCGCGGTCGACAATAATCGCCGCCAGCGCCACCAGCAGCGCCCCCTGCACGATATAGGCGGTATTAAACCCGCTCAGGCCGATGATGATCGGCGTCCCAAGCGTATTGGCCCCCACCGTCGAGGCTATCGTCGCGGTACCAATATTGACGATGACCGAGGTGCGGATCCCCGCCAGGATCACCGGGGCCGCCAGAGGCAGCTCCACCTTGCACAGACGCTGCCAGCCGGTCATGCCCATTCCTTCTGCCACATCTGACACGCCCGACGGTATCGACCCCAGACCGGCCAGAGTCCCTTGCAGCACCGGTAGTATGCCATACAGCGCGAGGGCGATCAGCGCCGGCAGCCAGCCAAAGCCCAGCACCGGCACCGCCATCGCCAGCACCGCCACCGGCGGAAAGGTCTGCCCGATAGCGGCGATGGTCTCCACCAGCGGACGAAACGCGCTGCCCGCGGGCCGGGTGACCGCCACCCCTGCCCCCAGCCCGACAGCGGTCGCCGCGAGGCTGGACGCCGCCACCAGCCAGCCGTGATCGACAGTGAGCGCCCAGAAGCTCTCCTGCTGGTAGACCGGCCGCGGCAGTTCCGGAAACAGCCGGCTGAACAACGGCGCGCTGTAGGGCAGCCCCGCCAGCAGGCCGATAAACATCGCGCTAAGCCACCACAGCGGCTCACGAAGCGCCTTCATGACTCGCCTCCTGGCGCAGCAGATCGGCAAAATGCAGCGTGCCGCAGGGTTGCCCCTCGGCATCCACCACCGGCAGCGCCTCGCAGCGCCGGGCGACAAACTGCGACAGCGCTTCCCGCAGGGTCATGGTGACGGTCAGCCCCTCGCCCGCCAGCCGCTCGTCGGGACGCAGATAGTCCCGCACCTCGCGCAGCGACAGCAGGCGCACGCCCAGCTCGCTGCGGCCAAAAAAGGTTTGCACAAAGCGATTCTCTGGCCGCAGGAGCATCTCCAGCGGCGCCCCCTGCTGGACCACCTCGCCGCCGTCCATCAGCACCAGGTGGTCCGCGAGACGCAGCGCTTCGTCAATATCATGGGTCACCAGGACAATCGTCCGCCCCAGCAGGCGATGGATGCGCAGCATCTCCTGCTGCAGCGCCTCACGGGTCACCGGGTCGAGGGCGCCGAAGGGCTCATCCATCAGCAGTACCTCCGGGTCTGCCGCCAGCGCCCGCGCCACCCCGACCCGCTGCTGCTGGCCGCCGGAGAGCTGATGAGGGTAGCGGTCGCGCAGCGTTGCCTCCAGCCCCAGCAGCGCCATCAGCTCGTCGACCCGGTCGGCGATCCTCCCCCGCGGCCATTTTTGCAGCTGCGGCACGGTGGCGATATTCTGCGCCACCGTCCAGTGGGGAAACAGGCCGATGGACTGGATGGCATAGCCCATCCGCCGTCGCAGGGTCAGGAGCGGCTGCTGGCGGATGTCTTCGCCGGCAAAGCGAATCATGCCCCGGTCCGGCTCCAGCAGGCGGTTGATCATTTTCAGCGTCGTCGACTTGCCCGAGCCGGAGGTTCCCACCAGCACCGAGAAAGCGCCTTCGCGCAGCTGCAGGGTCAGGTCCTTCACCGCCGGGTGGCCGGCAAACGCTTTGCTGACCCCTTCAAATTCAATCATTGGCCTCTCCTTTCAGCCAGGCGCCCCACAGGGCGAACAGAGCATCCACGACCACCGCCAGGGCAATGGTCGGCACGACCCCGAGCAGCACCAGATCCAGCGCGCTGCTCAGCAGCCCCTGGAACACCAGCGCGCCAAAGCCGCCGGCGCCGATCAGCGCCGCCACCACCGCCATGCCGACGGTTTGCACGCTGACCACCCGCAGGCTGCGCAACAGCACCGGCATCGCCAGCGGGAGCTGCACCTGACGAAAACGCTGTCCGGCGCTCATGCCCATTGCCGTCGCGCTCTCCAGCGCATCCCGCGGCACCTGCTGCAGGCCGGTCACCACCCCGCGCACCAGCGGCAGCAGCGCATACAACGTCAGGGCGATCAGGGCCGGCGCCACGCCGGTCCCGGAGACGCCCAGCTCGCCCAGCGCCGGGAAATAGCGCGCCAGACCGGCAAGCGGGGCAATCAGCAGGCCGAACAGCGCCACCGACGGGATAGTCTGGATCACATTGAGCACGGTGAAGGCCGGCGCCTGCCAGCGCGGACGCCGCCAGAGCCATACCCCCAGCGGCAGGCCAATGATCAGGCCCGGCAGCAGGGTGCCAAACAGCAGAAGCAGATGCTGGCGCAGGGCGTCGTCAAACACCTCCTGGCGGTTGGCATACTCCTTCAGCAGCGAGAGCTGATCGAGCGCCCCGGCGGCGAGCAGGATGATGGGCAGAAGCCAGACTTGCGCATTCAGCAGCCAGCGCCACAGCGGCCGGGCGGTAAGATGACGAATGGCCTCGCTGGCCAGCAGCAGGCAGAGCGCCAGCGACAGCCACAGACCGCTGCCGGGCGAGGTGCGCGCCAGCGGCGAGCCGTGCCGGGAGAGCTCAATCGCCGCCTGGCCGCTGCCCCAGATAAGCAGCGGGAAAAGCAGTTCGGCCAGCAGCAGATGGAGAAGCGGCGCAACCCTGCCCGGCAGCCAGCAGAGCAGGATCCCGGCGAGGGCTGCCGCCAGCTGAACGCCGGCGAGCCAGGGCATCACCTGCCACAGCCCGCGCCCTTCCCCGGAGAGTAAGCGATTCGGCGCGTAAGCGATAAACGGCAGCGCCAGCGTAACCAGCAGCAGGCCTGTCAGCAGCAGGCCGACGCGGTGAGTACAGCGAATGGTCACCGGTGGCTTACTTCAGCAGGCCTTTCTGCTGCAGATAATCTGCCGCCACGCGCTTCGCATCCTGGCCTTCCACCGCGATGCGGGCGTTGAGCTGCTGCAGGGTCTTTTCATCGAGGCTGGCGAAGACCGGCTTCAGCCAGTCGGCGATCTGCGGGTAGGCTTTAAGCACCGCCTCGCGCACCACCGGCGTCGGGGCGTAAATCGGCTGCACGCCCTGCGGGTCGCTCAGCGTCTGTAACCCCAGAGCCGCCACCGGGCCGTCGGTGCCGTAGGCCATCGCCGCGTTAACGCCGGAGGTCTGCTGCGCCGCCGCTTTGATGGTCACCGCCGTATCGCCCCCGGCCAGCGACAGCATCTGGTTCTGGTTGAGTTTGAAGTCATACGCTTTTTCAAACGCCGGCAGCGCGTCCGGGCGTTCAATAAACTCCGCCGAAGCCGCCAGCTTAAATTCGCCGCCCTGCTGCAGATAGCGGCTGAGGTCGGCCAGCGAGGTCAGATGATTTTTCTCCGCCAGCTCCTGGCGCACGGCGATGGTCCAGGTGTTGTTAGCCGGCGCCGGGGTGAGCCATACCAGCTGATGTTTCTCCTGATCCAGGCGTTTCACCTTCTCATAGCCCTGCCGGGCATTCTTCCATGCCGGGTCGTTTTCATCTTTAAAGAAGAAAGCGCCATTGCCGGTATACTCCGGGTAGATATCCAGCTCGCCGGCGACAATCGCCCCGCGCACCACCGGCGTGGTGCCGAGCTGGATTTTATTAATCGTTTTGACGCCGTGGTTTTCCAGCACCTGCTGGATCATATTGCCCAGCAGCGCCCCTTCGGTATCAATTTTCGAGCCGACCTTCACCGGCTCCGCCGCCTGCAGCGGCACACTTATCAGGGCGGCCAGCGCCAGCGCGCCGGACCATTTCGTCGCCATCTTCATCCCGCTTCCCTCAGTTCTTTTGCGCTTCGCTTACAGAAGCTTAAGAGAAAAGCGTAGTCCATTTGCCAGCGATACGAAAAAGAAAAGGCCGATTAATCGGCCTTTAACGTGTGACGTTGGGCTTAAGGGCTCTGCCTTACAACAGCTCAAACTCGCTCTGCTGCACGCGGGCGGAGTCCACGCCGATAAAGACATTGAATTTGCCCGGCTCAGCGACGTATTTCATCTGCTGGTTCCAGAACTTCAGCGCGTCGACGTCGATCGGGAAGCTGACGGTTTGCGTTTCACCCGGCTTGAGGGTGACCTTTTTAAAGCCGCGCAGCATTTTCACCGGCCGGCTCATGGAGGCGGTGACGTCCTGCAGATACAGCTGAATGACCGTCGCCCCTTCGCGTTTGCCGGTGTTGGTCACCTGCACGCTGGCGGTCACGCTGCCGTCGCGCGGCAGGGTGGCCGACGACATAGTGACATCGGAGACGCTAAAGGTGGTGTAGCTCAGGCCGTAGCCAAACGGGTACAGCGGGCCGTTGGCCTCATCGAAGTAACGCGAGGTGTACTTGTTCGGCTTCTCCGGATTATACGGCCGACCGGTATTCAGATGGCTGTAGTAGGTTGGGATCTGCCCCACCGAGCGCGGGAAGGACATCGGCAGCTTGCCCGACGGGTTATAGTCGCCAAACAGCACGTCGGCGATGGCATGCCCGCCTTCGGTGCCGGCAAACCAGGTCTCCAGCAGCGCATCGGCTTGCTGATCCTCTTTCACCAGCGCCAGCGGACGGCCGTTCATCAGCACCAGCACCAGCGGTTTGCCGGTGGCTTTGAGGGCGGCAATCAGATTGCGCTGGCTCTGCGGCAGGGTGATGTCGGTCCGGCTGGAGGCCTCATGGGCCATCCCCTGCGCCTCGCCCACTACGGCGACCACCACGTCGGCTTGCTTCGCCGCCGCGACGGCTTCGTCGATCATTTCCTGCGGCGAGCGCGGGTCAACCTGCACTGCTTTCTCATACAGATTGAGGAAATCGACAATGCCTTTGTCGTCGGTAACGTTCGCCCCTTTGGCGTAAATCACTTTGCCGTTATCGCCCAGCGCTTCTTTGATGCCGGTCAGGACGGTCACCGACTGATCGGCCACGCCCGCCGCCGACCAGCTGCCCATCATGTCGCGTTTGCTGTCCGCCAGCGCGCCCACCACCGCGATAGTGCCGGATTTTTTCAGCGGCAGCGTATCGAGACGGTTTTTCAGCAGCACCAGGCTCTCGCGGGCCACTTCGCGCGCCTCTTTACGATGCAGACGGCTTTCCGCGTTGGTGTCCTGCGGGTCAGAATCTTTTGGTCCCAGGTGGCTGTACGGATCGTTGAACAGCCCCATGTCATATTTGACGTTGAGCACGTGACGGGTGGCGTCATCCAGCTCAGCCATGGTCACCTTGCCGGATTTCACCAGCCCCGGCAGGTATTTGCTGTAATACTCGTCGCTCATGCTCATGTTGATGCCGGACTTCAGCGCCACGCGCACCGCGTCTTCCGGGTCGGAGGCCACGCCGTGCTTGATCAGCTCTTTGATGGCGCCGTGGTCGGAAACCGTGATGCCTTTAAAGCCCCACTGGTCGCGCAGGACATCTTTCAGCAGCCAGGAATCGGCGGTCGCCGGGGTGCCGTTCAGCGAATTCAGGGCCACCATCACCGCGCCGCTGCCGGCATCGAGACCGGCTTTATACGGCGGCATATAGTCGTTGAACAGACGCTGCGGGCTCATGTCGACCGTGTTGTACTCTTTCCCGCCCTCCACCGCGCCGTAGGCGGCGAAGTGCTTGACGCTGGTCATCACCGAATAGCGGTCAGCAGGGCTCTTGCCCTGCATCGACGCCACCATCGCCTGGCCCATCATCGTGGTCAGATACGTGTCTTCCCCGAAGCCTTCGGAAGCGCGTCCCCAGCGCGGGTCGCGGGAGACGTCGACCATCGGCGCCCAGGTCATGTTCAGCCCGTCATCGGCGGCTTCATAAGCTGACACGCGGCCCACGGTTTTCACCGCGTCGAGGTTAAACGACGAGGCCAGACCGAGGCTTATTGGGAAGACAGTGCGCTGGCCGTGCAGCACATCGTAGGCAAAGAACAGCGGGATCTTCAGGCGGCTAAGCTGCATCACCTGATCCTGCATGACGCGGATATCCGGACGGGTGACGGTGTTAAAAATCGCTCCCACCTGGCCCGCTTTGATCATCTCGCGGATCGCTTCTTTCGGGTTATCCGGGCCGACGCTTATCAGACGCAGCTGCCCGATTTTCTCGTCCACGGTCATTTTTTTCAGCAGGTCGGTAACAAAGGCATCCCGCGCCTGCGGGGTCAGGGGGTGGTTACCAAACAGTTCATCCGCCAGCGCGGGTTGCAGCGCCAGACTCACGGCGACGCCTACAGTGCAGAGCCATTTCATTGTTATCTCGCTTTTTCTCAGACGGGGACTTGGTAAAACATAATAAAAACCGCAGTTTGCCATATATATAAACAACGCGCCCGCAGAATGCTAAGGTTCTTCTCTGATTTTTGCGAAACATTCATGCATCAAATTGTCATACAAAGCGCTATGCTTATCCTCGATATTTCGCGCACCACCACAAGGAGTGGAACATGTCATCTGCACCCACTAACACCCATAAAACGTTTCTGGCTGACCTGGCGCGCCTGGTTGGCCCTGCGCATCTGCTGACCGACCCGGCAAAAACCCAGCGCTACCGCAAAGGCTTCCGCTCCGGCCAGGGCGAAGCGCTGGCGGTTGTCTTTCCCGGCACCCTGCTGGAACTCTGGCGCGTGCTCAACGCCTGCGTCGACGCCGATAAAATCATTTTGATGCAGGCGGCCAACACCGGCCTGACCGAAGGCTCCACCCCCAACGGCAATGATTACGATCGCGAGATCGTGATTATCAGCACCCTGCGCCTGGATAAGCTGCATCTGCTGGACAAAGGCGAGCAGGTGCTGGCCTGGCCCGGCACCACTCTCTATTCACTGGAAAAAGCGCTGAAACCGCTGGGGCGCGAGCCGCACTCGGTGATCGGCTCATCGTGCATCGGCGCGTCGGTGATCGGCGGGATCTGCAACAATTCCGGCGGCTCCCTGGTGCAGCGCGGGCCAGCCTATACCGAGATGTCGCTGTTCGCGCAGATTGACGCCGACGGTAAGCTGAAGCTGGTCAACCATCTTGGCATCGATCTCGGCAGTACGCCGGAGCAGATCCTCAGCCGACTCGACGACGAGCGGATCAGCGATAGCGATGTGCTGCACGATGGCCGTCACGCCCACGATCACGACTATGTTACCCGCGTGCGCGATGTCGATGCCGACACCCCGGCGCGCTACAACGCCGACCCGGACCGCCTGTTCGAATCCTCCGGCTGCGCCGGTAAACTGGCGGTTTTCGCCGCGCGTCTCGATACCTTCCCGGCGGAAAAGCGCCAGCAGGTGTTTTACATTGGCACCAATCAGCCGCAGGTATTGACCGAGATCCGCCGCCATATCCTCGCCGAGTTCCAGCATCTGCCGGTGGCCGGGGAATATATGCACCGCGATATTTACGATATCGCCGAGAAGTATGGCAAAGACACCTTCCTGATGATCGACAAGCTCGGCACCGACAAAATGCCGTTCTTCTTCACCATGAAGGGGCGCACCGACGCGATGCTGGAGAAAGTGTCGCTGTTTAAGCCGCACTTTACCGACCGCTTTATGCAGAAGCTCGGCCACGTCTTCCCGGCGCATTTACCGGAGCGGATGAAAACCTGGCGCGACAAATATGAACACCATCTGCTGCTGAAGATGGCCGGCGACGGCATCGAAGAAGCGCAGCGCTGGCTGACAGCGTACTTCCAACAGGCCGAGGGGGAGTTCTTCGCCTGCACGCCGGAGGAAGGCAGCAAAGCGTTCCTCCATCGCTTTGCCGCCGCGGGCGCGGCGATCCGCTATCAGGCGGTGCATGCTGACGAGGTGGAAGATATTCTGGCGCTGGATATCGCCCTGCGCCGCAACGATACCGAGTGGTTCGAACATCTGCCGCCGGAGATCGACAGCCAGCTGGTGCATAAGCTCTACTATGGCCACTTTATGTGCCATGTGTTCCATCAGGATTACATCGTCAAGAAAGGGGTCGACGCCCATGCGCTGAAGGAGCAGATGCTGGCGTTGCTGAAAGCCCGCGGCGCCCAGTACCCGGCGGAGCATAACGTGGGTCATCTGTATGAAGCGCCGGAGAGCCTGCAGCAGTTCTATCGCCAGAACGATCCGACCAACAGCATGAACCCGGGGATCGGCAAAACCAGCAAGCAGAAATACTGGGGTGAAGCGGCCCCGGCGCCAGTCTCCCCGACGGATCCGCAATAATCGGCGGCAGGACTATTCAGCCTGGCGCTTCTGTATTACGCTGCACGCCGGAGAATGTTTCTCCGGCAGATTCAGGAGCGCCGCCATGCCTGCAGAGGCCCCGTTACTCGACAGTGATTTAGAAATTCGTGAAGCGCTGCCCGACGATGCGCACGCCATCGCCGCGCTGTATGTCTGGCACGTGCTGAATGGCCGCGCCTCCTTCGAAGAGATCCCCCCCACCGTTGACGAAATGCGTAAACGGATCCAGACCGTGCGCGATAACGGGCTGCCCTGGCTGGTAGCGCTGTGGCGCGGGGCTATCGTCGGCTACTGCTACGCCACTTTCTATCGCCCGCGCCCGGCCTATCGCTACACCCTCGAAGAATCGATCTACGTGGAATCCGGAATGGGCGGGCGCGGCATCGGCAGCGCGCTGCTGTCGCGGCTGATCGCCGAATGCGAGAAAGGCCCATGGCGGCAGATGCTGGCGATCATCGGCGATGGCCATAACAATGCCGGCTCGCTGGCGATCCATAAAAAGTTCGGTTTTACCGTGGCAGGTCAGCTGCGCAGCGTCGGCTATAAGATGGGCGACTGGCGGGATACGTTGATTATGCAGCGCGCGCTGGGTGACGGCGACTGGACGCTGCCGGAGTAATATTCGGCGTTACATCCCGCGGCTCGCGGCATAAACGCCCCAGCCCGATCGCCCGGCGGCGCTGCGCTTGCCGGGCCTACTAAGGGGCGGAACCCGGCGCCAAATAATGTAGGCCGGATAAGGCGTCCGCCGCCATCCGGCACAAACGCGACACTCGGCGTGATTGCCCGGCGGCGCTGCGCTTGCCGGGCCTGCGAAGGGGCCGAACCCGGCGGTAAATAACGTAGGCCGGATAAGGCGTTAGCCGCCATCCGGCACAAACGCGGCACTCGGCGTGATTGCCCGGCGGCGCTGCGCTTGCCGGGCCTACTAAGGGGCGGAACCCGGCGCCAAATAACGTAGGCCGGATAAGGCGTCCGCCGCCATCCGGCACAAACGCGGCACTCGGCGTGATTGCCCGGCGGCGCTGCGCTTGCCGGGCCTACAAGACCTGATAACCCTTTGATATAAATGCATCTTTATCCCGGATAAGGCGCAATGCGCCGTCATCCGGGGCATATGCAGATTAATCGTTCTGCGCGGTCTGGGCGCCGCCTTTCAGCATCGCCTCCGCCATCTGCGCTTCGCGCTGCTTTTTATAGCTCAGCGCCGAAGCCGGGACTGGCATCACCTTCCCGGTCTCGATCCACGTCCGCAAACGGCTGGCATCGGCGAAGTGGGTATATTTGCCGAAGGCATCCATCACCACCAGCGCCACCGGACGTTGGTTAATCACCGTGCGCATAATCAGGCAGTGGCCGGCAGCGTTGGTGAAGCCGGTTTTGGTCAGCTGGATGTTCCAGTTGTCGCGATACACCAGATGGTTAGTGTTGCGGAACGGCAGGCTGTAGGCCGGATGGGCAAAGGTGGCGGTCTCTTCTTTGGTGGTGCTCAGCTGGCCAATCAGCGGATACTGCTCGCTGGCGATCAGCAGTTTGGTCAGATCGCGGGCGGTGGAGACGTTATGCACCGACAGACCGGTGGGCTCCACATAGCGGGTATGGGTCATACCCAGCGCCTGCGCTTTGGCGTTCATCGCGCGAATAAAGGCGTCGTAGCCGCCCGGATAGTGATGCGCCAGGCTGGCGGCCGCGCGGTTCTCGGAAGACATCAGCGCCAGCAGCAGCATATCGCGGCGGCTGATCTGGCTATTGAGACGCACGCGGGAGTAAATCCCCTTCATTTCCGGAGTATGGCTGATATCCACCGTCAGCATTTCATCCAGCGGCAGATGGGCATCGAGTACCACCATGGCGGTCATCACCTTGGTGATCGACGCCATCGGGCGCACCAGATCCGGCTGGCTGGCGTAGATGATTTTTTTGGTGGCCAGATCGACGATCATGGCGCTGCCGGAAGCGATGTCCGGCTGCGAGGCGGTTACCGCCGTCGGGGTTTTTGCTAACGCCTGGGGCGCAAAAGGCACAGCCAGCAGCAAGGTCAGGCTGAGCAAAGAGACTCGGAATTTCGGCATCATGGGCATTCTGAAAAGTATTTTTGCACGTTATGGAACGTACGCCGCGAGGTTAAGTGGGCAACTTCGCTGGCAAACGCCATCATACCGCGCCGTAAGGCCCTGTGCCTAATAAGAATCGTGAAGAAATGCTGCATTGCCGACATAAAATACATATTTGCCGGCAATGCATATTGACCCGTTTCGTCCGATCAGAACAGTCGGTAGCCATACCCCCATAGCACCACGGTGATCGCCAGCAGTACTTCCAGCACCAGCACCCCGATGGCCAGGGTCGAGCTGGCGAAACTGAGCCCCTCTTCCCGGTTAATGCTCAGGAAGGTCGGGATCCCGAGATAGAGCAGATAACCGGTATAGAACAGGGCAACGGTACCGATCAGCGCGCACAGCCAGACCAGCGGATAGAGCGCCACAATCCCGCTCAGGAACAGCGGCGTGGCCACATAGCCGGCAAAGACCATGCAGCGTTTCAGGGAAGGCTGCTGCGGATATTGCCTGGCCATCCACCAGATAACCCGCCCCATGATCGCCACCCCGGCCAGCATCACGGCATAAAACAGGACAGCCAGCGCCAGCCCGGTCCACATCGACAGTTTAATAATGGTGCCGTCACCGAAGTTCCAGCCCAGCTGCGTGGTGCCGATAAAGGCGCAAACCACCGGAACCGCCGCCATCAGCAGCACATGGTGCGTATAGTGATGAGAAATGGTTTCATTCTCGCTCTTTATCACGCTCATCTCCCGATTGGGATGAGCGAAGAGCCCCCAGACATGGTTCATAGCGTCCCCCTTGTCACGGCTTCGTACTGCACTGATCCAAGTATAATTCACCCTGTAGATTATTTTGTGTACAGCACAAAAAATCTGCGTTCGACGCGTTTTGGCCTGCAGGGTGTATGATTAACAGGTGATGAGGTAAGGAGATAAGCTGTTTATGGATATCAATCACCTGATTTCCCAGTATGGCTACGCGGCGCTGATCGTCGGCAGCATGGCGGAAGGTGAGACCATTACCCTGCTGGGCGGCGTCGCGGCGCATCAGGGGCTACTGAAGTTTCCCCTGGTGGTGATCGCTGTCGCCCTCGGCGGGATGATTGGCGATCAGTTGCTCTATCTGCTTGGTCGCCGCTTCGGCGGGCGCATTCTGCGCCGTTTCGCCAGCCAGAAGGCGCGGATCAGGAAAGCCCAGCGCATGATCCAGCACCGGCCGTGGCTGTTTGTCATCGGCACCCGCTTTATGTACGGCTTCCGGGTGATCGGCCCCCTGCTGATCGGCGCCAGCCGCCTGCCGCCGCGCATTTTCCTGCCGCTGAATATTGCCGGGGCGCTGGTGTGGGCTCTGCTGTTTACCACCATAGGCTATCTTGGCGGCGAGGTGGTTGGCCCGTGGCTGCACCACCTCGACGCCCATCTGAAGCACTGGATCTGGCTGATCCTCGCGGTGGTGGTGGTCGTGGCCGCCCACTGGTGGTTCAGGCGGCGCGAAGGGAAGAAGAAAGACTGAGCGGCGCGCCCGCTAACGCGCCGGGTGGCCGGTTACTTCACCGCCTGGTGGTAGCCGCCGCCGAGAGCCGAGGTCAGCTGAATGCTGGCGTCAATCCACTGGCCGTGCAGGCGCAAGGCGGTGATACGCTCCTGCAGCGCCGGGAGCTTCGCCATACTGACCCGGGAGCCGGGCAAGATCCCCGCCGCCATCCGGGCCTGCGCCAGGTCCACCACCCGCTGGGCGTCTTTTTCAACCTTCTGCTGCTGTTGGCTCTTGGCCATCAGCGTCTCGACCTGGCTGGCGGTTTTCGCCACCTGGTTGACGGCATCCACCACCGCTTTGTTGTACTGGGCGATGGACAGGCTGTTCTGCGCGCTGGCGATATCCAGATTGGCATTGAGGCGACCGCTGTCGAAGATCGGCAGCGTCAGTCCGGCGGTGACGCCCATCTGCTGCGCCGAATGGCGGAAAAGATCGCTTAAGTGCAGGGCATCCTGCTGCAGGAACGCCATCAGATTGATGTCCGGGTAAAACGCCGCCTTCGCCGCGTCCACTTCGCTCAGCGACGCCTCGATATACCAGTGAGCGACCTGCAGATCCGGACGACGCGCCAGCAGCTCATAGCCAAGGGTGTCCGGCAGCTGCGCGCTGACCGTCGGCAGGCTGGCGGGTTTGAGGTTTAGCGACTGGCTCTGGCTGTTGGTCAGGGCCATCAGCCGCGCTTCAATCTCTTTCATCGTGCCCGCCACGTCCGCCAGCTGCTGGTCGGTTTTGCTGACGTTAATATCGTTTTCCGCCCCTTCGGCGGAGTTGGTGATCCCGCGCTGATACAGGGCCTTGTCGACCGTCACGATATTATTTTGCTCGTTTTTCACCTGCTGCAGCACCGCTTTGATCGCCGCTTCCGTCTGCCACTGCCAGTACAGGCGCGCCACGCTGCCGGAGAGCAGCTCGCGGGTCTGAGCCTGCTCGGCCACCTGGGCTTTCAGCTCGCCGATGCGGGCTTTCACCAGCGCACGGTTTTTGCCCCACAGATCGAGATCCCAGCCGGCGGTCAGGCCGAAGGTACCGTTGGTGTACCACGGGCCGGTATTGCCGTCGGTGTCGGTGGCGAACGGCCCCATCAGGCCTTCGGCCGACATGCGTTGACGTTCGATGTCAGCGGAGAAATCCATCTCCGGGCCAAGATTCGCCTGCGACATTCTGGCCTGCGCTTCGGCAAGCCTGATGCGCTGTTCGGCAATCTGCATATCCGGTGCGTTGGCGAGCGCGCGCTGAATCAAATTATCCAGTTGGGCATCGTGGTAGTCTTTCCACCAGTCGGTCTGCGGCCAGCCGTTTTTGACGGCGGCGGGAAGATCCATGGCAACGTGGGAAGCCGGAATTTGCTGCTGCGGCGGACGAGCAACCTCATGGGAAGGCGCGCAGCCTACCAGCGCGATGGCCAGGGGCAAGGCCGCCAGCGCGCTATTATTTAATCTCAATTTCATTAGACAGGTCAGATAACATAATCAGGTGAGTGATCATAAGTTAATTGAATTAAACGCGTTTAGTAAAGCGTGTGACTAAATTATTAGTTAGCTAAAAATAAACAAACTTATCAATTCAAGGGATGAATATGAGCCAGAATATTTATGACGATCCGCACTTCTTCGCCGGCTATGCAACCCTCGATCGTTCGGTGAAAGGGCTGGATGGCGCACCGGAGTGGCCTGCCCTGCAGCAAATGCTGCCGCCGCTAGCCGGTTTGCGGGTGGTGGATCTCGGCTGCGGCTACGGCTGGTTTTGCCGCTGGGCGCAGCAGCAGGGAGCCAGCCAGATAATGGGTTTTGATATCTCCCGGCGTATGCTGGCGCAGGCACGGGAAATGACCCGCGGGGATGAGATTGACTACCGCTGCGCCGATCTGCAAACCCTGACGCTGCCCGCCAACAGCTGCGATCTGATCTACAGCTCGCTGGCCCTGCATTATTTACCCGACATCGCCCCGCTCTTCTCCACCCTGCAGCAGGCGCTGGTCCCTGGCGGTATCCTGGTTTTTTCTGCCGAACATCCCATCTATACCGCGCCGCTGCAGCAGGGATGGCAGGTGAATGAACAGGGGCAAAAGAGCTGGCCGGTCAGCCACTATCAGCAGGAGGGGGAGCGCGTCAGCAACTGGTTTGCCGAGGGCGTCATTAAACAGCACCGCAAACTCTCGAGCTGGATAAACGCGCTTATCGCCGCCGGTTTTGTGCTGGAGCAGCTGGATGAGTGGGGACCAGGCGCCGAACAGATTGCTCAACAGCCCGCCCTGGATGAAGAGAAAGAGCGGCCGATGATCTTTTTACTGCGCGCGCGTAAACCGGCTTAATCCCCCGCCCGACGATGGCCGGGCGGAGAAGCGTTACGCTTTCAGGCTGGCGCCGCGGCTGGCAATCACCTCTTTATACCAGTCAAAGCTCTTCTTCTTACTGCGCGCCAGGGTGCCGGTGCCGTCATCATGGCGGTCGACATAGATAAAGCCGTAGCGCTTCGACAGCTCCGCCTTCGAGGCGCTCACCAGGTCAATCGGTCCCCAGCTGGTAAAGCCCATCAGCTCAACGCCATCGTCAATGGCCTCCCGCGCCTGCACCAGATGGTCGTTCAGGTAGCTGATGCGGTAGTCATCGTTAATGCTGCCGTCGGCTTCCACCTTATCTTTGGCGCCCAGACCGTTTTCCACGATAAACAGCGGCTTCTGATAGCGATCCCACAGCACGTTCAGCAGCGTACGCAGGCCCAGGGGGTCTATCTGCCAGCCCCACTCCGAGCTCGCCAGGTGCGGGTTCGGCACCATGCTGAGAATATTGCCGCGCGCCTGCTGGTTCAGCGCCTCATCTGCGGTGACGCACCCGGTCATGTAGTAGCTGAAGGAGATAAAATCGACGGTGGTTTTCAGCGTGTCGCGATCGGCCTCGGTGATGTCGAGCGTGATGCCGTTGTCGCGGAAAAAGCGCTGCATATAGCCCGGGTACGCCCCGCGCGCCTGCACGTCGCCGAAGAACTGCCAGCTGCGGTTCTCCTGCAGCGTCTCGAACACATCTTCCGGTTTGCAGCTCAAGGGATACATCAGCCCGCCGAGCAGCATATTGCCGATTTTGCCCTCGGGCACCAGCTCGTGACAGGCTTTGACCGCCAGGGCGCTGGCCACCAGCTGGTGGTGAATGGCCTGATATACCTCGCCTTTGCTGCTGCCGGCCGGCAGGCCGACGCCGGTCATCGGGGCATGCAGCGACATATTGATTTCGTTAAAGGTCAGCCACAGTTTGACCCTGTTTTTATAACGGCTGAACACCGTCCGGGCGTAGCGCTCAAAGAAGCCAATCACCTCCCGGCTACCCCAACCGCCGTAGTTTTTCACCAGCGCCCACGGCATTTCATAATGCGACAGCGTCACCAGCGGGGTGATGTTGTGCTTCGCCATCTCGTCGAACAACTTGTCGTAGAACACGAGTCCGGCTTCGTTCGGCTCGGCGTCATCGCCGTTGGGGTAGATACGGGTCCAGGCGATGGACACCCGCAGGCAGTTAAAGCCCATCTCGGCAAACAGGGCGATATCTTCCGGGTAACGATGGTAAAAATCGATCGCCACATCCTTAATCCCGCTGTCGCCGGGTACGCGCTCGACCACTTCGCCGAAGACGCCGTGCGGCTGCGCATCGGAGGTGGATAACCCTTTGCCATCTTCCAGGTAAGCCCCTTCCACCTGATTCGCCGCGGTCGCGCCGCCCCATAAAAAATCTGCCGGGAATGTTTTCATCTCTCTCTCCTGTGATTAATGGCTGACTGACAACAGCGGCTGACCGGCTTCGACGGCGCTGGGCGCCACCGTGTCGATCTCACGATAGTCATCGCTGTTGCTGATAATAATCGGGGTCGCCAGGTCGTAACCGGCGTCCAGAATTGCCTGACGATCGAACTCAATCAGCAGATCGCCGGCCTGTACTCTGTCGCCCTCTTTCACATGCGCGGTAAACGGCACGCCGTCGAGTTTGACCGTGTCGATGCCGACGTGGATCAGCAGCTCAATGCCGCTGTCGCTCTGCAGGCCGATGGCGTGTTTGGTCTGAAACAGAGAGGCCACTTCGCCGGTGAACGGGGCGATGACTTTGCCTACCGCCGGGATAATGGCGACCCCTTTCCCCAGCAGGCCGCTGGCGAAGGTGCTGTCCGGCACCTGATCGAGGGCGATGACGCTGCCGCTTATCGGCGCCAGAATGTCGTTTGCCGAGACCGGCGCTACCGCCACGGCGCCCGGCGCGGCGCTGGCGCGCGGCAGGCCGGCGAAGAAAGTTAAGCCACAGGAGATAATCAACGCCGCGAAGATGCCCACTATGCCGCCCCAAACGGTGCTATCAAGCCCTTGGGGCGGGATCATTTGCGCCACGGTAAAAATGTTCCCGAAGCCAAATGAATAGACGTTAGCGTTACTGAAACCCACAATAGCGCCGCCGATGGCGCCCGCCACGCAGCCGAAGATAAACGGCCGGCGCAGCGGCAATGTTAAGCCATAGATAGCGGGCTCGGTAATGCCGAAGATGCCCGCTGAAAACGCAGAACCGGCCAGCACTTTCTGACGGGCATCGCGGGTTTTCAGCAAAATACCCAGCACCGCGCCGACCTGCCCCATAACGGCTGGCAGCAGCATGGGCAGCATGGAATCATGGCCAAGCACCGTCAGATTGTTAATCATCAGCGGAATCAGTCCCCAATGCAGGCCGAAGATCACACAAACCTGCCACAGCGCGCCCATCGCCGCTCCCGCCAGCCACGGCGCCACCGCGTAGATAATCTGATACCCCTGGGCCAACAGATGACTGAGCCAGGTCGCCAGAGGGCCAATCAGCAGAAACGTCAGCGGAACCACAACGGCGAGACAAATCGCCGGCGTAAAAAAGTTTTTCATCGATGACGGCAGCAGCGCGTTGCTCTTGCGCTCCAGCCAGCAGCAGACCCATGAGGCGAGAATAATCGGGATCACCGATGAGCTGTAATTAATAAAGGTCACCGGGATGCCGAGAAAGTGCTCCACCGCCGCGCCCGGCGCCTGGCTGGCCTCAAAGGCCTGAATCATCAGCGGGTGGGTTAACGCCCCGCCGATCACCATCGAGACAAACGGGTTACCGCCAAATTTTTTACCGGCGGTGTAGCCGAGAAACAGCGGGAAGAAAAAGAACAGCGCGTCGCTGGCGGCAAACCAGATTTTATAGGTTCCCTGTTGCGGGGTCAGCCAACCGCAGACGACCGCCAGCGCCAGCATCCCTTTCAGGATACCGGAGGCCGCCAGCACGCCGATAAACGGCGTGAAAATTCCCGACACGACATCGATGATCTGCCCCAGCAGCGACCCTTTTTCAACGCTTTCCGCCACCGGTTCGCTGTCGTCGCTTAACCCTGCCTCCTGACGCACCGCCAGCCAGACGTCGTGAACGTGGTTGCCAATCACCACCTGAAACTGGCCGCCGCTCTCCACCACCATAATGACGCCCGGGTTGGCCTTCAGCCCTTCGGCATCGGCTTTGCCGTTATCTTTCAGCTTAAAACGCAGACGTGTCGCACAGTGAACCAGACTCACAATGTTCTCTTTGCCGCCGACGCGGCGGAGAATATCCTGCGCGAGTGCTTTATATTCCATGCTCTTTTCCTTACTGCCGCTGTCCGCAGACAACCGGCGACTGAGTAGTAAAAATAAAAAAAACCCGAGAACCACGCCGGTAGGCGTCGCGCTCAGGTTTTGCCTGCATCATGCAGTAACAATCCAGTTTTGTCGGGGGACTTAGCGTCCCTCTTTTCTTACCCGTTCAATATGAATGGCAAGAAACATAATTTCTTCGGTGGTCAGCGCCCGCTGATACTGCTTTTGCAGATGCGTCGCCACCGTTTCCGCGCACTTCCACGCTTTGGCGTAGTTGTCTTTCACCGCGCTGTGCAGCGAGACGTCGTCATCTTCCACCACCGTGCGGGTCAGCATCCGCTGAGCGAAAAACTTCAGATGGGTGACGAAACGCTGATAGCTCAGCGACTCCTCGTCGTAGTTCAGATGCAGCTGATACTTCACCAGCTGCAGGATCTCCTGCATCACCCGGGTCACGTGCATGACCTCCGGCATTTCGCTGTTGAGCTGCGCCGTCACCAGATGGAGGGCGATAAATCCGGCTTCATCCTCCGCCAGCGCCACGCCGAGCCGTTTGCCAATAATGGCCCTTGCCTCCTGGCCCAGCGCGAACTCCTTCGGATAGAGCCGCTTGATCTCCCACAGCAGCACGTTACGCAGTGCGATGCCCTTTTTCTGCCGCTCGATAGCAAAGTGACAGTGATCCGTTAACGTGATGTACAAACTTTCCTGTAACTTGCCCAACCGCCCGCGCGCCAGGTCGATAATGCGATCGCAGGTGGTCATCACTTCTAACGGAATCTGACTGAGCAGTTCACCTAAGCGGCCGACCAGTTCATCACTTTGTAAGGCGAAGACTTTTTCAATTTTGCTGTCGTCCAGCGCGTCGCCCGGGCGTTTCTGAAAGGCCAGCCCTCGCCCCATCACCACCTGTTCGCGCTGGTGTTCGTCAAGAACCACCACCACATTGTTATTGAGTACTTTGGCGATTTGCATATTGACCCCAGAAACAAAAAAACCTGACCCCCGACGAAACGCCAGGTAATCAGGTTTTGCCTGCCGCAGCAGTTGCAATCCAACGCCAGCACTGTAACAACTTCTGCTGCGCGCTCAACCTGACAAGTGAAAAAACGTGATTAAGATCGCGACTATCAGAAGGTCACGACGGTTTTCCACTCCACCACCCACGCGTCCTGGGTCTGCGCAACGCCGCCCGGACGGTGCCAGTACTGCAGGCCCGGCTGCAGCTCCAGCCAGGAGACTGGGCGGAAGCGATAATAGAGTTCGCCGTTCAGCGAGTGGCCGGCCACCGGCTGCCAGGCCGGATCGTTATAGTCGGCGGCGCCGCTGAGCTGGTTCATGTAGCGCTGATTGCGCGCGTAGTGGCTGCTCATGTCGATCCACGTCAGGCCGAAGCCGATCCAGTCCTCCGGACGGGCGTCAAACAGCCCGCGGTAGCGCATCGAGGCGGCGACGGCGGAGTGGATATAGTTGCTGCGCTGGTCGCTGAGGCTGCCGCTCAGCGAGACGCTCATTCCCCGCAGCGGATCGTCGGCGTGGCGGGTAATCTGCTGGTTCAGGCCGGCGTACATAAACCAGGTGCTGTCGTGCTCGGCGTAGCCCTGCGGGTCCGTCGCCCCGGCGCCGCCGGATTTGCCGCTGTAGAGGTCGCTTTGCGGCGCGTTAGTCCAGACCACGCCGAGGTTATAGGCTCCCGGCAGGCCATTTATCAGCGGACGGGTTTCGATCTCCATCGGCAGTAAAATGCCTTTGCTGCCCTTCGTCGACCAGCTCCAGGCATGGCTGCGCGCGGTAGCCTGCGGGTTTTGCTCCATCACCCCGCCTTTGAGGGTGACCGTCGGCGTCAGCTTGTACTCCAGGGTGGTGCCCCAGGTGTGGATGTTCCAGTTATTCCAGGTCAGCGAGTTGGCCGATTTGCCGCCGCACTGGGTCAGCAGCTGGAAATCGCAGGGAATGATCTGGTCGAAGGTTTGCACCTTGTTCATCATGCCGATGCGCCAGGTCAGGCGACGGTCGTCAAAGCTGCGGGCGAAGGTCAGCCAGCCGAGACGGGTGATCGACCCGCCGCCCCAGCTCTCCTGCGACAGATCGTTGAAGCTGACCCGCGGATCCTGCAGCCGTTTCGTGGTGAGGTTATCATCGTGGTTGCGGTTGACGATGTTGCCCTCGAGACGGGCGTCCGGTATGCCGGTCCAGCGCTCCAGATCCTGGGTAAAGGTCAACGACACCTGGTCAATATAGGCCAGATGTTTATCGTGGTTATAACCGCCGCCGGCGTTGTAGGCCATCTCGTTAAGATAGCCGAGATTATAATGAAAGCCGTTCTCTTCAAGGATTGGACGAATGCCCAGCATATCGCCCAGCAGCCCTGGCTGTCCGGCTTCAAACCCCAGCACGCTGCCGTTCCACGCCGGGGTTTGCGCCGCGTTCACGACGGGCGCCATCGCCGCCAGCGCCGCGCCGATAAAAAGCTGATTTATTTTTTTGTTATACATTGTGATCTCCACCGTGACTGAATAAAAACAAAGGGGATCCCCAGGCTATTTATTTACCTGTTTTCTTTTTTAAAAAATGAATGGCAAGGGGCCTCCTTCGGTAATAAAACCGCGACCGTGCCAGAGAAAAGATGAATGACAATCTCTTGTTTTACGTCATCATTTACCCACCGTTAAATTTTGGCCAAAAAAAAACCTAAGCACTTGCCGCCACGAATGACGGAAGTGCTTAGGTTTTGCCTGCGTTCAGTAGCAATCCTGAATTGATTGACCGCACAGTATCACTTTATTTCACTCATGCCTATCATCAATAGGCAGACAAGTAATAATATGTGAAGCGAATAACAATATGGCGCTTAATAGCGGGCGATCGCCGCCGCTATTTCAGCAGAGGTTTGCAGGGCGCGAATTTCATTAAACAGCGTCAGCGCCTCGGTATATTCCTTGCGTAAATAGCCCAGCCACTGTTTAATTCTCGCCACATGATACAGGCCGGTATCGCCCTGCTTTTCCAGACGGGTATATTTTTGCAACAGCTGAACCACCTGCGGCCACGGCATGCGTGGTTCGTTGTATTTGATCACCCGGCTGAGGTTCGGTACGTTGAGCGCCCCGCGGCCAATCATCACCGAATCGCAGCCGGTGACGGCCATACAGTCCTGAGCGCTTTGCCAGTCCCAGATTTCGCCGTTGGCGACTACCGGAATGGTCAGGCGCCGGCGGATCTCGCCGATGGCCTGCCAGTTGATGCGCTCCGCTTTGTAGCCATCTTCTTTAGTGCGGCCGTGGACCACCAGCTCGCTGGCCCCCGCCTGCTGCACCGCGTCGGCGATTTCAAAGCGCCGTTCGCCACTGTCCCAGCCGAGACGAACTTTCACCGTCACCGGCAGATGTCCGGGCACCGCCTCGCGCATCGCCTTCGCGCCGCGATAGATAAGCTCCGGATCTTTCAGCAGCGTCGCCCCGCCGCCGCTGCCGTTCACCAGCTTCGACGGACAGCCGCAGTTTAAATCGACGCCCCACGAGCCCAGCGCCACCGCGCGGGCGGCGTTTTCCGCCAGCCACTCGGGATATTGCCCCAGCAGCTGGACGCGCACGCGGGTACCGGACGGGGTGCGGCTTTGATGATGCAGTTCCGGGCACAGCCTGTAGAACGATTTAACCGGCAGCAGTTGATCCACCACCCGCAGAAACTCGGTGATGCACAGATCGTAATCGTTCACTTCGGTCAGCAGCTCGCGCACCAGCGAATCGAGCACGCCTTCCATCGGCGCCAGTAGTACACGCATATCGTTACCCGGAAAAAAAAGAGGCGCTATGGTAGCGCCTCCGGGCGTTGGTTGAAAGTGCTCAATGCGTCCCGCCTGCCGTACGCCATTCCCCATTCGGCGAATGCGGCAAAGCGAGGAGATAATCTCTATGCTTTACAGGAGTCTGCGGCATCTCATACCGCCTTCATTTGCCGCTTCTCTTCCAAAAAGGTAGCGTGGGACCCGATATACCCAAAGCTGCGAGCTGTCAGGTCCTGCCGGGAGAGGCTATTGTTCCCGTACGCTATCAGCGCTATGCATAGAATTCATGATGTGATCGGTAGCACATTTTAGGGATTAATTGTATGATGAATGCACTTCATCAAGGGTTATTACCATGAGTAAATCGCTGACTATTATCTGGCACTACCTGCGGGCTTTCGTCCTGATTTACGCCTGCTTATACGCCGGAATATTTATCGCCGGGCTGCTGCCCATCACCATCCCCGGCAGCATCATCGGCATGCTGATCCTCTTCGTGCTGCTGGCGCTGCAAATTATGCCGCCGCAGTGGGTCAACCCCGGCTGCAATATCCTGATCCGCTATATGGCGCTGCTGTTCGTGCCGATCGGCGTCGGCGTGATGCAGTACTGGGATCTGCTGCGCGCCCAGCTGGGGCCGGTCGTCATCTCCTGCGCCATCAGCACGCTGGTGGTGTTTGTGGTGGTGAGCTGGAGCTCCCACCTGGTGCACGGCGAACGCAAAGTGATTGGGCAAAAGGAAAAGAAAAATGATGCATGAAATCTGGTGGTCGCTGCCGCTAACCCTGATCGTCTTTTTCCTCGCCCGCAAACTGGCGGCCCGCTTCAAATTCCCGCTGCTCAACCCGCTGCTGGTGGCGATGGTGGTGATAATCCCGTTTCTGCTGCTGACCGGGATCTCCTATGAGCGTTACTTTGCCGGCAGCAAGATCCTGAACGATCTGCTGCAGCCGGCGGTGGTCGCGCTGGCCTTCCCGCTGTATGAACAGCTGCACCAGATCCGCGCGCGCTGGAAATCGATCATCACCATCTGCTTTATCGGCAGCTGCGTGGCGATGATCACCGGCACCACCGTGGCCCTGCTGATGGGCGCCACACCGCAGATCGCCGCCTCTGTTCTGCCCAAATCGGTGACCACGCCGATTGCCATGGCGGTAAGCGGCAGTATCGGCGGCATCCCGGCCATCAGCGCCGTGTGCGTGATTTTTGTCGGCATCCTTGGCGCGGTATTCGGCCATACCCTGCTCAACCTGATGCGTATTCGCACTAAAGCGTCGCGCGGCCTGTCGATGGGCACCGCCTCGCACGCCCTCGGTACCGCGCGCTGTGCGGAACTGGACTATCAGGAAGGGGCGTTCAGCTCGCTGGCGCTGGTGCTGTGCGGGATCATCACTTCGTTGATGGCGCCGTTTTTATTCCCGCTGATCCTTGCGGTAGTGGGATGAAATGTGATTCAAATCACACTTATCAATGCAACAATGAAAAGTTGCATTAGCAATGAGACGTAAATCACATTTGAAACCCCTTGACGCCCGTACACTGGTTTCCCATTACACTGTTATGAGGCAACGCTATGCACTCACGTTTTCAAGCTGCTTTGACGACTCTGGCAGCAGACCTGCAGGCGGCCATCGCCCCGATGCTCGCCGACCCGCACTTCCCGGCGCTGCTCGAAGCCGATCAGGTGGCGATGCTGCAACAGGCGACAGGTCTGGACGAAGACGCGCTGGCCTTTGCGCTACTGCCGCTGGCCGCCGCCTGCGCGCGCGCCGACCTTTCCCACTTTAACGTCGGGGCTATCGCCCGCGGCGTCAGCGGCCGCTGGTACTTTGGCGGCAACATGGAGTTTCTCGGCGCCACCATGCAGCAGACCGTCCATGCGGAGCAGAGCGCCATTAGCCACGCCTGGCTGCGCGGTGAAACCTCCCTGCGCGCTATCACGGTGAACTACACGCCGTGCGGCCATTGCCGTCAGTTTATGAACGAACTGAACAGCGGACTGGCGCTGCGCATTCATCTGCCCGGTCGCGAAGCCCATGCGCTGCAGCACTATCTGCCGGATGCCTTCGGCCCGAAAGACCTGGAGATCAAAACCCTGCTGATGGACCACCAGAACCACGGCTTCCCGGTCAGCGGCGATGCCCTGTCCCAGGCGGCGATTGAGGCCGCTAACCGCTGCCACGCGCCGTACAGCCACTCGCCTTCCGGCGTAGCGCTGGAGCTGAAAGATGGCACCCTTTTCAGCGGCAGCTATGCGGAAAACGCGGCGTTCAACCCGACGCTGCCGCCGCTGCAGGGGGCGCTGAATCTCCTCAGCCTCAACGGCTATGATTATCCGGACATCCAGCGGGCGATCCTGGCGGAGAAAGCCGATGCGGCGCTGATTCAGTGGGACGCCACCGTCGCCACCCTGAAGGCGCTGGGCTGCCACAATATCGAGCGCGTGCTGTTAGGTTAATCAGCCTGAGCAGATGGCCGGATGGCGGTTTCGTCTAATCCGGCCGACCTTTTATGCCGTTATGTTGTCGGGTGGCGCTCCGCTAACCCGACCTACCATTCGCGCCATTGCGAGCTGAAGATCGCGATGGCTGCTGAAACTGCCGACCTGACAGCCTCAAAGTCGCTGAGACGTTCCCGGAGGGCCGGAGAACAGGTTGCGGCTACGCCTTACCCGGTCTGGGATCGGCGATCGGTCCATATTGCTGAAAATCCCCGCAATTAAACGCGGGTTTCTTGCGCTTACCCGGCGGGTAAAGTAGCCTGAAGACTCCGTTGTCTATTATTGAGCCAAGTTCATGTTAAAGCGTGTGTTCTACAGCCTGTTAGTCCTGCTCGGCCTGCTGCTGTTGACCGTGCTGGGTCTTGACCGCTGGATGAGCTGGAAAACCGCGCCCTATATCTATGACGAGCTGCAGGACCTCCCCTACCGCCAGGTCGGCGTGGTGCTGGGCACCGCTAAATACTACCGCACCGGGGTGATCAATCAGTATTACCGCTACCGCATCCAGGGCGCGCTCAACGCCTACAACAGCGGCAAGGTCAACTATCTGCTGCTGAGCGGGGATAACGCCCTGCAAAGCTACAATGAACCGATGACTATGCGCCGGGACCTGATTAAAGGCGGCGTCGATCCGGCGGATATCGTGCTGGACTATGCCGGTTTCCGCACGCTCGACTCGATCGTCCGCACCCGCAAAGTGTTCGACACCAACGACTTCATTATCATCACCCAACGCTTCCACTGCGAACGGGCGCTGTTTATCGCCCTGCATATGGGGATCCAGGCTCAGTGCTACGCGGTGCCGTCGCCGAAGGATATGTGGAGCGTGCGGCTGCGCGAATTCGGCGCCCGCTTCGGCGCGCTGGCGGACCTCTACATCTTCAAACGGGAACCGCGCTTCCTCGGTCCTTTAATCCCGATTCCGGCGCAGCAGCACGACGTGCCGGATGACGCCCAGTCCTACCCGGCGGTCACCCCGGAGCAGCTACTGGAGCTGCAGAAAGAAAAGTAGCCTCCATCAACGCATCCGTTTCAGATATAAAAAAACCCGCGCCAGGCGCGGGTTTTTACTCAGGCAAAAATTACTTCTTACGGGCGTATTTCAGGGAATCCAGCGCCACGGCGAAGATAATGATCGCCCCCTTAATGATGTACTGCCAGTAAGGGTTAACGCCGATATAGGTCAGGCCGTAGTTGATCACGGTGAAGATAATCACCCCGGTCACCACGCCGAATACGGTCCCTACCCCGCCGCTGAACGATACGCCGCCCACCACGCAGGCGGCGATGGCGTCCAGTTCGTACATAAAGCCGAGGTTATTGGTCGCCGAGCCGATACGACCGGCTTCCAGCAGGCCGCCGAAGGCGTAGAACACGCCGGAGAGGGCGTAAATCATCAGCAGGTTCAACGCTACGTTGACCCCGGAGACCTTCGCCGCTTCCGGGTTACCGCCGATAGCGAAGATGTTTTTGCCAAAGCGCGTCTTGTTCCACAGGATCCAGACAAAGAAGACGGCAATCAGCGCGTAGAAGGTGATGTAGGACAGGCGGAACGAGCCCAGCGCCACAAACCCCTGCGCGAAATGGGAGAAATGGCTGTCGAAGCCGGAGATCGGCGACGCGCCCACGAAGTCGTAGTACAGCGAGTTAATGCCGTAGACGATGATCATGGTCCCAAGGGTGGTAATAAACGGCGTCACGTTCAGATAGGCAATGACGATCCCGTTAATCAGGCCGATGACCGCCCCGATGGCGCATACCAGCAGGATGACCAGCGGGATCGGCATGGTCGCCATATCCGGGAACACCTTGTTGGCATTATCCACCGCCTGCAGCATGGTTGCGGCAATCACCGCCGCCAGTCCCACCTGACGGCCGGCGGAGAGGTCGGTGCCCTGCGTGACGATCAGTCCGGCCACCCCGAGGGCAATAATAATACGCACCGAGGACTGGGTCAGAATATTACTCAGGTTGAGCAGACTTAAAAATGTCGGATCCTGGAAAATAATAATGGCCAACAGGACCAGAAGGACGACATATATCCCACCCTCTTTCAGGTAAGTGAGAAAACTCTTTTTATTTAACGCACTCATATGAAGCCCCTGATCTTAAAGGTGCAATGACGCAAGACGCAGTATTTCGTTTTGCGTGGTGGTTTTAGTCTCAACAATGCCCGCGACCAGGCCGTTGCTCATCACCAGAATGCGGTCGGTAATCCCCAGCAGTTCCGGCATTTCGGAGGAAATAATAATGATCCCTTTATCTTTTTTAGCCAGCTCGGCAATCAGCTGATAGATCTCGAATTTGGCGCCGACGTCGATACCGCGCGTCGGCTCGTCCAGCATCAGGATCTCCGGCTGGGTCAGCAGCCAGCGGCCAATAATGACCTTTTGCTGGTTACCACCGGAAAGCGAACCAATCTGCGTATGCTGGCCGGGGGTTTTAACGCGCATAGAGTCAATGACCCATTGGGTATCGCTCTTCATCCGCGAGTTATCCAGCAAGCCGACGCTGTTTTTATATTTCTTAATATTGGAGATCAGCGAGTTAAAACCGATATCCAGATAGGCGTAAATCCCGGTGGAGCGCCGCTCCTCGGTCACCAGCGCAAAACCGTGGTTAATCGCCTCATTGGCGCTGTGGTTGTTGATCTTCTTCCCGTGCAGGGTGATGGTGCCGCTGGCCTTCTCACGGATCCCGAACAGGGTCTCCACGATGTCGGTACGCTTCGCGCCCACCAGACCGGCGATACCGAGAATTTCGCCCTTATGCAGATCGAAGGAGACATCGCGAATGGACGGCTGGCGCAGGGAGGTAAGATTGCGCACCTGGAGGATCACTTCTCCCGGGGTGTTTTCGCGATCCGGAAAGCGCTGGTTGAGCGAACGCCCGACCATCATGGCGATGATCTTGTCCATATCCAGCCCTTCCAGCGGCTGGGTGGCGATCCACTGGCCGTCGCGAAGGATGGTAATTTCATCGCACAGCTGGAAAATCTCTTCCATTTTGTGCGAGATATAGACGATACCGCAGCCGCGATCTTTCAGCTTGCGGATGATCTTAAACAGATGGTTGACCTCTTTTTCCGTCAGCGAGGACGTCGGCTCGTCCATGATGACGATTTTGGCGTCATAGGAAAACGCCTTGGCGATCTCAATCATCTGCATCTGGGATACCGATAAGGTACCGACGCGGGCGCGCGGGTCGATATCAATATCCAGCTCATCAAATATGGCCTTGGTGTCCCGGTACATTTTGTCCTGATCGACAAACATACCTTTAGTGGGATAACGCCCGAGCCACATGTTGTCCATGACCGAACGCTGTAAGACCAGGTTTAATTCCTGATGTACCATCGAAATACCGTTTTCCAGGGCTTCTTTCGCCGAATGGAAATCGATCTCTTTTCCCTGAAAAAGAATGCTGCCGGAATCTTTTTGATAGATCCCAAAAAGGCATTTTAATAATGTCGATTTACCGGCGCCGTTCTCACCCATTAACGCATGAATGGAGTGCGGACGAACCTTCAGGTTGACATTATCAAGAGCCTTGACGCCAGGAAACGATTTGTTGATGTTGGTCATTTCCAACAAATATTCGCCTGACCGTTCGCTATTATTGCTGACCATAGTTATACCTGGCTGCGTTCATGCACGCCCCGTCCGGCGCAATAACGCCAGCAGGAGTCTGGTTCTGTATCAGGAATAATCGGGCGTGGATAACCCACGCCCGCAACTCACATCACGATTATTTGCCGGTAAACTGGCTCAGGTTGTCTTTATCGACGCCCACATAGGGGACGCGAACAATCTTGTTGTCAATTTTCCAGTTGGTGCCTGCCGCAGCGTCTTTTCCGTCGGCCAGGTTTTTCGCCAGATCGAAGGTCGCTTTCGCCTGGTTGTTAGCATCATTCAGCACGGTACCGGCCATCGCGCCGGATTTCACCAGCGCCAGGGCTTCCGGCAGCGCATCCACACCGAACACCGGAATGCTGCTCTTGTTGTGCGCTTTCAGCGCTTCAACCGCGCCCATCGCCATGGCGTCGTTGTTAGCGATCACCACTTCAATCTTGTTCGCATTCGGGCCGGAGAGCCAGGCGTCCATTTTGTCTTTCGCCTGGGCGGTATCCCACATGGCGGTGTCCATCTGCAGCTGCTGGGTCTTCAGGCCTTTATCATTCAGCTCTTTAATAACGTAGGTGGTACGCGCTTCCGCATCCGGATGGCCCGGCTCGCCTTTCAGCAGGACGTACTGGATCTGGCCGTCTTTATTCAGATCCCAGTTCGGGTTGGCTTTCCAGTGCTTGGCGATCAGATCGCCCTGAATAATCCCGGATTCTTTCGAGTCGGTACCGACGTAATAAGCTTTGTCATAGCTATCCAGCGCTTTACGGGAAGGCTCTTTGTTGAAGAACACCACCGGAATGTTCTGCCCGCGCGCTTTTTCGATGACCGTTCCCGCCGCAGCCGGGTCAACCAGGTTGATCGCCAGGGCTTTCACGCCTTTCGCCAGCAGCACGTCAATCTGATCGTTTTGTTTCGACTGGTCGTTCTGCGAGTCATTCATCAGCAGCTGGACGTCAGGCGCGGATTTGCCATCTTTTTCAATCGCCTTACGCACCACCGACATAAAGTTGTCGTCATATTTATAAATCGTCACGCCGATACGGGTATCTGCTGCGTGTGCTGCGGCGCCAAATAACAGACCAGCCATTACAGCAGAGAGGGTAAACACCTTCTTATTCATGGAATCTCCGGTTTTATTATGCAGGGTCATTTTTGTGAAAAAGTGCGGGCGGGATTTGTTGCATTAGTGTTACCGCACAACGCATTTCACGACGAAAATTCGGTCTTCCGTGTCGGGTAACGCTCCAGAAAAATACGACTCTAATACTCGTTTAACGCCTTGTTCCTACTGAAGAAAGTGAGGATTTCCCATCACCTCGCGGTTCAGACTGGTAAACGCTGCCATCATAATCAGGTGAATGTTAATATACTGTGAATTTACTCACAAATTGAAAGCGGTTACATCCCGCCGCCACTTCAGTTAGTGATCGGCCCCACAGTTTGCCGCTGGGCAACGGAGTGACGGCGCACCAGGGTGGGCATAAAGCAGTGCGTCGCCTCGCGATCCAACTTGCCGGCCGCCCCCAGCAGCGCCAGCTCGGTGGCCAGCTTCGCCATCGACATCACCGGATAGCGCACGGTGGTCAGCTGAGGATCGGTGTAACGGGAAATAGGAATATCATCAAAGCCAATCAGCGACAGATGCTGCGGCACGACAATGCCGTTGTCCTTCAGCGTGGTCAGCGCGCCGGCCGCCATGCTGTCGTTATAGGCGAACACCGCAGTGAGACCGAGATTCCGCCCCAGCAGTTCGACCATCGCCGCTTCGCCGCCCTGCATGTCCGGGGAGCCGGAGCCGACCCAGCTGTCCGGGGCGATGATGCCCTGCTCCTGCAGCGCTTTGCTCCACCCTTCCCGGCGCATATCGTCGTCTTCAATGCCGTGATTGGAGGAGAGATAACCGATGCGCTGGTGGCCGTGATTGAGCAGCATGCGGGTAGCCATCAGCGCGCCGCTAACGTTGTCGAGGCCGACGCAGCGATGGGCAAAGCCCGGCACGATGCGGTTGATCAGCACCATTCCCGGGATATGTTGCATAAAGTCGCTCAGTTCAGCATCGCTGAGCGCTTTAGAATGGACGATCAGCGCCGAGCAGCGCTGGCGGATCAGCACCTCGATGGCATGGCGCTCTTTTTCCGCCTCGTGGTAGCTGTTGCCGATCAGCACATACTTATGATGCTGCTGGGCGACGGTATCCACCGCTTTCACCAGCGCGCCGAAGAAGGCATCGGAGACGTCCATCACCACCACGCCGATGGTATCGCTGACCTGGGTGGCCAGCGCCTGGGCGTTGGCGTTGGGCCGGTAGCCCAGCTGGGTCACCGCTTTCATCACCACGTCGCGCGTATCCGGACTCACCAGCGCGCTATTGTTCAGCACCCGCGACACGGTGGCCACGGATACGCCCGCCTGGCGGGCGACATCACGAATGGTGATCATACTCAGCGACCTTAAGAGAATTACAGCACGTCACATTCACCTCCTGTGCTCAGCAAGGAGGCTATTCTGGCAGCGACCCGCGGTCCGCTACGTGAGTGAGGTCACACGGCTGGAAACGTTTACATCCGTTTTGTTAATGATTGTGATCGAGATCGTTATCTGGATGTGTCTTTCAATGATGTCCCTGACGCACGCAGGGTTAACTGACGCCACAGCCATTCCACCGGCCCCTGGCGGAAGCGGCGCAGCCAGAGTGATGACACGAGGAGGTTGACGGCCCAGATGGGGGGAACAAAGGCCAGCAGCTGCAGACGATCGAAGCGCATAAACAGCCCGAGATGATAAAACAGGGTGGTGCAGATCAGGGTCTGCAGCAGGTAGTTGCTCAGCGCCATGCGTCCGACGCAGGCGATAGCCCCCACCAGGCGGAAACGGCAGAGCTGCGGCCAGTAGCCCCAGGCCAGCGAGGCATAGCCGATAGCCTGCAGCGGGGCGCTCAGTTCACGCGGCGCCTGCAGTAAAAACGCGCACCAGCGATAGTCCCAGGCCAGATACCACTGGGCGACAATAGCCGGCACATTCACCGCCATCCCGGCTAGCACCAGCAGCGCGCCGGTGCGCCGATAGTGACGCTGGCTGAACTGCCCTTTCAGCCAGCCGCTGCGCATCAGCGCCGCGCCTATCAGCATCATCCCCGCCAGCTGCCAGCCATACTGCGCGCCGAGCGCCAACAGATTGTCCGACAGCATATCCGCCCGGTTGCTGACCGCCTCCATGCCGCCGTGCAGCTTCCAGTACTGCTCATACTGCAGATTGGCCGCGTCCGGTACCCAGGAGCGATTCGCGGCCGTCCCCGAGATAATCCCCAGCAGGACCAGCACCGCAATGCCGGTGAGGTAGAGCACCACCCCGGTGTTAAACAGCGATTTAACATGCTGCGCCTCGCGCACCATGCGCCAGCTCACCAGCCCCACCAGGGCGTAGGCCAGCAGAATATCGCCATCCCAGAAGAAGAGACCGTGAATGAAACCAAGCAGCGCCAGCAGGGTCAACCGCGACTGGATCCAGCGTTTGCCGCGGAGGAGCAGGAGCTGCAGACCGGCGCCAAACAGCAGCGCGAACAGGGTAAGAAACTTCACCTGCGCCAGCAGGTCAAGGATCGCCCAGGTCCAGGTGTCGCTGAGGGTCGCGTTTCCTGACCAGGCCGGATTGAGGTAAGCGGCCTTCGGCAAGCCGAAGGCGCTGATATTGAGAAGCAGGATACCGAGGATGGCGACGCCGCGGACAAAGTCCAGCGTGACATTTCTCTCCATGTACCCTGCTCCGTTTTAGTTGTGGTGACGTACTGCGCGCAGGAATTCCTGGCGGGTATTCTGGCTGGATTTGAACAGGCCACCGAGGGAGGTGGTGGTAGTGGCGCTGGTCGCGTCGCGGATGCCGCGCGCTTTCACGCAGTAATGCACCGCGTCAATGGATACCGCCACGTTGCTGGTGCCGAGCAGCGTCTGCAGCGCGATCAGGATCTGCTGCGTCAGACGCTCCTGGACCTGCGGGCGCTGGGCGAAGAACTGCACGATGCGGTTGATTTTCGACAGGCCGATCACCGAATCTTTCGGGATATAGGCTACCGTCGCTTTACCATCGATGGTGACAAAGTGGTGTTCGCAGGTGCTGGTCAGGGTGATATCGCGCACGGTGACCATTTCATCGACCTTCATTTTGTTTTCAATGACGGTGATTTTCGGGAAGCGGGAGTAATCCAGTCCGGAGAAGATCTCATCGACATACATTTTGGCGATGCGATGCGGGGTCTCCATCAGACTGTCATCACTCAGATCCAGATTCAGCAGTTGCATAATCTCGGTCATATGACCGGTAATCAAACGCTTGCGTGTTTCGTTATCAATTTCTTGTACTGGCGCACGCATCGGCGTCTCCAGCCCACGAGCGACCAGCGCTTCATGAACGAGGACGGCTTCTTTACTCAGTGATGACATTTGGGTTTCTCCTGCAGGTGTGGCGCTCTTTGCTTTTTCTGGGGGCAAAGTTTGTATTCATTGTGCGTGAGGTGGCGCACAGAATCCAGTAGCCGTAACGATAATTATTGAAATTGGCGCTGCCTTTTATTAAGGCGCGAAGCCACGCCTCAGGCGCGACGCCAAATCCCTATCGCCGAATCCGGAATGATCCAACCGCTGTACGCATCCATAAGCGCCATCGCTACACCGGCATGTTGGCTATAAGTTGCATTAATGATGCAGTAAGTTCTCAAAAGGAGAAAGTGAAAGTTGCTCACCGGCTAATGAAATATCTGTATTATGAACGTTTACGCGCACATCCCTTCCGAGGAGCCTTGCATGGAACTGCTTGAAGAGCATCGCTGTTTTGACGGCCGGCAACAACGCTGGCGTCATCACTCCCCTGTCCTGAACTGCGCCATGACGTTCAGCATTTTTTTACCGCCTGAGCGCGAAACGCCGCCGCCGGTGCTGTACTGGCTGTCCGGGCTGACCTGTAATGATGAAAACTTTACCACCAAGGCGGGCGCTCAGCGCATTGCCGCCGCGCTGGGCATCGCGCTGGTGATGCCGGATACCAGCCCGCGCGGTGACGAGGTGGCCAACGATGACGGTTACGATCTGGGGCAAGGCGCTGGCTTCTACCTGAACGCCACCGAGGCGCCGTGGGCGGCGCACTACCGGATGTACGATTACCTGCGCGACGAACTGCCCGCGCTTATCCGCAGCGAGTTTACCGTCGGCGAACGCTGCGCCATCAGCGGCCACTCGATGGGCGGTCACGGCGCGCTTATCATGGCGCTCACCAATCCCGGCCGCTACGCCAGCGTCTCCGCCTTCGCGCCAATCGTCAATCCCTCCCAGGTGCCGTGGGGCAAGAAAGCGTTTACCGCCTATCTCGGCGCCGATGAATCGACATGGCGCGCCTGGGACAGCTGCGCCCTGATGCAGGCCAGCCAGCCGGCGGACGCGGTGCCGACGCTTATCGATCAGGGCGATAACGATCCGTTCCTCGCCGGACAGCTGCAGCCCGCGGTGCTGGCGGAGGTCGCGCGGCAGAAGGCCTGGCCGTTAACGCTGCGCATCCAGCCCGGTTACGATCATAGCTACTACTTTATTGCCTCGTTTATCGAAGACCATCTGCGTTTCCACGCGCAGCATCTCTTTAGCTAAACGCAACCTGCGCCGCGACTCCACGTCGCGGCGCAGGCCATCGTTAAGCGCCAACGATCAGAAGCGATAATCCACGGCCATAAAGTAGCGACGGCCCTCTTCGGTATAGCTGTAGTCGTCCCGGTTGAGATCTTTATCGCCCACGTTCTGCACCCCGGAGCGCAGTTTCACGTTTTTGGTGACCTGCCACGCCGCGCCGACGTCAAACAGGGTATAGCCGCCCGGCGTTTTGCCGGTGGCGCTCACCGCGCGCTGCTGGCCGGTATAGTTGGCCGTCACGTAGAAGGACCAGTCGTCCAGCGGTTTCCAGTCAAGCGTGCCGTTGGCGGTATGGAACGGCAGCGTCTGCAGCGGTTTGTCGCCGCCGTTGCTCAGATCGCGACCATCGTTGTAGGTGTAGTTCACCGTCAGCTTCCACTCATCGCCGAACGGGATCTTCACCTCAGTCTCCACCCCTTTGATGCGCGCTTTGTTGACGTTGAAATAGCGGAAGATCGGCACGCGCTTACCGTTGACGGTTTTCCAGCCGACAAAGTTCGGGTAGCCCGGCGCTTCGCTGGCGCTGGAGGTGCGCAGAACATCAATCATATCGTCGACATTATTCTGGAAGGTGGTGATGCTGCCTTCAACATCCTGCAGCCAGCCCTCTTCCCCACGATAGTAGAGACCAAGCTCGAAGCTTTCGCTGGTTTCCGGCTTCAGATCCGGGTTACCGATGATGCTGCACGAGCCGCGGCAGGAGTTGGTGGTCCAGTCGGGGTTAAGCTGCAGCAGCGACGGGGCTTTAAACGCCGTCGCCCAGCCGCCTTTGACGGTGACGGTATCGGTGGCGTTATACACCAGATAGGCGCGCGGGCTCCAGTGATCGCCATAGGTCTGATGGTCGTCCATACGAATGCCGGTGGTCAGCGCCAGCGGCTCGATGATGCGCCATTCGTCTTCAATAAACAGGGCGTACTGGCTGGCGGAGGTGGACTGGCCGCCGCTGCTCAGGTTGACCGGATCTTTCAGCTTGTCGTGGCGCCATTCGCCGCCGAAGGTCACCAGCTGGTTAATCATGTCCAGCGGCAGGACATACTTGCCGTCGATGGCATTGCTTTCCGAGGTGATGGTGCCGTTCTGCCCCGGATTTTTGTTATCCACCTTTTCGCCGTAAAACTTGAGCTCGCTGCTGCCCATCTCCCAACGGCCGTTATGGCTCAGGGAGTAGTTCTCACGCTCAAGGCGGTTGCGGTCAAGGGAATCGGAGTCGCGATCCTGGCGGTCAAAGCCATAGCCCGCGGTGAAATCGTGGTTGTCGCTCGGCGTCCAGGCGAATTCAACATTGCCATCGCGGCTGGTGAAGCCCTCGATGCGCGGCGTTTCGCCGGTGGCATTGCTGGAAGACTGCGGATCGTCCTTGGCGCGCTTCGCCAGGCTGCCGTAGGCCTTCATCCCGAGCACGCCGTCGATCAGCGGGCCGCTGGTGAAGAACTGGCCGTTCCAGGTATCGCCGCGGTCGCGGTGTTCCTGAATGGTGGTATCGGCGCTCAGCGTCCCGGTCCATTTCTGGCCGATTTTTTTGGTAATAATGTTGACCACGCCGCCGAGCGCATCGGAGCCGTACAGGGAGGACATCGGGCCGCGCACCACCTCGATACGTTCGATGGCATCCACCGGGATCCAGTTCAGGTCGAAGTCATTGTGGCGGAAGACGGCGTTCCGGGAGTTGACGCGTTTCCCGTCGACAAGGATCAGGGTATAGCTGCTGCTCAGACCGCGAATGCTGACGCCCTTGCGGTTATCCCCTTCGTTGGTGAGCTGGACCCCGGGCACATCGCGCAGTACGTCTTTCAGGTTCTGCACCGGCTTGCGCTGCAAATCCTGCTGGGTGATGACGCTGATGCTCGCCGGTGCGTCTTTGACGCTCTGTTCAGTGGCCGAGGCGGTCACCACCAGCGTTTCTTCATTCACATCGGCCAGGGCCGGAAACGCCAACGATACGACGGACGCAGACAATCCCGCCCGGATAAAAGGGTTTAACCTGAACATTCCAAATCTCCATGAGGTGTACAACCAAACAAACAAAAAGGTGTTGCTCACACGCGCTGGCGGCCTGCCGCTCTGTCGGCGATAGACTCGCGCTGTTTTCTCGTCGATGTGGCTGGTCGCCCGATGTCAGTCTGTACACATGGCAGAGACGGGGGGAGTGGCTTCATCCGTAATGGTCGGAAATGATAAAGATAATGATTTCTATTATCAATCTAATTATGAATAATTGTGTCAGGCTGTAACCGTGTGGACATAAAAAAAGCCCTCTTTTCAGAGGGCTTCCGGGTGATACAAACCTGTTTTCGTTATCGTACTCATCTGTCTGCCGGGTGGCGGCTTTCGCCTTACCCGGCCTACGAAAAATTGCAATATCAAACAGTTACGCAAATATCTGTAAGCCCGCGCAAGCAGCGCCGCCGGGCAATTCCTGAAGATTGCGCTTGACCAGCAAGATGAAGCCCTCTTTACAGAGGGCTTTCATCGCACAATAGCGAAGATTAACGCTTAAAGCGGTCCGGGAAGGTCATTTCGCTGTAGCGAACGAAGCGGGTGCCTTTCGCCAGTTTGTACCCAAACCAGATGACGAGGAACAGCGGAATACCGATGTAGGTCGCCGCCACGCCGCCCCAGTCAATGGTGTCCTTGAGGAACGCTTCGTAGTTCTGTCCGAGGGTGATGATCAGGCACAGCACGAAGGCGAAGATCGGCCCCAGCGGGAAGAACCCGGAACGATACGGCAGATTATTAATATCGTTACCCTGCAGGACGAAGCCACGACGGAAACGATAGTGGCTGATGGCAATCCCCAGCCAGGCGATAAAGCCCGTCATCCCCGAGGTGTTCAGCAGCCACAGGTACACCGTCTGGTTACCGAACATCGAAGTCAGGAAGCACAGCGCCGCGATAACGGTGGTCGCGTACAGGGCGTTGCGCGGTACGCCGCCACGCGACAGCTTCGAGAAAATGCGCGGCGCTTTGCCGTCGCAGGCCAGGGTATACAGCATACGCGTAGAAGCGTACATCCCCGAGTTACCCGCCGACAGAACGGCCGTCAGGATAACGGCGTTCATGATCGCCGCCGCCGACAGCAGACCGGCGTGCTGGAAGACCAGCGTGAACGGGCTGACGGAGATATCTTTAACATCGTTGCGCAGCAGGCTCGGATCGGTATACGGAATGATCAGGCTGATAATCAGGATCGCGAAGACGTAGAACAGCAGGATACGCCAGAAGACCTGGCGCACCGCGCGCGGAATGTTCTTTTCCGGGTTCTCAGACTCACCGGCGGCAATACCGATAAGCTCGGTGCCCTGGAAGGAGAAGCCGACAATCATCGCCACGCCGATCATCGCCGAGAAGCCGCCGGCAAACGGCGCATCCGCGATCCCCCAGTTGCTCCAGCCGGCAGGCTGCGCCCCTTTGAAGATGCCGACAATCATCATCACGCCGACGATGATAAAGATAATGACGGTGGCCACTTTGATCAGCGAGAACCAGTATTCCGCCTCGCCAAAGCCGCGCACCGAGATCCAGTTCAGCAGGAACATAATGCCGAGGAACAAGGCGCTCCAGATCCAGCCTGGGGTGTCAGGGAACCAGTAGCTCATCACCAGCTGCGAGGCCACGAGGTCAACGGCGATCGTTACCGCCCAGTTGTACCAGTAGTTCCAGCCCAGCGCGAAGCCGAAGCCCTCTTCAACATAATTCTGCCCGTAGGTGGCGAAAGAACCGGACACCGGCATAAACGCCGCCAGTTCGCCCAGGCTGGTCATCAGGAAATAGACCATCAGACCGATCAGAATATAAGACAGCAGCGCCCCGCCGGGACCTGCTTGCGAAATCGTTGCGCCAGAGGCAACAAAAAGACCCGTACCGATGGAACCGCCGATGGCGATCATGGTCAAGTGGCGCGCCTTTAGTTCACGACGTAGCGTGGGCGCTTCTGTGGTTTTAGTTTCCGAAACCATGTGATAATGCTATCCATCCAAAAAATGAGGCGCGATTGTAGCAGACGATCGGGGTTCCATCCGGTACAAATGCAAAGTTATAAGAGAGCTTCATGATCGACCGCAAATTATTAGTAAAGCACTAACCTGCGGAATTGCCAGCAAATTCCCCCCCTCTATCAGGCGATAAAGCCGGATCGCTACACCTGGCAATACTGCAGAAAACGTTGTAATGCTTTGGAAATATGCTTCTGCCGGTGGTGGATGCGCCACAGCGTGCGCGTCAGCCGGGGCAGCGGCACTTTCAGCTCCGCCAGCGTGCCGGAGGCCAGCTGTTCGGCAATCACCCGCCGCGATAAGCAGCTGATCCCCAGCCCATGGCGCACCGCGTGTTTGATCGCCTCCGAGTTGCCCAGCTCCATCCCCAGATGAAACGCCGGCAGATGCGACAGCAGAACGTAATCGACAATCTCCCGGGTGCCAGACCCATGCTCGCGCAGGATCCACGGCGCCTCGGCCAGTTGCTGCAGGGTCACCTCCCCCGCCAGCAGCGGCGAGTCAGGCGCGGCAAACACCACCAGCTCATCTTCCAGCCACGGCTCGGCGATAATATCGGCGGCATGGCACGGCCCCTCGATCAGACCGAAATCCACCCGCAGGTCGGCAACGGCGTTGATCACGTCCAGGCTGTTGCCCACGCTCAGCTCAACCGGCAGATCCGGGAAGTCATGGCGATAGCGGGCAATGATCTCCGGCATAATATAGTTGCCGATGGTGCTGCTGGCGTAGACCCGAATCGCCCCGTTGTCGCCGCGAAACAGCTGCTCGATCTCCAGGGCCCGCTCCAGCAACGCCAGGGCGCGCGGATAGAGCAGCCGTCCATGCTCATTGACCACCAGCCGCTTGCCGACGCGGTCGAACAGCTGTACGCCAAGCTGCCCTTCCAGATCGGTCAGCGCGGCGCTGACCGCCGATTGCGAAAGCGCCAGCATCTGTGACGCCTGAGTGGTCGACCCACTCTTATGGACTTCGGCGAACACTTCCAGCTGCCGCAGCGTAATATGCATAACCCACCCGTTTAGTAATCCAGTCTGAATAACCTTCCTTACTATGGTGACACAAATCGAGGCGGCTGACGGAAGGAAAATCCCCTTACGTCACAAAATCATCGTCTTGCTGACAAGAGCAGCTCGCTTGCGCGCCTCACTCCCCTGCCCCGTTGTCCCCGGCGAAGCGGCCATTAACCACTTATTACGATTGATTATAAACATATAATCAATTTTATATTTAATCCCGCGCGGCGTAACCTTTAGGCAGACAAAGGAGAAGGTTATGACAGCACTCACTTTACCCACCAAACATCGTTCCCTGTGGCATTTTGTCCCAGGCCTGGCGCTGACCGCCGCCCTGACCGGCGCCGCCCTGTGGGCCGGTAGCTTCCCGGCCATCGCCGGGGCGGGCTTCAGCGCTCTGACCCTCGCTATTCTGTTCGGGATGGTCGTCGGTAACACGGTCTATCCGAAAATCTGGCAGCCCTGCGACGGCGGGGTGATCTTCGCCAAACAGTATCTGCTGCGCCTGGGGATCATCCTCTACGGCTTCCGCCTGACGTTCGCCCAGATTGCCGACGTCGGCGTGAGCGGTATTTTGATTGACGTTCTGACGCTCTCCAGCACCTTTTTCATCGCCTGCTTCCTGGGCCAGAAAGTGTTTGGGCTCGATAAGCACACCAGCTGGCTGATCGGCGCCGGCAGCAGCATCTGCGGCGCGGCGGCAGTGCTCGCCAGCGAACCGGTGGTCAAAGCCGAAGCCAGTAAAGTGACCGTCGCCGTCGCCACGGTGGTGATCTTCGGTACCATCGCCATCTTCCTCTACCCGGCGATGTACCCGCTGCTGGCGCACTGGTTTACCCCGGAGACCTACGGGATCTATATGGGTTCCACCATGCATGAAGTGGCGCAGGTCGTCGCCGCCGGCCATGCGGTCAGCCCGGATGCGGAGAACGCCGCGGTTATCGCTAAAATGCTGCGCGTGATGATGCTGGCCCCGTTCCTGCTGTTCCTGGCGGCGCGTGTTAAACAGCTGACCCCGGCGGGTAACGGCGAGAAAAGCAAAATCACCATTCCGTGGTTTGCCATTATGTTCATCCTGGTGGCGGTGTTTAACTCCTTCCATCTGCTGCCGAAAGCGGTCGTGGAGATGCTGGTGACGCTGGATACCGTCCTGCTGGCGATGGCGATGGCCGCTCTTGGGGTGACCACTCACGTCAGCGCCCTGAAAAAAGCCGGGGCGAAACCGCTGCTGATGGCGCTGATGCTGTTCGTCTGGTTGATTGTTGGCGGCGGGGCCATTAACGTCGCCATCCACAGCCTGATGGCATAAAGCACTACATCTTTCTCCAGTTAAGCCGCTATCATTACCCACCCCCCAGCGGCTTTAACTGGAGTTTTTTTATGAAATACGTAGGAGCGCACGTGAGCGCCTCAGGTGGACTGGCCAATGCCGCCATTCGCGCCGCCGAAATCGAAGCAACCGCCTTCGCCCTCTTCACCAAAAATCAGCGCCAGTGGCGCGCCGCGCCGCTCAGCGACCAGACCATCGCCGAATTCAAAGCCGCCTGTGAAAAGTATCACTTTGGCCCCGGACAGATCCTGCCGCACGACAGCTACCTGATTAACCTCGGCCACCCGGTGGAAGAGGCGCTGGAAAAATCCCGTGACGCCTTCATCGATGAGATGACCCGCTGCCAGCAGCTGGGGCTGACGCTGCTCAACTTCCACCCCGGCAGCCATCTGCAGCAGATCCCGGAGGAAGAGTGTCTGGCGCGCATCGCCGAATCGATCAATATCGCGCTGGCGAAGACCGAAGGCGTTACCGCGGTGATCGAAAATACCGCCGGCCAGGGCAGCAACCTCGGCTTTAAGTTCGAGCACCTCGCGGCCATCATCGACGGCGTGGAAGATAAAACCCGCGTCGGCGTCTGCATCGATACCTGCCACGCGTTCGCCGCCGGCTATGACCTGCGCAGCGCGGAAGCCTGCGAGAAGACCTTTGCCGACTTCGACCGTATCGTCGGCTTTCAGTATCTGCGCGGCATGCACCTTAACGATGCCAAGAGCGCCTTCGGCAGCCGGGTTGACCGTCACCATAGCCTGGGGGAGGGCAACATCGGCCACGATTGCTTCAGCTGGATCATGCAGGACAACCGCTTCGACGGCATTCCGCTGATTCTGGAAACCATCAACCCGGATATCTGGGCGGAAGAGATTGCCTGGCTGCGGGCGCAGCAGATCGCCGAAGTGGCGTAAATAGAGACATAAAAAAAGGGCCGAACAGTCGGCCCTTTTTTATTGCGGAGAGATTATGCCGCTTTTTCGACTTCCGCTACCTGCGCTTCCGGGCGTTTCAGCACCGCGTAGGAGAGGCCCGCCACCAGCGTCCCGGCAACAATCGCCAGCAGGTAGCCCAGCACTGGCGTAATCGCCCCCGGGATCAGCAGAACAAACAGCCCGCCGTGCGGCGCCATCAGTTTCGCGCCAATCGCCATCGAGATAGCGCCGGTTACCGCGCCGCCGACGATACAGCAAGGCAGCACGCGCATCGGGTCACGGGCGGCAAAAGGAATCGCCCCTTCAGAGATAAAGCACAGGCCGAGAACCAGCGCGGCTTTACCCCCTTCCCGCTGCCCTTTGTCGAACTTATTGCGGGCAACCAGCGTCGCGATACCCATCGCCAGCGGAGGCACCATACCGGCCGCCATGATCGCCGCCATCGGCGCGTAGGTCTGGGTACTCAGCAGGCCAACGCCGAAGGCATAGGCCGCTTTGTTCACCGGGCCGCCCATGTCGGTACACATCATCGCGCCGAGGATCGCGCCCAGCAGAACCGCGTTGGCGGTGCCCATGGTTTGCAGCCAGTGGGTCAGCCAGGCGAGGATACCGGCGACCGGTTTACCAATCAGGTAGATCATCGCCAGGCCCACGATCAGGCTGGAGACCAGCGGAATGATCAGGATCGGCTTCAGCGCTTCCATACTCTGCGGCAGTTTCAGCTTAGTGCTGATGGCTTTCGCCACGTAACCGGCAAGGAAACCGGCAATGATCCCGCCGATAAAGCCGGAGCCGCCGCTGACCGCCAGCATACCGCCGATAAGACCCGGGGTCAGACCCGGACGGTCGGCAATGGAGAAGGCGATAAAGCCCGCCAGCACCGGCACCATCAGCGCGAAGGCCGAGCCGCCGCCGATTTGCATCAGCGCCGCCGCGAGGGTGTCTTTCACTTCAAACGCTTTGATCCCGAAGGCAAAGGAGAGCGCGATACACAGGCCGCCCGCCACCACCATCGGCAGCATGTAGGAGACGCCGGTCAGCAGGTGGCGGTAGGCGCCCGCCGACTCTTTTTTACCTTCGCCAGCAGCCTGAGGTTTACCGGAAGGTTGGTACGGTTTGGCTTCAGCAACCGCTTTGTCCAGCTCCTGGGCGGTTTTCTTCAGCGCCAGACCGGTGGTGGTGCGATACATCGGCTTGCCGGCGAATTTCGCCAGGTCGACTTCGATATCGGCGGCGACGATCACCAGATCCGCCTCGGCCACCTCTTCCGGGGTGATAGCATTGCCCGCGCCGACGGAGCCACGGGTTTCCACTTTCACCCACCAGCCGCGTTTTTTCGCTTCGGTTTCAATGGCTTCAGCCGCCATAAAGGTGTGGGCAACGCCGGTCGGACAGGCGGTGACCGCGACAATACGTTTCGGCCCGCCGGTGGCCGCCGGGACTGCCGCGGCGGCAGGCGCCGCGTACGGCGTCGCGTGGCCTTTGGCTTCGCTGAGGAACAGCTCCGGGTGCGCCACGGCGCGATTAATATCGCCGAGGTAGACCTGTTTGCCGTTCAGCGCGCTGTCAGTGGGCAGCGCCGACCCGAGAACAATCACCAGTTCGGCGTCGTTCGGATTATCAATCAGTTCAAGGTGCGCTTTTGGCGCTGCGGCACCCAGCAGGGTTTTCGCCATATAGGCGCGCGCCTGTCCGAGTCCGGCATCAATAATCAGCAGCGTTTTCATTATGCCTCTCCTGCTGTCAATTAAAGGGTTGTAAGTCGACGCGCGCCATCATCGCGGCCAACTGGGTACGGTCGGTGATCCCGACGTTGCTCTGGCTGACGGCCAGGGCAGCGACGGCGGTCGCCAAGCGCAGGGTATGCTCGCTGGATTCTCGCATCAGCAGGCCGTAAATCAGGCCGCCGACCATCGAATCGCCGGCGCCAACGGTGCTGACCACTTCGACTGAAGGCGGTTTGGCAATCCACTCGCCGGAGGCGTTCACCCACAGCGCGCCCTCTTCGCCCAGGGAAATCACCACGTGGGCGATCCCCTGCTCGCGCAGCGCATGGGCGGCGTCGATAACGTCTTTCATCTCCGGCAGCTTACGGCCAGCCCAGATCTCCAGCTCGCGACGGTTCGGTTTCACCAGCCACGGCGCCGCTTTCAGTCCGGCAACCAGCGCTTCGCGGCTGCTGTCGAAAATGATGCACGGGCACTGGCTGCGCAGACGGGTCATCCAGTCGGTAAAGGCCTCCGGGCTGACGCCGGACGGCAGGCTGCCGCTGACGCAGACCATATCGAACTGCCCCAGCCAGCTCAGGGAGTCGTTGACGAAGCGTTCCCAGTCGCCTGGGGTGACTTCAAAGCCGGAGAAGTTGAAATCGGTCACTTCGCCATCTTTTTCCGTCAGCTTAACGTTGATGCGGGTCCGGCCCTGCACCACCTGGAAACGGTTGGCGATCCCCAGCTCGCTGAACAGCTGCTGAAAGCCATCCTGGTTGTCTTTCCCCAGGAAGCCGCCGACGGTGACGTCAATACCAAGATCTTTCAGCACTTTCGCCACGTTAATGCCTTTCCCGGCGGCGTGCAGGCCGGTGGTACGCACCAGGTTCACTTCACCGCGCTCGATCTCCGGGGTGAAGCCCACCAGATCGTACGCCGGGTTTAAAGTAATGGTTGCTACACGTCTGCTCATTTATGCGCCCTCCCCAAGGCCTGCGGCGATCGCTTCGCCAATCGCATCCAGCGCTTGTTGCGCATCCTCACCCTGCGCGGTAAAGCGCAGACGGTGACCTTTTTTCACACCCAGCGCCACGACCTTCATCAGGCTGCGGCCGTTGGCCGGCTTGCCGGAACCGTCGAGGTTAGTGACGGTGACGTCGCTGGAAAATTGTTTAATGGTGTTGACCAGCATGGTGCCCGGACGGGCATGCAGGCCGTGCTCATTGCGCACCACGAATTCGGCGCTCAGCACATCTTCGGCAATCGCGTCGTCGCTGGTCAGCAGCGCCAGCACGGTGGCGGCGTCGGCTTTCAGCAGATGGTCAGCTTTCTTGTCCAGCAGCAGCTTGCTCAGGCGGTTCAGCACCGCGGTTGGCTGATCGTCGGTCATCGCCACCGTGACCAGCAGGGAAACCGGCTGGTCGTCGCGGGTGAAGGCGGTGGCGGCGCGGCTGACCGCCACGGCGCTGCGCAGATTGCCTTCGGCGCTGTCGTTCAGCCAGATGCCCTGACCGAGGTTCAGCGGCGTATCGTTAATGACGTGGCTAACGAAGGCGGAATCCACAGCGCCTGCTTCTTTCAGACGCGCGGCGTTCAGCGCCTGCAGGGTCAGCAGATCGCTGGCCGCGACGTCGAGACTCAGGGTCTCGTTGTCCAGCTTCAGCGCTTCGCTCTGCTTCTCCCCCATCAGCAGCGCCCGCAGCTCTTCCGCGGTGGTGGCGGACTGCAACTGGGCGGCGACCGCGTCATCGCTCAGCACATGGGTCAGCTGACGCAGCAGGCCGAGGTGTTCATCTGAGCTGGCGGCAATCCCGATCGCCACATAGGCGGTCTGCCCTTCGCCCCAGGTGACGCCCTGCGGGAACTGAAACACCTGAACGCCGGTCTTCAGCACCTGGTCACGCGTATCCGTCGTGCCGTGCGGGATCGCGATCCCGTTGCCGAGGAAGGTGGAGGTCTGCTGCTCGCGCGCCAGCATGCCGTTCACGTAGCCATCGGCCACGTTGCCGGCGCTGACCAACGCGGCGGCGACCTGCCGGATGGCCTCTTCTTTATTACCGGCCTGCTGGCCGGGATGAATATCCTGCACAGATAACTGGAACATGGTTCTCCTCTCCTGCTGAATTGAATCGTTTCAGCTAACTTGAGAAAAAAGGCGCCATCTGACGGTGAACGATATGCCGAATGACGCTGAAACGTTTCAAGAATTCTGTACCTTTCTTGCTCAACGCGCAAGGTACGTCAGCGACTTGATTGCAGAACTTAGAGGTACTGCACACTTTTGCTGAAGCCCTGGCGCCTGGCCGCGGTAAACGTCAGCTTTTTGCTGAACCCTCTATTTTGAAACGCCTTTTTAATTATTCGTGCCATACTACTGTTTATTTTCAGCCAGCAGGCGTAAACTCCGCGCCGTCTCCTGAAACTACAGAAAACCAAACACATGGAAAACCGAAGCGCCGCCCTTCCCCGACGCGGGTTCGATGTCACCTCTTCCGCCTTCCTGATCGTCGCCTTTCTGACGGGCATTGCCGGGGCGTTGCAAACGCCGACCCTGAGCCTGTTTCTGACCAATGAAGTGCATGTCCGCCCGGCGATGGTGGGTTTCTTTTTTACCGGCAGCGCCGTCATCGGCATTCTGGTCAGCCAGTTCCTCGCCGGACGTTCTGACCGTCAGGGCGATCGCAAGCAGCTGATTGTCGTCTGCTGCCTGCTGGGGGTGCTGGCCTGCGTGCTGTTTGCCTGGAACCGGAACTATTTCATTTTGCTGTTCATCGGCGTATTCCTTAGCAGCTTTGGTTCGACCGCCAACCCGCAGATGTTCGCCCTCGCGCGCGAGCATGCCGACAAAACCGGCCGCGAAGCGGTGATGTTCAGCTCCATTTTGCGCGCCCAGGTCTCCCTGGCCTGGGTGATTGGTCCCCCGCTGGCCTATGCCCTGGCGATGGGGTTTGGCTTTACCGCGATGTACCTCAGCGCCGCGGCGGCGTTTATCGTCTGCGGGATCATGGTCTGGCTGTTCTTGCCCAGCATGCGCAAAGCGAAGGCGGTGGCGACTGGCCGGCTGGAAGCCCCGCGCACGCACCGCCGCGATGCGCTGCTGCTGTTCAGCATCTGCACGCTGATGTGGGGCACCAACAGCCTGTACATCATTAATATGCCGCTGTTTATCATTAACGAGCTGCATCTGCCGGAGAAGCTGGCCGGCCTGATGATGGGGACCGCCGCCGGGCTGGAAATTCCCACTATGCTGATTGCCGGTTACTACGCCCGGCGCTTCGGTAAACGCTTTCTGATGCGCCTTTCCGCGGTGGCTGGGGTGCTGTTTTATGTGGGCATGCTGACGGTGCATACGCCGGCGCTGCTGCTGGCGATGCAGGTGCTGAACGCCATCTATATCGGGATCCTCGCCGGGATTGGCATGCTTTATTTCCAGGATTTGATGCCCGGGCAGGCGGGCGCGGCCACCACCCTCTACACCAATACCACCCGCGTCGGCTGGATCATCGCCGGCTCACTGGCGGGCGTGGTGGCAGAGATCTGGAGCTATCATGCGGTGTTCTGGATAGCGCTGGTTATGGGGATCGCCACCCAGGCCTGCCTGTGGCGGATCAGAGACGTATAGATAAGGTTGCCCGGCCGGAGCCGGGCAGTGGAGATTAGTGATCCAGATAGAGATAATGCAGCCAGCTGGTCATGCGCAGCAGAACCTTGCGCATAATCGACACATGGGCAAAATAATCGGTATATACCACCGCCTGGGCGCTGACCCCGTCCGGTAAATGTTCCACTTCCGGATGGGGATCGAGGTCGATCAGCACGTAAATGCCCTCTTTCCCCGCCCCGGCGTTCAGCCCCTGCAGAGCGCCGCTGGCCTGATAGCTGCCGTCCGGGACGGTCGGCAACACGCGCGATACCTTACCGCTGTAGACGCTGCCCGGCAGACCGTTAAACACCACCTCCGCGCTGTCCCCGGCCGTCAGACGCAGGACCGAGTTCTGACGGAATACCGCCACCACCTGGCGCTTTTGCTGGGGAATAAACACCAGCACCGGCTTGAAGGGCAGACGCACCGCGGTCATCCCCGGCCGCGCCAGAAGCTGGGTGACGTAGCCGTCGCTCGGCGCGCGAATCACGGTTTGCGCCAGATTATACTCCGCCTCAAGGATCTGCGATTTCAGGCTGGCAATATTGGCATCCAGCCCGTGGTAGCGGCCGGATACCTGCTCTCTGGCGTTTTGTAATTGCGCTTTCGCCGCCTGCAGGACCGCCGCCTGGATCTGCACCTGCTGCCTCGCGTGAGTCACATCCTGTTCCGAAAAAGGATTCACCGGCATGGCCGCCCCCTGAGCATAGCGCTGGTCGTCGCGGGTGACCCGGTCGTACTCCGCCTGCGCCTGCTGTACTCTGGCACGGGCATCGTCAATGGTCGCCTGCTTCGCCCGCAGCGTGGCCTCTTCGGCCGCCAGATCGGCTTTCAGCTTGTTCAGCCGCGCGCGGTAGCGGGTATCGTCGATGCGGAACAGCAGTTCGCCCTTCTTCATTAACACATTGGTTTTACTGGTAACCTCCACCACCTCGCCTGATACCTGGGGCACCATCGGAATGGAGACGACAATTTTTTGCGCTCGCATCGTATAGGGGTGGTTATAGTTCATCGTTAATATTAACGCGCCAACGACCACTATTCCGCCTAATATCGCTGTCGGGATTGTCCATTTATTTACTGGAATGCGAAATATCTTAAACACGCCCCAGGCAATGGCGACATAGCAAAGGATAATTAACAGATCCATATTATTTCTCGCTATTCTCCGCCGACGCCTGCTGGCTGTTTTTTAATGCCGCTTCAAGAAACGCAATGCGTTTTTCCAGCTCCGCTCGCTGCTGATGTCCCTCGGACTGCGAAGCCATCCCCCAGCCACGATCGGGCCGGTACAGCGTGGCCCAGATCCACAGGAAAGGCCAGATAGCATGCAGGGTAAACAGGCTTATCCAGCCCGCCACATGAATCGCGTCCTGATGGGGGTGCTGGCGTTTTTGCGCGATGTGATAGGGAATATCGTGGATAATAATAACTCCATAAAACAGTATGAGAAAAACCAGTATTAATACAAATAAAGCAAAATAATTAAGCAGCATGGTGCATATACACTCAGTAAGCCAGCGGGAAGATCGTTATTTTTAATGACGTCGATAACCACAAAAGAATTAATAAAACGCACAGGTTTCCTTAAATAACCGACTGTTCACGGCAAAGGCCATCATACGTTCAGCAGATCAATAAATCACATGGCAATTCCGCCAAACTTGTATATCATTTTTGATATACCATCAATATCAGGCAGCGATAAGATGTTGAAAGACTTTAAAATGGATGAGCTGAGGATCCTCTGCGCCATCGCCGAAACCGCCAGCGTAAGCCGGGCAGCACAGCGCCTGAATATGCCCCAGTCTAACGTCTCACGGACGCTGACCAGCGTGGAGCGGAAAGTCGGCCTGGCCATTTTTCTGCGCACCGCCAGGGAACTGGTGCGTACCGAGTTCGGCGAGCAGTTTATCCACGCCAGCAGCGCCGTTCTTGAGCAGCATGAGCAGCTTATCAACCTCGCCGACCGTTATAAAAACACGCTGCAGGGCGTCGTCACCCTTGGGGCGCCCATCGGCATCCACCAGTTTCTCGGGCGCTATATTCTGCCGGCGCTAAGAAAAACGCTGCCGGAGCTGCAGATCAATCTGGTCACCCGCAACGCCAGCGAGCGGGAACAGAAATACGGCGCCATTTTCAATAGCGACTGCGATCTGCTGATAAGCCCCTTTAAGCCACAGAATGAAAACCTTATCGCCCGCCCCTTCACCCGCTTTCGCACCGGCGTCTTCGCCTCCCCGGATTATCTGGCGCAACACCCTATCGCCGAGCCGGAGGCGCTGGTGGATCATGAGTGCATCACCCTGCGCATGCTGGGCGGCAGCGACAATATCTGGACCTTCAAAAGCAAAAACGGCAAACCGCTCAATCTCACGGTAAAGGGGGGATTCGTGTGCGATAACACGCTGCCGGCGGTGGAGCTGGCGAAGCTGGGAATGGGGATCGTTTATGCGCCCTACTATTCACTCGCCACCGAGCTGGCGGCAGGACAGCTGGTTCCCTGTCTGAAGAAGGAGCGCTGCATCGATCTGCAGGCCTGGCTTATCTACCAGCGACGGGACATTCTTCCGCTACGCGTCCAGGCGCTGCTGGACGGCCTCAGCGTCCATATCAAAAACCTGTCTCATTTGCTGCTTTAAGCTCAGGGCGCGGTGGCCAGCTCAAGCTCCAGCAGCCAGGTGATGGCGTCATCACGATGAGTGAAGCACATCTCCGGCGAGGGCTGCAGGCTGGCGCACACCTTCGGACGCAGTGGGGAGCCGAAAATCAGGCACAGATTGTGCTCGGAGAGCTGAATACAGCGGGTATTGGCCGGCTTGCCCTGCGGCATGCCGGGGATCGGCGAGGATATAGAGGGGGCGATGCAACATGCGCCACAATCAGTACGACATTCCACAACCCAACTCCCAAACGCTCATTTTGCGCCACAGCCTAAACGTTTTGCCAGAAGATAGCAAAACTCGCGAATTCCACTTGCCTGAACGCCCGGGCGCGAGTAGTTTTACGCGATATTTTTGACTCGTTAAGTGACAGGATTACTGCAATGCCAAGAGCGAATGAAATTAAAAAAGGTATGGTGCTGAATTACAACGGCAAGCTGCTGATTGTGAAAAATATCGATATTCAGTCACCCAGCGCCCGCGGTGCTGCGACACTGTATAAAATGCGCTTCTCCGATGTGCGTACCGGCCTGAAAGTAGAAGAGCGCTTCAAAGGCGACGATATCGTCGATACCGTGACCCTGACCCGCCGTTTCGTTGACTTCTCCTATGTCGATGGCAACGAATACGTGTTCATGGATAAAGAAGACTACACCCCTTACACCTTCACGAAAGAGCAGATCGAAGAAGAGCTGCAGTTTATTCCGGAAGGCGGCATGCCGGATATGCAGGTGTTGACCTGGGACGGCCAGCTTCTGGCGCTTGAGCTGCCGCAGACCGTGGACCTGGAAATTATCGAAACCGCGCCGGGTATTAAAGGGGCATCCGCCAGCTCCCGCACCAAGCCCGCCACCATGAGCACCGGCCTGGTGATTCAGGTGCCGGAATACCTGACCACCGGTGAGAAAATCCGCATTCATATCGAAGAGTGCCGCTATATGGGCCGCGCGGATTAATTTTCCGTGACGAGTTGACCAGAAAAAAGGACAGCCGCTGGCTGTCCTTTTTGTTATCCCCGTTGCCGCGATTACAGCAGTTCAGGGTATTTGGTCATCTTCAGCGCCAGCTCCACGCCGCGCACTTCCGCCATCCCCTTGAGACGGCCAATCGCCGAATAGCCTGGGTTGGTTTTCTTGCGCAGATCGTCCAGCATCTGATGACCATGATCCGGACGGAACGGGATCGGGCGCAGATCGCCGGCCTGTTTACGCCGCTGCTCTTCACGCAGAATCGCATCCACCACCGCCACCATATTGACGTCGCCGCTAAGGTGCGCCGCCTCGTGGAAGGTTTTCGGGTTCGCCTCGCGGCAGGTGGCGCGCAGATGGGTAAAGTGGATGCGATCGCCAAAGGTTTCCACCATCTTCACCAGATCGTTATCGGCGCGGACGCCATAGGATCCGGTGCACATGGTAAAGCCGTTATTGATGCTGTCCACTGTCTCTTTCAGCCACTGCATATCTTCGATGGTCGACACGATACGCGGCAGGCCCAGGATCGGCCGCGGCGGATCGTCCGGATGCACTGCCAGTCGGATCCCCACCTCTTCGCACACCGGTACGATGGCCCGCAGGAAATAGGCCATATTTTCGCGCAGCTGCGCTTTATCGATGTGGTCATATTCCGCCAGGCGCGCGCGGAACTGGTCGAGGGTGTAGCCCTCTTCCGCCCCCGGCAGGCCGGCGATGATATTGCGGGTCAGTTTCTCAATGTCCGCTTCGCTCATCGCCTTGTAATACGCCTCGGCCTGGCGCTGCTCTTCTTCGCTGTAATCCGCTTCCGCCCCCGGGCGTTTGAGGATATGCAGTTCAAAGGCGGCGAAGGCGATCTGATCGAAACGCAGCGCCCGGGAGCCGTCCGGCAGCTCATATTCCAGATCGGTGCGCGTCCAGTCGAGGATCGGCATAAAGTTGTAGCATACGGTATCGATGCCGCAGGCCGCGAGGTTGCGGATGCTCTGCTGATAGTTGGCAATCCAGGTCGCATACTGTCCGCTGTGGGTTTTAATATCCTCGTGCACCGGAATGCTTTCGACCACCGACCAGGTCAGCCCTTTCGCCGCTAACAGCGCCTGACGCTCTTTAATCTCGTCGACCGGCCAGACCTGACCGTTTGCAATATGGTGCAGCGCAGTGACGACCCCGGTCGCCCCCGCCTGTCGTACATCATCAAGCGATACCGGATCGTTCGGCCCATACCACCGCCAGGTTTGCTCCATCGCTATGCCCTCACAAAAGTTGTTATACCAATAATGGCGACAATCATGACGACTACCATACATGTTTCTCGTCAGGCTGCAAACAGAGCCGGCGCATTGATTGATCCAGCTCACAGTCAGCGGATAATTTCGGCTTACCAATTTAATTTCCTGTCATATAACTTTAGACTGGCAATGTTAATAAGCAGTTAAACAGGTGTGTAAAGAATGACAACAATTGCAACCGCTACGCTACCGGAAAACGTGCAACGTCCTCAGTACGATCGCAGCCAGCTCCGCTCGCGTATTGTCCATTTCGGCTTTGGCGCGTTTCATCGCGCGCACCAGGCGCTGCTGACCGATCGCGTGCTGAATAACATCGGCGGCGACTGGGGGATCTGCGAAATCAGTCTGTTCAGCGGCGATACGCTGATGAGCCAGCTTCGCGAACAGGACCACCTGTTTACCGTACTGGAAAAAGGCGCCGACGGTAATCAGCCCATTGTTATCGGCGCGGTACACGAATGCCTGAACGCCAGGCTCGATTCGCTGGCGGCGATTATCGAGAAATTTTGCGAGCCGCAGGTAGCGATTGTCTCGCTGACCATCACGGAAAAAGGCTATTGCATCGATCCGGCGACCGGCAAGCTGGATCCGACGCATCCGCGTATCGTTCACGATCTGGAAAATCCGACGCTGCCGCAGTCGGCTCCCGGTATTTTAGTTGAAGCGCTGGCCCGCCGCCGGGAACGAGGCCTGTCGCCCTTTACCGTGCTCTCCTGCGATAACATTCCCGACAACGGCCACGTGGTGAAAAATGCCGTCCTCGGCATGGCGGAAAAACGCAGTCCGGCGCTGGCGAGCTGGATCGCCGACAACGTTAGCTTCCCTGGCACCATGGTGGATCGCATTGTTCCCGCCGCCACCGCGGAGTCGCTGGCGGAAATCGCCGCCGTGCTGGGGGTGGAAGATCCCTGCGCCATCAGCTGCGAACCCTTCATTCAGTGGGTGGTCGAAGACCACTTTGTCGCCGGGCGCCCCGCCTGGGAGACGGCGGGCGTGCAGATGACCGACGACGTGCTGCCCTGGGAGCAGATGAAGCTGCGGATGCTCAACGGCAGCCACTCTTTCCTCGCCTGGCTTGGCTATCTGGCAGGTCATGCGCACGTCAGCGACTGCATGCAGGATGAGGTCTTCCGCCGCGCCGCCCGCCAGCTGATGCTTGACGAACAGGCCCCGACGCTGACCATTACCGGCGTCGATCTGGCGGCCTATGCCGACAGCCTGATCGCGCGCTTCAGCAACCCGGCGCTCAAACACCGTACCTGGCAAATCGCCATGGACGGCAGCCAGAAGCTGCCCCAGCGTATGCTCGACGGTATTCGCGTGCATCTTGAGCGCGGCAGCCGCTGGCCGCTGCTGGCCCTCGGCGTAGCCGGCTGGATGCGCTACGTCAGCGGTACGGACGATGCCGGTCAGGCCATCGACGTCCGCGATCCGCTGGTGGACAAGATCCAGCAGCGGGTGGCACAGAGCGATGAGCAGCAGCGCGTTGACGCCCTGCTGGGTCTGGAGGAAATATTTGGCCGCGACCTGCCGCGCAACGCGCAGTTTGTCGCCGGGATCCGCGCCGCCTGGCAGCAGCTGGCGATGCACGGCGCCCGCGAGGCGGTTGCCCGCGCGCTCAATTCTTAACAATATTTGCGCTTATGCGGACAGAATTTCCTTCTGTCCGCCTCAGGACTTCTCTTTTCCCTCTTTTTTCGTCAGGATAGGCGTAACTGTTACAACATTACATTTATCCTGGAGAAAAGAGTGACCAGAACCAATTTGATCACCGGCTTTCTCGGCAGCGGTAAGACGACCTCGATTCTTCATCTGCTGGCGCAGAAGCCTGTGGATGAAAAATGGGCCGTACTGGTTAACGAGTTTGGCGAAGTCGGGATAGACGGCGCCCTGCTGGCCGACAGCGGCGCCCTGCTCAAGGAGATCCCCGGCGGCTGCATGTGCTGTGTCAATGGCCTGCCGATGCAGGTCGGGCTGAATACCCTGCTGCGCCAGGGGAAACCCGATCGTCTGTTGATTGAGCCCACCGGACTTGGCCATCCAAAGCAGATCCTCGATATCCTCACCGCGGCGGTGTATGAACCCTGGATCGATCTGCGCGCGACCCTGTGCATCCTCGATCCGCGTCAGCTACTGGACGAGAAAGCGGTCAACAACGACAACTTTCGCGACCAGCTGGCGGCGGCGGATATCATCGTGGCCAATAAAAGCGATCGGGAAACGCCCGAAAGCGCTCAGGCGTTTGTCGACTGGTGGCAACGCTGGGGCGGCGATCGCCGCCAGGTGTCAGCGACCCAGGGTAATATCGACCTGGCCCTGCTTGATGAACCGCGGCGCAACACCGCCCCGCTGCCGGCGAGCGCGGAGCACGCCCACCGCCATCCCCCCACAGCCGGTCTCGCCGCCCTTAGTCTGGCGGAACACCAGCGCTGGCGACGCCACCTTAACAGCGGCCAGGGCTATCAGGCCTGCGGCTGGATCTTCGACGCGGAAACGGTCTTTGACATCATCGCCCTGCTGGAGTGGGCCCGTCTGGCGCCGGTGGCGCGCGTCAAAGGTGTGCTGCGCATTTCCGAAGGGGCGGTGCGGATCAACCGCCAGGGCGAGGATCTGCATATCGAGACCCTTAGCGTCGCCCCGCCCGATAGCCGCATCGAGCTTATCTCCGCCCATGAAGCCGACTGGAACGCGCTCCAGACCTCATTGTTGAGGCTTCGTTTAAGTTAAGGCGGCTAAGGTTGCCGCCGACTGTCACAAAATCGCAATGGCTATGATGAAAAACCGAATTCCTTTAATCCTGCTGCTTAACATCGCGGGTGTGGCGCTATTTTGCTCCTGGTATCTGCCAGCCAACCACGGCGCGTGGGCGCCGGTAGACGCCGCGATCTTCCATTTCTTTAACCATGGCGTCAGCGTCTGCCGCGCTTACGCCTGGCTGCTGGCGATCATCAACAATCGCGCCTTCGACGCCTGCTCGCTGCTGGCGATGGGTTGTCTGATGCTCAGCTACTGGCTCAAGGCGCCGGCGGCAGGCCGTCGTCAGATTGCCATTATGGGCGTGGTGATGCTGCTGGCAGCGGTGATCATCAACCAGCTGGCGCAACACCTGATGCCGGTTCAGCGCGCCAGTCCGTCGCTGTTTTTTAACGGTGTTACCCGCGTCAGCGACGTCGTTAATTTCCCCACTAAGGATGCTTCCAAAGACAGCTTCCCCGGCGATCATGGGATGATGCTGCTGATCTTCGCGAGCTTTATGTGGCGCTATTTTGGCCGCCGCGCGCTGGCCGTGGCGCTGGTGATATTTGTGGTCTTTGCTTTCCCGCGGGTGATGATTGGCGCCCACTGGTTCAGCGATATTGCCGTCGGCTCTCTGACCGCCGTGCTGATTGGCGCGCCCTGGGTATTGATGACGCCGCTGAGCGATAAACTGATCGCCTTTTTCGATCGCTACTTACCCGGCGGAATATCGGCCAAATAAAGCCGCGGGCCGCCGCCAGGGGCATTATCTATAAGGGGACCTTTTGGGTCCCTTTTTTCAATTGTCCTTTTTTTCAACATCGCGTTCATCTTCTTGTCACATTAATCCCGTGACAAATGAAGGAATTGTCTGTTTTTTGCCCGTAATTGCCGCAATTTTGTCCTTTCCCGATGATTCACTTTTTGTCACCAAAATACTTATAAGAAATCGCGCAAAACCGCTCGCCATGCGGCGTTTGATAGGGTAATCTCGTTCTCGTTTTGCCTTTTCCGCAACATTAATTCAGGCCCTGAATAAAATTGTGCGTGACTGCACAAATTTAAGCTTAAGGAATTGTCTCATTGCGGATGGGTATTTAGGCTCTAACACGTTTGGCATTTTTTATAACGACATTGTCGTTAAGGACAACAAGGGAAAATAAACAGCATGGTCAAATCTCAGCCGATTTTGAGATACATCTTGCGGGTAGCCCCCGCGATTGCAGTAGCGGTTCTGCTTTCCGCGTGTAGTTCAACAAGTACCGCCAGGAATATGCATTCTGAGACGCATGCTGTGGGTAGTGGCGATTTATCATCACTGCAAGCCTCTCAGGATGAATTTGAAACGATGGTCCGTAACCTGGACGTGAAGTCCCGTTTAATGGATCAGTATGCCAGCTGGAAAGGCGTGCGTTACCGCCTCGGCGGCAGCACTCGCAAAGGTATCGACTGCTCGGCGTTCGTGCAGCGCACCTTCCGCGAACAATTTGGTCTGGAACTGCCGCGTTCAACTTCTGAACAGCAGGAAACCGGAAAATCGATTTCCCGTACCCAGCTGCGTACTGGCGATCTGGTTCTATTCCGCGCCGGCTCTACCGGCCGCCATGTCGGGATCTACCTCGGCAACAACCAGTTTGTTCACGCCTCTACCAGCAGCGGAGTGACCATCTCCAGCATGGATGAGCCATACTGGAAAAAGCGCTACAACGAAGCGCGTCGAGTTCTGAGCCGCTCGTAAACTGTCCTCTACCGCCGCCGGTTATCCCTTGGCTGGAAGCGGGATAAAAAACACTGCCCCGGCAGTGTTTTTTTTTTGCCACCTGATTCTGAACGACGCAAAATAAGCTATGTCTTTTAAGTGGGAATGAGAAAAACGACGACTGACAACCCGTTGCTGCGCATCAATAACACGGAAAGACTATAGCTATGCTGACTCGCTACTTTTCGCCCCAGCGTAAAACCTGGCTAACCAGCCTGTGCGTGGGAATTATCGTCGCGCTACTGGCTGGCAGCATTCAATTTATGGTGATTTACCATAACCGGGCGGAGCGTTTCGACGCCATTATCAACAACGTTAATACCTATCTAAAGCGCTATTTTCACGACCTGCGCCAGACCATTGACGGCCTGCAGCCGCTGGTGGACCAGCCCTGCGAGAATATTGACTCCGGGCTTACCTCCCACGCCGCGTTCAGCCCTAACGTCCGCGCTTTCCTGCTGGTCAAAAACGGCGTGGCCTTTTGCTCCTCGGCAACCGGCGCCATGAATACTCCCCTCACCCAGCTGATCCCGGCCATTGATATCCGCAAACCCCTTGATATGGCGATTTTGCCAGGCACGCCGATGATGCCGAAGAGCGCGGCGCTGGCGCTATGGGTAGGCAAACCCGGTGATGAAAACAGCGGCATTTTCGTGTCGATTAACGCCAATCTCACGCCGTATATCCTCTATTCCGCACGGCAGAATGATTTCAGCGGTATTGCGCTGGTCATCGGCCACACCGCTATCTCCACCTTCAGTAACCGGCTGGTGGATCCGCAAACGCTGCATAACGTGCCGATCCGCGAAGTGCAGATCGACGGTTTCCCCCTCAAGGTCTACCTGTATGCCAACAGCTGGCTGGCGGAAAATACGCAGTTTGCTCTGCTGCTCGGGGTGGTGTGCGGCCTGCTGGCGGGGCTGCTCTGCTATTACGTGCTGTCGATCAAATCCGATCCGCGAAAATCCATCCTGCTGGGGATCAAAAACAACCAGTTCTACGTCGTCTATCAGCCGGTGGTGAATGCCCAGACTCTGCGTATCAGCGGCGTGGAGGTCCTGATGCGCTGGCGCCATCCGGTGGTAGGCGAAATTCCGCCTGACGTCTTTATTAACCTCGCGGAAACCCAGCAGATGATCGTGCCGCTGACCGATCACCTGCTGGCGCTGATCGCCCGCGACGCGCCGGCGCTGAAGCGTATTCTGCCGCACGGCGTCAAGCTGGGGCTCAATATTTCCCCCACCCATCTTCAGGCCGACAGCTTCCGCGACGATATGCTGCGCTTCGCCGCCGCGCTGCCCGCCAGCCATTTTCACGTGGTGCTGGAGGTCACAGAGCGGGCGATGATTGACAAAGAAAAATCGGTCGCTAACTTCGCCTGGCTGCACCAGCACGGTTTTGAAATCGCGATCGATGATTTTGGCACCGGGCATAGCGCGTTGATCTATCTCGAACGCTATAACTTCGATTATCTGAAGATCGATCGCGGCTTTGTGCAGGCGATCGGCACCGAAACCGTCACCTCGCCGGTGCTGGATGCGGTGCTGACCCTCAGCCGTCGGCTGAAATTGATGACCGTTGCCGAAGGGGTGGAGACCCAGGAGCAGGCGGAGTGGCTCCGCGCTCAGGGAGTGCATTTCCTGCAGGGGTACTGGATCAGCCGGCCGCTGTCGCTGGCGGCGCTGGTGGCCGCGCACGATGAACCCGCGAATTATTTCACAACGCGTTAAGTCTCACTTATGATGCGGGAACAGAAGTCGGCCACGGGGGCCGGCTGTGACAGGGTATTCTGCCGCCTATGTATGCGCGACTTTTTCTGCTTCTGCTTGCTCTGTTTAGCCTGAGCGCTAAAGCGCAATCCATTCAGGAAAGCGTCGCCTTCGCGATTATCGGCGAACCCAAATACGCCGCCGGTTTCAGCCATTTTGATTATGTTAATCCACAGGCGCCGAAAGGCGGCACCCTCACCCTGGCGGCGATTGGCACCTTTGACAACTTCAACCGCTACGCGCTGCGCGGCAATCCCGCGGTACGCACTGAGGCGCTCTACGATCCCCTGTTCACCACCTCGGATGATGAGCCCGGCAGCTACTATCCGCTGATTGCCGAACGGGCGCGCTACGCCGGGGACTATTCATGGATGGAGATCGCCCTCAACCCGCGCGCCCGTTTTCACGACGGCACGCCGATCACCGCCCGCGATGTCGCTTTTACCTTCAATAAGTTTATGACCGAAGGGGTGCCGCAGTTCCGCCTCTTTTATAAAGGCACCACCGTGAAGGCCATCGCGCCGTTGACCGTGCGTATCGACCTCGGCCAGCCCGGTAAAGAGAACATGCTGAGCCTGCTGAGCCTGCCGGTGATGCCCGAGGCGTTCTGGCGTCATCACAAACTAAGCGACCCGCTGTCAAAGCCGCCGCTGGCCAGCGGGCCCTACCGCATCAGCGCCTGGCGGATGGGACAGTATATTACCTATTCCCGGGTCGCCGACTACTGGGCGGCCGACCTGCCAGTCAACCGCGGTCGCTGGAACTTCGATACGCTGCGCTATGACTATTATCTTGACGACAACGTCGCTTTCGAAGCCTTTAAAGCCGGGGCCGTCGACCGCCGGGAAGAGACGGTCGCCAAAAACTGGGCCACCCGCTACGTCGGCCGCAACTTCAGCCGCGGCTACATCATTAAAGAGGAGTATGCCAACACCTCGGCGCAGGATACCCAGTGGCTGGCGTTCAATATTCAGCGCCCGGTATTCGCCGATCGCCGGGTGCGGGAGGCCATTACCCTGGCGTTTGATTTTGAATGGATGAACAAGGCGCTGTTTTACAGCGCGTATCAGCGCGCCAACAGCTATTTCCAGAACACCGAATATGCCGCCCGCAGCCTGCCCGACGCGGCCGAGCTGGCCCTGCTGACGCCGATGAAAAACGAACTGCCCCCCGAGCTCTTCAGCCAGGTGTACCAACCGCCGGTCTCCCGCGGCGATGGCTTCGACCGCGCCAACTTACTCCAAGCCGACGCCCTGCTTAACGCGGCGGGCTGGACGGTGAAGAACCAGCGCCGGGTTAACGCCGCCACCGGCAAGCCGCTGCGCTTTGAACTGCTGATGCCGGCCGGAAGCAATGACCGCTGGGTGCTGCCGTTTCAGCACAACCTGCAGCGCCTGGGGATCGTCATGGATATTCGTCAGGTGGATAACTCGCAGTACAGCAACCGCCGCCGCCGCCGCGATTACGACATGATGCCGAGCCTGTGGCGCGCCATGCCCTGGCCGGGGACTGACCTGCAAATCTCCTGGGCGTCGGACTATATTCACTCCAGCTACAACGCGCCGGGGGTGCAAAGTCCGGTGGTGGATAAACTGATTGCGCAGATCCTGCAGTGGCAGGGTAATAAGCAGAAGCTGATCCCGCTTGGCCGGGCGCTGGACCGCGTCCTCACCTGGAACCACTACATGTTGCCGATGTGGTATATGGCGCAGGACCGCACCGCGTGGTGGAATAAATTCTCGTTCCCCCAAACCCGCCCCATTTATTCGTCCGGCCTTGATACCTGGTGGTATGACGCGAACAAAGCGGCCACCCTCCCCGCGGACAGACGCTAAGGACATACCATGGGCAGCTACCTGATCCGCCGTTTGCTGTTAGTGATCCCCACCCTGTGGGCCATCATTACCATTAACTTTTTTATTGTACAGATCGCTCCCGGCGGCCCGGTCGACCAGGCCATCGCCGCCATCGAATTTGGTCAGCACGGCGGAATGCCAGGCGCCGGCGACGGCGGGATGGGCGCCAGCCATGCCCGCACCGGCGCCGGCAATATCAGCGAGGGTCACTATCGCGGGGGGCGCGGCCTCGATCCGGAAGTCATCGCCGAGATCACCCACCGCTACGGCTTCGACAAACCGCTGCACGAACGCTACCTGAAGATGCTGGGCGATTATCTGCGCTTTGATTTTGGCGACAGCCTGTTTCGCAGCGCCTCCGTGCTGCAGCTGATTAAAGACAGCCTGCCGGTCTCGGTGAGCCTCGGGCTGTGGAGCACGCTGATCATCTATCTGGTCTCCATTCCGCTGGGCATCCGCAAAGCCGTCAGCAACGGCAGCCGCTTTGACATCTGGAGCAGTACGCTGATTATCGTTGGCTATGCGATCCCCGCCTTTCTGTTCGCCATCCTGCTGATCGTGATTTTCGCCGGCGGCAGCTATTTCGACCTCTTCCCGCTGCGCGGTCTGGTCTCGCCAAACTTCGACACCCTCCCGTGGTATGAAAAGATCCTCGACTATCTGTGGCACATCACCCTGCCGGTGCTGGCGACGGTGATCGGCGGCTTTGCCGCCCTGACCATGCTGACTAAAAACAGCTTCCTTGACGAGATCCGCAAACAGTATGTGGTCACCGCCCGCGCCAAAGGCGTCGGTGAGAAACAGATCCTCTGGGGACACGTGTTCCGCAACGCCATGCTGCTGGTGATCGCCGGTTTCCCGGCCACCTTTATCAGTATGTTCTTTACCGGCTCGCTGCTGATCGAAGTGATGTTCTCCCTGAATGGTCTGGGGCTGCTGGGCTATGAAGCGACGGTCTCCCGCGACTATCCGGTGATGTTCGGCACGCTCTATATTTTCACCCTGATCGGCCTGCTGCTGAATATCGTCAGCGATATCAGCTATACGCTGGTCGACCCGCGTATTGATTTTGAGGGCCGCTAATGTCGTTCTTCAGTCCCGTTAATCAGGCCCGCTGGGCGCGCTTTCGCCACAACCGTCGCGGTTACTGGTCGCTGTGGCTGTTTTTAATCCTCTTCCTCTGCAGCCTGGGGGCTGAGCTGCTGGCCAACGATCGGCCGCTGCTGGTGCAGTACCGGGGCCAGCTGTACGTCCCGGTGTTAAAAAACTATACCGAGCAGACCTTCGGCGGCGCATTCGCCACCGCCGCCGACTATCAGGATCCCTGGCTGCAGCAGCAGCTGGCCAGCCACGGCTGGGCGCTTTGGCCGCCGGTGCGCTTCGGCGCGACGACGATCAATTTTGCCAGCACGGTTCCTTTTCCATCGCCGCCCTCGGCCAGCAACTGGCTCGGCACCGACGCCAACGGCGGCGATGTGCTGGCGCGGATCCTTTATGGGACGCGCATCTCGGTACTGTTTGGTCTGCTGCTGACGCTGTTCTCCAGCGTGCTGGGGGTGCTGGCCGGTGCGATACAAGGTTATTACGGCGGTAAAATCGACCTCTGGGGGCAGCGTTTTATCGAAGTCTGGTCCGGTATGCCGACGCTGTTTCTGATCATCCTGCTCTCCAGCGTCGTGCAGCCGGGCTTCTGGTGGCTGCTGGCGATCACCGTCCTGTTTGGCTGGATGACGCTGGTGGGCGTGGTGCGCGCTGAATTTCTCCGCACCCGCAACTACGACTATATCCGGGCGGCGCAGGCGTTAGGGGTCAGCGACCGGCAGATCATCCTGCGGCATATGCTGCCCAACGCGATGGTGGCGACCCTCACCTTCCTGCCTTTTATTCTCTGCAGCTCTATTACCACCCTGACGTCGCTGGATTTTCTCGGCTTCGGCCTGCCGCTCGGCTCGCCCTCCCTCGGCGAGCTGCTCCTGCAGGGCAAAAACAACCTGCAGGCGCCCTGGCTGGGCATTGCCGCGTTTCTCTCTGTCGCCGTGCTGCTGACGCTGCTGATTTTCATCGGTGAAGCGGTGCGCGACGCCTTTGACCCCAGTAAGGCGGTGTAATATGACCCACCCGCTGTTAGCTATCGACAATCTCTCTATCGCCTTTCGCCAGCAGGGGGAGACGCAGACCGTCGTGCATAATCTGTCGCTCGAGGTGGCGGCCGGCGAAACGCTGGCCCTGGTGGGGGAATCCGGCTCCGGTAAGAGCATCTCCGCCCTGTCGGTGCTGCGGCTGCTCCCTACCCCGCCGGCCAGCTACCCCAGCGGCGATATCCGTTTTCATGGCCAGTCGCTGCTGCATGCGGATGAGGCGACCCTGCGCGGCGTGCGCGGCAACCGGATCGCGATGATCTTTCAGGAGCCGATGGTGTCGCTCAATCCCCTCCATACCCTGGAAAAACAGCTCTACGAGGTGCTGTCGTTACACCGGGGAATGCGCAAAGAGGCGGCGCGCGGGGAGATCCTCGACTGCCTGGAGCGCGTCGGGATCCGTCAGGCGCCGCGGCGGCTGGCGGACTATCCGCACCAGCTCTCGGGCGGCGAGCGCCAGCGGGTGATGATCGCCATGGCGCTGCTGACGCGCCCGGAGCTGTTGATTGCCGACGAGCCGACCACCGCCCTCGATGTGTCAGTGCAGGCGCAAATTCTGCAGCTGCTGCGCGAGCTAAAGCGGGAGCTGAACATGGGGTTGCTGTTTATCACCCATAACCTGAGCATCGTCCGCCAGCTGGCTGACCGGGTGGCGGTGATGCAGAACGGCCGCTGCGTGGAGCACAATCACTGTCGGGCGCTGTTTAGCGCGCCGGCCCATCCTTACACCCAACGCCTGCTGGATAGCGAACCGGACGGCGAGCCGGTGCCGCTGGCCGCCGATGCCCCGGTGCTGCTGCAGGCGGAGGCGTTACAGGTGGCGTTCCCCATTCGCCGGGGGATCCTGCGTCGGGTGGTCGATCACCATCGGGTGGTCAATGATCTCCATTTCCAGCTACGGGCCGGCGAGACGCTGGGTCTGGTGGGAGAATCGGGTTCCGGCAAAAGCACGACCGGTCTGGCGCTGCTGCGCCTGATCCCCTCCGAGGGCAAGATAACCTTTGCCGGCCAGCCGATTCAGGGACGCGGTCGCCGACAGCTGCTGCCGCTGCGCCGACAGATGCAGGTGGTTTTTCAGGATCCGAACTCGTCGCTCAATCCGCGCCTGACGGCGCAGCAGATCATTGAGGAGGGCCTGCGCGTCCACCAGCCGACGCTGACGGCGGCTGAACGCGAACATGCGGTGATCCTTGCCATGCAGGAGGTCGGCCTCGACCCGGCCAGCCGCCAGCGCTACCCGGCGGCTTTCTCCGGCGGCCAGCGCCAGCGTATCGCCATCGCCAGAGCGTTAATCGTCAAGCCGCAGCTGATCGTCCTCGACGAGCCGACTTCCTCGCTGGATAAAACCGTTCAGGCGCAGATCCTGAATCTGCTGAAAGCATTACAGCTGAAGCATCAGCTGGCCTATATTTTTATCAGCCATGATTTAGGCGTGGTGCGCGCGCTGTGTCACCAGGTGATGGTGTTGCGGCAGGGAGTGGTGGTCGAACAGGGCGAGTGCCAGTCCGTCTTCAGCGCGCCCCGGCATGAGTATACCCGCCAGCTGCTGGCGCTAAGCTGACGGTCAGAAAGGGTTATTGCCGGAGAAGGGCTCGGCGATCGCCACGCCAAAGTTTTTCAGACGACAGGTGGCGGCAAACTCATCCTGCAGATTAACGAACAGGCAGGGCTCGCCTTCGCACTCCAGAACGGAACAGTCGACTTCGATGTCGCTTAACGCCTGGCTGAGCTTATGCATCACCGGCCAGGCTTTTTCACCGTCCGGACTCAGCAACTTCAGGGCGACGAGACTGTTTTCGTTCTGCGCGCCGTTTTGCGGAATCGGTTCAACTCTGGAACCCGCAAAACCGGCCAGCCAGCGATAGCTCTGCGGCAGACGGTGTACGATAGAGAGTTGTTGTGTATTCACGTGGTTTCCCCGGAAGCAAAAGGCTTCACAATAAATTTACATCAATATTAACACACTGTTGACAAATAGTCCTGCTCAGACGCAGAAAACGTTTACAGCCGCGGCGGCCCAGGGTTAAGCGCTTATATTCCAGCGTGTTATTTTTTAACCCGGCAAGCCGATTGGCGCTATATGTACCCGTATCTGTGATCCAAAACAACTTTTTTATCGCAACAATGCGACTTTTTACACTAATTGATTTTACATAAAGGAAACAAATCGCAGAACCCTGAAGCCCATTGCGGTTGACGTGCATCAAGAAAGGGGCGATTTCGCCCCTGAAAATGTGACCTAGCGTGCGATTTTTCGCCGGCGGGAAGCGTAAAGGGAGAAGAAAATAGAGCTGGTGGCGCAGAAGGCGATGGAGATCAGCATCGGCCAGGCGGTGGTAAAGGTGGCCATCGACAGCAGCGCGCCGATAATCGCCCCGATACCAAAGCGGAAAGTCCCCGCCAGCGACGAAGCGGTGCCCGCCATATGCGGAAACTCATCGAGGATCACCGCCATCGCGTTCGACGACACCATCGATACGCAGCCAACGAAGGCCGCCACGCCGATGACCAGCGACCAGAAGCCGACGTCGAGCAGCGCGCAAACCACCATCCACACCGCCATGGCAAACTGGATCCACAGCCCGGCGCGGAACATGCGCAACGCTCCTACCCGCCGCACAAACCGGCTGTTGAACATGGTCATCAGGAACAGAAAGACAATGTTCAGCGCAAAATAGTAGCCAAAGTGCTGAGGCGCGACGTGGTTAATATTGATATAGACGAAAGGCCCGGCGCTAAGAAAAGAGAACATGCCCGCGAAGCTGAAGCCGCTCGCCAGCATATAGCTCAGGACCCGCTTATGGCGGAACAGGGTGGCAAAGTTACCCATCGTGGTGCGCAGGTGGAACGGCTGACGCCTTTCAGCCGGCAGCGTTTCGCGGATAAACAGGCCGATCATCAGCGACGCCAGCAGGGCCGCCAGGGCGAGGATCCAGAAGATGGCATGCCAGCTGAACCAGACCAGCACCGCCCCGCCGACCATCGGCGCCACCAGCGGCGCAATGGTCGTCACCAGCATGACAAACGACATCATCCGCGAAAACTCATCTTTCGGATAGATATCGCGCATCAGGGCGTTGATCACCACGCTGGCCGCCGCGGCCGCCAGACCGTGGAAGAAGCGCATGGCGATCAGCATCTCGATGGTCTGCGACAGGGCGCAGGCCACCGCCGCCGCGGCGAAGACCAGCGTTCCGCCGAGGATCACCGGCTTGCGGCCGAGGCTGTCGGCCATCGGACCGTACAGCAGCTGCCCCAGCGCAAAGCCGAGGATATAGGTGCTGAGGGTCATCTGCGCGCTGCCGTCCGGCACGTGGTACTGGGCAGCGATCACCGGCAGGGCCGGGAGATACATATCGATCGACAGCGGCATCAGCATGGCCAGCAGGCCAAGGATAAAGACAATCCCCAGAGACGAATTTTGCTTCAGCGTCACGTTTTGCTCCGTGGCTGCGGGGCGCCCACGCTGGCGATTTCCGCTTCCGTCAGCGGACGATATTCACCCGGCGCCAGAGATTCATCCAGCAGGATGTCGCCGATGCGTTCCCGATGCAGGCCAACCACGTGGTTGCCCACGGCGGCGAACATGCGTTTCACCTGATGGTAGCGGCCTTCGCTAATGGTGAGGCGCACTTCGGTCGGAGTGATAACTTCCAGCACCGCCGGTTTGGTGAGATCTTTTTCGTTATGCAGCTGGACGCCTTTGGCAAACAGCTCCGCGGTCCCTTCCGCCAGCGGGCTTTCCAGCGCCACCAGATAGGTTTTTTCACAGTGGTGTCGCGGCGAGGTAATGCGGTGCGACCATTGGCCGTCATCGGTCATCAGCACCAGTCCGGTGGTGTCGATATCCAGCCGACCGGCGGCATGCAGCTTATGCGCCACCGGCTCGTCGAGGAAATAGAGGATAGTCGGATGATCGGGATCGTCGGTGGAACAGACGTACCCCTGCGGCTTGTTGAGCATAAAATAGCGCGGGCCGTTCTGCTGGGTCAGCGTGTTCCCGTCATACTCCACCTCGTGCTCCGGCTGAAGCTTAAAGGAAGCATCTTTTACAATGTCGCCGTCCACGGTAACGCGGCTGCCGCGGATTTCACGCCCGGCAATAGCCCGGCTGACGCCAAGCTGCTGAGCGATAAACTTATCAAGTCGCATGAGATTTTTTTAGCCTGTCAAAGTGCTGGAGCGGGCAAATCGCCCGAAAAAGAAGAAATTCACTGGCTAGTATAACGGGCTCTTAACACCACTCAAGGGAAAAGATTCATGGCATACTATTCGCGAGTTAATTAGCCCCGTGAATTCATGACTTTTACATTACGTCCCTACCAACAAGAAGCCGTCGATGCCACCCTCGCCTGGTTTCGTCGCCATACCGAGCCGGCGGCGATTGTCCTGCCCACCGGCGCGGGCAAAAGCCTGGTGATCGCCGAGCTTGCCCGACTGGCCCGCGGCCGCGTGCTGGTGCTGGCCCACGTCAAAGAGCTGGTGGCGCAGAATCATGCTAAATACTGCGCCCTTGGCCTCGAGGCGGATATCTTTGCCGCCGGACTGCAGCGTAAAGAGAGCCACGGCAAAGTGGTGTTCGGCAGCGTGCAGTCGGTGGCGCGCAATCTGGCGCAATTTCGCAGCGAGTTTTCGCTGCTGATCGTCGATGAATGCCACCGCATCAGCGATGATGACGACAGCCAGTATCAGCAGATCATCAGCCACCTGCGGCAGGTCAACCCGCAGCTCCGGCTGCTCGGCCTGACGGCGACCCCGTTCCGCCTCGGCAAGGGGTGGATCTATCAGTTCCACTACCACGGGATGGTGCGTGGCGATGAAAAAGCGCTGTTCCGCGACTGCATCTATGAGCTGCCGCTGCGCTATATGATTAAGCACGGCTACCTGACGCCGCCGGAACGCCTCGATATGCCGGTGGTACAGTACGATTTCAGCCGCCTGCAGGCGCAAAGCAACGGCCTGTTCAGCGAGGCCGATCTTAATCACGAACTGAAAAAACAGCAGCGCATTACACCGCATATCGTCAGCCAGATCGTGGAGTTCGCCGAAAGCCGCAAAGGGGTGATGATCTTCGCCGCCACCGTGGAGCACGCCCGGGAAGTGACCGGCCTGCTGCCGGCAGGCCAGGCGGCGCTGATCACCGGGGAAACCCCGGGTCCGGAGCGAGATCGCATCATCGAGGCGTTTAAAGCGCAGGCGTATCGCTATCTGGTGAACGTCGCGGTGCTGACCACCGGCTTCGACGCCCCGCACGTCGACCTGATCGCCATCCTCCGCCCCACCGAGTCGGTGAGTCTTTACCAACAGATCGTTGGCCGCGGCCTGCGCCTGGCACCGGGAAAAACCGACTGCCTGATCCTCGACTACGCCGGCAACCCGCACGACCTGTACGCCCCGGAAGTGGGGACGCCGAAGGGCAAAAGCGACAACGTGCCGGTGCAGGTCTTCTGCCCGGCCTGCGGCTTCGCCAACACCTTCTGGGGAAAAACCACCGCCGACGGCACCTTGATTGAGCATTTTGGCCGCCGCTGCCAGGGGTGGTTCGAAGATGACGACGGCCACCGCGAACAGTGCGACTTCCGCTTTCGCTTCAAAAACTGCCCGCAGTGCAACGCGGAAAACGATATCGCCGCCCGTCGCTGCCGGGAGTGCGACACCATTCTGGTTGACCCGGACGACATGCTGAAGGCGGCGCTGAAGCTGAAGGACGCGCTGGTGCTGCGCTGCAGCGGCATGGCCCTGCAGCACGGTAGCGACGAGAAAGGCCCGTGGCTGAAAATCACCTACTACGATGAGGACGGCGCCGACGTCAGTGAGCGCTTCCGTCTGCAAACGCCCGCCCAGCGTACCGCCTTTGAGCAGTTGTTTATCCGCCCGCATACCCGCACGCCGGGAGTGCCGCTGCGCTGGATAACGCCGGCGGATATCGTGGCCCAGCAGGCGCTGCTGCGCCATCCGGACTTTGTCGTCGCCCGCATGAAAGGCCAGTACTGGCAGGTGCGGGAAAAAGTGTTCGATTATCAGGGGCGTTTTCGCCGCGCCAACGAGCTGCGTTAATCACCCGAAAGCTGAGGTTTTGATTGCCCGTGTGTCGTTTGGCGGCTATAATGCCGCCCGCTTTTGCATTCGCAAAGCAGATAATCCGCCTGTTGCTGGGTCGCCTGTAGCAGGCTTTATATATAGAGAGACATCAATGTTTACTATCAACGCAGAAGTACGTAAAGAGCAGGGTAAGGGTGCGAGCCGCCGCCTGCGCGCAGCTAACAAGTTCCCGGCAATCATCTACGGTGGCGAAGCTGCTCCGGTTGCTATCGAACTGGACCACGACAAAGTATGGAACATGCAGAGCAAAGCTGAGTTTTACGGCGAAGTTCTGACCGTCGTTGTTGATGGCAAAGAAGAAAAAGTCAAAGTTCAGGCTGTTCAGCGCCACGCGTTCAAGCCGAAACTGACTCACATCGACTTCGTTCGCGCGTAATCGCCGATAGCAAGTTGTATGGCAAGCGCCCCGGGGTCTTCGGCTCCGGGGCGTTTTGTTATCCGCGCCGCCAAAGCGCCGGCGCCTCGTCCACGATGTCGCTCAGCAGCCGGTGCTTATTCATTCCGGGCAGCCAGAGCATCACCATGGTGACGTTCAGCCCCTGACTGCCGACCTCCGTCGCGATTTCACCGACTCCCCGCCACTCGCCTGGCCGCAAATGGTCCGGTAAAAACCCCCAGCCCCTCCCCTGCTCCATCGCATGGCGCAGCAGGGTAATTTCGTTCATATACAGCGTATGGCCGGAGATCTGCAGCCGGCGGGCAATCTGATCGTCGCTGCGCCGGTGCATCACCAGCTGCGGCGTCAACGACAGATTGAGCAGCGTCAGCGGCCGCGCGGCATCCCGGAACAGGCGGTCCGCCGCGTAGAAACGCAGATCCACGGTGCCGAGCGCCCGCCACTCCATTTCGCTGCCCAGCGTGCGGTTGTTGGCCTGGCACATCGCCATATCCGCCACGCCATCGCTCAGCGCCTGCTCGGCTTCGCGCCGCGAGGCGCTCCAGCAGCTTAACCGGATCTGCCGCCGGGCCAGCGTATCGGCCAGCGCGCAGAGAAAATCACGTGGGATAAAGGGATCATACGCCAGACGCAACTCCTGCCCGGCGGTTTGCGGCAGCGTTTGCGCAAAAGACTCGAAAGCCTGCGCCTGACGCAACAGCAGATGCGCCTGACGAAAAAGCTGCTCCCCTTCGGCGGTTAAGGTCAGGGTACGCCCTTCCCGGCTGAACAGCCGATAGCCCAGCGCATCTTCCAGATAGTCCAGCAGATCGCGCAGCGTGGTTCGGTCTTTACCTAACCGAATGGCCGCCCGCGACAGGCTGCCGGTCTCGGCGATGGTGGCGAATGCTTCAATCTGCGCGAAAGAATACTGCAGGGTTTTCATCCTTCTCTCCCTTGCGGGGGAAAATCCCCCCTTTGCTGATTTTAGCCGCCGCGCGCCGATTTATATACTGCGATGCGAATCTATGGCAAACGAGGAAAGGATGATGATAAGAAAACCACTGGCCCTGGCATTAATCCTGGCGGCGCTGCCGGCCGCGGCAATGGCACAACGCTGCGGCGACCTGACGCTGGATGTCTGCCCAACGCCTTACGACCAAACGCTACCCGCCGCCAAAGATATGCTCAGCTGGGATCAGACTTCACGCGTGATTGGCTTTCGAAATGACTATCGCAACTATGCCGGCGATGTTTTCCGCCACGGCGCCTCGGCGCCGCTGGAACGCGCTGAAAAACAATTGACCGATGCCCGCTATACCCTTAACGGCCACACCTGGACCCTGCAGGATTACCTGAAGCGCGAGAACGTCAGCGGTATGCTGGTGCTGAAAGACGGCAAAGTCGCCTGGAAATATCTTGGCGACGGCAACACCGATACCACCCTGTGGACCTCACGCTCGGTGGGAAAATCGGTGGTCTCAACGCTGGTGGGCATCGCCATTCAGCAGGGTAAGATCCACTCCCTCGATGATCTGATTACCGTTTATGAACCCGAACTGAAAGGCACCGCCTGGGACGGCGTGACGCTGAAGCAGTTGATGCAGCACACCAGCGGTGTGGAATGGAATGAAGACTACACCGACCCGCAGTCGCACTTCGCCCGCCTGACCCAGTGCGAGGCGCAGCCCGGGGCCTATGCCTGCGTGCGCAAGATCGTCACCGGCCTGGCGCGCAAACATCCGGCGGGCGAGCAGTGGTCCTACTCTTCCGGCGGCGCCTGGCTGCTGGGCGATATCCTGGAGCGCGCCACCAGCATGTCGCTGGCCGCCTGGCTTGAGCAGTCGCTGTGGCAGCCCGCCGGGATGGCCCACGACGGCGTATGGCATGCTTATCAGCAAGGGAAGCACGATGTCGGCGCCCACGGCTTTAACGCCACCCTTGAAGACTGGGGCCGCTTCGGCGAATTCGTCGCCCGCGATGGTCGGTTAAGCAACGGCAAACAGCTGGTGCCGGCGGGCTGGTTCGATCAGGCCGCAAGCTGGACCACTGCGCTAAACTCGGTCTCGGCGGCGCATCCGCAAGGTATCTACGGCTATCAGTGGTGGAATAACGCCATACCGGCGAATGCGCAAAACGTCCAGCCGACGCCGCAGGAAGGGCTGAAAGACTCGCTGTGGGCGCTGGGGATCTACGGCCAGGTGATCATGGTGAACCGCGCGGAACACCTGGTGATCGTCCAGTGGTCGACCTGGCCGCAGGCGGAACCCTCCTTTAACGCCCAGCCGCTGGAAGCGGCGCTGATGTACAGCGCCATTGCCCGCGAGCTGCGTTAACCCTCCCTGCTCCTTGCCGCTCAGCCGGCGAGGAGCGTGTCGGCATTCAGCGCCAGGTGCTGCAGCAGGATAATGGTTTTGGCATCCATGATCTCGCCATCGCGAATGGCCTGCAGCGCCCGCGCCAGGGGCCACTCCAGCACTTCAATGTCCTCACCTTCCGCCGCCAGCCCGCCGCCGTCTCCCTGCCGGTCATCGGCCTGATATTCGGCGATAAAAAAGTAGAGTTTTTCGGTGACAGATCCGGGGCTCATAAAGACGGTGAAGAGGGGCTCGATGCGCGTCACCCGAAAGCCGGTCTCCTCTTCCGCTTCGGCAACGATCCGCGCCTCCGGCGAGGCGTTATCCAACAGCCCTGCCGCCGCTTCAATGAGATATCCGTCGTGACCGTGAGTAAACACCGGAAAACGGAACTGACGGGTCAGGACCACCGTCCGCTTTTCCCGGTTGTAGAGTAAAATGACCGCGCCGTTGCCGCGATCGTAGGCCTCGCGGCTCTGCTCCTGCCAGCGTCCGTCCCGGCGCTGCAGTTCGAAGGTATATTTTTTCAGCGTGTACCAGTTATCAGAGAGCAGCGTCTCGCGAACGTGACGGACGTGCGGTGCGTGAGTTTGCATGTTATATCCCCTTTCAGATGACAGCAGGCACCATAACATGCATAATCGTGCATAAACAAGATCACTCGTGAAGGAAAAATCATGCTCGCCAGTCAACGAAAACAGCAAATCCTGCAGATCCTTGCGGAGGAAAAACAGGTAATGTCCGGGGAGCTGAGCCAACGGTTTAACGTCTCTGAGGACTCCATTCGCCGCGATCTACGCGAGCTGGCGGCGGAAGGAAAACTGCAGCGGGTCCACGGTGGGGCGCTGCCGGTCTCTGCCGCCATCGCCCCTATTGAAACACGCAAAAGCGTGCAAATCGCCTCCAAACAGGCGGTGGCGCGCGCTGCCGCCGGCCTGATCCAGCCGGGACAGGTGGTGATTGTCGATGGCGGCACCACCACCGCGGCGATGATCGGCTTATTACCCGCCGACCTCAGCTGCACGGTGGTCACTCACAGCCCCGGCATCGCCGTGGCGCTGGTCGATCACCCGCGAATCGAGGTGATCCTGCTCGGCGGCAAAGTGTTTAAGCATTCGGTTGTCGCCGTCGGCCCTGAAACGCTGGAAGCAATGGCGCGGATCAACGCCGATGTGTTCTTTATGGGGGTGACCGGCGTCCACCCGCGAGCGGGTTTTACCACCGGTGATTATGAAGAGGCAGGCATCAAGCGCGCGCTGGCGGCCAGGGCCGCGGAAACCGTGGTGATGGCCTCCCGGGAAAAGCTCAACGCCGCGTCGGCCTTTGCCATCGGCGAGCTGAACCTCGCCAGTACGCTTATCGTCGATGGGGAGCCCGACGCCGCGCTGCGCCAGCGGCTGGTGCAGAGCGGCGTGGAGATCGTCCCCGTTCAGCGGTCGCGCTGACGGGGCGTGGCGCTTAGTTGCCGCCGGACGTCCGGCGCTGCAGCTGGTCGCGCAGGTTCGGCGGGGTGCCCTTAATGGTCAGGGTATCGGTGGCGGGATCCCAGAATACGCGTTCGCCCAGCAGCATCGCGTCGAAGTTAATGGTCAAACCGCCGCCGCTGCCGGCAAACTTGGTCAGCTGACGTAAGGTGCTGCGATCCGCCGGGAAGCTCTCTTCCAGCTCGTAGCCCTGCTCGGCGGTGAATTCCTGGAAGCTCTTTTCGCTGACGCCGGCGAGCTCTTTGGACAGCGACTCCAGCTCAATCTCTTCCCCGGCCTGCAGCTGTTCATTGCAGTAAGCATAGACCTGCTGACGCACATTCTGTCGCTCGGATTTATCAAGCTGCGCGTCGGCGGCAAAGTCATCCACCGCCTGCAGCAGGCCGCGGTTCTGCGCTTTGGCGTTGAGACCTTCGCTGGCACCGAGGAAATCCATGAAGAAATCGGCCACTTTGCGCCCTACCCGCCCTTTCAGGAAGGTCAGGTAGCGGGTCGACTCCGGGTTGGTTTCCCACTCGGTCAGATCGATGCGCGCGACGATATCGGCATGGTTAATATCCAGATAATGGGTCGAGCGGATATCCAGCTCTTCGTTGACGCGCATGCTGCTGAGGTTATTGAGCACCGCCACCAGCAGATACTCGACCGCCAGGTAACGATACTGACAGAAGAGGACAATGCCCCCTTCGGCGAACGGGTATTTCGCCAGCTCATCGCGCAGGCGGCCGGTCGCCGCGCGGCTGAACGCCAGAAACTCCTCTTCCCCCTGACGCTGCAGGCGCAGCGCCTGCGCCAGTTCGCTCTCTTCATTGAACAAGCCATAGGCTTTGCTTTTGGCGCTATAAACCCGGTGCAGTTCAGCCATCATCTCGACGACCGTCGCGTTCGGCTCCAGCAGTGACTCGCGCAGCACCAGCTCCAGATTTTGTTCATCACGTTTGATTAACTGATGCAGGGCAATCTGGTCGATATCCAGACTCATGTTAAACTCTCCTTTTAGACCGGGCGGTATTCAACCACCGCCGGGTTGCCGACGCAACTGGCGCCACACATTTCGACGTCATGACTGACGATCGGTGCGCTTTTGCGCCGCGGCGAAAAAATGCGGAAAAAAAGCTGCTGCTACGGTAATATGTTGCCCTTTCACGAACAAACAGATTTTGAGTTTATGCCGCAAATTTCCCGCTATAGCGATCAACAGGTCGAACAGTTGCTCAGCGAGCTGACGAACGTCCTGGAATCACACAAAGCCCCGGTTGACCTTTCACTGATGGTGTTAGGCAATATGGTGACCAACCTGATCAACAGTAGCGTCGCGCCGGCGCAGCGTCAGGCCATCGCCCGTACTTTCGCGCAGGCTTTGCAATCTTCGATTAACGACGATCCAGCGCATTAAGGATAACAGCAACAGTATATGGTGACTCTACGTCAGCCCTACCGAGAAAAAGTCTCCCAGATGGTTAGCTGGGGGCACTGGTTCGCCCTGTTCAACATGTTGTTGGCCATGGTGCTCGGCAGCCGCTACCTTTTTGTCGCCGACTGGCCGACGACGCTTGCCGGACGACTCTTTTCGTACGTCAGTCTCGTCGGGCACTTCAGCTTCCTGGTGTTTACCAGCTATGTGCTGATCCTCTTTCCGTTGACCTTTATCGTGGTCTCGCAGCGCCTGATGCGCTTCCTGTCGGTGATCCTTGCCACCGCCGGGATGACGCTGCTGCTGATAGACAGCGAGGTCTTTACCCGCTTTCATCTTCATTTAAACCCGGTGGTCTGGGAGCTGGTCATCAACCCTGACCAGAATGAGATGGCGCGCGACTGGCAGCTGATGTTTATCAGCGTCCCGGTCATCTTTTTGATTGAAATGCTCTTCGCCACCTGGAGCTGGCAAAAGCTGCGCAGCCTGACGCGTCGCCGCCATTATGCCCGCCCGGTCGCCTGGTTCTTCTTTTTGTCGTTCATCAGCAGCCACCTGGTCTATATCTGGGCGGATGCCAATTTTTATCGCCCGATCACCATGCAGCGAGCGAATCTACCGCTCTCTTATCCGATGACCGCCCGTCGTTTCCTTGAGAAACATGGCCTGCTCGACGCCCAGGATTATCAGCGTCGCCTGGTGGAGCAAGGGGCGCCGGAGGCGGTATCGGTCCAGTATCCGCTCAGTAACCTGCGCTACCGCGACCTCGGCGCGGGCTATAACGTATTACTGATCACCGTCGACAACCTGAACTACTCGCGGTTTGAAAAAACGATGCCGGCGCTGGCGGCGTTTGCCAAAGAAAACGTGAACTTTACCCAGCATATGAGCTCGGGCAATACCGCCGACAGCGGCCTGTTTGGCCTGTTCTACGGCATTTCGCCAGGCTATATGGACGGTGTCCTCTCGGCGCGTATTCCCGCGGCGCTGATCACCGCTCTCAACCAGCAGGGTTACCAGCTGGGCCTGTTCTCTTCCGATGGGTTTAGCAGCCCGCTGTATCGCCAGGCGCTGCTCTCCGACTTCTCGCTGCCGAGCGCGAAGACCCAGAGCGACGAGCAGACCGCCAATCAGTGGATCGGCTGGCTGGACCGTTACGCGCAGGATGAGAATCGCTGGTTCTCGTGGGTCTCGCTCAATGGCACCACCCTCGACGATACGCAGCAGCAGGGCTTTGTCCGCCGTTATAGCAAGGCGGCAGGCGACGTTGATGCCCAGATCGATCGGGTGCTGACCGCGCTGCGCGAAGCCGGCAAGCTCGATAATACGGTGGTCATTATCACCGGCGGCCACGGCAAGCCGCTTAACGTCAAACACGACCCGTTCGACTGGTCGCGCGAGCAGCTGCAGGTGCCGCTGGTTATTCACTGGCCGGGCACGCCGGCCCAGGAAATTGCCACCCTGACCGATAACAAAGATGTGATGACCACGCTGATGCAGCGCCTGCTTCACGTGTCGACGCCGGCCAATGAGTATTCGCAGGGGGAAGATCTGTTCAGCGCCGCGCGGCGTCGGAACTGGGTCACCGCGGCCAACGGCGATACGCTGGCCATTACCACCCCGGCTATCACCGTGGTCCTCAACCATAACGGCACCTATACCACCTGGAGCCGCGACGGTGAGAAAATCAAAGATCAGAAACCGCAGCTCAGCCTGTTGCTGCAGGTCCTGACCGACGAAAAACGCTTTATCGCTAACTGATTGATTAATTATGAATCAATCGCGCGCGACCCGCTTGCATTCGCCTGGGGAACGGGTAATATTGTTCCCCACGCGTCGGCACGTAGCGCAGCCTGGTAGCGCACCGTCATGGGGTGTCGGGGGTCGGAGGTTCAAATCCTCTCGTGCCGACCAAAAATCCCTGAGAAACCAGCCTTTTAAGGCTGGTTTTTTTATGCCCCTCTTTTACGCCTGTTCCCCTCAGCTCGTTGAATTTGTGCCCTTTCCGCGCCACAGCGTATAGAGTACGACTATCCTGATGGTAAATTACGTCGTAGCATCTATTATTCGACCGTATGACTCATAAGCAGGAGCGGATGACATGAGAGTTAATGGACTTACCAAAGGATTTTTCATCCTTATCGTCTTCATTGTAACCCTGGCCTTTTTTGATGTTCTCTCACCCTATTATTCCGCCATCCTCTGGGCCGCCATCCTCGCGGTGATTTTCAATCCGGTCAAAAACAAGATGCGCACCCGCCTCGGCGAACGTAACGGCCTTGCGGCGCTGATGACCATCGTCATTATCTGCCTTATCGTGTTCACGCCGCTGGCGATTATCCTGTCGTCACTGGCCTACGAGCTGAACGTGGTGTACAGCAAACTGCAGCATAACGATACCCAGTTCCCGACGGTGGTCGCCAGCCTGATCGCCCACCTCCCCGGCTGGGCCAGAAGCTTCCTCGCCGAACATAACCTGGATAGCGCGCAGCAGATCCAGCAGCAGCTCTCCGATGTCGCCCTGAAAGGCGGCCAGTATCTGGCCGGCAGCGCGTTTCTGATTGGTAAAGGCACCTTTGGCTTCACCGTCAGCTTCGGCATTATGCTCTACCTGCTGTTCTTCCTGCTGAAGGATGGCCCTCACCTGGTGCTGTTGATCCTCGAATCTCTGCCGTTATCCAGCTACGTGAAGCAGCACCTCTTCGCTAAGTTCGCCGCGGTGGCCCGCGCCACGGTAAAAGGCACCGTCGCCGTGGCGCTGGCGCAGGGGGCGCTGGGCGGCTTTGCCTTCTGGATCGCCGGTCTGGACGGCAGCATTCTCTGGGGCGCGCTGATGGCGTTCCTGTCGCTTATCCCGGCGGTAGGCTCGGCCATTATCTGGGTGCCGGCGGCGATTTACCTGTTTGCCACCGGCCAGCTGTGGCAGGGCGCCTTTATTGTCGGCTTCTTTGTCATTGTGATTGGCCTGGTGGACAACATTCTGCGTCCGCTGCTGGTGGGCAAGGATACCAAAATGCCGGACTACCTGATCCTGATCGCCACCCTCGGCGGCATGGAGATCTACGGTATTAACGGCTTTGTTATCGGCCCGCTGATCGCCGCCTTGTTTATCGCCTGCTGGAATTTGCTGTCGGGGCGGGAACACGCTGGCAACACTGATGAAATCGATGAAGAATTTATTGAGGAAGCGAAAAATAGCCGTAATGAATAATTTCACCGGCAGGCCTCTGGCGGCCTGCCAGCGCCCCTGTTGCGCTCTGCGCGGCCGACGTCTTACCAGTAGATAACACTATTCATTTTGCAAAAATTGGTAAATAAATCTTAACATTTAGCAAAGTGATGATAGGCTATCTCTGTCAGGAACGAAAATAAAGGATGATCAACCGTGAAAAAAATCACTACGCTAGCCGTTTCTCTGCTGACCGCCGCCTGCATGTCCGCCGGCGCCCTGGCCGCAGACCAGCCGCTGGAAAAAGTCGCGCCGTTCCCGAAAGCGGAAAAAGGCATGAAGCGTCAGGTTATTCAGCTGCCGCAGCAGCAGGATGAATCGGCGCTGAAGGTTGAGCTGATGATCGGCCAGACGCTGGAAGTTGACTGCAACCACCATCGTCTTGGCGGGGAGCTGGAAAGCAAAACCCTGGAAGGCTGGGGTTATGACTACTATGTTTTTGATAAGCTGAGCGGCCCGGTATCCACCATGATGGCCTGCCCGGACGGCAAGAAAACGAAGAAATTTGTGACTGCCGGCCTCGGCGATGACGCCATGCTGCGCTACAACAGCAAGCTGCCGATCGTCGTCTACACGCCGACCAATGTCGATGTGAAATATCGCATCTGGCGCGCGGAGGAGACTATCGGTAACGCCGAGGTCCGCTAAGGCGCGCCATTAAAACGGCAATAAAAAAACGGCAGCCCGCAGGCTGCCGTTTTTGTCAGAGCGCGATATCCGCTATCGGCTTGCCGCCGCTCAGCGGCTTCAGCTCCGCCTGCGGGGCTTTATCCATCGCCGCGGCTGGCTCATATTTCAGCTCAAGCACTTCACTGGTCCACGCCAGCGCTTTCTCAATCTCCGCCGGGTTACCATCAAGGCGAATACCGTAGGTCGGGATGATCGCCTTCAGCCTGGCCTGCCATTCCGGCGAATTAACTTTGTCCTTAAACACTTTTTCCATCAGCTGCAGCATGATAGGCGCCGCGGTGGAGGCGCCTGGCGATGCGCCGAGCAGCGCCGCGACGGTGCCTTCGTCATCGCTGACCACTTCGGTGCCCAGGCGGAGTACCCCGCCCTTCTTCGCATCGCGCTTGATGATCTGCACGCGCTGACCGGCCTGCCACAACCGCCAGTCCTCTTTCCGCGCTTCCGGATAGTATTCGCACAGCGCGGCCAGACGATCTTTATCTTTCTGCATCACCTGGCTAATCAGATATTTCACCAGATCGAAGTTGTCCAGGCCGACGTTGAGCATCGGCAGGATATTCGAGGTATTGGTCGAGGCCAGCAGATCCCACAGCGAACCGTTCTTCAGGAAGCGGGTCGAGAAGGTCGCGAACGGCCCGAACAGCACCACGCGTTTACCGTCGATAATACGGGTATCGATGTGCGGCACCGACATCGGCGGCGCGCCCACTTCGGCCTGGCCGTATACCTTCGCCAGATGGTGGTTTACCACCTCCGGATTTTCGCAGACCAGGAACTGGCCGCCGACCGGGAAGCCCGCATACTCTTTGGCCTGCGGAATGCCGGTTTCCTGCAGCAGGGTCAGCGCCGCGCCGCCGGCGCCGATAAAGATAAATTTGGCTTTAATAACCCGCTTCTGACGACGGTTGTCGGCATCCGCGAGGGTGACCGTCCAGCTCTTGTCGGCGTTGCGCTTGAAGCGACGTACCACGGTGCCCAACTGGAGGGAGAAATTATCATGCTTTTGCAGGCTGGCGATCAGCTGGCGGGTGATTTCGCCATAGTTGACGTCGGTTCCCACTTCCGTACGGGTGGCGGCCACTTTTTGCAGCGGGTCGCGACCTTCCATCACCAGCGGCGCCCAGGCTTTGATCTGCTGATGGTCTTCAGAGTAACGAATGCCGCGGAACAGTTCGCTCTGCTGCAGCGCCGCATAGCGCGCGCGCAGGAAGTTGACGTTATCTTCGCCCCACACAAAGCTCATGTGCGGCACGCTGTTAATGAATGATTTTGGTTTGTTCAGGACGCCGCGCGTCACCTGATGCGCCCAGAACTGACGCGAGATGTGAAAGGCTTCGTTGATGTCGACCGCTTTGTCGATATTGATGCCGTTGGCGGTCTGCGGCGTGTAGTTCAGCTCCATCAGCGCCGCGTGGCCGGTCCCCGCATTGTTCCACCCGTTTGAGCTCTCTTCCGCCACGCTGGACATCTGCTCAACCATGGTAATAGACCAGTCTGGCTCAAGCTCCTGCAGCCAGGTTCCCAGTGTGGCGCTCATAATGCCGCCGCCAATCAACAATACATCCGTCTCTTGCTCATGGCGGGTGTTGGTCCGAGTGCTGTTGGGACCAACCGCCTGTGAGCGTGGTACGGCCATCTTTTTATTCATCGGATTTGAGCCTTACTTTACTCGCTGTTTTTATTTAGCGCAGGTGATACGATTCTCACCCCTCACGTTACCACCGAAGCTCAAAAATTTAAATATTGTTTAAATTTTAAGTTCTGTTTTGAGATCCGTTATAAAAATGTTTAATAAATGTATACAGCAAATCACTTTTTGTACTGGTGCGCTGGTAGATTCCGCGCTATCATCCCTGGTTTTGTGACAGACCGCACGGAAGCAGGGTCTGACACCGCTCCTCCTTTTTTTATAAGCTGCGAACTTTTTTTATGCCTCCAGTTTCTGACTCCGCCGCTTCCGGCAACCTGCGCACCATCCTCCGTTCTCCGTCGCTGCTGACGCGCGAAGCCCTGGCCGGCGTGCTCACCGCCCTGGCGTTAATCCCGGAAGTGATTTCGTTTTCTGTCATCGCCGGCGTTGACCCGCAGGTGAGCCTGATTGCTTCCGTGGTGCTCTGTCTGGCGATGTCGCTACTCGGCGGACGCCCGGCGATGGTCACCGCCGCCGCGGGCTCAGTAGCGCTGGTCATTGGCCCGATGGTGCATCAGCACGGCGTGGGTTACATTCTGCCAGCCGTCATTCTGGCGGGTATTATTCAAATTTTGTTTGGTCTGTGCGGCATGGCGCGCCTGATGCGCTTTATCCCCCCGGCGGTGATGACCGGGTTCGTCAACGCCCTCGGGATCCTGATTTTCTTTGCCCAGGTGCCGCACTTCTGGAGCCGTCAGCCGCTCATCGTCGGCCTGTTTGTCCTCACGCTGCTTATCGTCCTGTGGGCGCCGCGCTTTATTAAGGCTATCCCGGCGCCGCTGATCGCCATCGTCGCGCTCACTCTCTATACCGTCACCACCGGCCAGCTGCTGCCGACCGTCGGCGATGAAGGCTCGATGCGCGGCGGCCTGCCGGGATTCACCGCCCTGACCGTTCCCCTCAATCTTGCCACGCTGCAGATTATCTGGCCGTGCGCCCTCAGCATCGCCTTTGTCGGCCTGATGGAGTCTTTGCTGACGGCTAAGCTGGTGGATGACCTGACCCATACGCCGTCGAATAAATCGCGGGAGAGCGCCGGGCTGGGTATCGCCAACATCCTCGCCGGCTGTTATGGCGGTATCGCGGGCTGCGCGATGATCGGCCAGACCATCGTTAACGTGGAAATGGGCAAAGCCCGCAGCCGTCTCTCTACGGCGATCGCCGGCCTGGTGCTGCTCCTGCTGGTGACAGCGCTCAGCCAGGTGATGGCGAAGATCCCGATGGCGGTCCTGGCCGGGGTGATGGTGATCGTGGCGGTGAAGACCTTTAGCTGGCACAGCATTCGCCCGGGCGAGCTGGCGCGCAATCCGTGGCCGGAAACGCTGGTGATGCTGGTGACCGTCGCCGCGACGGTGGGAACCAGCAACCTGGCGATTGGCGTGCTGGCGGGGATCGTCGCGATGGCGATCATCCCCCGCCGCCTGCGGGCAAAAGCGCAGGCTACATCAGAAACAGCGTCGCCAGCCCCAGAAAAATAAAGAAGCCGCCGGTGTCGGTGATAGCGGTGATCATCACGCTGGAGCCGACCGCCGGGTCGCGCCCCAGCTTCACCATGACCATCGGGATGATGACGCCCATCATCGCCGCCATCAGCAGGTTGAGCATCATGGCCAGCGTCATCACTCCGCCAAGCTGCGGATCGTCATACAGCCACCAGGTGATGCCCCCCATGATCCCGCCCCACACCAGGCCATTAATCAGCGCAACGCCCATTTCACGCAGGATCAGGAAGGTAAAGCTGCCGGGCTGGATCTGCTGCAGCGCCATCGCCCGGACGATCATGGTGATCGTCTGGTTGCCGGTATTGCCGCCGATCCCGGCGACGATCGGCATCAGCGAGGCCAGCGCCACCAGCTGAGAAATGGTGTGTTCGAAGCCGTCGATGACCCTGGAAGCGATAAACGCCGTACACAGGTTGACCGCCAGCCACGCCCAGCGCGTTTTCACCGCCTTGCTGACCGGGGCGAAGACATCTTCTTCATCGCTCAGACCGCCCATCCGCCGCAGATCGTTGTCGGTCTCTTCATAGACCACATCGACGATCTCATCGATGGTCAGACGGCCGATAAGCTTACCATCGGCATCGATAACGGCGGCGCTGAGCAAGTCATCACGTTCGAAGGTGCGCGCCACCTTCTCCGCCTCTTCGTGCGGCTGAAAGGTGACCGGATCGCCCTCCATCACCTCCCCCACCCGCTTCTGCGCATCGTTGAGCAGAATGGTCTGCAGCTCCAGCTCGCCGAGCAGCAGCTTATTGCGGGTGGTGACAAACAGTTTGTCGGTGTTCTCCGGCATTTTACCGAGACGCCGCAAATAGCGCTGGACCGCCGCCAGGGTGGCCTCCGGCCGCACCGTAATGACCTCAAACTCCATGATCGACCCGACGCTGTTGTCGGCGTAGCGCATGATCTGGCGAATACGGGCGCGCTTCTCGGCCGGCAGGGTCGCCAGCAACCGTCCGGTCAGGTTGCGCGGCAGATGCTGCAGCAGGTAAACCTGTTCATCGATATCCAGCGGCTGCATCGCCTGCAGCAGCTCGTGGTCGCTCATCTTATCGATGAGGTCGCCCCAGACGTTTTCTGAGGCTTCCAGCAGCACTTCGCCGCGTTTATCGTCGGGCACCTGGCACCACAGCGCGGTGCGGGCGTCATAGGGAAGCGCTTCCAGCGCATCGGCGAGATCCGGCGGCGGCAGATGCGAGACCAGGATTTCCACTTCGGCCAGGTCATCGGCGAGCGTACCTTCATCGTAACGTTCTGCCAGCGTCAGTTTGCCCAGCAGCGCAGAGGTCACCGCTTTATCGGTGCTCAACAGCCAAATCAGACGGGCGCGCTCTTCGTCACGCAAGCGGGCGCTTTTTTTATGCAAAACGGACATCGGTCGGGCAATCCTTTTGAGAATAGTGAGCCGGCCTGCGGGCCGGAAGCCTTAAGCATAGCGCGAGGAGGGGGAAATAATAACCGTCAGCAATGTAGACGCTGAAAATTTCAGCGGCGCCCGGGCTTTCCCCGGGCGCGCAGCGTGAATCAGGCCGTGCGGGCCACCGCATCGCGGGAGGCCTGCGCTCGCTCTTCGCCGGTGAGCTCTGACAGCTGCCCGGCACGCATCTCCAGCAGGCGATCGGCGTGCTGGAAGTAGTGATCGTCATGGCTGATGGCGAACACGGTTTTGCCCATCTGCTTCATCAACGGCAGCAGGACCTGGTAGAACTCGCGGCGGAAATGCGGATCCTGATCCGCCGCCCATTCATCCAGCAGAATGATATCCCGGGACTCGGCCAGCGCCAGCAGGAGCGCCACGCGCTTCTTCTGCCCTTTCGACAGCCGCAGGTCGCCGATCTTACCGTTTTCCAGCTGCAGCTTGTGGGCCATTTGCAGACGCTCCAGCCACGTTGCCACCAGCGCCGGATCGGCCTCCTCGCCCTGCGGCCCGAGCAGACGGTCGAACAGCCAGACGTCGGTAAACACGGCGGAGAACAGTTTGCGGTACGCCTCCGGTTTATCCGCCGCCAGCGGCTGGCCGTCCACCAGAATCTGACCGGAAACCGGCTGATACAGGCCGGTCAGGAGCATCGCCAGGGTTGACTTGCCGCTGCCGTTGCCGCCGATCAGAAACACCAGCTCGCCGCGGTTTAGCGTCAGATTAAGCGGCCCTACCGCAAAGCGATGGTCCGGATAATGGAAAGTGACATCGCGTAGCTCCAGCGTCTGCCAGTCAGCCTGCGGCTGCGGCCGGGGGAAATCGGCCCGGTAAGGGGCGAGGGAGAACTGGCGCAGCTTGTTGAACGCCACCTGGGCGCTCAGCAGCGTGGGCAGCGCGCCGACGGCGGAGAGCAGCGGCGTGCGCAAAAACAGCAGCGTCAGGGAGTAGGTCGCCGCCACGGCGGTATCGGCCCAGCCGAGGCTGTTGGCCATCCAGAACACCAGCCCGATGGCGCCAAGCATCATAATATTCGACCAGTTGACCGCGCTGAGATGGAAAGTATCGGCGCGAACGATGTGGTGCCGGTACTCACGGGCGTCCGGGAGGTAGAGCTGATTAAACACATACTCCGCGCGCTCGCGGTTGAGGGTCAGCTCTTTGCGCCCTTCCAGCACCGTCTGGTAGTCGTGATAGAGCTTATCTTCCGTTTCGCGCAGGCTGGCCATATGTCTGTAGACCCGCGATACCAGCACAAAACCGCCCCAAATGGTGAGCGCCATCCACAGGGCCGTCACCAGCATCATTTTTTCTGACAGCCAGGCCAGATAAGCGGCGGAGCCGAAGGTGAGAATGATCCCCTGCACCAGCTCAGGGAGGCGTACAAAGGCGATGGTAATATTGCGGATATCGCTGGTCAGCCCGGCAAGCAGCGACGCGCTGCCGATCTTCTCCACCTGCTCAATCTGGGTATCGAGGATGCGTTTCACAAACTCGCCGCGCAGGCGATAAACAAAATGGTGGCCGAGGGTGGTCAACGCCAGCTGCGAGCCCAGGGTCACCACCATCAACAGCCCCAGCAGGCCAAGAAATTCCGGCAGCACCCGCAGCGAGGTATCGACAGTGGCGATCAGGCGCAGGTTAATAAAGGCGATTAAGCCGATACCCAGCGCGGCGCTGAGCAGGCTGAGGGCAATAACGCCCAGAAACGGCCAGCGATACTGGCGCCAGACGAGAGAAAGAAGTTCCATAACAGGCTATCCGGAAAAGCAAAACAGCCAGCAGTTTAAACGGCTCGCCGGTGACATCAAGAATAATTCTTATTTTAATCGCCGGGACGGCCCGCCTGCCGAAAGGTGAGGTTATATCGACAGTCTCCGGTCTCGGGATGATGGCCCGCTTTCAGCGGCTGAACGCCATGATAAAACAGGCGCGACTCCCCGCCCCAGACCACCACATCGCCATGCTCCAGCAGCAGCCGCTGCAGCGGGTCGCTGCGCTGCAACCCGCCAAACTGAAAGATGGCCGGCACGCCCAACGAGACCGAGACGATCGGCGCCCGCAGATCCTGTTCATCTTTATCCTGATGCAACGACAGCTTTGCGCCGGGCTGGTAGCGGTTAATCAGACAGGCGTCGGGGGAAAAGCCCGGATAGCCGCCGGCCGCGGCTGCCGCCAGCGCCAGTTCACGGAATACGGCCGGCATCGGCGGCCAGGTGTGATGAGTTACCGGGTCGACCGGGGCGTAGAGGTAGCCGTGGCGATCGGTGGTCCAGCCCAGCCGGCCGCAGTTGGTCATCGCCACCGACATGGTGTACCCGCCCGGCGTGACCATCTGGCGAAACGGCGACTGACGGGCGACGTCGGCAATCGCCTGCAGCAGCTCCGGAGCGCGCTCACGGGCAAAGCGCCGAAGGACCACCGCGCCGGGGGCCAGCGGCTCCTGCCACGGTGGGGTATCGCTAAACAGATCGAGCATTACTCCTCCTCTCGTTGCGCCTCGCGCGCCAGCAGCTGCGCTTTTCGCGCGGTTCCCCAGCGATAACCGGACAGCGCGCCATTCTCACGCACCACCCGATGGCAGGGAACGATCACCGCCAGCGAATTCGCCGCGCAGGCGCCGGCCACGGCTCTTACCGCCCGCGGCTGGCCAATATGCTCCGCCACCTGGCGGTAGCTGCGGGTCTCGCCCGCCGGGATCTGCCGCAGCGCCTGCCAGACCTGCAGCTGGAACGCGGTGCCCTGCAGATCCAGCGGCAGCGACACCGGCCGCCGGCTGTCGTCGAGGTGGGCGAAAATCTCCGCCATCTGACGACGAAACTCAGGGTCGCCCTGGCGCAGCTCGGCGCGGGGAAAGCGCTGGCGCAGATCGTCGAGCAATGCAGCATCGTTATCACCCGGCAGCACGGCGCAGACGCCGCGTTCGCTTTGCGCCACCAGGCAGCGGCCCAGCGCGCAGCCACCCGTCGTCCAGGTCACCACGGCGGCGGCGCCGCCGCGGCGAAACTGGCTGGCGGTCATCCCTAAGGCGGCATCGGCCTGGCGATAATAGCTGCTGCTGTCGGGGAAGCCGGCCGCCAGCGCGGCGCGGGTCACCGGTTTCCCCTGCTCCAGCGCCTCCCGCAGGCGTCGCGCGCGCCACGCCTGCTGCCAGGCTTTGGGGGTCATACCGGTCACGGATTTGAATAAACGGTGGAAATGAAACGGGCTGACCGCCAGCTCGCGCGCCAGCGCCTCGAGGGTCAGGGGCGCCTCCTGCTCCAGCAAGCGACAGGCCTGCGCCACTTTATCAATCCTTTGCTGCTGCGGGCAGGCTTTATCCGGCTGGCAGCGTTTGCAGGGGCGGAATCCCGCCGCCACGGCAGCAGCGACGTCAGCAAAAAAGCGCACGTTTTCCCGCCGCGCGCGCCGCGAGCGGCAGGAGGGACGGCAGCAGATGCCGGTGGTCAGTACCGCAAAGACGAACTGACCATCGGCCCGGGTATCACGCTCGCAGACAGCCTGCCAGCGGCGGTCATCGGTATCGGCAACTATCGGTTTCATCACGGGTCTCCTGCTGTAAGTGTATCCTCAGTCTGCGGTAAAGCCCGCCGCAAAAAACCCGCAATCTTGCTTTTTAATTTTTTTCGCCGACGAGGAAGGTACGGAACTGCGGCGACATCCAGGTTTTAAAGCCCTCCCCCTCTTTGACGATCATGTAGACCGCCAGCCCCTGTTCGCGCACCACCTGCTGCGCTTTTTCCGGCCCCAGCACCATCAGCCCGGTATCCCAGCCGTCCGCCTCCAGCGCCGTTGGCGCAATAACGGTCACCGAGACCAGCTTATGGGTTATCGGCTGCCCGGTCTGCGGGTCGATGACGTGTGAGATACGTTTCCCGTCGAGTTCATAGTAGTTGCGATAGCTGCCGGAGGTGCTGATGCCGTGGCCATTGATGTCGACAATCGCCTGAACGGCGTTTTCCCGGTCGGTCGGTTTCTGGATCGCCACCCGCCAGGGCTTGCCTTCGCCATTCATCCCGCGGCTGACCAGCGCCCCGCCCACCGACACCAGATAGCGGGAGATCCCCTCCTGCTCCATCAAGCGCGCAAGGTGGTCGGCGGCATAGCCTTCCCCCACGGTGGAGAGGTCGACAAACAGATCGGGAATATCTTTTTGCAGGAACTGCCTGCCGCTCTGATTGATAACCTGCAGATGCTGCAGGCCGGTGCGCGCTTTCGCCGCGGCGATCGCCTGCGCATCCGGGGTGGCGACCGGCTGTTTATCCGGGCCAAAGCCCCACAGATTGACCAGCGGCCCCACGGTGATGTCCATCGCGCCGTCCGTTTTGGCGCCAATCCGCAGCGACAGGGTCACGATGTCCGCCATCGCTTCGCTCACCGGCCAGGGCCGGGTATCCGCCGCGTGGTTGAAACGCATCAGCGCCGAGTCGTTTTTCCAGGTCGACAGCAGGCGATCGTCGGCGTCCAGCTGGGCCTGAACCTTGGCGCGCAGCGCCTGGGCCTTTGCCTCATCCACGCCGATAACGCTGACCCGCCAGAAGGTGCCCATCGTTTTACCATCCAGTACGGTGGCCGTTGAGGCGGGTGTCGCGGGAGTGGTGGCTGAATCGCAGCCAGAGAACAGTACGCAGGCGCCCAACAGCGCGGCGCGAAAGAAAGTCATATCCATTAATCGAGGCTCCTCTTACCAGGGCGACAAGAGTATACCAGCGAGGTTAAACCAGACATAAAAAAAGGCGCCAGAGGCGCCTTTTTGTTATGCAGCTTGCAACTTAGAACTGGTAAACCAGGCCCAGTGCAACCACGTCGTCGGTAGAGATACCGGCTTTACGAGTGAAGTCGTTTTCATCCAGCAGGTTGATTTTGTAGTCAACATAGGTGGACATGTTTTTGTTGAAGTAGTAGGTCGCGCCCACGTCAACATATTTCAGGATGTCCTGGTCGCCGTAGTTTACACCTGTGAAGTTATTCTGCAGGTTTTTACCTTTAGACTGCAGGTAAGCGACGGACGGACGCAGACCGAAGTCGAACTGGTACTGAGCAACCACTTCGAAGTTCTGCGCTTTGTCAGCAAAGCCCAGGGAACCAGCGCGAGTTGCGTTGTAGGTCTGGGTGTACTGAGTGGCCAGGTAGATGTTGTTCGCGTCGTATTTCAGACCGCCGGTGTAGGTTTCAGCGTTGTCGCCACGACCCAGTGCCGGAACACTATTCTGCTCGTCGGTACGTTTGGAGTGAGAGTACGCGAAACCAGCGCTGATGCCATCAAAGATGTCATAGGTCAGAGAGGTGCCGAAGCCGTCGCCGTTCTGTTTGCTCCAACCACGACCGTTGTTGGTCGCACCTTCGCCGCTGACGCTGCCGTTTTTACCCTGGTACTGCAGAGCAAAGTTCAGGCCGTCAACCAGACCGAAGAAGTCAGAGTTACGGTAGGTTGCAACGCCGTTAGCACGGGACTGCAGGAAGTTGTCAGAACCGTAGGTGTCGCCGCCGAATTCCGGCAGAACGTCGGTCCAGGACGTTACGTCGTATACTACGCCGTAGTTACGACCGTAGTCGAAAGAGCCCGCGTCGCCAAATTTCAGACCGGCGAATGCCAGACGAGTCCAGGCCTGATCGCTGGAGCTTTCAGTGTTGTTCGCCTGAACGTTGTATTCCCACTGGCCGTAACCGGTCAGCTGGTCGTTGATCTGAGTTTCGCCTTTCACGCCTACACGCATGTAGGTCTGGTCGCCGTCGACGCTCTTGTCGTCAGAGAAGTAGTGCAGACCGTCAATTTTACCGTACAGGTCTAATTTGTTGCCGTCTTTGTTATAAATTTCAGCCGCATTTGCTGCGCCTGCTACCAGCAGAGCCGGTACCAGGAGGGACAGTACTTTAACTTTCATGTTATTAACCCTCTGTTTGTTATATGCCTTTTATTATGCCACTGCTTACTGATTACCCTTCTAATCAGTCGGCTATTTCATTGTGCTGCAAAATGCAGAATAATCCAACAAGAATATGATACTAAAACTTCTAAGATGTTTCAAAGTTCCCACAAGATGTTTCAATTTGTAAATGCAGCGGAACTTTTTTTCACCCCAAAATGGCCAGGGAAATACGCACTAATAATCAAAAAAATTATTTAGCCATTCAAAATCAATACGATATACAAAACCAAGCCTATAGCACTGAATGGTAAAACAAAATGATCATTGGTGACTAAAATAAGAGTCGCTATCATCATTAACTTTATTTATTACCGTCATTCAGTTCTGAATGTCTGTTTACCCCTATTTCAACCGGATGCCTCGCATCCGGTTTTTTTTACCCTTCTTTACACAACTTTAATTTATCTGTGCTATAGCCAATGATTCCCTAACGACTATTAATCAATCAATTAGGCCGCCTTTCGTGCTTATTCCGCCAATGTCTTGTTATTTCGTGCGATTCTTCGCTTTTGTTTCTGCCAATATCGTCAGCTGTCAGCCTTGCGGACGCGGTTTCATTTACGCTTCGTTTCTAAGATAATTCCTGGGCGGTATCGCGCCGCTGGCGCCAATCTGTAGTATGGATTTACGCCATTAGCCTTTATACTGCCTGCAGCATCTGCTTTGTTGCCAGTTACTCTGGTGCTACATCCTGTTTACAAACAATGATGAGTCGTTCAGCCACAAGATGACCCCGAAAAAATTCTCTCTGATCCCCGGCAACATCAGCCGCTTCTTCATTTTGATGGTTATTGTCCTGCTGGCGACGATGGGGGTGATGATTCAAAGCGCCGTCAATGCCTGGCTGAAAGAGAAAAGCTATCAGGTGGTTGATGTCTCTCATGCCCTGCACCAGCGTATTGATACCTGGCGCTATGCCACCTGGCAAATCTACGACAATATCGCCGCCACCTCTTCCAACACCGCCAGCGGCGGCCTGCAGGAGACGCGTTTAAAGCAGGACGTGTACTATCTGGAGAAGCCCCGACGTAAAACCGAAGCCCTGATCTTTGGCTCCCACGACAGCTCGACCCTCGAGATGACGCAGAAAATGTCCGATTATCTGGATATTTTGTGGGGCGCGGAGACCATTCCGTGGTCGATGTACTATCTCAATGGTCTGGATAATAGCCTGATTCTCATCTCCACCCTGCCGTTGAAGGACCTCTCCTCAAGCTTTAAAGAGTCAACCATCAGCAGCGTGGTGGAATCCCGGCGCGCGGAAATGCTGCTGCAGGCCAATACCCTTGATGAGCGCGAGACCTTCTCGCCGCTGCGCCATCTTGCCTGGCAGAACGCGCACTACTTTACGTTACGTACTACCTTCAATCAGCCAGGACACCTGGCGACAGTGGTCGCCTTCGACCTGCCGATTAACGATCTGATCCCGCCGGGCATGGCGCTGGACAGCTTCCGTATCGAGCCTGATCCCTCGCAGAATGTTGCCGCCAGCCCCGAGAAAGAGGCTAGCGATCATATCGGGATCACCTTCAACGGCATGCAGATTGACATCGCCACCGACATCAGCACCACCGGTATGCAGGTGCTGTGGACGGTCCCGATGAGCACCATGCTGCTGGAGTCCCTGCAGAACATTCTTCTGCCGCTGCTGCTTAACATTGGCCTGCTGGCGCTGGCCCTGTTCGGTTTCGCCACCTTTCGGCATTATAAAGGACGCAGCAGCGCCTCGGGCGCCGGGCTCCCCTCCGCCGCCAATAGCGAACTGCGTTTACTGCGCGCCATTAATGAAGAAATTGTGTCTTTGCTGCCGCTGGGGCTGCTCGTCCACGATCAGGAAGCCAACCGAACGGTGATCAGCAACCCGATTGCCGACCATCTGCTTCCGCACCTGAACCTGCAGAACATCACCAACATGGCGGACCAGCATCAGGGGGTGATCCAGGCCACCGTCAACAACGAACAGTATGAGATCCGCCAGTATCGCAGCCAGGTAGCGCCGCGCACGCAGATCCTGATCATCCGAGACCAGGACCGCGAAGTGCTGGTCAATAAAAAGCTCAAACAGGCCCAGCGCTTGTATGAGAAAAACCAGCAGGGCCGGGCGGCCTTTATGCAGCATATCGGCAGCGCCCTGAAGCAGCCCGCCCTGAACCTGGCGGCCGAGGCAGCGGCGCTCGACGGCGCGGAGAACCGGACGCTGGCGCAGCATGCCGATGAGCTGGTCACACTGATCGATGACATTCAGCTGGCTAACCTGCTGGAAAGCGATGCCTGGAAAACCAGCCAGTCGCTGTTCTCGGTGCAGGAGCTGATCGACGACGTCGTACCGGAGGTGCTGCCGGCGATGAAGCGCAAGGGGCTGCAGTTGCTTATCAATAACGCGCTGCCTGCCGGCGAACAACGCTATGGCGACCGTGAAGCGCTGCGGCGCACGCTGGTGCTGCTGATCCAGTATTCCGTCACCACCACGCCGATCGGCAAGATCACCCTCGACGTCTGCCAGGAAGAGTCGGCCAGCGATCGCCTGACCTTCCGCATTCTCGATACCGGCAACGGGGTCTCGGCTAACGAGATCGACAATATGCACTTCCCGTATCTCAATGAGACCCAGAGCGATCTGTACGGCAAAGCGAACGCCCTCACCTTCTGGTTATGTGACCGCATGACGCGCAAGCTGGGCGGGCAGTTGACCATCAAAGCGCGAGAGTCGCTGGGGACTCGCTATAGCCTGCATCTGAAAATGCCGGCCAGCGAAGAGGCGCCAGAGGCGGGAGAACATCTGCTGGATGACGTTATCGTCCTGCTGGATGTGACCTCCAGCGAAGTGCGGCGGATTGTCACCCGCCAGCTGGAGAGCTGGGGGGCGTCCTGCATCACGCAGGACGATCGGGCGACAAGTCAAGCGTTCGATCTGTATTTAACGGATAATCCGTCTAATCTTACTGCTTCGGGCTTGCTTTTAAGCGATGATGAGGTTGGGATACGCAAAATCGGCCCGGGCCAACTGCGGGTCAACTTTAATATTAGCACGGCGATGCAGGAGGCTATCCTGCAGCTTATTGAGCAGCAGCTGGCGGAGGAGGCGGTTCAGCCCGCCACCTCAGGAAACGAGAGTAACGCCGAACTCCATGCCAGCGGCTATTACGCACTGTTTGCCGATACGGTACCGGATGATGTTCAGAGATTGTATACTGAAATCGAAGCGGGCGATTTTGCTGCTCTGGCACAAACCGCCCACCGCCTCAAAGGGGCATTTGCTATGCTTAATCTGATACCCGGCAAGCAGTTATGTGAAACGCTTGAGCATCTGATTCGCGAAAAGGATGCGCAAGGCATAGAAAAATATATCAGCGACATTGACGCTTACGTCAAGAGCTTGCTGTAGAAGGTAGCCTTATACATGAACACTATGAACGTAATTATTGCCGATGACCATCCGATCGTACTGTTCGGTATTCGTAAGTCACTTGAGCAAATTGAGTGGGTGAACGTCGTTGGCGAGTTTGAAGACTCCACGGCCCTTATTAACAATCTTCCGAAGCTGGACGCCCATGTGCTGATCACCGATCTGTCCATGCCCGGTGATAAATACGGCGACGGGATCACGCTGATTAAATACATCAAGCGCCACTTCCCGGATCTGTCGATCATTGTTCTGACCATGAACAACAACCCGGCGATCCTCAGCGCGGTGCTGGATCTGGATATCGAAGGGATCGTCCTCAAGCAGGGGGCGCCGACCGATCTGCCAAAAGCGCTGGCCGCGCTGCAGAAAGGGAAGAAATTCACCCCGGAAAGCGTCTCTCGTCTGCTGGAAAAAATCAGCGCCAGCGGCTATGGCGATAAACGCCTGTCGCCGAAAGAGAGCGAAGTGCTGCGTCTGTTCGCCGAAGGCTTCCTGGTGACCGAGATCGCCAAAAAGCTTAACCGCAGCATCAAAACCATCAGTAGCCAGAAAAAGTCGGCGATGATGAAGCTGGGCGTCGAAAACGACATCGCCCTGCTGAACTACCTGTCCTCCGTCTCGCTGAGCGCGACGGACAAAGAGTAACCCTACGCTCTCTCCGTCTCGCCCCGGCGAGACGGAGTTCCCCGTTATTCCCGCCCTTTACGTACCCGCGCCGCATATACCGTCAGCGTTTGCTTCAGCACGTCAAGCGTCACCGGCTTGGACAGACAGCTGTCCATCCCCGATTCCAGACAGCGCTGCTTCTCTTCCGCCAGGGCATTGGCCGTGACGCCAATCACCGGCAGCGTCAGGCCAAGCTGACGAATGCGCTGCGTCAGGCGATAACCATCCATATTAGGCATGTTGACGTCGCTGAGCACGATATCGATGTGCTGCTTGCTGAGGACGTTGAGCGCGTCGACCCCGTCGTTCGCGGTCACGCACTGGTAGCCGAGCGATCCCAGCTGATCCGCCAGCAGGCGCCGGTTGATCGGATGATCGTCGACCACGAGGATCATCATGTCGTCGTTATTGCCGGCCTGCGCCTCCGGCGCCATCAGCGCCCGGCTATTGTCCGCACTGGCCAGCGCGACGTGGAAAATACGCCCCAACAGCGGCAGCAGTTCATGCGGCGTCGTCACGCTATGCAACCACTCGCCGGCGGCCCGTTCCTGCGGAATACCGATATGACGACGGCAGAAGATGACCATCGCCCTTCCCTGCCAGCCGCTCAGCGCTTCATCGTCAGTGAGTAAGACATCCTCGGCGTCCGGGGTTTCTCCGGCATGACGACGTACCGTAAGGCCGTGATAGCTGAGCAGCGAGGTGACGAACATCGCCAGCGAGGTGTTGTGGATGGCCAGCCAGCAGGTCTTGCCAGCGAAACCGTTCGCCGTCATCTGCGGCGTGTTCTGCACGCCATACAGCGGGATGCGGATGGTAAAGCGGCTGCCCATTCCCGGCTCCGTTTCCACGGCGATATCGCCATCCATCATGCTGATCAGTTTTTCACAGATCGCCAGGCCAAGGCCGGTGCCCTGGAAGTTGCGCTGCACGCCGGTCCCCACCTGGAAGAAGGGGTCGAAGAGGCGCAATACCTCTTTCGCCGGGATCCCCTCCCCGGTGTCGCGGACGCTAATCTGCAGATAATCCCCCGCGCACTGGACGTGCAGGATAATGCAGCCGGTGTCGGTGAACTTGATCGCATTGCTCAGCAGGTTGGAGATCACCTGCTGCAGGCGCATCGGGTCGCCGGACATCTGTTCCGGAACGTCCGGTTCGATAAAGCAGTACAGACCCAGCTGCTTGCGCACCACCAGCGGCAGATAGTTGGCGGAGATATGGTTCATGACCTCGCGCGGGGAAAATTCCCGCGGCTCGATCTTCAATTGCTCGGACTCGATTTTGGAGAAATCGAGAATATCGCTGATGATTTTCAACAGCAGGCTTGAGGAGTTGTTCATCGCCGTCACCAGGCGATCGACGCCCTTCGGCAACGCTTTGGTCTGCAGCAGATCGAGGTTGCCGATGATGCCATACAGCGGAGTACGCAGCTCATGGCTGACGGTGGCAAGGAACATCGATTTCGACTGGCTGGCCTGCTCCGCCGCCTGGGCCATCTCCTGCAGCGACTCTTCCATCTTCACGCGGGCGGAAACGTCCACCAGCACGCAAATCGCCACGTTTTCGTTGCGATAGCGCGAGTGGACAAAGCTAATCTGCAGGTTGGTATGGTTGCTGGTCAGCACATCGACAAAGTTGACCTGCTGGCCGCAGATGATCTGCGTCAGCCGCTGGCGGTCCTCATGGGTCAGCATGTTCAGATAGTTGTGCGCCAGCTCGTTACTGAGAATGTTGGTCCCGTCGAGGGTGCGCAGAATACAGATCCCCACCGGGGCGGAGGCCACGATTTTGCGGTTGAACTGCTCATGCTCTTCCAGCCGCTGAGCGTCATTTTCCGCAGGGATAAAAATGCGCCGCTCATACATCCGCGCCAGCGCAAACAGCATCGCGCCGCTGAGGATATTGAGAACGATGGCGTTGATGATCAGCATACGGATCCGCTCCAGCACCTGGTCTACCGAGACGGAATAGACGATGCTCAGGGATGACGGCGCGAGGCTTTTCTTCAGCACCAGCTCGCGGAAACCCGCGCTGTAGCCAAACCACATCCGCTCCTGCATCCATTTCGCTTCGCTCTGGATTTTGCTTTCCGCGCCGGCCAGGGAGATCAGCGGCTGGCCGTTATCGTCGAAGATAGTCACGCTCATCGGCAGGCTGCCCGGCGTAAAGAAGCTTTCCATGCGGATGGTCTGCTCAACGCCGAGCATCGCCTGCAGGCGATTGGCCATATAGATCGGCGTCAGGGCGTAAAAATAGCCCACCCCGGGGCGCATGCCCTGGCTTATCCAGAACAGGTTGTTGCCGCGCTCGTTTTGCGGCGCATTGCGGTATTGCTCAATGCGTTGATGCAGGACTTTCAGCGCCTGATCGCGCTCAATCGGCACGTCACGCAGGCCAAAGTTGGCCATACAGAGATTATCGCTGCCGATGAGAAAGATACGGTTAAGGTCGTAGGCGGCGGTAAAATTATCCCGCCAGTAGCGCATGAACCACGCCAGCGATTGGAGCGAATTACGCCAGGCGCTACTCATCGCGCTGCAGTCGGAGTCAGGATACAGGGGTTCAAAGCTGGGGATCGCAATATCGCCGCTTTGCCCTTGCGCTACCGCATCCCCTGCCGACAGCCGGTTACCGGCGACGTACTTCAGCTCTTTAATCACATCCGCTGTACGCTGAATGTAGCGCTGGGCCTGATCGGCGTTGAGATTGAGCTCCTGATGGATCTCGGCTTCCCGCTCGTGCAGCGCGTTGACGATATAAAACACAGAGACAAACGCAATCAGCAGCCACAGCAATACCGCCAGCGCTCTGAACAGATAACGGGAAACCTTCAGGGTTGTGTGAAAAGAGGCAAGATATTTCAATGTGGCGATGCTCGGCCGTCAGGGACTCAACAGAATGGGGTTAAAGTAGCGGTAAAGCGGCTTTGCCGCAATGTTAATGCAAAAAGGGCCGGGAGAATACCCGGCCCTTTCAGAACATTTACCTGGGACGATTACTCTTCGTCTTCGGCGATGTCGTCATCGGTATCCGCTTCCGGGGCGATATCGTCATCGCCTTCCGCCGCGCTACCGTCGATGGCGTCCAGTTCTTCGTCGTCTACCGGCTCAGCGACGCGCTGCAGCCCCACCACGTTTTCATCTTCCGCGGTGCGGATGAGGATCACGCCCTGGGTGTTACGGCCCACGATGCTCACTTCGGAAACGCGGGTACGCACCAGCGTCCCGGCGTCGGTGATCATCATGATCTGATCGCAATCATCCACCTGTACGGCGCCGACCACGGAACCGTTACGCTCGGTGACTTTGATCGAGATAACGCCCTGGGTGGCACGCGACTTGGTCGGATACTCAGCCGCGGCGGTACGTTTACCGTAACCGTTTTGCGTCACCGTCAGGATCGCGCCTTCGCCGCGCGGAATAATCAGCGAGACGACGCTGTCGTTTTCCGCCAGCTTAATGCCGCGTACGCCGGTGGCGGTACGGCCCATGGCGCGAACGGCATCCTCTTTGAAGCGCACGACCTTGCCGGCCGCGGAGAACAGCATCACTTCGTCCTGACCAGAGGTCAGATCGACGCCGATCAGCTCATCGCCTTCGTTCAGGTTCACCGCGATAATGCCGGCGGAACGCGGACGACTGAACTCGGTCAGCGCGGTTTTCTTCACGGTACCGCTGGCGGTGGCCATAAAGACGTTGACGCCCTCTTCATACTCGCGGACCGGCAGGATAGCGGTGATACGCTCATCGGCTTCCAGCGGCAGCAGGTTGACGATCGGACGACCGCGCGCGCCGCGGCTGGCCTCCGGCAGCTGATAGACCTTCATCCAGTACAGACGACCGCGGCTTGAGAAGCAGAGGATGGTGTCATGGGTGTTGGCCACCAGCAGGCGGTCAATAAAGTCTTCTTCTTTAATGCGCGCTGCCGATTTGCCTTTACCACCACGACGCTGTGCTTCGTAGTCGGTCAGCGGCTGATACTTCACATAGCCCTGATGCGACAGGGTGACCACCACGTCTTCCTGGTTGATCAGATCTTCGATGTTGATATCAGCGCTGTTGGCGGTGATTTCGGTACGACGTTCGTCGCCGAACTGGTCGCGGATCAGCTCCAGCTCTTCGCGAATCACTTCCATCAGACGGTCGGCGCTGCCGAGGATGTGCAGCAGTTCCGCGATCTGCTCCAGCAGCTCTTTATATTCGTCGAGCAGTTTTTCATGCTCAAGGCCGGTCAGTTTCTGCAGACGCAGATCCAGAATCGCCTGGGCCTGCTGCTCGGTCAGGTAGTATTTACCCTCGCGCACGCCGAACTCGGGCTCCAGCCATTCCGGACGCGCGGCGTCATCACCGGCACGCTCCAGCATCGCCGCGACGTTACCGAGATCCCACGCCTGGGCAACCAGCGCTGCTTTCGCTTCAGCCGGGGTCGGCGCACGACGGATCAGTTCGATAATCGGGTCGATATTGGCCAGCGCCACGGCCAGCGCTTCGAGGATATGCGCGCGGTCACGGGCTTTACGCAGCTCGAAAATGGTGCGACGGGTCACAACTTCGCGGCGGTGGCGCACGAAGGCGGCGATGATGTCTTTCAGGTTCATGATCTTCGGCTGGCCATGGTGCAGCGCAACCATGTTGATGCCGAAGGAGACCTGCAGCTGGGTCTGGGAATAGAGGTTGTTGAGCACCACTTCCCCTACCGCGTCGCGCTTCACTTCAATCACGATGCGCATCCCGTCTTTATCAGACTCGTCACGCAGCGCGCTGATGCCTTCCACGCGTTTTTCTTTTACCAGCTCGGCGATTTTCTCAATCAGGCGCGCTTTGTTCACCTGATAGGGAATTTCATGCACGATGATGGTTTCGCGGCCGGATTTCGCGTCCACTTCCACTTCCGCGCGCGCGCGGATGTAGACTTTACCGCGACCGGTGCGGTAGGCCTCTTCAATGCCGCGACGGCCGTTGATAATGGCGGCGGTCGGGAAATCAGGGCCAGGAATATGCGCCATCAGCCCTTCAATGCTGATGTCTTCATCGTCGACATAGGCCAGACAGCCGTTGATCACTTCCGTCAGGTTATGCGGCGGTATGTTGGTGGCCATCCCGACGGCGATCCCGGAGGCGCCGTTTACCAGCAGGTTAGGAATTTTGGTCGGCATGACGTCCGGAATACGCTCCGTGCCGTCATAGTTGTCAACGAAATCGACCGTCTCTTTTTCAAGATCGGCCATCAGCTCATGAGCGATTTTCGCCAGACGAATTTCGGTATAACGCATCGCCGCGGCGGAGTCGCCGTCGATGGAACCAAAGTTACCCTGGCCGTCCACCAGCATGTAACGCAGCGAGAACGGCTGCGCCATACGCACGATGGTGTCGTATACCGCGGAGTCGCCGTGCGGGTGGTATTTACCGATTACGTCACCAACGACACGGGCTGATTTTTTATAGGCTTTGTTCCAGTCATTGCCCAATACGTTCATGGCGTAAAGTACGCGACGGTGTACCGGCTTCAGGCCATCTCGGACATCCGGCAGCGCACGGCCAACAATGACCGACATCGCATAATCCAGATAAGAGTTCTTAAGCTCTTCCTCAATGTTGACCGGTGTAATTTCTCTCGCAAGGTCGCTCATCTAACCGCTATCCCTCTACTGTATCCCGGATTCAAAGGTCGCAAATTATAACACAGCCGCGCTAAGAGAGGTAAAGCAATACGGTTTATTCATGGCGCGCTGCTGATATACTCGCAGGTCTGAACAGAAAAGGAGTAAAAGCGCCCATGAATGCCGAAAAAACGTCGGTAGCCCCTAACGTCGATCATGCTGAAATCGCCAAATTCGAAGCCGTCGCCTCGCGCTGGTGGGATCTGGAGGGCGAGTTCAAACCGCTCCACCGCATTAACCCCCTGCGGCTGGGCTATATCGCCGAACGCTCTGGCGGCCTGTTCGGTAAAAAAGTCCTCGATGTCGGCTGCGGCGGCGGCATCCTCGCCGAGAGCATGGCGCGCGAAGGCGCGACGGTCACCGGGCTGGACATGGGCGCCGAGCCGCTGCAGGTGGCGAAACTGCACGCCCTGGAGAGCGGAATTCAGGTGGAGTATGTTCAGGAAACGGTTGAAGAACGTGCCGCGAAGCATCCGCAGCAGTATGACGTCGTCACCTGCATGGAGATGCTGGAGCACGTCCCTGACCCACAGTCGGTCGTCCACGCCTGCGCGCGGCTGGTGAAGCCTGGCGGCCAGGTCTTCTTCTCCACCATCAACCGTAACGGTAAAGCGTGGCTGATGGCGGTGGTCGGCGCGGAATATGTCATGAAGATGGTGCCCAAAGGCACTCATGATGTGAAAAAGTTTATCAAGCCGGCCGAACTGCTGGGCTGGGTAGATCAGACTTCTCTGAAAGAGCAGCATATCATCGGCCTGCATTACAATCCGTTGACCAACACCTTCAAGTTGGCGCCGGGGGTTGATGTTAACTATATGTTGCATACCAGCGCGAAAAAAGCGTGACGTCAGCACCTGCGCTTATGATGATTGCGCGGCATCAAGCCGCGTGATTATTTCTTCCGATGAAGAAATCAGCACTCGATCAAATTTTCATTTTTTTTTCTGTTTTATTGACTTCTTCTCCAGGCCTTATGCGACGTGGACTTGCGGATTATTACCCTTCCGCAACCTCAATTTAACGTCAAAATCAACCCTTGTACTCAAAAGATTCCTTACTAAAATACTCACCATATAGCGTTCCTTTTATCGACAACCCCCTACATATAGTATTTATCCACAGAGTTAGTCACAACGGCCTTCTGTGGATAAACGGGGGATATTTTCTTTCACGGACAGGTAAAATCCACATGAATCAGAGTCTGCTGGTGACAAAGCGCGACGGAACCACCGAGCGCATCAATCTCGACAAAATCCATCGCGTACTGGATTGGGCGGCAGAAGGACTGAATAACGTTTCGATTTCCCAGGTAGAGCTGCGCTCGCATATCCAGTTCTATGACGGCATTAAAACCGCGGACATCCACGAAACCATTATCAAAGCCGCTGCGGATCTGATCTCCCGCGATGCGCCGGATTACCAGTACCTCGCCGCGCGTCTGGCGATTTTCCATTTGCGTAAAAAAGCCTTCGGCCAGTTTGAGCCGCCGGCGCTTTACGATCACGTGGTGAAGATGGTCGAGAAGGGTAAATACGATCATCATCTGCTGGAAGACTACACGGAAGAAGAGTTCCAGCAGATGGACGGTTTCCTCGACCACTGGCGCGACATGAACTTCTCCTACGCTGCCGTTAAGCAGCTGGAAGGCAAGTATCTGGTACAAAACCGCGTCACCGGCGAAATTTATGAGAGCGCGCAGTTCCTCTATATTCTGGTGGCTGCCTGCCTGTTCTCTAACTACCCGCGCGAAACGCGTCTGGACTACATCAAGCGTTTCTACGACGCGGTGTCGACCTTTAAAATCTCGCTGCCGACGCCGATCATGTCCGGCGTGCGTACCCCAACCCGTCAGTTCAGCTCCTGCGTGCTGATCGAGTGCGGCGACAGCCTGGACTCCATCAACGCTACCTCCAGCGCGATTGTGAAATACGTTTCCCAGCGCGCCGGCATCGGCATCAACGCCGGCCGCATTCGCGCGCTGGGCAGCCCGATCCGCGGCGGCGAAGCCTTCCACACCGGCTGCATTCCGTTCTACAAACATTTCCAGACCGCGGTGAAGTCCTGCTCGCAGGGCGGCGTACGCGGCGGCGCGGCGACCCTCTTCTACCCAATGTGGCATCTGGAAGTGGAAAGCCTGCTGGTGCTGAAAAACAACCGCGGGACCGACGCCAACCGCGTTCGTCACATGGACTACGGGGTGCAGATCAACAAGCTGATGTACACCCGTCTGCTGAAGGGCGGCGACATTACCCTGTTCAGCCCTTCCGACGTCCCGGGCCTGTATGACGCTTTCTTCGCCGATCAGGACGAATTTGAGCGCCTGTACACCCAGTACGAGCAGGACGATAGCATTCGCAAGCAGCGCATTAAAGCGGTTGAGCTGTTCTCGCTGATGATGCAGGAGCGCGCCTCCACCGGCCGCATCTACATCCAGAACGTCGACCACTGCAACACCCACAGCCCGTTCGATCCGGTGGTCGCCCCGGTGCGCCAGTCTAACCTGTGCCTGGAGATCGCCCTGCCGACTAAACCGCTGGAAGACGTCAACGACGAAAACGGCGAAATCGCGCTGTGCACCCTGTCGGCCTTCAACCTCGGGGCTATCGACAGCCTCGACGAGCTGGAAGAGCTGGCGGTGCTGGCGGTGCGTGCCCTGGACGCGCTGCTCGACTATCAGGATTACCCCATCCCGGCCGCCAAACGCGGCGCGATGGGCCGCCGTACGCTGGGCATCGGCGTGATCAACTTCGCTTACTATCTGGCGAAGCATGGCAAACGCTACTCCGACGGCAGCGCCAACAACCTGACCCACAAAACGTTCGAAGCGATTCAGTACTACCTGCTGAAGGCCTCCAACGAACTGGCTATCGAACAGGGCGCTTGCCCGTGGTTCAACGAAACCACCTATGCGCAGGGTATCCTGCCGATCGATACCTATAAAAAAGACCTGGACGGCATCGTCAGTGAGTCCCTGCACTACGACTGGGAAGCGCTTCGCGCGTCCATCAAAACCCACGGCCTGCGTAACTCCACGCTCTCCGCGCTGATGCCGTCCGAGACCTCGTCGCAGATCTCCAACGCCACCAACGGCATCGAGCCGCCGCGCGGCCACGTGAGTATCAAAGCGTCGAAGGATGGGATCCTGCGCCAGGTGGTGCCGGACTACGAAAACCTGCAGAACGCCTACGAACTGCTGTGGGAAATGCCGAACAACGACGGCTACCTGCAGCTGGTGGGTATCATGCAGAAGTTTATCGACCAGTCGATCTCTGCGAATACCAACTACGATCCGACGCGCTTCCCTTCCGGAAAAGTGCCGATGCAGCAGTTGCTGAAAGACCTGCTCAACGCCTATAAATTCGGCGTCAAAACGCTGTACTATCACAACACCCGTGATGGCGCTGAAGACGCTCAGGATGACCTGGCCCCGTCCATCCAGGACGACGGCTGCGAAAGCGGCGCTTGTAAGATCTAAGGTATTTTTGCCGGGTGGCGCTACGCTTACCCGGCCTACGATTTTGTAGGCCCGGCCAACGCATCGCCGCCGGGCAATACAGTTCAACAGGACTCACTTCAATGGCATACACCACTTTTTCACAGACGAAAAACGATCAGCTGCTTGAGCCAATGTTTTTTGGCCAGCCGGTTAACGTGGCCCGCTACGATCAGCAAAAATACGATATCTTTGAAAAGCTGATTGAAAAACAGCTCTCCTTCTTCTGGCGCCCGGAAGAGGTTGACGTCTCCCGCGATCGCATTGACTACCAGGCGCTGCCGGAACATGAAAAACACATTTTCATCAGCAACCTGAAGTACCAGACGCTGCTCGACTCCATCCAGGGCCGCAGCCCGAACGTGGCGCTGCTGCCGCTGATCTCCATCCCGGAGCTGGAGACCTGGGTGGAAACCTGGGCCTTCTCCGAGACCATTCACTCGCGCTCGTACACCCATATCATCCGCAACATCGTCAACGACCCGGCGACCGTGTTCGACGATATCGTCACCAATGAGCAGATCCAGAAGCGTGCCGAGGGGATCTCCCACTATTACGATTCGTTGATCGAGATGACCAGCTACTGGCACCTGCTGGGCGAAGGCACCCACACCGTCAACGGCAAGACCGTGACCGTCAATCTGCGCGAGCTGAAAAAGAAACTCTATCTGTGCCTGATGAGCGTCAACGCCCTGGAAGCGATCCGCTTCTACGTCAGCTTCGCCTGCTCCTTCGCCTTTGCCGAGCGCAAACTGATGGAAGGCAACGCCAAAATTATCCGCCTGATCGCCCGCGATGAAGCGCTGCACCTGACCGGCACTCAGCATATGCTGAACCTGCTGCGCTCCGGCAGCGACGATCCGGAAATGGCGGAAATCGCCGAAGAGTGCAAGCAGGAGTGCTATGACCTGTTCGTGCTGGCGGCGCAGCAGGAGAAAGAGTGGGCGGACTACCTGTTCCGCGACGGCTCGATGATTGGCCTGAACAAAGATATTCTCTGCCAGTACGTCGAGTACATCACCAATATCCGCATGCAGGCGGTGGGTCTCGATCTGCCGTTCCAGACCCGTTCCAACCCGATCCCGTGGATCAACACCTGGCTGGTCTCCGACAACGTCCAGGTGGCGCCGCAGGAAGTAGAGGTCAGCTCTTACCTGGTCGGCCAGATCGACTCTGAAGTCGATGCCGACGACCTGAGCAACTTCCAGCTGTAATGAAGCGGATCTTCTTGAAAATCTCTGACACTCGCCTTGAGTGTCAGGATGAACACCCTTCCCTGTTGGCTGCTCTTGAATCGCATAATATCGACGTCGAGTATCAGTGCCGCGCAGGCTATTGCGGCTCCTGCCGCACTCGTCTGGTCTCCGGCCAGGTTGACTGGCTGACCGAGCCGCTGGCCTTTATCCAGCCGGGAGAAATTTTGCCCTGCTGCTGCCGGGCGAAGGGCGATATCGAAATTGAGATGTAAGTTTTGTCGGGCGGCGTAACGCTTATGCGCCCGACAAAACTGCCGTTCACAGGCCGGGTAAACCCGGCTTTTTACTGCTTAGCGTCCAGAAACTGCACCGCTTTATCCGGGAAATCGGTAAACAAGCCATCGACGTCCGCCTGGCGATACAGCAGGTCATAGAGCTGATTGACGTTGCTGGCGTACTCCGGCAGTTGATCCGCGCGCACGGTATACGGATGCACCTGCAGATGGCTGGCGTGCGCCTCCTTCACCATCGCCGTCAGCTTCACCGCCCCCGGCTTTGAGCCTTCCGCCACCAGCATATGATAATCCGGACCAATGCCGTCGGCGTACTGCGCAATCTGCGCCATTGCCCCCGGCTTGAACATCCAGTCATAGCTGTAGTTCACCCACTTGCCGTCAGCCTGCCGCTGCTGGGTTTCATTCCAGTCGGTATAGGCGATAAGCTGCACCAGCTTGAGATCCATGCCCATCTTCGGCTCCAGCTCATGCTTAATACGCTTGAGCTCGTTGGCGTCAAAGCACTGCAGATAGACCTTATCCTGCTTGCTGGTGTAGCCATATTCTTTCAGCACTTTCAGCGTGCTGGCGGCAATATCTTTGCCTTCCTGATGGTGGAACCACGGCGCTTTGATTTCCGGGTAAATACCGATGTTTTTGCCGGTGGAATGATTCAGCCCCTGGACAAACTCAATCTCTTCTTCAAAGGTATGAATGCGGAAATCGGATTTGCCCATCGGGAAACGCCCGGGATAGGTTTGCACATTCTTGCCGTCTTTAGGCTCAAAGCCTTCGGTAAACGTCAGCGACTTGATCTCGGCCAGGGTAAAGTCGATGGCGTAAAAACGGCCATCTTGACGCGCCCGCTGCGGGAAGCGCTGAGCGACGTCGGTCACCCGATCCAGATAGTGGTCGTGCAACACCACCAGTCGGTCGTCTTTGGTCATCACCAGATCTTGCTCAAGGTAATCCGCCCCCTGCGCGTAGGCCATCGCTTTCGCCGGCAGGGTATGTTCCGGCAGATAGCCGCTGGCGCCCCGGTGGGCGATAACCATTTTATCCGCCGCTGCCGCGCTGAAGCACAGCGCAGAACTGGCCAACATCATGCCGCTCATTAGCGCGGTGAGTTTCATGTTCATCGCCGCTCCTTAGGCTTGCTTCAGCTGTTGATGATGGCGGCGTTCACCGAGCATCACGATAACCAGCAGGACAACCGCCAGCACGCTGCCGCCGATCATCACCATAAAGCCGCCGTCCCAGCCGAAGAAATCGACGGTGTAGCCGACGATGGCGCTCGCGGCCACGGAACCGCCGAGGTAACCGAACAGGCCGGTGAAGCCTGCGGCGGTGCCGGCGGCTTTCTTCGGCGCCAGCTCCAGCGCATGCAGACCAATCAGCATCACCGGGCCGTAGATCAGGAAGCCGATAATAATCATACAGGCCATATCGACGCCCGGGTTACCCGGCGGGTTCAGCCAGTACACGACGGTGGCGATGGTCACCAGGGTCATAAAGAACACGCCGGTGGCGCCGCGGTTGCCTTTAAACACTTTATCCGACATCCAGCCGCACAGCAGGGTGCCCGGGATCCCCGCGTACTCGTACAGGAAGTAGGCCCAGGAGGATTTATCCAGCGCGAAGTGCTTCACCTCTTTCAGGTAGGTCGGCGACCAGTCGAGAATGCCGTAGCGCAGCAGATAAACGAAGACGTTGGCGACCGCGATGTACCACAGCAGCTTGTTCGGCAGAATGTACTGCATAAAGATCTGCTTCGCCGTCAGCTCTTGTTCATGCTCTTCGCTGTAATCGTCCGGGTAGTCGTTTTTATACTCTTCGATCGGCGGCAGGCCGCAGGATTGCGGCGTATCGCGCATCATCGCGAAGGCGAAAATCGCCAGCAGAATAGCGCCGAAAGCCGGCATATAGAGCGCCGCATGCCAGTCGTTAAACCAGGCCATACCCAACAGGAACAGCAGCGGCGGAATCCCCCCGCCGACGTTATGCGCGCAGTTCCACACTGAAACAATTCCGCCGCGCTCTTTCTGCGACCACCAGTGGACCATGGTACGGCCGCACGGCGGCCAGCCCATCCCCTGGAACCAGCCGCAGAGGAACAGCAGCACGAACATGATCATGATGCTCGAGGTGGCCCACGGTACGAAGCCCATCACCAGCATCACCAGCGCGGCGAGGATCAGCCCCGCCGGCAGGAAAATGCGCGGATTCGAACGGTCAGAGACCGATCCCATGATGAATTTCGAAAATCCGTAGGCAATGGAGATGCCGGAAAGGGCGAAACCGAGATCGCCGCGAGAGAAACCTTGCTCGATAAGATAGGGCATCGCCAGGGCAAAGTTCTTACGAACCAGATAGTAAGCGGCATAACCAAAGAAGATGCCGATAAAAATCTGCCAGCGTAACCGACGATAGAGCGGGTCGATCTCCGCGGCTGGCAAACGCGCTTTATGCGCGGCGGGTTTAAAAATACTTAACATATCAGCCTCCGTGGCCCTTGCTGTTTTTTACTGACGTCACGACAACAATCCCAGATTAATCACCAACTTCGAATCTGGCCGCGATGGTAGGCAATACGTAGAGCTGATACTGTGAAATATCGCACAATTTGTTACAGAAATATGACAAAAGGTTCCAATGTGAGCACAAAATCACATAATGCGCTCAAATAACGCGCGAATATGCTCGAAATCAAACAATAACCTTATTGATTGTGGCTAAATGGCGGTAAACGAAAGCAGAGGAGCTGAAGATGACGGGACGTCTTGATAGCGAGGTCATCATCATCGGCGGCGGAGCAACCGGCGCCGGCATCGCCCGCGACTGCGCCCGACGCGGATTACGCACAGTGCTCATTGAGCGCCATGATATCGCCACCGGGGCCACCGGCCGTAATCATGGGCTGTTGCACAGCGGCGCCCGCTATGCGGTGACCGACAACGAATCCGCCCGCGAATGCATCAATGAGAACCGCATCCTGCGCCGCATCGCCCGTCACTGTATCGAACCGGCCGGCGGTCTGTTCATTACCCTGCCTGAAGACGATCTGGCCTGGCAGCAGACCTTTATCGCCGCCTGCCAGCAGGCTGGCATAGAGGCCACGCCGCTTTCTGCGCAGGAGGCGCTGCGCCGCGAGCCCGCCGTCAACCCGACGCTGCTGGGGGCGGTGCAGGTCCCGGATGGCACCATTGACCCGTTTCGCCTCACCGCGGCCAATATGCTCGACGCCCGCGAACACGGCGCGCAGATCCTCACCGGCTGCGAAGTGACAGGCCTGCTGCGCCAGGGCGACCGCGTCTGTGGCGTCCAGGTATACGATCGTCAGCTTCACCAGACCCGCGCCTTGTACGCCGGGGTAGTGGTCAATGCCGCCGGGATCTGGGGGCAGCGCATTGCGGAATATGCCGACCTGCGCATCACCATGTTTCCGGCGAAGGGATCGCTGTTGATCCTTGACCACCGGATTAACAACCTGGTGATCAACCGCTGCCGTAAGCCGGCCGATGCCGATATTCTGGTGCCTGGGGATACCATCTCGCTGATCGGCACCACCTCGATGCATATTCCTTATGACGAAATTGACGACAACCGGGTAACGACCGCGGAAGTCGAAACCCTGCTGCGCGAAGGTGAAAAGCTGGCGCCGGTCATGGGCCGCACCCGGATTCTCCGCGCCTACTCCGGCGTGCGCCCGCTGGTGGCCAGCGACAACGATCCCAGCGGACGCAGCGTCAGCCGCGGCATCGTCCTGCTCGACCATGCTCAGCGCGACGGCATGGAAGGCTTCATTACCATCACCGGCGGCAAGCTGATGACCTATCGCCTGATGGCCGAGTGGGCCACCGACGCCGTCTGTCGTAAGCTGGGCAACACCACCCCCTGTTCCACGGCCGAGAGCCCGCTCCCCGGGTCGCAGGAGCCGACGGAAAGCACCCTGCGAAAAATTATCTCCCTGCCGGGCCCGCTGCGCGGCTCTGCTGTCTACCGCCATGGCGATCGCACGCCGGCCTGGCTTGGCGACAGTCGCCAGCACCGTAGTCTGGTCTGCGAATGCGAAGCCGTCACCGCTGGTGAAGTGAAATACGCGGTGGAAAATCTGGCGGTCCACACCCTGCTCGACCTGCGCCGCCGTACCCGGATTGGCATGGGGACCTGCCAGGGGGAACTCTGCGCCTGCCGCGCCGCCGGTCTGCTGCAGCGCTTTAACGTCACCACCCCCGCGCAGTCGTTGACCCAGCTGTCGGCGTTTCTCAATGAGCGCTGGAAGGGCGTGCAGCCCATCGCCTGGGGCGACGCGCTGCGCGAAAGCGAATTCACCCGCTGGGTCTACCTCGGCCTGTGCGGACTACCACAGGAGCATCAGGATGAAATTTGACTGCGCGATTATCGGCGGCGGACTGGCCGGCCTGCTGTGCGGCCTGACGCTGAATCAGTCCGGCCTGCGCAGCGTTATCATCAGCCGCGGGCAAAGCGCGCTGCATTTTTCCTCCGCGTCGTTAGATCTGCTCTCGGCGCTGCCGAACGGCGATAACGTCACTGACCTCGCGCAAGGTCTGCAGCAGCTCGCTGAACTGCTTCCTGAGCACCCTTATTCCCGGCTCGGCGCCGGGGCGGTGCTCGAATACGCAAAACAAACTGAAGCCCTGCTGGCCGCCTGCGGCGCGGTGATGCAGGGCGACGCGCACCGCCCGCACCGGCGGGTAACGCCGCTGGGGACGCTGCGCGCGGCGTGGCTATCGCCGCAGGAGGTTCCTGTCGCGCCACTCCCCCGACAGGGGGTCTGCCTGGTGGGGATCAGCGGCTTTGCCGATTTTCAGCCGCATCTCGCCGCCGCCGCGCTCGGGCAAACCGGCGTCACCGCCGTAGCGGCGGAAATCGAGTTACCGCTGCTGGATGTTTTACGTGACAACCCCACCGAGTTTCGCGCCGCCAATATCGCCCGCCTCCTCGACGATGAAAACCACTGGCCTGCCCTGCATGCGGCGCTGCTGCCGCTGGCGCAACAGCATGAGCTGCTGATCATGCCCGCCTGCTTTGGCCTCGCCGACGATCGCCTGTACCACTGGCTGCAGGCGCGCCTGCCCTGCCCGCTGCGTCTGCTGCCGACGCTGCCGCCTTCGGTTCCCGGGATGCGCCTGCACCGTTTGCTGCAGCGGCAGTTTATTCGCGGCGGCGGCACCTGGCTTGCCGGCGATGAAGTGGTGAACATCAGCCATCGACAGGGCGCCGTCGAGGCCGTCTGGACGCGAAATCACGGCGATATTGCGCTGCGTCCGCGTTTTACCGTGCTGGCCAGCGGCAGCTTTTTCAGTAACGGTCTTGTCGCCACGCGGGATAGCGTGCGCGAACCCATTCTCGGTCTCGATCTACAGCAGACCCTGCCGCGCGACGACTGGTACCAGCGCGACTTCTTTGCCTCCCAGCCGTGGCAGCGCTTCGGGGTGAAAACCGATGCCCTGCTGCGCCCCATGCTGGGCGGGCAGCCGTTCAGCAATCTTTTTGCCATCGGTTCGCTGCTCGGCGGGTTCGATGCCATTCAGCTCGGCTGCGGCGGCGGGGTCTGCGCCGTCACCGCACTGCACGCCGCCAGACAGATCCACGCCCTCGCCGGAGGCCGACCATGAACGATACCCGTTTTGAAAGCTGCATTAAGTGCACGGTCTGTACCACCACCTGTCCGGTCAGCCGGGTCAATCCGCGCTATCCCGGGCCGAAACAGGCGGGGCCGGACGGCGAACGCCTGCGCCTGAAGGATGGCGCGCTGTACGATGAGGCGCTCAAGTACTGCATTAACTGCAAGCGCTGTGAGGTCGCCTGCCCGTCGGATGTGAAAATTGGCGATATCATTCAGCGCGCCCGGGCACAGTATGGCCAGCAAAAACCGACCCTGCGCGACGCTATTCTCAGCCATACCGACCTGATGGGCACCCTTTCCACCCCCTTTGCCCCACTGGTAAACGCCACCACCGGCTTAAAACCGGTACGCCGCCTGCTCGACGCGGCGCTCAATATCGATCATCGCCGCACGCTGCCAAAATATGGCTTCGGCACCTTCCGCCGCGCTTACCGCCAGCTCGCGGCCAGACAGGCGCAGTACCCTGAGCAGGTGGCCTTCTTTCATGGTTGCTACGTCAACTATAACCACCCGCAGCTGGGCAAGGATCTGATTCGCGTCGTCAATGCGCTGGGCACCGGCGTGCAGTTGTTATCACGGGAAAAATGCTGCGGCGTGCCGCTGATCGCCAACGGCTTTTTTGACAAAGCGCGTAAGCAGGCGCAGAGCAACGTCGCCGCGATGCGGGAAAACGCGCTGCCGATCATCGCCACCTCCTCGACCTGCACCTTTACGCTGCGCGATGAATACCCGCATCTCCTTGATGTCGACAACAGCGATCTCCGCGACCGGGTGGCGCTGGCCACTCGCTGGATCTGGAAACAACTGGATAGTGGCAAAACGCTGCCGCTGCGCCCGCTGCCGCTGAAGGTGGTCTATCACACGCCGTGCCATATGGAGAAAATGGGCTGGTCGCTGTATACCCTCGAACTGCTGCGGCTGATCCCTGGCCTGCAGCTGGAGGTGCTGGATTCGCAGTGCTGCGGCATCGCCGGCACCTACGGGTTTAAGACTGAGAATTACGCGGTATCCCAGGCTATCGGCGCCCCGCTGTTCCGTCAGATTGAGGAGAGCGGCGCCGACATCGTCGTCACCGACTGCGAGACCTGTAAATGGCAGATAGAAATGTCCACCAGCAAACGCTGCGAACATCCGCTGACGGTGCTGGCGCAGGCGCTCGCCTGAGTCCGGCGCCAGCCTGCGCCGTCAATAGCTCGCTTTCTCCTGCGGCTGAGCGCTGGCGGATTTAAACATTACCAGCCGGCGGTCCAGCGCCTGGGTGTACAGCATGGTATCGACCCCGACGGCGACGAAATTGGCCCCCCAGGCGAGACATTTTTCCGCCATCGCCGGGTCGACCGCCAGAAATCCGGCCGCTTTTCCCGCCGCGCGAATGCGCCGGATGCTCTGCTCAATCACCCGCTGCACGTCAGGATGGCCAGCATCGTCCGGGTGTCCCAGCGAAGCGGAGAGATCCGCCGGCCCGATAAACACCCCGTCAATGCCCTCCACCTCGAGGATAGCGTCCAGATTTTCCAGCGCGGTTCGGCTCTCCACCTGAATCAGCAGACAGAGTTCGTCATTCGCCTCCGCCATATAATTCTCCACTCTGCCCCAGCGCGCCGCCCGGGCCACGCCGGCGCCAACGCCGCGGCTACCGACAGGAGGATAACGGGTTGCCGAGACGACTTCCCGCGCCTGCTCGGCGGTATCGACCATCGGCACCAGCAACGTTCTGGCGCCAATATCCAGCACCTGTTTTATCAGGCTGCGGCTGCCCTCCACCGGACGGATCACCGGCTGACTGGCATAAGGGGCGATGGCCTGGAGCTGATGATAAAGATCCTGAATAGTGTTCGGGGCATGCTCGCCGTCGATCAGCAGCCAGTCATAACCGGAAGTGGCGGCAATCTCCGCCAGATAGGAGGAGGTCGAGCTCAGCCACAGGCCTATTTGCGTCTCACCGCGTAATAATCCACGTTTGAAGGGGTTAGATAACAGTGCGTTCATAGCGATTCCTTTAATCAATGCTGTACGCCGCCGCGCTGAGGAACCGCGCGGGTGAGGCTTAATGAGAAGATGATGATCACCCCGATGATGGCCACGCCGGCCAGGGTTAACAGTCCAGCGGCGCTGCTGGCGAACAGCGTTTCGGCCTGCACGCGAACGATCGGCGCCAGAAAGCCGCCGATGGCGCCAAACAGGTTAACGAAGCCAATCCCGGCGGCCAGCGCCGTGCCGGAGAGCAGCTGCGTCGGCATCGTCCAGAAGACCGGCTGCACGGCAATCACCCCAACCGCCGCCACGCACAGCGCAATGATAGCCAGCACCGGCGCCACCAGCCCGGAAACCGCAATCCCGACCGCTGCCGCCAGCAGCGTCAGCGCGGCAATATTGCGCCGCTCGCCGGTGCGATCGGAGTAGCGAGGGATAAGCCAGGTGCCGAACAGCGCCGCCACCCACGGAATAGCCGTCACCACCGAGGCAATGAAGCCGACTTTGGTGCCCAACAGCGCGGCGACCTGAGTGGGCAGGAAGAAAATCAGGCCATAGACCGCCACCTGAATGGTCATGTAGATCAGCGCCAGCTGCCAGACCCGCCCGTTACGCAGCGCATCGGACAGACGCGAGGTGACCTTTTTCTCCTCCTCTCGCGCCAGCTCGCTTATCAGGGCCTGTTTCTCCGCCGCGCTCAGGAAGCGGGCATGCTGCGGCGAATCGTCCAGCCAGAAGAAGGTGAACGCTCCTGCGGCGACGGCGAGCAGGCCTTCAATCACAAACATCCAGAACCAGCCGGGATGGCCCATAAACCCATGCATCTCCAGCAGCGCGCCGGATAAAGGCGAACCGAGGGTCAGCGCCAGCGGCGCCCCCATATAAAAAAGCCCCATAATGCTGGCGCGGTTTTGCTGGGGAAACCACTGAGACGTGAGGTAGATCATTCCGGGGAAGAAGCCCGCCTCCGCCGCGCCCAGCAGGGTACGTACCAGCAGGAATTTCGCTTCCGTATCCGCCCACGCCATCGCCGCCGACAGCACGCCCCACAGTAGCGTGGTGCAGCCGATCCATTTTCTGGCGCCAAATTTGCGCATCAGCAGGTTGGCCGGCACCCCAAGAAAGGCATAGACCACAAAGAAAATCCCCGCCCCCAGCGCATAGGCTTCGTTGCTGAGGCCAGTGTCCAGCTGGTAGGTCTCTTTGGCGAAACCGATATTCGAACGGTCAAGAAACGCCAGCACGTACAGCGCCAGCATAAAGGGGATTAAGCGGGCGCGGTTTTTCTTCACCACGCTCTCCAGCAGAGTGTTGCTCATCATAATATCCTCAGGCGTGGGCCGCCGGGCGGCCCGGGGGATCAGTGTTGATAAGGACGTTTCAGGTTGCAGTCGCGATTGAGCTCGACGCCAAAGCCGGGTTTATCCAGTACCGATTTATGAATGCGCCCCCTCTCCGGCACCGGCTCGCCGAGCAGGATCGGGTCGAACTGCGGACGCAGCGTAGCGCAGTCAGGACTGGTCATCAGAAACTCGCTGAACGGGGTGTTGGTGAAAGTGATCACCGCATGATGTGAGTAAACCGACGAGCCGTGCGGCACCACCAGCTGCCCGCGCGCTTTAGCAATAGCCGCTATCTCCACCAGCGTGGTTAAGCCGCCGCACCAGCCGACGTCGGGCTGCATAATATCGATTCCGGTCTCCGACAGGGTGCGGAAGGACTGCAGGGTGCCGTGGTGCTCGCCGCTGGTCACCATCATCCCGGCCGGCGCCTGGCGCTTCAGCTCGCGATAACCTTCATACTGCTGCGGCGGCAGGCACTCCTCGATCCACTTGAGGTTGTAAGGGGCGCAGGCATGGGCAAGTTTGGTGGCATAGTTAACGTCCTGGCTCATCCAGCAGTCCAACATTAACCAGAAATCCGGGCCGCATTTTTCGCGCATGTCCGCCACCATGGCGACGTCTTTGCGGATCCCGGCGTCGCCATCGTGCGGCCCCCAGTGGGTGGGCATTTTGCCGCCGATAAAGCCCATCTCTTGCGCCAGATCCGGACGAGCGCCGGTGGCATAGAACTGGATTTCGTCACGCACCGCTCCGCCCAGCAGTTTGTAGACCGGCAGGCCAACCACTTTCCCGAACAGATCCCACAGCGCGAGGTCGACACAGGAGATAGTGTTCATCACCAGACCGCCGGATCCTGCGTAGTAAAGGGTGGCGTTGAGCATCTGGTCGTGGATCAGTTTGATATCGCTGACGCATTTGCCTTCGATAAAGCGGTTGAGATGTTTTTCCACGATAAAGCAGCCCATCTCTCCGGCCGTCGACACGGCAAAGCCGGTCTGCCCGTTGTCGGCTTCCACTTCCACAATCAGCGTGCCCAGCACGTTGATGCCAAACGACTGGCGGGACTGCTCATACTGTTTGTATTTGCTCATCGGGGTGGCGATATGATCGTCAATCCAGTGGTTAGCCCCCTGATCGTGGTAATCGCCGCCGCCGGCGCCCTGCTCTGCGGTGGCGCCGCCGGTAAACCAGGCGCGGACGTGTTTAATTTTCGGTAGGGTCATGGTGTTCTCCTTATGATGAGGCGAGTTGTTCAAAGGGGCTTTTCCACCCCAGCAGTCGTGAAATATCTTTCGCGCAGGCAATCGCCTTACCGGCAAGGTAATCGCGATTGTCTTCATTGATTTGCAGACGGGTGCCCACCACCGAGATGGCGGCGGTCAGGTCGTTATTGGCGTTAAAAACCGGGGCGGCCACGCAGCGCACGTCCGGGTAGTCCTCGCCATTATCAAAGCTCCAGCCCCGGGCGCGGATCCGCCCCAGCTCCTCCCGCAGCTGTTGAGCATTGCTGATGGTCGTTGGCGTAGCCCGCTCCCACTGCAGTTCATCGATAATCGATGCCTGAACCCCGGCGGGCTGCCAGGCCAGCAAACATTTGCCGATCCCGGAGCGGTAAAGCGACAGGCTCTTTCCTTCGTGCGAACGCACGCTAATGGTGGCGGGTGATTCAATTTTCAGAATGTAGTAGGCGTTACCGTGATCGATAATGCCCAGATGGCAGAGCAGGCCGCACTCATCCATCAGCCGGGTCAGGCGCGGCCGCGCCAGCTCGCGCAGGTCCATTTTGCTTAGCGCCTGCCCGGCCAGCTCCACCAGTTTGGTCCACAGGCAGTAGTTATCCTGATTATCCATACTGATGAAGCGCTGCTTTTTCAGCTCGCCCAGCAGCAGATAAACCGTGCTTTTCGGGATCCCCAGCTCCGCTATTATCGTCGCCGCGCTGCAGGGTCCGATGCGGCCAATTAAATTGAGGATCTCAATCGCGCGGGTCAGCGCCGGGACTTTCGTTGATTCCAACATACTGGACTCCAATCCTGAATACTGGAATCAGTGTTGCGGTTGTCCGGGCGGTAAAGTGTGAGCGACATCGCGGGGCAATCGCTTTCCCGTATGCTGGACCGTTCGCAGCGGAAAATTGCGACTTAACGCACAGAATTTTTTCGGGAGAGTACAACAGGCTGGACAACCGGCGCCCGGGAGAAGCCCGCGCGCCGGGAAACGACTTACAGCGAGAGGGAATCCACCACGTTAATCCAGCCATGTTCACTGGCCAGCGGTTGGCCATTCAGCCAGCGACGCAGCAGGTTTAATGCCATCATGGCGCAGACTTCCTGGCGTACCGCCAGGCTGTGGCGGGTGACGCTAAACTTCACCCGCAGCGCGAAGGTGCCGTCGGGGGTGGCCAGGGCCACGTTAAGATGATCGTTTTCCTGGCCGCTCACCGCCAGGGCCAGGCCGGCAAAATGGTTAATGCGCCGCTCGGCCGCCCAGCGGGCCGCCTGCGCCAGCGTCTCCTCCTGCGCCGGGACCACTTCGCTGGCCAGCAGCGGCGCGCCGGCGCGGGACAGCTGGAGCGCCAGCAGACCGCCGGTAAACTGCTCGCTGAGCGTCAGGCTCAGCTGCCGCTCCTGCAGGCAGCGTGCAATCTGCGCCGGTAACCCTTCAGTGCCTTCGAAAATCAGGCTGTCGCCAGCCACTTTACGCACTTCCGGCCACAGGGCCAGCATGGCGTCACGCTGCTCAGCCGGTCCGGTCAGCTTCAGCTCAATGATCGGCATCGACGAGCGGTAGCCCATTACTACGCCAGGCGGTAACGTCAGCGGATTGAGGTTTTGCGCCAGCTCGCTTTCCGAGCGGCCAAAAGTGGTCAGCCGCAGGCATACCGGCGGTTCCGGCAGCGTAAAGCGCTGGCGCAGGCGCGGTAAAATCTCCTGCTCGACCATCACTTTGAATTCAGAGGGAACGCCGGGGGTGAAAAACATCAGGCAGCGATTGAGCTGGATGGCAAAGCCGCAGGCCGTGCCCACCGGGTTATTGATCATCTCGGCGCTGGCGGGGATTTCCGCCTGCTTACGGTTGCTTTCCGCCATCGGCCGCCCGCGTTCAGCAAAGAAGCGGGTCATGGTTTCCAGCCACTCCGGATGCAAAATAAGTCCTTCGCCTTTCGCGGTGGCCGCGGCCAGCGCGCTCAGGTCGTCGCTGGTTGGGCCGAGGCCGCCATTGACGATCAGCACATCCGCCTGTTCGCTGCGTTCGCGAAGAATCGCCACCAGCGCATCGAGATCGTCGCCGACGGTATTACGGCGCGTTAATGGTAAACCCTGATTAAAAAAGAAATCCGCCAGCCATGCTGCATTGGTGTCAACGATTTGACCATGCAACACTTCATCGCCAGTGGACAGCATTTCCACATTCAACATTGCTCACTCCTTGCCTGCCAGGTGGCAAATACTATAACGCAAAGCGGGAGGCTGACGAGGAGGAAAATCTGGCGCGGCAAGAAGAGACCGCGCCGGAGGAGATTAGAAGCTGGCGCTGGCGCCGATGTACGGGCCGTCGGCGATGGTGTTATCGCGGTTGCCATCTTTGCCCGCCAGGTTCAGATAGCGATAGCCTGCCTGGATGCTGAGCGGACGCATAATGGTCCAGCTGGCGCCGACGTTGGCTTCCTGATAGCTGTCAATGCCGCTGGAGAGGGAATCTGGAGAGTAGTAGTAGTCGCCATACAGACGGAAGCTGTCGCCGATTTTCCACTGCAGGCCGCCGCCGACCGCGGCCGCATAACCTTCATCACCCTGTTTCGGGTTGGTGTATACCCCTTTACCGCCCACGGTCGCCAGGAACGGCCCCAGCGGAATATTCAGGCCCAGGCCTAAACCCGCGGCGTCGCCGTCGTTATCGCTGTGCAGCCAGTTACCCGAAACAGCCAGACCGGTGGACTCAGTGCCGAAGCCGACCCCAAGGTTGGTGTAATGCTCGCCTGCTTCGCCGGTAACGCTGATCGCATGGGCCGCCGAAGAGACCAGCATGACGCCAGCCAGCGCCATAAAAATGCTTTTTTTCATTATTTACTCTATCCAGAAAATTAAAATCAAAGAAGTCCCGAAAAAACCTGAAAATTCTACTGCGCACTCGTCAGGAATCAATGACCTGGCGAAATGATTTTTCACAAGAGTGTAACCAGTTGCGTCTTTTTACAGCAATACCGCCGCGCATTTGCGAAAGAATGTAAATTTCACCGCATTCATATTCAGTAGAATTATATTTAATTAGGTTGTATTGATTGAATAAATCTATATTTACCTGCGCAATCGCCATTGCGCAGGCTGTTTGAAGGAAGCAGAAAAATTAATGGGCGAGCAAGGCCAGGCGCTCCGGCGCAAGCCCCGTCAGCTTCGCCACCAGCGCCAGATCAAGCCCGTTTTCCAGCATCGCCTGGGCAATACGTTGCGCAGCCAATTGTTCTCCCTGTTCAAGACCTTGCTGCAGGCCCTGCTCAAGGCCCTGCTGATGGCCGCGTTGTTCCAGAAACTGGGCAATGTTCATTAGCGTCTCCTTATGCAGCCGTCTGGGGACATTTTGCGCAAGATTACGTAAAAAGGCGACCGGATCGGCGGCATTTCCTGCCTGCAATAAATAGTGAAGCAGCGTCCTGAGCTGTCTGCGGCTAGTGTATCCCAGCGCCAACAGGCTGGCTAGTTGCTCCTGCAGTTCCATCATATCGCGTTGCCGGATATGCTTTTGCAGCAACTCAAGCATCGCGACCCGTCGGTGCTGCATTATTGTATCGTCAGGAAGCACCGTGATATCGATTAAGTGAAAATCCTGATTGTATACTTGCCGCGCGGTTTGCGGATGAGCAAATCCTTCCAGCCAGCACATGGGATACGGCCAGGGCGAGACTTGCCCATGATAAAAAAGCAGCGGGATCACCAATGGCAGTTGCGTATGTCCTTTATCCAGATGGCGCTGCATCGCTGCTATCGCATAACGCATCAGGCGAAATGCCATATGACGGTCCGCAGAGCTTTGATGTTCGATAAGCAGATAGATATATCCGTCCCCCGCCTGGGTTTGCAGCGAGTAAAGAATATCGGAATGGCTGGCGCGCAGGTCTTCATCGATAAAACTTCCGGACTCCAACTGCAACGTTTGCAGATTGCATAATTCTCGCAAATGTTCAGGAAGGTGAATGTCCAGAAAATCCCGCGCCGTCGCCCGATGCGACAGTAGGTGTTTAAACACGGCGTCATGTGGGGAATGGGTGGTCCTTTCCATGGTGGCTCTCCATACGATAATTTTCGCTTAACTTATCACTCTGTAAAGCCAGCGCCGTATTTCCCTTGCGGTTTGCCGAGGCGCCTCGCAAACTGTTTCCTCGATACCCGGCCCGACTTACTGCGAAGGAGAAAAATCATGCGTCAAAGGACGATTGTTTGCCCGCTAATCCAAAATGATGGCCATTACCTGTTGTGCAAGATGGCTGCTGACCGCGGCGTTTTTCCCGGACAATGGGCCTTGTCCGGCGGCGGCGTGGAGCCGGGGGAAAGTATTGAAGAGGCGCTGCGACGCGAAGTCCGCGAGGAGCTTGGCGAAAAATTGCAGTTGACCCGTATCACGCCATGGAGCTTCCGCGACGATACCCGCGTGAAAACCTATCCCGACGGGCGCCAGGAAACGATCTATATGATCTATCTAATCTTCGACTGCGTTAGCGCCAATCGCGACGTAACGATCAACGAGGAGTTTGACGATTACGCCTGGGTGAAAGCGGATGAGCTTAAAAACTACGATCTCAATGCCGCCACCCGCCTCACCCTGAGCATGAAGGGGCTACTCTGACGCCACGGTCAGCAGGCGCAGCGTCGCCTTCAGTCCGCCCAGGCTTTCGCTGCGCGAAAGCTGCAGGTTGCTACGATGCAAACGTGCAATATCGTTAACCAGCGCCAGGCCCAGCCCGGCGCCGGGAATCGCGCCCGCGTTATCGAGGCGGCGAAACGGCATCAGCGCCTGATTAATCAGGTTTTCCTCGATGCCCGGACCGCTATCTTCCACACTTAGCGTGACGACTTCGCCATCGCGATGCAGGCTAAGCGTGACCGTTCCATATTCCGGGGTATAGCGAATGGCATTGTCGAGCAGGTTAGCGCACAGCTCCCCCAGCAGAACGCTATCGCCTGCCACATGTACCGCCGACTGCTCGCCCTCGTAGCCAAGATCGATATGTTTGCTCCGCGCTTGCGCGATACGTGAAAAGCAGCTGTTGCGCACAATCTCCGGCAAGTTAATCACCGCAAACGCCTGCTCCCGCTGTTTTACCGTCGCCAGCTGCAACAACCGCTCCGTTAACAAGACCGTATCGTCCAGCGTGGCGCGCATCGCCTGCAGACTTTCGCGCCACAGTTGCGGATCGTCGCTGGCCAGGGCTACCGAAGCCTGCGTTTTCAGCACCGCCAGCGGTGTTTTCAGCTGATGGGACGCATCGGCGCTGAAGCGCTCCTGGCGGGAGATCATCACCCGCAGGCGGTCGATATAGCGGTTGAACGCGACAATCAGCAGCCGCGTTTCCGACCAGGGCAGCAGCTCCGGCAGCGGCGTCAGCAGACCGGGTTCACGGCGCACCATCAGCGCGGAGAGCTGACGCATGGGCCGCAGCACGCGGCGCAGCAGCCAGGCTGCCAGCACCAGCGTCAACAGGACCAGTAACCCCTGCGACACCCAGGATGAGAAGAGTAATTGTCCGGCCAGCCAGCGGCGGGACTGCAGCGTTTCGGCAATATATATCTCCGCCATGCCAACGATGCCGCCTTCGTTGATGGGCTGCAGCAGGCGCGCCACGCGGATTGCCTGACCGCGATATTCGGTATGATAAAACCACGCCAGCGCCGGATAGAGCTGAGTTCGCGAGGTGGAGGGCGGCATCGCGGGCAGATCGTCATAGCCGGAAATGACCTTCCCCTGCGGGTCGAGCACCTTGTAATAGAGACGATCGTTCATATTGAGCTCGAAGCTGTCCAGCACCACCCAGGGCACATTCACCTCCAGTTGCCCTCCGCGAACCACCAGCTGCTCGGCCACCGTCCGCGCCGACGACAGCAGGGTACGATCGTAGGCTTGCGTCGCCGCCTGCAGCGCGCTGACGTAGCTGTTAAACGCGGAGAGTCCCCACAGCAGGACCAGCGGCAGGCCGAGAAACAGCAACAGTTGGGCATAGAGCGATTGCGGCTTACTCCATCTCATGGCGCTCGCACTCAAGCAGATAGCCTAAACCGCGCAGGGTGGTTATACGCACATTGCTCGCCTGAAGTTTCTTGCGCAGACGATGAATGTAGAGTTCGATGCTTTCCGGACTGACGTCATCGCTGAGGCTGAACACCTGTTCGAACAGCTGCTGACGGGAAACCGGGCGAGTGCGGCGAAACATCAGCACCTTCAATAGCGCCAGCTCGCGCGGCGTCAGAGACAACATCTGGCCGCGGAGTAAAAAATAGCCTTCGTCACAATACGCCAGCTCGCCAAGCTGCTGCACCTCATGCACCTGCCCTTCGCTGCGCCGGAGCAGCGCCCGCAGGCGGGCGTCGAGCTCTTCCAGCTCAAAGGGCTTGGGTAAATAGTCATCCGCGCCGGCATTTAAGCCCTTCACCCGGTCCGCTACCGCGCTGCGGGCGGTCAGCAGCAGCACCGGCAGGGTCTGCCTGCGCTTGCGCAGCCGCTGCACCACTTCAAGGCCATCGAACCCCGGCATACCGATATCCAGCACCGCCAGCGCATATTGCTCGCTTTGCAGCAGATGGTCGGCCGCACGCCCGTCAGCGACGCAATCTACGGCAAAACCGCCCTGCACCAGCGCTTTTTCCAGCCAGTGAGCCAGCTCACGATTATCCTCGGCTAATAAGAGACGCATATCACATCCTGTAACGTTGCTGCTGCATTGAAAGGGAAATGAAAGGTAACTGTTTTAACAATCATGCAACCGAATCGCCATATGTCGGTTCACATAATCAAAAAAACCTGCCCTGTACCTGCTGAGGAAGCCTATGAAAACGCCATTTTTCCGCCATCTGAGCGCCATCGCGCTGTGCCTTTGCACCACATCCGCCTTCGCCGCAGAGGCCCCGTCCCGCACCGAATGTATCGCGCCCGCTAAACCCGGCGGCGGCTTTGACCTGACCTGTAAGCTGATTCAGGTGAGCCTGATGGAAACCGACGCTATCGAGAAACCGATGCGCGTCACCTATATGCCCGGCGGCGTGGGCGCGGTAGCCTACAACGCCATTGTCGCCCAGCGCCCGGCAGAGCCGGGGACCGTCGTCGCCTTCTCCGGCGGCTCGCTGCTGAACCTGTCGCAGGGTAAATTCGGCCGTTACAGCGTCGATGACGTGCGCTGGCTGGCGAGCGTCGGCACCGACTACGGCATGATCGCCGTGCGCGCCGATTCGCCATGGAAAGATCTGAAGTCATTTATGACCGCGATGGAGAAAAATCCCTCCAGCATCGTGATTGGCGCCGGGGCCTCCATCGGTAGCCAGGACTGGATGAAAGCGGCGCTGCTGGCGCAAAAAGCCAACGTCGACCCGCATAAAATGCGCTATGTCGCCTTTGAGGGCGGCGGCGAGCCGGTGACCGCGCTGCTCGGTAACCATGTGCAGGCGGTCTCCGGCGATCTCAGCGAGATGGTGCCCTATCTGCAGGGCAATAAAATCCGCGTGCTGGCGGTCTTCTCCAGTGAACGACTGCCGGGCGCGCTCGCCGATGTCCCCACCGCTAAAGAACAGGGCTACGACCTGGTCTGGCCGATTATTCGCGGCTTCTTTATGGGCCCGAAAGTCAGCGACGCCGAGTACCAGTGGTGGGTCGATGAATTCACTAAACTGCAGCAAACCGAAGCGTTCAAAAAGCAACGTGAACTGCGCGGCCTGTTTGAATTCAACATGAACGGCAAGGAGCTCGATACCTACGTTAAGCAGCAGGTCAACGACTATCGCGAACAGGCGAAAGCCTTTGGCCTGGCAAAATAATCCGCGGAGGCGCTAATGAGCGATCGTATTTTTGCCGGAGTGTGGCTGTTGTTATGTATTGGCGGTCTGTTTATCGCCTGGCAGATCCACAGCGAATACGCCTATGAACCCGTCGGCCCGCGTCCCTTCCCGCTCGGGATCATCGGCCTGATGCTGCTGTGCTCGGCGTTAATGTTGCTACGTCGCCCGGACGCCGTCGAGTGGCCGGGACGGCATGTGCTGCAGCGTCTGCTGACCATGGTCGTGGTGCTGGTGGTCTACGCCTGGGGGTTTGAATGGCTCGGTTTTCCGCTGGCCACCGCGCTGCTGACGGCGATCATTGGTCTGCTGTTCGGCGCGACGCTGCCGGCGGCGGGCATTGCCGGCGTCGCGATGGGCGTGTCGTTATGGTACGCCTTCGACACCCTGCTCGATGTTACCCTGCCCCTTGGCATCTGGTTTAATTAACGGAGGCGTTTATGGATACCTGGATCTATCTCTCGCAGGGCTTCGCCGTCGCCATGACGCCGGAGAACCTGCTGATCGCCCTGATCGGCTGCTTTGTCGGGACTATCGTCGGCCTCCTGCCGGGGCTGGGGCCTATCAACGGCGTGGCGATTCTGCTGCCGCTGGCTTTCGCCCTGCATTTACCCGCGGAATCGGCGCTGATCCTGCTGGCGACAGTCTATATCGGTTGCGAATACGGCGGGCGTATTTCATCAATTCTGTTGAACGTGCCCGGCGATGCCGCCGCCATTATGACCGCCCTCGACGGCTATCCGATGGCCCAGCAGGGTCGCGGCGGCGTTGCGTTGTCGATTTCCGCCGTCAGTTCCTTCTTTGGCTCAATGATCGCCATCGGCGGTATTATTTTGTTCGCGCCGCTGCTCGCCCAGTGGTCGCTGGCGTTCGGTCCGGCGGAATACTTCGCGCTGATGGTCTTCGCCATCGCCTGTCTTGGCAGCATGATGGCGCAGAACCCGCTGAAGTCGTTCCTCGCGGCGTTAATCGGCCTGGGTCTGGCGACGGTAGGGGTGGACGCCAATACCGGGGTTTACCGCTTCACCTTCGACAGCGTCCATCTCTCGGACGGCGTACAGTTTATTGTGGTGGTGATCGGCCTGTTCTCGGTTTCAGAGATCCTGTTGATGCTGGAGAGCACCAGCGGCGGACAAACGCTGGTGCGGAAAACCGGACGGATGCTGTTTAACACCAAAGAGGCCGCGCAGTGCGTCGGCGCGACCCTGCGCTCTTCGGTGGTGGGTTTCTTCGTCGGCATTCTGCCCGGCGCCGGGGCGACCATCGCCAGCGCCATTACCTACATGACGGAGAAAAAACTCAGCGGTAACAGCGATAACTTCGGCAAGGGCGATATTCGCGGCGTGGCGGCGCCGGAAGCGGCCAATAACGCCTCCGCCTGCGGTTCCTTTATTCCCATGCTGACGCTCGGCGTGCCGGGGTCCGGCACCACCGCGGTGATGATGGGCGCGCTGACGCTGTATAACATCACCCCCGGCCCGGCAATGTTCACCGAGCAGCCGGATATCGTCTGGGGGCTGATTGCCGCCCTGCTGATCGCCAACGTGATGCTGCTTATCATGAACATTCCGCTGATCGGCCTGTTCACCCGTATGCTGACCATTCCGCTGTGGTTTCTGGTCCCGGCCATCGCCGCGGTCTCCGCCGTCGGCGTCTACGCGGTACACAGCACCACTTTTGACCTGCTGCTGATGGTGGGGCTCGGGGTGCTCGGCTACATCATGCGCAAAATGCACTTCCCGATGTCGCCGCTGATCCTTGGCTTCGTGCTGGGGGAGATGCTGGAGCAGAACCTGCGTCGCGCGCTGTCGATCAGCAACGGCAATCTGGCGATCCTGTGGCAAAGCGGGGTGACCAAAACGCTGCTGGTGCTGGCTATCGCCGTGCTGGTGGTGCCGCCGCTGCTGCGTCTGCGGCGTAAACAGCGCCAGCGTCGCGCCGAAGCCAATATCGGCTAAGCCGGCGAATTGACCCATTCGCGCAGCGCCCGGCGCGAGATCTTAATCCCACCGTTCTTTAACGTTTCCGGCAGCCGCAGCCAACGCACCGGCTGCTGGAAACGCGCCAGCCGTTCCGCGCTCCATGCCGCCAGCACGCTCATTTCGCAGCCGTCATCGCATTCCACCACCGCTACCGGACGCTGGCCATATTCCGCATCGTCCAGCGGCACGACAAACGCCTGCTGTATCTGCGGATGCGCCCCGATGATCCGTTCCACCTCCTCCGGCTGGATCCCTTCCCCACCGCTGAAAAAGAGATTATCCAGGCGCCCGAGGAGAGTAAGCCGTCCATCGATGATCTCGCCGCGATCGCGGGTGGCAAACCACCCTTCGTCGTTGGTCAATGGCAACAATTGACCGTCGCGCCAGTAGCCCGCGGCCATGCTCGCCGCCCGCAGCCAGACCTCGCCGGCAACGATTTTCATCTCCCGCCCCGGCAACGCCGCGCCCACATCCGCCGCGCCGTCGGCCTCTTTAGCGCAGACGGTGGAAGCGAATTCGGTCAGGCCATAGCCGCAGTAGGTGCGTACCCCCTGCCCCCGCGCCCGCTCGGTCAATTCGACCGGGATCGCCGCGCCGCCGAGCAGCACCGCCTTGAGGGAAAGCGCAGCATCGTCATTCAGCAGGCGCCACAGCTGAGTCGGCACCAGCGAAGCATGGGTACAGCCCTGCAGCATCTGCGCCAGCGGTTGTTTATCGCGCACCGTCAGCCGCGCGCCGGCCAGCAGCCAGCGCCACATAATCCCCTGGCCGGAGACATGAAACAGCGGCAGCGACAGCAGCCAGTCATCTTCTGCGGCAAACGGCATCAGCGCCAGCACGCCGGCGGCGCTGGCCAGATGGGCGCTGGCATGATGCACTGCCGCCTTCGGCAAACCGGTCGACCCCGAGGTCAGCGTCATTGAGGCGAAACGATCCCCACGCCACGGCACAGCATGGGTTCCCGTTGTCGCCTGCAGGGTTAACGCCGGTAAATCCCCCGGCAGCGTATCGCCGTTAAGCACCAGCTGATGCTGGACGGTCAACGCTGGCAGCAGTTCCTGCAGCAACGCCGTCGGCAGCTGCGGATTCAGCGGCAGCACCCGCGCGCCGCACTGCAGCAGCGCCAGCCAGGCCAGCAGCGTCGACGGCTGGTTAAAAGCCTGCAGCGCCACCCCGTGACCTTCGGTTACGCCCTGCGCGGCAAACCCGGCCGCCAGCGCGTCAACGCGGGCGCACAGGTCGCGCCAGGTCAGCGGCTGGTCATTCAGGCGCAGCGCCTGCGCCTCTCCGCGCCGCTGGCGCCAGTGGCGCCAGGGCCAGTCGCGAAAGGTCACAGCAGCGGCTCCAGCGTATCGATGCTGAGCATCGGCAGGGTGCTTTCCGGCCACGACCGCACCAGCTGGGCGCCCATCAGCGACAGGGTGTCCAGTCCGGGGATGGTCTGCGGCGTCAGCCAGGCGGCAACCCGCGCCAGCTGGGTTAACCCGAGGCTGGACTCGATCGACGAGCTGATCACTGCGCTCAGCCCCAGCGCATGGGCCGCGGCGACCTGCTGCTGAACCCGGTGTAAACTGCCGGTTAGCGTCGGCTTGATCACCACCGCGCGCACGCCCGGCTCGGCGACGAAGCGAAAATCCGCCTCGCGCAGGCTTTCATCCCAGGCGATAGCGATCCCGGTTTCGCGACTAAAGGCCCGCGAGTCCTCCCGCGTTTTACAAGGTTCCTCAAGAAAGGCAATGCGCTGGCGATACGCCGGATCGACATATTTCGCAAACTGCTGCGCTTTCAGCGGCGTCCAGGCCCGGTTGGCATCCAGACGCAACTGCAGGTCGGGGATGGCTTCCAGCAGCAGATTAACCACCATGCCGTCGCGGACCGCCTCCCAGAGCCCCACTTTCACCTTAGCGACTTTCTCGCCGGGCATCGCCGCCAGTCTGGCGAACAGCTCATCCGGATCGCCTGAGCAGAGCGGCGCCGCGCGATAATCCGCGGCCTGCGGCAGCTCGCCGCTGAGCTCCGCCTGCGCGCAGCTGATGCCAAAGGCGACAGAGGGCAGCGCAGGAAGCGCCGGCTCCGCGCCGTCGCGCCAGGCCTGAGCCCAGAGCAGTAGCGCCGCCTGCGCCTCCGCCAGGGTCTCTGCGCTGAATCCCGGCAGGGGAGAAATTTCCCCCCAGCCCTCCCGCTCACCCTCCCGCAGGTGGATGAACAGCCCGTCGCGGGTTTTTAACCGCCGTTCTCGCAGCACCACGCCCGCGTCCATCGGTATCTGCCAGCGGTAAACCTGCGAAACGCGCATTAGGGATTCCGTTTAAATTTGCTGAAGTCCGGCTGACGTTTCTGGTTGAAGGCATTGCGGCCTTCCTGTCCCTCTTCCGTCATGTAGAACAGCATGGTGGCGTTGCCCGCCAGCTCCTGCAGACCGGCCTGGCCGTCGCAGTCGGCGTTCAGCGCCGCTTTCAGGCAGCGCAGCGCCATTGGGCTGTTCTGCAGCATTTCACGACACCAGCGCACCGTCTCTTTTTCCAGATCCGCCAGCGGCACCACGGTGTTCACCAGCCCCATGTCCAGCGCCTGCTGCGCGTCATACTGACGGCAGAGGAACCAGATTTCGCGCGCTTTTTTCTGCCCGACGATGCGCGCCATATAGGAGGCGCCCCAGCCGCCGTCGAAGGAGCCGACTTTCGGCCCGGTCTGACCGAAGATGGCGTTTTCCGCCGCGATGGTCAGATCGCACATCATGTGCAGCACGTGGCCGCCGCCGATAGAGTAGCCGGCCACCATCGCCACCACCGGTTTCGGGCAGGTGCGGATCTGGCGCTGAAAGTCGAGTACGTTGAGATGATGCACGCCGGAGTCGTCCTGATAGCCGCCGTAATCGCCGCGGACTTTCTGATCGCCGCCGGCGCAAAAGGCTTTCTCACCTTCCCCGGTCAGGACAATCACCCCGATATTGTCGTCATAACGAGCATCCGCCAGCGCCTGGATCATCTCTTTGACGGTCAGCGGGCGGAAGGCGTTGCGCACCTGCGGGCGATTGATTGTGATTTTGGCAATGCCGTCGGCCGATTTGTGATAGCGAATATCGGTATAGCCTTCGGAACAATCGTGCCATTCAACAGGGGCATAGAGCATTGCTTCATCAAGAGAGATCATAGAATGTCCTTCAGTTAACTTGCCAGAATCTGCGCCAGACAGGCAATCACCGCCGCCGGGTTGTCCCGGTGCGCGTTGTGTCCGGCATGGTGAATAAGATGGAGATCCGCCGCGAGCGCCTGCGCGATGGCACGAAACTTCGCGTCGCGCTCGCCGCACAGGTAATGAAAGGGGAAATCGCGCGCCTGCAGGGACGCGCGCAGATCGGCCTGCCCGGCAAGGGAGGTCGCCTGCAGCATCTCGGCCAGCGTCGCGCCGTTGTTCCGGCTGCGTAAGGCGACCAGCGCCGCGCGCTGCCCGGCATCCAGTGAAGCGAAGACCGGCTGCTGATACCAGTCGGCAAAGACCTGCGCCAACGGCTCATGGCGAAAACGTTCCGCCCAGGCGCTGTCGTTGCTGCGCCGCGCCTGCCGCGCTTCGGCATCCTGCAGCCCCGGATGGCCGCCCTCAACGATCAGGCCGCACAGGCCCGCGCGCGGCTGGCAGGCGAAGTTCATCGCCACCCGGCCCCCCAGCGAGTAACCGATCAGCCAGTAGTTAAGTATGTTGTAACTATTAAGCGTAGCCTGCAGCAGAATATTGACCCCGGCAAAGTCCTGCACCGCGATATCCGCCGAGCCGCCGTGGCCCGGCAGATCGAGATACAGCCGCGGCCAGGCGCGAAACGCGTCGCCTACTTCCCGCCACTCATGGCGGTCGCCGGAAAAACCGTGCAGAAAGACCAGCCAGGGATAACCCGGCTGGCCATGTTCGACTGCAGCGCTGAGGGTCACAGGCGACTTACCTGCGCCAGCAGCTGCTGGAGGGTCTGCGTGCCGTCGGTCTCATTGACCGCCAGCTCAATCACCGTCGCCCCTGCCCTGCGCCAGGCGCCGGCCAGCGCCTCATCCAGCGCCTGCCAGTCAGCCGGGCGATGATAGACCAGGCCGAACATCGCCGCCGCGTGGCTGAAATCAACGTCCTGCGGCATTAAGTAGAACTGGCGCCGCTCGTCCTGCGGCGTCGGCAGCATGGAGAAAATCTGCCCGCCGTTGTTGTTCACCACGATCAGCACCAACGGCGCCGACGCCTGGCGCAGCAGGGCCAGCGAGTTGAGATCGTACAGCGCCGAAAGATCGCCGACGATAGCCAGGGTTGGCCGGGCGCTGGCGCGCTGGACGCCGGCGGCGGTGGCGATCAAGCCATCAATGCCGCTGGCGCCGCGGTTGCTGTAAACCGGGTAGCCAGCCGGCAGCTGCGCCAGGGCGTCGATCAGGCGCACCACCAGGCTGTTGCCGACAAACAATTGCCCCTGTTCCGGCAGATAGCGCCGAATTCGCTGCGCCAGCTGCGCTTCGCCAAAGGGTTCGTTGCTGGCGACCGCCGCCTCCCACGCCTGTCGGGCCAGTTCAGGAATAGCCGTCGCCCACGGCTGGCGTTTCTCCGCCGGGTGAAGCTCAAGCCAGCGGTCAATGCTGGCGAGCAGACGACGGCCGCGGTGCTGCGCCGGATCGAGACGGCCGGGCAGATTGTCCACCAGCCAGTATTCATCAGGCTCGCAGGTGGCCTGCCACTGCAGGACCCGCTTGCCGGTCAGGCTGCTGCCGAGCTGAACCACGATCTGCGCCTGCGCCAGCTCGCTCACCGCTTTGCCGTTGCCCAGCCACAGGTCAGCGCACGGCAGCGGCTGCCCGGTCTGTGACAGGATATCGCCGATCAGCGGCCAGCCGAGGGTTTGCGCCCACTCGGCCACTTTTTTCCCTTCGGCGGCGCTCATTCTGCCCGCCACGACCACGCCGCGCTTTTGCCGCCAGAAGAACCAGTCGCGCTGTTTCTCACTTTCCATCTGCAGCGCCTGACGTAACCAGGGTTTATCGCTCTGCCACCAGTTGCCGAGCTGCTGCTGCCACTCCACGCCGGTATCATCCATATCGCCATACAGCGGTTCGGCGAACGGGCAGTTGATATGCACCCCGCCGGCGTGCAGCTCGCCCAAGGCCTGGTCGAGGGTCGAGACCAGCCAGCGGGCGGAAATATCCTGCGAGGGACGCGGCAGAGAAATCGTCTGCGACGGATGGGAGGCGAACATCCCCGGCTGACGAATCGCCTGATTGGCGCCGCAGTCGATCAGCTCCGGCGGACGGTCGGCGGTCAGGAGAATCAGCTTTTCCCCGGTAAGCCCCGCCTCAATCAGCGCCGGATATAGGTTCGCGGTGGCGGTCCCGGAGGTCACAATAACCGCCACCGGCTGGCGACTGGCTTTCGCCAGACCGAGCGCCAGGTGGCCAAGGCCGCGTTCGTCAAAATGGGTATGATGGATAAAGGCGCGGTTTTCCGCCGCCGCCAGGGTTAAGGGTGTCGAGCGCGAGCCCGGCGCAATGCAGATATGCTGCACGCCGTGGCGCGTTAAAGCTTCCAGGATCACCGCCGCCCAGCGTCGGTTAAATGCGCTTACTGACATGAAATTGTCCGGTATCAAATATTGATGCTAAGTATAGATAAGGCAAAGTGACAGCGTTTTGATATGCATCGTCATTCCCGTCTTATGGACACAGCAGCGAGCGCAGCCCGGCCGCTTTGTTGTCAATCTCCTGCCACTCCTGCTGCGCATCGGAGCCGCTGACGATCCCCGCCCCGGCATACAGTCGCAGAGTGTCGTTGTCCACTTTCGCCGAACGCAGCGCCACGCAAAACTCGCTTTGCGCCAGCGACAGATACCCGGCGGAGCCGGCGTACCATTCACGGGAAAAAGGTTCATGGCGCTGAATGAATGCCAGCGCCGCCTGCCGCGGCAGGCCGGCCACCGCGGCGGTGGGCTGGAGCTGCAGCAGACAGCGGCTGTCGTCAGGCTCCGCCAGCTCGGTCCAGATGCAGCGTCGGAGATGCTGCACCTTGCGCAGCCTCACCACCTGCGGCGGCAGAACGTCCAGCGTCGAGGCCTCACTCTGCAGGCGCTGGCAGATATCCTCCACCACCAGCATGTTTTCCCGCTGATTTTTGTCGTCTTTCATCAACCAGTCGGCCAGCTGCTGCGCCTTCGCGTCATCCTGATGATTAGCGACGGTGCCCGCCAGCGCTTCGGTGCGCAGCAGCGCGCCGCGCCGGCGCCACAGCCGCTCCGGCGTGGAGCCGAAAAACGCCTGCCGGGCATTGAACGCCATCAGGAAATGAAAACAGTTAAGATTGCGGCTGCGGCTGGCGGCCATGATGCTCACGGCATCCAGCGGGGCGGCAAACTGCAGGTCGGTTGCCCGCGCCAGCACCACTTTATCCATGTCGCCGGCGGCGATGGCCTGCGTCGCCTGGTCTATCATTGCCTGCCACTGGGGATAATCGGAGGAGTGGCGCTCGCTCAGCAGCGGCGGCACGCCGCCAGGGGTCGCCTGGGCGGTGGTCAGACTGGCGAGAAAATCACGCGCCGTCACGGCATCGTCGCGCAGGGAGAGGTCGCTGTGCAGCACCAGCCGCATCACGGCCCTGCCGCCGCACCGACGCCACTCCAGACGCGGCAGCACCAGCCGGCCCTGCTGCGGGGCAAACGCATTCAGGCCGCAGATGCGCAGATCCTGCCGCCCGGCCAGGTGTAAAAAGCGGTTTGCGGCGTCGAGCGAGGGAAAGCTTTTTACCGCCCCCAGCGCCGCCAGCTCCTCGTCGCCATTGCGCTGCTGCCAGTAGAACTGCGGCCACTGCGGCTGCTGGCCGCACCATAGCAGCGGATCGAAGGCATCATTCAGCGGAAAGGCAATATCGATAATTCGCGTGCCGGGTGAGTCAGGAAAGGGCTCACTCAGGCCGTCACGTAAACGGGCCAGCGCAGTGGAAACAGACAGCACGCAAACCTCCACGGTAGTAAAACCCCACATTATAAGGGGTTCAACGGCGGAATAGCAGTACCCATGACGAGGGAGCGGGTTTTAACTCACCTGCTCGCCGGCCCGGAACAAGGTTGGGACGCGAGTGTTGAGGGGGTCAGAGAGCGCGGCTTTCCCGCGCCATGCCGATGTGCGGAATGCCATCCTCATCATAGACCTCAGTCACTGGCGTAAAACCGAAGTGGGCGTAAAAGGCTTGCAGATGCGCCTGCGCCCCGAGGTAAATCGCCTTTTGCGGCCAGTGCCGCTGACAGCTGGCCAGCGCCAGCGCCATCAGCTGATGGCCGAGCTTTTCGCCGCGCGCGGCGGGGCTGACGATAACCCGGCCAATCACCACCGGATCGTACGTCTCTTCGCTTTTAAGGATCCGCGCATAGGCCACCAGTTCGCCATCGCGCCAGCCGAGCAGATGGCGATTTTCCCCGACCAAATCATCGCCGTCGACATCCTGATAGGCGCACTGCTGCTCCACGACAAAGACTTCGCTGCGCAGCTTCAGCAGCGCATACAGCTGGGCAACGGTCAGTTCACTATGATGGAGATCCTGCCAGGTCATCATCTGCTGCTCCTTATTGATATACTGATACTTTGCGACTCGCCCTGAGGACACTGGACGATGGAATTAACTTTTTTGGGGACATCCGCCGGGGTGCCGACCCGCACGCGTAATATGACGTCGATAATACTCAATTTGCAACAGCCAACCCGCGCCGAAATGTGGTTGTTTGACTGCGGCGAAGGGACCCAGCATCAATTTCTGCATACGCCCCATCATCCAGGCAAACTGAATAAGATCTTTATTACCCATCTGCACGGCGACCATCTGTTCGGCCTGCCCGGCCTGCTGTGCAGCCGCTCGATGCAGGGGAATTCGCTGCCGCTGACGGTCTACGGACCAAAAGGAATAAAGGAATTCATTGACACCGCGCTGCGCCTCAGCGGTTCGTGGACCGATTATCCCCTGACCATCGTCGAAGTCGGCCCCGGTCTGGTGTTCGACGAAGAGGGCTATCGGGTCACCGCGTTCCCGCTCAGCCATCCGGTGGAGTGCTACGGGTATCGCATTGAGCAGCATGACAAGCCCGGCGCCCTCGACGCCGCCCAGCTGATTGCCGACGGCGTGCCCCCCGGACCGCTGTTTCACCGGCTTAAGCGCGGTGAACAGGTCACGCTGGCGGATGGCCGGACGATCGACGGCAGCCGCTACCTGGGGCCCGCTACGCCGGGTAAAACGCTGGCCATCTTCGGCGATACCGCCCCCTGCCCGCAGGCGCTGGAAATGGCGCGCGGGGCGGATGTGATGGTGCACGAAACCACGCTGGAGCAGACGATGGCGGAGAAAGCCAATAGCCGCGGCCACTCTTCCAGTCAGCAGACCGCAGCGCTTGCCAAAGAAGCGGGGGTCGGCACGCTAATCGCCACCCACTTTAGCTCTCGCTACGATGCCGAAGGCTGCCTGCGGATGCTGGCGGAATGCCGGGAGATTTTCCCGGACACCCTGCTGGCGGAAGACTTTATGGTCTACAGGGTGGCGTAACATTCCGGGCATAAAAAAAACCGCCATTCCGGCGGTTTTTTTATTGAGGCAATCAACTTACATCAGCGGCGTCGCCAGCTGCACGATGCTAATCAGCGGCTGCGGCCAGATACCGAGCACCAGCACCAGCAGGGCAGAGATCAGCACCACGATACCGCCCGCGCTGTACTGCCAGTTCGACGGCGCATCACGGTTCAGCTGCTCCGGCGCGCTCAGGTACAAACTCACCGCCACGCGCAGGTAGTAGTAGAGACCGATCGCCGAGCCGACAACCACCGCGGCAACCAGCCACCACAGATGGGCGTGAACACCGACGGCCAGCACGTAGAACTTACCGATAAAGCCGAGCGTCATTGGGATACCGGCCAGGGAGAGCATCATCACCGTCATCACCGCCGACAGGATCGGACGGTGCCAGAACAGACCGCGGTAGGAGAACAGCGAGTCCGCGTCCGGGCCACGGTATGGGCTGGACATCAGGCTGACCACGCCGAACGCGCCGAGGCTGCTGAACAGGTAGCCGGCCAGGTAGACGCCAACGGCTTCCATCGACATTTCGCCGCTTTGCAGGGCGATCAGCGCCACCAGCAGATAGCCGAGGTGGGAGATAGAAGAGTAACCGAGCAGACGTTTGATATTGGTCTGGCTCAGCGCCATCAGGTTACCGAAGATGATAGAGGCGAAGGCGATCAGCCCCAGCACCACGCGCACCGCTTCGCTGTTGCCCACCGGCATGTACAGGAACAGACGCATCACCACGCCGAAGATAGCAATCTTGCTGGCGGTCGCCAGGAAGGTGGAGACCGGCGCAGGCGCCCCCTGGTAAACGTCCGGCGTCCACAGGTGGAACGGCACCAGCGACAGCTTAAAGCCAAGACCGACGATCATCAGGCCGAGCCCCGCCAGCAGCAGCGGCTCGTGCAGGGTGTTGTCCGCCAGGCTCTTGCCCAGCGCAAGGAAGGACAGGTTGCCGGAGTTCGCATACACCAGCGCCATACCGAACAGCAGGAAAGAGGAGGCTGCCGCGGAGAGGATGGTGTATTTGATGCTCGCTTCCAGCGAACGCTTCTGGCGGAAGGCGTAGCCGACCAGGCCGAACAGCGGCAAGGAGATCAACTCGATGCCGAGGAACAGCGCCGCCAGATGATTCGCACCGGCCAGCAGAATGCCGCCCAGGGCGGCAATCAACACCAGCAGGTAGAACTCTTCTTTGTTGTCCTTGTAACCCTCAAGCCACGGGTAGGCGAAAGTACAGGTCGCGAGGCTCGCCAGCAGCACCAGCCCGGTATAGAGCATGGCGTAGCCGTCAACGCGGATCAGCGGCGTGACGTCCATCGCCCCGTTCTGGCCGACGAACCAGAGCGAGACCAGCGCGGCGTTAAGCCCGAGAACCGACAGCGTGGCATTGAGAAAATGATTGCGTCGCCACGCAATGGAGAGCATCACAACCACCACCGTCAAGCCGACGATCAGCAGCGGTAGCAGTGCGATCAGTTGTTGTGGAGTTATTGTCATGGCGAATTACGGCCTTGTAGTAGAAACAGAATTAACAAACCACTGCTGAATGTTGCTCATTGCAGCATGCGAGGTGTCGAGGATCGGCTGCGGGAAGAAGCCCAACAGCACCAGCAGCACCACCAGCAGCAGGATGATAGACAGTTCACGCAGGGACATCCCCGGCAGCGCTTTCGCCGCGATTTCGCTTTTCGCTTTACCGAAATAAGCGCGATGCAGCATCGACAGCGAGTAAACGGACGCGAATACCAGACCAAAGGTCGAGATCACGGTGATCACCGGCACCACTTTATAGCTGCCGAACAGGATCATAAATTCGCCGACGAAGTTACCCGTGCCCGGCATCCCCAGGGTGGCGACGGCGAAGAACATCGACATCGCCGGCAGCCATTTGATTTTGCTCCACAGACCGCCCATCTGACGCATGTCACGGGTATGCAGACGTTCGTACAGCTGGCCGCAGAGAATAAACAGACCCGCCGCGGAGAGACCGTGAGCAATCATCTGGATCACCGCCCCCTGATACGCCAGCTGGCTGCCGGTGTAGATAGCAATCAGCACGAAGCCCATGTGGGACACGGAGGTGTAGGCGATAAGACGTTTGATATCCGTCTGCGCAAAGGCCATCCACGCGCCGTAGAAGATCCCGATCACGCCCAGCCACATCGCGATGGGCGCAAACTCGGCGGAGGCGTTCGGGAACAGCGGCAGCGCAAAGCGCAGCAGACCGTAGGCCGCGGTTTTCAGCAGGATCCCCGCGAGGTCGACGGAACCGGCGGTCGGCGCCTGGGAGTGGGCGTCCGGCAGCCAGCCGTGCAGCGGCACCACCGGCATTTTCACCGCGAAGGCGATGAAGAAGCCGAGCATCAGCAGGTATTCCACGCCGTGGGACATCGGGGTTTTCAACAGCTCTTCATAGTTGAAAGTCCACACGCCGGTGGCGTTGAAGTGGACGAATGCCAGCGCCAGAATGGCGATCAGCATCACCAGGCCGCTCGCCTGGGTGTAGATGAAGAACTTGGTGGCCGCCGTGATACGCGTTTTACCGTCAGAGGCTTTGTGGCCCCACAGCGCGATCAGGAAGTACATCGGCACCAACATCATTTCCCAGAAGAAGAAGAACAGGAACATGTCGATGGCGAGGAACACGCCGATGACGCCGCCCAGGATCCACATCAGGTTGAGGTGGAAGAATCCCTGGTATTTTTCGATTTCGCGCCAGGAACAGAGCACCGCCAGCACGCCGAGCAGGCCGGTCAGCACCACCATCAGCAGCGACAGGCCGTCGATCGCCAGATGAATGCTAATGCCGAAGCGTGGGATCCACGGCAGCACGAACTCAGACTGCCACTGCGGAATACCCGCGGATTGCGTCAGAGAATAGCCGCCCTGCATCCACAGCTGCAGGCCAAGCGCCAGCGTCAGTCCCATAGTAATCAGCGCGATCCAGCGCGGCACTTTCACGCCAAAGCGTTCGGTCTGCCAGCACAGGAAGCCGCCGATAAAGGGGATTAATATCAACCAAGGCAATAACATGGTGATTTTTATTCCTTATTTAAGTCCGGTTCAGGCTATCTTACTCGTCATAGCGAACTCCGGCTGTGCTCACAATCCTCACGTACTTTAATACGCTCCGGTTGCTCCGCGCAGGCGGCGTCCACGTTGACTTCGCCGATAATGCCTGTCCTTAACGACCTGATTTTCAACGAATTCTCACAGAAAATTCACTTCGGTTTGAGGCTTGTTTTGTCGGGTGGCGCTAACGCTTACCCGACCTACGGTCTCGTAGGCCCGGCAAGCAGCGCGCCGCCGGGCAACACAATGGTTCTCAAACTCAACGCAATACCATCAGCAGCGCCAGCACCACCACCGCGCCGATGCTCATTGACGCCACATACCAGCGCAGATAGCCGTTCTCGCTCACCAGCAGGCCTTTACCTGCGAAGCGGGAGAGGATCGCCGGGATGTTCATCAATGCGTTCAGCGGATCGCTCTTCAGCAGCCAGGCAATGCCGAGGAATGGCTTAACGAAGACTTTGTCGTATAACCAGTCGAAGCCCCAGGCATGGAACCACCAGGTACCGAAGAAGCGGCCAGGCGCGCTGTTGGCGATAGAGGTCACCAGGGTGCGTTTGCCCAGCCACAGCCATGCGGCGATCAGGATGCCGGCAATGGCGATGATCCCGGAGGCAATCTCCAGCGTCATCACGTTGCCGTGCGCCAGTTCAGTGGTCTGCGGCAGGACGCCTTCCAGCGGCGGCACGATCAGCGCGCCAACGAAGGTGGACAGCACCAGCAGCACAATCAGCGGCAGATGATGGGTGATCCCCTTCCCTGCGTGCGCGTGAATTTGCTCTTTACCGTGGAACACGATGAAAATCATGCGGAAGGTGTACAGCGAGGTCATAAAGGCGCCGACCAGGCCCGCCACCATCAGGTTGATATGGCCGTTGGCCATCGCCCCCGCCAGAATCTCATCCTTACTGAAGAAGCCTGCGGTAATGAGCGGCAGAGCGGACAGCGCCGCGCCCCCCACCAGGAAGCAGACGTACACCAGCGGAATAGATTTGCGCAGGCCGCCCATCTTGAAGATGTTCTGTTCGTGATGGCAGGCGAGAATCACCGAACCCGACGACAGGAACAGCAGCGCTTTAAAGAACGCGTGGGTCATCAGATGGAAAATCGCCGCATCCCATGCCTGCACGCCCAGCGCGAGGAACATGTAGCCAATCTGGCTCATGGTGGAGTAAGCGAGAACGCGTTTGATGTCGGTCTGCACCAGCGCGGCGAAGCCCGCCAGCACCAGCGTTACCGCCCCGACGATCCCGACCAGATGCAGCACTTCCGGCGTCATCAGGAACAGACCGTGGGTACGGGCGATCAGGTAGACGCCCGCGGTAACCATGGTGGCGGCGTGGATCAGCGCGGAGACTGGCGTCGGACCCGCCATCGCATCGGCAAGCCACGTTTGCAGCGGCAGCTGGGCGGATTTACCGACCGCGCCGCCGAGCAGCATCAGCGTCGCCCACTGCAGCGTGGTGCTGCCGTTAGCGAAGTGCTGCGGCGCCAGCTCAACCATTTCGCGGAAGTTGAGGGTACCCAGTTCGTTATAAAGAATGAACAGCGCGAAGGCGAGGAACACGTCGCCGACGCGGGTCACCACAAACGCTTTCATCGCTGCGGCGCCGTTCTTCGGATCGGTGTAGTAGAAACCGATCAGCAGGTAAGAGCAGAGACCCACCCCTTCCCAACCCAGGTACATCAGCAGCAGGTTATCGGCCAGTACCAGGACCACCATGCTGGCGATAAACAGGTTGGTGTAGGCGAAGAAGCGGGAATAGCCCTCTTCACCGCGCATATACCAGGAGGCGAACATATGGATCAGGAAGCCGACGCCGGTCACCACGGAGAGCATGGTCAGCGACAGGCCGTCCAGCACCAGGTTGAAGCCGATGTTGAAATCCCCAACCGACATCCAGGTCCACAGCGGCACGCTGACCGCCTGTTTGCCGTTAGCGAAAAAGTCAACGCCGACGTAGGCGGTGACCAGCGCCGCCAGGCCTACCGAGCCCATGCCAACGGTGGCGGAAAGGTTTTCCGACCAGCGCCCGCGGGAGAAGGCCAGCAGCACAAAGCCAATCAATGGCAAAAGAATGGTTAAGGCAAGCATGTTCATCCACGCAACTCACTTACTGAATCGATGTTCAGGTTCTGGCGGCGACGATGGAGCTGCAGCAGCAGCGCCAGACCGATACTCGCTTCCGCAGCCGCAAGGCTGATGGCGAGGATATACATAATCTGACCATCTGCCTGGCCCCAGTAGCTGCCCGCCACCACAAAGGCCAGCGCGGCGGCGTTAATCATGATTTCCAGGCTGATCAACATAAACAGCAGATTGCGGCGGATCACCAGCCCCGTCAGACCAAGCACAAACAGGATGGCCGCGAGGATCAGTCCATGTGTTAAGGGGATCATGCGTGTTCCTCCGTTTTTCTTTTGTCGCTGTCGTTCACGCGGTTGCTCAGCACCTCGCCGGCGCGCTCTTCGCGACCGATGTGGAAGGCGACCACCAGGCCCGCCAGCAGCAGCATGGAGGCCAGCTCCACCGCCAGGACGTACGGCCCAAACAGCGCAATACCCACTTCTTTAGCGTTGATTGCCGCGCCGTCGATACCCTGGTCGTTAATCCCCAGAATGGCGTAAACGATAACCACCAGCAGCACTGCGGAGAGGATGGCCGGGCCAATCCAGATCCCCGGCTGCAGCCATTTGCGTTCCTGTTCGATTTCGCTGCCGCCCAGGTTGAGCATCATCACCACGAAGACGAACAGCACCATAATGGCCCCAGCGTAGACGATAATCTCCAGCGCCCCGGCGAAGTACGCGCCCAGCGAGAAGAACACCCCGGCAATCGCTAACAGCGAAATGATCAGGTACAGCAGCGCATGCACCGGATTGGTGTGGGTGACGACCCGCAAGGTTGCGAGGATGGCGATCAGGCCACAGATATAAAAAGCGAATTCCATTGCCCTCTCCTTACGGTAACAGGCTCTTGACGTCGATCGGCTTAGCTTCGTTTTCCGCTTCGCCCTTATCTTTGCCGTCGATTGCCATACCCGCCATCCGGTAGAAGTTATATTCCGGGTATTTGCCCGGACCGGAAATCAGCAGATCCTCTTTTTCGTACACCAGATCCTGACGTTTGTATTCACCCAGCTCGAAGTCAGGGGTCAACTGGATCGCCGTGGTCGGGCACGCTTCTTCGCACAGACCGCAGAAGATGCAGCGTGAGAAGTTGATGCGGAAGAACTCAGGGTACCAGCGGCCGTCTACCGTCTCTGCTTTCTGCAGCGAAATACAGCCCACCGGGCAGGCTACCGCACACAGGTTACAGGCGACGCAGCGCTCTGCACCGTCCGGATCGCGCGTCAGCACAATCCTGCCGCGATAGCGCGGCGGCAGATAGACCGGCTCTTCCGGGTACATCCGGGTTTCACGTTTGGCGAAGGCATGCAGGCCAATCATCCAGATACTGCGGACCTGGGTGCCGAACCCCACCAATAATTCTTTTAAGGTCATGTTCAATTCACCCCTTATTGCGCCTGCCAGAGAATGACAGCCGCCGTTACCAACAAGTTGACCAGCGTTAACGGCAGGCATACCTTCCAGCCAAAGGACATTACCTGGTCATAGCGCGGACGCGGTAATGATGCGCGGATCAAAATGAACATCATCATGAAGAACGCGGTTTTCAGCGCGAACCAGATGAAAGGTGGTAACCACGGGCCATTCCAGCCGCCGAAGAACAGCGTGACGATCAGCGCTGAAACGGTGACGATACCGATGTATTCACCGACGAAGAACAGACCGAACTTCATGCCGGAATATTCAATGTGGTAACCATCGGCCAGCTCCTGCTCCGCTTCCGGCTGGTCGAACGGGTGACGGTGACACACCGCCACGCCGGCGATGGCGAACGTCACGAAGCCGAAGAACTGCGGGATGACATTCCACAGATGCGCCTGGTTGTTGACGATATCGGTCATATTGAATGACCCCGCCTGCGCCACCACGCCCATCAGGGAGAGGCCGAGGAACACTTCGTAGCTCAGGGTCTGCGCGGAAGCACGCATCGCCCCCAGCAGGGAGTATTTGTTGTTGCTCGACCAACCGGCGAACAGCACCGCATAGACCGCCAGGCCTGCCATCATCAGGAAGAACAGGATCCCGATGTTCAGATCGGCCACCACCCACGTCGGGCTGACCGGCACAATGGCGAAGGCCAGCAGCAGCGAAGTAAAGGCGATCACCGGCGCCAGAGTAAAGATCACGCGATCCGAGAAGCGCGGAACCCAGTCCTCTTTAAAGAACATTTTGATCATGTCGGCGACCAGCTGCAGCGAACCGCCCCAGCCCACCCGGTTTGGCCCGTAGCGGTTCTGGAACAGACCGAGCAGACGACGCTCGCCGAAGCTCATGAACGCGCCGCAGGTGACCACCACCAGCAGAATGACCACGGCCTTCAGGATGCTTAACAGAATGTCGATAAGATCCGGCGTTAACCAGCTCATGCTTTCGCCTCCTGCAGTGAATCAATACGCGATCCGGTCAGTACCGGCGCAATGCCCGGCATGCCCATCGGTAAGCCAACCTGTCCTGCGGTCAGACCTTCAGAGATAACCAGCGGCAGACGCAGGGTCTGGCCTTCCACGCTAAAGGAGAGCATCGCCCCGGCGTTGACGCCAAGCTTCGCGGCATCCGCCGGGTTCAGCTTGATGTACGGCTCAGGCATCCGGCTCTGGAACACCGGCGCGCGCTGTGACAGCTCATCGCTGCCAAACAGGTGGTAGTACGGCGCGATACGCCATTTCCCGTCTTCCGCCTGGAAGCTGGCCGGCACCGCCGTGAAGTATTCCAGCCCGCTGGCGGACGCTTCAAACAGACGGACGCCCGGATCGCCGTGGCGCAGTTTCCCGCCCACTTCATCCTGGAACTTGTTCCATGCCTGCGGGGAGTTCCAGCCCGGCGCCCAGGCGAACGGGATCTGCGAACGCGGGGCGGACGGCTGGTTGTTCCCTTCCATGGAGAAGGCGAACATGGTGTCTTTATCCTGCGGCTGACGCGGTTCGTGGACGCTGATGTTGGCGCGCATCGCCGTGCGGCCGCTGTAGCGGTGCGGTTCACGCGCCAGCTTCTGACCGCGAATGCGGAAGGTCGCATCCGGCGCGGCGTCTTTAATGCCCGCCAGCTGCGGCAGGGCGGCAATCGCGGCATCGATGACGTGGTCCAGCTGCGTCCAGTCAACCTGACGGTTGTTAACGGTGCTGTGCAGGGAATGCAGCCAGCGCCAGCTTTCCAGCATGACGGTTTTCGCGTCGTAGTAGGCCGGGTCGTAGACCTGGAAGAAGCGCTGAGCGCGGCCTTCGTTGTTGACCACGGTACCGTCGCTTTCCGCAAAGCTTGCCGCGGAGAGCACCAGGTGCGCTTTGTCCATAATCGCCGTGCGCTGATGGTCAACCACCATCACCAGCGGCGCTTTGGAGAGCGCTGCGTCGACGCGGGCGGCGGAAGCATGACGGTGAAGGTCGTTTTCCAGCACGATGACCGCGTCTGCGGCGCCGCTTTCCAGTTCGTCCAGCGCCTCTTCAAGAGAACCGCCGCCGATCATACCCAGACCGACGCTATTCACCGCGCGGGCAACCATCGTCACGCCGACGTCGGCGCCGCGGCCTTTCAGGGCTTTCGCCACGTTAGCGGCGGCCTGGATGATCTCCATGCTGCCGGCGTTGGTCCCGGAAATAATCAGTGGTTTTTTCGCCCCGGCCAGCGCCTGGACGATGACATCGACTTTACCCTGCAGTTCGCGGCTCAGGCCGTCAACCGCCGGCGCGCTGTCGTCCAGCGCATGGGCGATGGCGAAGCCGAGACGCGCCTGATCTTCCACCGGCGCGCGGTAGGTCCACGCGGCGATGTCATCCAGGCGGGTGTCATCGATGTTGGTGACGAATAGCGGGTGTTTGGCGCGCTGGCCGATGTTGAGGATCGCGGCAATCTGCCAGTCGGCCACTTTCTGTGCCGCCGCCATTTCGCGTGCTTTCCCTTTCACCGCCTGACGCACCGCCAGCGCGACGCGCGCGCCGGTCTGGGTAATGTCTTCGCCCAGCACCAGTACCGCGTCGTAGGATTCGATATCGCGCAGGCTTGGGGTGTGGATCCCACCTTCGCGCAGCACTTTCAGCATCATCTGCAGGCGCGCTTGTTCGCCTTTGGCGATGCCGGTATAGAAGTTGTCGGCGCCCACCAGTTCGCGCAGCGCGAAGTTGCTTTCAATGCTGGCGCGCGGGGAGCCGATGCCGATCACTTTCTTCGACTGGCGCAGAATATCCGCCGCGCCCTGCATCGCCTGCTCGGCGTTGAGGGTAATCAGATCGTCGCCGCGGCGCTGAACCGGCTGACGCGGACGGTCTTTCAGGTTCACGTAGCCATAGCCGAAACGACCGCGGTCGCAGAGGAAGTAGCGGTTAACGGTCCCGTTATAACGGTTTTCGATACGACGCAGTTCGCCATAGCGTTCGCCCGGACTGATGTTACAGCCGATGGAACACTGCTGGCAGATGCTCGGCGCAAACTGCATGTCCCATTTACGGTTATAGCGCTCGGAGTGGGTTTTATCGGTGAAGACGCCGGTCGGGCAGACTTCCACCAGGTTGCCGGAGAATTCACTCTCCAGGGTGCCATCTTCCGGGCGGCCGAAGTAGACGTTGTCGTGGGCACCATAGACGCCCAGATCGGTGCCGTCGGCATAATCTTTGTAGTAGCGCACGCAGCGGTAGCAGGCGATGCAGCGGTTCATTTCATGAGAAATAAACGGCCCCAGATCCTGATTGCGGTGGGTACGCTTGGTAAAACGATAGCGGCGGAAGCTATGGCCGGTCATCACCGTCATATCCTGCAGGTGGCAGTTGCCGCCCTCTTCGCAGACCGGGCAGTCGTGCGGGTGGTTGGTCATCAGCCACTCCACCACGCTTTCGCGGAACTGCTTCGCTTCGCCATCGTCGATAGAAATAAAGGTGCCGTCGGATGCCGGAGTCATACAGGACATCACCAGGCGACCACGCGTGTCTTCCGCGTTCTGATATTGCTTCACCGCACACTGGCGGCAAGCACCGACGCTCCCTAGCGCCGGGTGCCAGCAAAAGTAGGGAATATCAAGCCCAAGAGAGAGACAAGCCTCCAGCAGGTTGTCCGCTCCGTTGACCTCGTATTCTTTGCCGTCTACATGAATCGTAGCCATTAGCGTGCTTCCAAAAATAAAAAAACCTTTAGATTACCAGCGCGTCTTAAGCAGGTTCGGCTGAATCCCGTTGATTGCATGGGTATTGCTGAACTGCTGCTTAATGCCAGCCTCGAATTCTTCGCGGAAATATTTAATCGCGCTCTGCAGCGGCTCAACCGCGCCCGGCGCGTGCGCGCAGAAGGTTTTACCCGGGCCCAGGAATCGACACAGTTGCTCAAGGGTTTCGATATCGCCAGGCTGGCCTTCGCCGCGCTCCAGGGCGCGCAGGATCTTCACGCTCCACGGCAGCCCATCACGGCACGGCGTACACCAGCCGCAGGACTCGCGGGCGAAGAACTCTTCGAGGTTGCGCACCAGCGAGACCATGTTGATCTCGTGGTCAACGGCCATCGCCAGCGAGGTGCCCAGACGGCTGCCCGCTTTACCAATGCTTTCGAACTCCATCGGCAGATCGAGGTGCGCTTCGGTGAGGAAGTCGGTCCCTGCCCCACCCGGCTGCCAGGCTTTAAACTTCAGGCCATCGCGCATGCCGCCGGCGTAATCCTCCAGGATCTCGCGGGCAGTGGTGCCGAACGGCAGCTCCCAGACGCCCGGGTTCTTCACGCGGCCGGAGAAGCCCATCAGCTTGGTGCCGGCATCTTTACTGGTGGAGATGTTCTGGTACCACTCAACGCCGTTGGCCAAAATCGCCGGCACGTTGCACAGGGTTTCCACGTTGTTGACGCAGGTCGGCTTACCCCACACGCCGGAGCTCGCCGGGAACGGCGGCTTGGAGCGCGGGTTAGCGCGGCGACCTTCCAGGGAGTTAATCAGCGCCGTCTCTTCGCCGCAGATATAGCGCCCTGCCCCGGTGTGGACAAACAGCTCGAAGTCAAAACCGGTGCCGAGGATGTTTTTCCCCAGCAGGCCCGCCTCGGTGGCTTCGGCAATCGCGCGGCGCAGATGCTGGGCCGCTTCGATATACTCTCCGCGCAGGAAGATGTAGCCGCGGTAGGCCTTCAGCGCAAACGCGGAGATCAGCATGCCTTCCACCAGCAGGTGCGGCAGTTGCTCCATCAGCAGGCGGTCTTTATAGGTGCCCGGCTCCATTTCATCGGCGTTACACAGCAGGTAACGGATGTTCATGGACTCGTCTTTCGGCATCAGGCTCCACTTCAGACCGGTGGAGAAGCCCGCGCCGCCGCGCCCTTTCAGGCCAGCGTCTTTTACCGCCGTGACGATCTCGTCCGGCGCCATGCCGGTCAGCGCTTTTCGCGCCCCTTCATAGCCATTTTTGCTGCGATACTCGTCCAGCCAGACCGGCTGCTTGTCGTCGCGCAGACGCCAGGTGAGCGGATGCGTTTCCGCAGTACGAATTACGGTTTTCATTTGTACTGCTCCAGAAGGTCAGGAATTGCCTCCGGCGTCAGATGGCTGTGAGTGTCCTCATCAATCATCATGGTCGGTCCCTTGTCGCAGTTGCCCAGGCAGCAGGTCGGCAGCAGGGTAAAGCGGCCATCAAAGGTGGTCTGCCCTGGCTTGATGTTCAGCTTCTTCTCGATGGCGGCCTGAATTCCCTGATAGCCGGTAATGTGGCACACCACGCTATCGCAGTAGCGGATCACGTGACGGCCAACCGGCTGGCGGAAAATCTGGCTGTAGAACGTCGCCACGCCTTCGACGTCGCTGGCCGGGATGCCCAGCACATCGGCAATGGCGTAGATCGCGCCATCCGGCACCCAGCCGCGCTGTTTCTGAACGATTTTCAGCGCTTCGATGGACGCCGCACGCGGGTCTTCGTAGTGGTGCTTCTCGTGCTCAATAGCCTCACGCTCTGCCGCACTCAGCTCAAAAGCCTCGGTTTGTGGTTGTTGATTCTCGTGCATAATTAGCGGTCCACGTCTGACATAACAAAATCGATACTACCCAGATAGACGATCAGGTCGGATACCAGGCTGCCGCGGATCGCCGACGGGATCTGCTGCAGGTGCGCAAAGCTCGGCGTGCGGACGCGGGTACGGTAGCTCATGGTGCTGCCGTCGCTGGTCAGGTAGTAACTGTTAATCCCCTTGGTCGCCTCAATCATCTGGAAGGATTCGTTGGCCGGCATGACCGGGCCCCACGATACCTGCAGGAAGTGGGTGATCAGGGTTTCGATATGCTGCAGCGTGCGCTCTTTCGGCGGCGGCGTGGTCAGCGGGTGATCCGCTTTGAACGGCCCTTCCGGCATATTGTCGAGGCACTGCTGAAGAATGCGCAGGCTCTGGCGCAGCTCTTCGACTTTCAGCATCACGCGGGTGTAGCAGTCAGAGACGCCGCCCCCGGTCGGGACTTCGAAGTCGAAGTTTTCATAGCCAGAATAAGGACGCCATTTACGCACGTCGAAGCCGATACCGGTGGCGCGCAGGCCTGCGCCGGTGGTGCCCCACTCCAGCGCCTCTTTAGCGGTATAGGCTGCCACGCCGACGGAACGGCCCTTCAGAATGGTGTTGCGCAGGGCGGCTTTTTCATAGGAGTCCAGACGCTTCGGCATCCACTCGAGGAACTCACGCAGCAGACGATCCCAGCCGCGCGGCAGATCGTGCGCGACGCCGCCGATGCGGAACCACGCCGGGTGCATACGGAAACCGGTGATCGCTTCCACCAGATCGTAGATTTTCTGCCGATCGGTAAAGGCGAAGAAGACCGGGGTCATCGCGCCGACGTCCTGAATAAAGGTAGAGATATACAGCAGGTGGCTGTTGATGCGGAACAGTTCGGAGAGCATTACGCGGATCACGTTGACGCGATCCGGCACGGTGATCCCGGCCAGTTTTTCCACGGCCAGCACGTACGGCATCTCGTTGACGCAACCGCCAAGGTATTCGATACGGTCGGTGTACGGGATGTAGCTGTGCCAGGACTGGCGCTCGCCCATCTTCTCGGCGCCGCGGTGGTGGTAACCGATGTCGGGCACGCAGTCGACGATCTCTTCGCCATCCAGCTGCAGAATAATGCGGAACGCACCGTGCGCGGAGGGGTGGTTCGGACCGAGGTTGAGGAACATGAAGTCCTCGTTGTCGGTGCCGCGCTTCATGCCCCACTCTTCCGGTTTGAAAGTCAGCGCTTCCATCTCCAGATCCTGCTTGGCTTTGGTCAGCTCAAACGGATCGAATTCGGTGGCGCGCGCCGGGTAGTCTTTACGCAGCGGGTGGCCTTCCCAGGTCGGCGGCATCATGATGCGACGCAGGTTCGGGTGGCCATCGAAGGTAATACCAAACATTTCCCAGGTTTCACGCTCATACCAGTTGGCGTTGGGGAACAGTTTGGTGAAGGTCGGCAGATGCAGATCGTTTTCAGACAGCGCCACCTTGAGCATGATGTCGCGGTTGCGGTCGATGGAAATCAGGTGATAGAAAACGGAAAAATCCGCGGCGGGCAGGCCATCGCGGTGCGTGCGCAGACGTTCGTCCATGCCGTGCAGGTCAAACAGCATCACGTAAGGCTTCGGCAATTTCTTCAGGAAATCACCCACCTCAAGCAGCTGCTCGCGCTTGACCCATACCACCGGTACGCCGGTACGGGTTGGCTGAACGGTAAAGGCATCCGGCCCAAAGCGGTTGCGCAGTTCGCCGATCACCGGGTCATCAAGGTGATCGCGGGTTTGCCAGGCTGGTGCGGCGTCATGCGCGGTTAAATCGGTCATATTGTTCACCATTGCAAAAGGTCCGTGGTGACTGCCGGGCGAGACTTCGCGCTGTTGTAGATTGATTTGCGAAGTGCTTCTCCCGCCCGCAGGCGCAAATTAAATCTCGTCCGGCGTCCGCAGATTGGTCACTGCAATACGTTCGCCGCGTTTACGCTCGCGTTCCGACTGCATATTGGCGCGATAGACGCCCTGATCGCCAACCACCCATGAGAGCGGACGACGTTCTTTACCAATGGACTCCTGCAGCAGCATCAGCGCCTGCATATAGGCCTCCGGACGCGGCGGGCAGCCCGGGATGTACACATCGACCGGAATAAACTTATCCACGCCCTGGACGACGGAATAGATGTCGTACATGCCGCCGGAGTTCGCGCAGGCGCCCATGGAGATCACCCACTTCGGCTCCAGCATCTGATCATAGAGACGCTGAATAACCGGCGCCATTTTGGTGAAGCAGGTTCCGGCGACCACCATCAGGTCCGCCTGACGCGGAGAGGCGCGCAGAACTTCGGCCCCAAAGCGCGCAACGTCATGCACCGCAGTGAATGACGTCACCATTTCCACATAACAGCAAGAAAGGCCGAAGTTATACGGCCAAATTGAGTTCTTACGGCCCCAGTTCACCATGTCATGCAGCGCGTGTTCGAGTTTCCCCATATACACGCTTTTGTTGACTTCCTGCTCCAGGGGGTCGGTAACGATCTCCTGTTTCTGCAGGGGGTAACGGTCGTTCTCACCGTTAGGATCTATGCGGGTGAGCGTATAATCCATCTTATTGCCTCGCTTTTACTGCATATGACGGTTAGTGGGACTGTCTGTTTCCGGGTTAACCAGCGTGCGACGGGAACGCGCGGGCGTCCAGTCCAGTGCGCCGATGCGAACGAGATAAACCAGACCAGCCAGTAGCACTAAAATGAAAATTGCGGCTTCCACAAAGCCGACCCAGCCGCTCTCGCGGATGGAGGTCGACCATGCGTAGAGATACAGGGCTTCCACGTCGAAGATCACGAAGAACATGGCAACCAGATAAAACTTCGCAGAAAGACGTAAGCGGGCCGAACCAACGGAGTCGATCCCCGATTCAAACGGCGTGTTTTTGCTACGCGCGCGCGCGCGACCGCCAAGGTACCAGCCGCCGACGAGCATCAGGCAGCACAGACCGATAGCGATGATGAGAAATATAGCGAATGCCCAGTGATGAGCGATGACTTCAGTGGATGTTGACATACGCATTGCTTAACCAAAAAAGTGTAGCGCCAAAACCCTCTGCTCTTACTGGCAGATGAACGCCACAGCGTTTCACGGGAGGAATAAAAAATAACCGTGCAAAAAAGCGTCCCTGGAAGATGTGAGAAGCCCAGATGCCGTGGCTTTTTACCCCTTTCTTTAACCTTTTGTCAACTTTAACAAAAGTTTTCATAACATTAATTTACATTGGAATCTTTTCATTAACATTAAATGCCCTTTTATGCGAAATAACCTTGCATACTGTTCGGTTTTAGTGTTGTTGAATCGTGTCCGTTTCCGTCGTAAATCAAAAATCCCTGCTATTTTGACAGGATTTAGCCTCGATTCCTCCCCCCAAAGAGGGGTATTTTCTTGATCTGCGACACGGTTTTGTTAATTACCCCAGGAAATCGGCAACAATCCATCCGGTTTTTTAACATTAGCAGGAAGTGTTGAAAGTGCAGGAAAAAGTCGACAAGGTGAGCGCCCGGTCACGCCAATATGCTGATTTTTCTGCAAAGAAATAAAAAAAAGATTCAAAACATCAATAAGAGTGCAAAAAAAAGAGCCACCAGACGAGAAACCCACCCCTGAGGCTCTTTTTGGACACTTACATTCTGTTACCAGTTTTTGTGATCTTTGTTAGCAAAATAACCTCACAAAATGAAGGTGCTTCCTCCCTCTTCCGGAGTAAGGGCCGGCCCCGCGCGCCAGGGATCGCTCTCCTGGCTCAGGGACTGAAAAATCGCCTGCGGTAGTTCGCTCACCGTCTGCGGATTGCAGCTGACCACGTACCGGGTATCCGGCAGTACCGGCAGGCCATCGCTAATGCCGGCCACGCGCAAATCCGGGCTCATCATTTCGACCGGACGCGCGGTGACCCCCAGCCCGGCTTTCACTGCCGCTTTCACCCCGGAGAGCGACGAGGCGCCGTGGGCCAGATGCCAGGAGACGCGGGCAGCCTCCAGCGCGGCGATGATGTCCTCACGGAACGGGCCAGGCTCTTCGAGCAGGATCAGGGGGATCGATTCCCCTTTCGCCAGCACGTAGTCCGCCGCACAGTACCAGAGGGTAGGCGACGTTCTCAGCGTGAAAGCGGTAAAACCGGGAAGCTGATGGGTGGTTAATGCCAGATCGACCTCTCCCCCGCTCAGCATCGCCATGATGACGGCGTGGGGATGGACTTTAATCTCCAGCGTCATTCTGGGATAGAAGCAGCCGATGCGGTTTAACAGAAACGGCAGGATAGTATCAGCGGTTTCTTCCGACGCGCCGATGGTCAGTCCCCCCTGCAGACTGCCATACATCAGCGACATGCAGGCTTCATCGTTAAAGCGCAGGATTTTGCGGGCATAGCCCAGCAGCTGGATGCCCTGCTCGGTCAGCAGTTTATTGCGTCCGTGACGAGCGAAAAGCTCCTTGCCAACCAGCTGCTCCAGGCGTTGCATTTGCTGGCTGACCGCGGACTGGGTACGGCACACTGCGGCGGCGGCGGCGGCGAAGGTGTTCAAATCAGCGACGGCTACAAAGGTGCGCAGCAGATCGAGATCGAGGTTGAGTATCGGACGTGTTGTATTAATCATCTTTCTTCACTTACAGGTGGCTAACGCTGACCTGCCTTGTTGATGCTTTACGCCAGGTTTCCGGCTATTCCCTGAGCCTTGTGCTCACCGTCAGATGGCGGATAAACAACTGGACGAACGTTATTACATGCCAAAGTACTCATCTGAGCAAATGCGCAGAACACCGGAGTAATATATTGTTCGTATTCCTCATTATTATTAATTACCACGGCCAGCAAGGCGTCATACGTCGCCCCGGGAAATCGCACAGTGGTGGTGAGAAAGCCTCTTTTTCGCCGGACGTCTTTTTTGGCGAAAAACGAACAATAAAATTCTGTAATAACAATATATTAGATACCAATTCAGCCGTAAATCATACCGACTACCACTGATATTAACGGCGATATTCTAACCGATTCCCATCCTTTTTATAAGCCTTAATAAGGATTAACTGAGTTAATTTTAAATTTTTTTCAACATTTTATATAAATTAACAAACCTCAGATTATTACCTGTCAAAAATAATAATAATGCGCTTGCGCACAGTTTTTTATTAAAATTACTTAACATCAAGATTACAAATCAACCGCTATTACATTAAGGATAGCGTTTTTTTGCGGCCATCCATTCTTCAGCCCCTCCGTTTACCAGACAAACAAACCAGATAAATGATGGTAAAAAAGGCACTACCTCAACATAGACGACCGAAAAAATGCCATGAAAAGGCATAAACCACAGGAAAAATCAGCAAGCAGCAGATAAATCAATTACGCTTAAAATCCTGCGTTAGCAAAATCTTCTCCTGCAAAGCCTTCAAAACAGCGGGGAGGCGGAGTACATTGTTCCGTGCTGACTTCCACGGCAGGGAGTGGCGATAACAGCTAAAAGGTCAAGATTCATGTCCCCCATCGAAAAATCCAGCAAGTTAGAGAACGTCTGTTATGACATCCGCGGCCCGGTTCTGAAAGAAGCGAAACGTCTTGAAGAAGAAGGCAATAAGGTTCTGAAACTGAACATCGGCAACCCGGCGCCCTTCGGCTTCGAAGCCCCTGACGAGATCCTCGTCGACGTCATCCGCAATCTGCCTACCGCCCAGGGTTACTGCGATTCGAAAGGATTGTACTCGGCGCGTAAAGCCATCATGCAGCATTACCAGGCGCGGGGAATGCGCGATGTCACCGTGGAAGATATTTACATCGGCAACGGCGTGTCCGAACTGATTGTCCAGGCGATGCAGGCGCTGTTAAACAGCGGCGATGAGATGCTGGTTCCCGCCCCGGACTACCCGCTGTGGACGGCGGCGGTGTCCCTTTCCAGCGGTAAAGCGGTGCACTATCTGTGTGACGAATCCTCTGACTGGTTCCCGGATCTTGACGATATCCGCGCTAAAATTACGCCTCGCACCCGCGGGATCGTGATCATCAACCCTAACAACCCCACCGGCGCGGTCTATTCCAAAGAGCTGCTGCAGGAGATCGTGGAGATCGCCCGCCAGCACAACCTGATTATTTTCGCCGATGAGATCTACGACAAGATCCTCTACGACGAAGCCCAGCATCACTCCATTGCCGCTCTGGCGCCCGATCTGCTGACGGTGACCTTCAACGGACTGTCGAAAACTTACCGCGTCGCCGGCTTCCGTCAGGGCTGGATGGTGCTGAATGGCCCGAAAAAACATGCGAAAGGCTATATCGAAGGACTGGAAATGCTGGCGTCGATGCGTCTGTGCGCCAACGTGCCGGCCCAGCATGCTATCCAGACGGCGCTGGGCGGCTACCAGAGTATCAGCGAATTCATCATTCCCGGCGGGCGTCTGTATGAACAACGCAACCGCGCCTGGGAGTTGATCAACGATATTCCGGGCGTCTCCTGCATGAAGCCAAAAGGCGCGCTGTACATGTTCCCGAAAATCGACGCCAAACGCTTCAATATTCACGATGACCAGAAAATGGTGCTCGATTTCCTGCTGCAGGAGAAAGTGCTGCTGGTGCAGGGTACTGCCTTTAACTGGCCGTGGCCGGATCACGTACGCATTGTGACCCTGCCTCGCGAAGACGACCTGGAGATGGCGATCTCCCGCTTCGGCCGCTTCCTCTCCGGCTACCATCAGCTGTAATCGTGCCGCCGCCGGCATTTGCATCCGGCGGCGATCCCTGCGCACAATGGAACCCGATGTTGTCACTGATTAAGGGTTCCTATGAGTCAGAGTCATTTCTTTGCCCACCTCTCCCGTCTGAAACTGATCAACCGCTGGCCGCTGATGCGCAACGTGCGCACTGAAAATGTCTCCGAGCACAGCCTGCAGGTGGCGATGGTCGCCCACGCGCTGGCGGCGATCAAAAACCGCAAATTCGGCGGCCAGGTCAACGCCGAGCGTATCGCCTTGTTAGCGATGTACCATGACGCCTCGGAAGTCTTAACTGGCGATCTCCCTACTCCGGTGAAATATTTCAATTCGCAGATTGCCCAGGAATATAAGGCGATTGAGAAAATCGCCCAGCAGAAGCTGGTGGATATGGTGCCTGACGAGCTGCGCGATATTTTCGAACCGCTGATTGACGAGCATCACTACAGTGAGGAAGAGCAGTCGATCGTCAAACAGGCTGACGCCCTCTGCGCCTACCTGAAATGCCTCGAAGAGCTGTCGGCGGGCAACAACGAATTTCTGCTGGCCAAAGGCCGTCTGGAAAAAACGCTGGCGTCGCGGCGCAGCGCGGAGATGGATTACTTTATGCAGGTGTTTGTCCCGAGCTTCCAGCTGTCGCTGGATGAAATCAGCCAGGATTCGCCGCTGTAATTTTTCAGGCCGGGCCGTGGTCGCCCCCTACCCGGCCTGCATACCTTAAAACGGGAAGAGCACCGGGATCAGCAGGACGCAGACCACCATTACCAGCACGGTAAAGGGCACGCCAATCTTTACAAAGTCGCTGAAGGAATACTTACCCGGGCCAAGCACCAGGGTGTTGACCGGCGAGGAGACCGGGGTCATAAACGCCGCCGAAGCCGCCATCGCCACCACCATGGCAAAGGGATAGGGCGACACGCCCATCGACTTCGCCGCCGCTAAGGCAATAGGCGCCATCAGCACTGCGGTGGCCGTGTTAGAGATAAACAGGCCTATCGCCGCGCACATCACAAACAGGCAGCCGAGCATCAGATAAGGCCCCTCGCCTCCGGCAACGTCCATCAGTCCCTTGACCACCAGATCCACCCCACCGGTTTTCTGCAAGGCCAGGGCAAACGGCATCATCCCGACAATCAGAATAATGCTCGGCCAGTGGATCGCCTTGTAGGCGCTTTCGGCGTTGATGCAGCGGAATTTGCCCATCAGCAGACAGGCGATGATCGCGGCGATAGGGTTGGGGATTTCATCCGTCAGCATCAGGGCCACCATCAGCACCAGACAGAAAATCGCGTGCGGAGCCTGGCTGTGGGCCGGCGAAGCGTCATCGACCTCAACCGGCATATTGAGCACCACGAAATCCCGACCGCGCTTCGCCAGCAGGGCAATTTGCCGCCAGTTGCCGACCACCAGCAGGATATCGCCGAGTTGCAGCGGCTCATCGACCACGGAACCATCCATCGCTTTGCCATCGCGCTTCATGCCGACGATATTGAGACCAAACCGGGTGCGGAAGGCTATCTCACGCACCGTTTTGCCTATCATCTCTGAATCCGGGATCAGCGCCACCTCCGCCATCCCCACATCCAGCGCCTGATCGGCAAAATACTCGCCGCGCAGCACCATCGGCTCGAGCATTTGCTCGCCGCAGAACTGGCGCAGGTCGACATCGGAGGCGGACATATCGATCAGCAGGACGTCGCGGGCGCGAAATTCCGATACCCCGTTGACGTTAACAATCACCCGACGGAACCGCCGCCAGCGCTCAACGCCGATGACGTTGGCACAGTAGCGCTCACGCAGCTTTAAATCATCCAGCCGCTGACCGATCATCGGCGAACCGGGTCGGATCGCCAGCCGGCGGGCGCGGCCGGTGAGGTGATATTCGCGAATCAAATCGCGGAAGGTGCTTCTTTTTCGTCCATCGCGCGCGGATTCGCCATTATCCGTCTTCAGCATAAAGCGCACCGCCAGCATATAGACGATGCCCAGGATCAGCACCACCAGGCCAATCGGCGTGACGCTGAAAAAACTGAAGCCGTGCAGCCCTTCGCGCAGCAGTTCGCTGTTGACCACCAGGTTGGGCGGCGTGGCCACCAGGGTCATCATCCCGCTGATAAGCCCGGCAAAGCTCAGCGGCATCATCAGCCGCGAGGGGGAGGTATTCATCCGCGCCGAGACGCTAAGGACCACCGGAATGAAAATGGCGACCACGCCGGTGGAGCTCATAAACGCGCCCAGCCCGGCGACGGTGAGCATCAGGTAGATCAGCATTTTGGTTTCGCTGTTGCCTGCTACGCTCACCAGCCAGGCGCCCATCTTGGTGGCTACCCCGGTACGCACGAGGCCGTCGCCGATAATAAACAGGGCGGCAATCAGGATCACGTTAGGATCGCTGAACCCGGAAAAAGCTTCGGTCAGCGTCAGCGTGCCGCTGAGGACAAAGGCGACAATGACCATCAGGGCGATAGCATCCATGCGCACCTTGCCGGTAGCAAACAGCACAACCGCGATGGCCAGGAGGGATAAAACCCAAATCAATTCACCGTTCACAACGTTTCCTTGTCACAAGTGGGAGTCGACATAGTGGCATAAAAAAGCCCCGACGACGCGGGGCGAAATCATGGGTTTACGCTTTAAGACGCACATTCACCACGCCGTCGGCCTGGCGTTCAACCAGCAGATCTTCCAGGCTGCTCAGCACGAGGTCGGCTTCATCCAGACGGGGGGCATCGGCAGGCACCTTGACCGCGATGGTGCGACAGCCTGCCGTCAGCCCGGAGAGCAGCCCCGCCGGCGCATCTTCCACCACCGCGCACTCCCCGGCAGGCAGCCCCAGCCGCTCGGCGCCCAGCAGATAGGCGTCCGGCGCCGGCTTGCCGTGCTTCACTTGCTCAGCGGTGACAAACACCTCCGGCATCGGCAGGCCCGCCGCGCGGTGACGCGCGTGCGCAACCGGAATCGAGCCGGAGGTGACAATCGCCCACGGGATCCCAGCCTCATTGAGCGAATTCAGCAGGGCTAACGCCCCCGGCAGGGCGACGATGCCTTCGATATCAGTGGCTTCCATCTGCTCGAGATAACGGAATTCGGCCTGGATATCCTCCTCGCTGCGACCCGGCATAAAATGGCGAATGGAGGTAATGGCCTGCTTGCCGTGAATAAAACTGAGAATTTCATCATGGTCGATGGCGAAACGATCCCCCCACTTGCACCATGAACGCTCCACCACCGGCAAGGAATCCACCAGCGTCCCGTCTAAATCGAACAGGAAACCTTTACACTGCACGGGCACCTCCCTCAGGCATTGATGATTTGGTTAATTTCGTTACTGCTCAGATGATACTGGCGCGGGCAGGCGTGCCAGACGCTCAGCATCCGCTGATATTTCTCCCACATCGGGGTCTGCGAGTTAAAGCCATGGGTGCCGGCGTCAAAGTGGCTGTAACGGCCTTCAACATTGACCATAAAGCGCACGTAGCCGAGAAAACGCGCTTCGGTGGCGGCATCAAAGCCGAGGAAGGTGACCCGACGCTCGTCGATACCCTCCGCGTCTTTCAGGTTGGTCCAGGAGACGTGTAGCGCGTGGTACATCTCCATGATGTCGATAACGGTACGGCAGGTTTCTTCCGTCAACTGGCCGAACTCGCGGTCCAGTTCACGCATCTGCAGCCCATACCCACGCTCAATGATGGTTTGCAGACGACGGTAGCGCTCCGCATTGTCCGGGTCGAGCATCGTCATCATTTTGTACTGATTGGATAAAATCAGACGCTGCGCATTGGTCATTTCCATGTTGTGACTCCTGTAGCACGGTAGGGCGTGAAATAAAGAAGGCGCATAAATCATGCGCCTTCTTTTATATGCGTTTTCCGTAGTGAATTACAAATCATCAAGGAAAGTTTTATCGAGTTGTTTGAAGGCGCGCTTAAGCGTGTCAGCCAGCGCCTGATAATCGGGCTTGCCTTCGACAGGCGCCAGCGCCTGCCCCGCCTCCTGCAGTTTGCCGCGTACTTCGTAGAACCAGTTAAGAATGGAAGGCGGCAGCGGCGTCACTGAACGTTTACCCAACCACCATAACCCCTGCATCGGCAGGCTCAATGCAAACAGCGCGGTGGCCACGGCGGGACCCAGCTGGCCGCCCAGCGCTATCTGCCAGCAGAGGGTGAAAATGGCGATCGGCGGCATGATGCGGATGGCGTAGCGGGTGGCACGAATGATGCGGTTTTCAATAAATACCGGCGCGAGGCGCTTGTCGAGAGGCCAGGTCTTGGCGTAGTGCTGCCCGCGGTTGAACAAGCTAAAGAAGCTAACGGGGCGTTTCTCAGGGGTCGACATGGCTTTACCTCAACTTTACATATAAAACTTAAAAAATTCGTGCAAAACACCAACTATGCATGACATCGTTCAAAAGATTTTGGCAAAGGATGCCGCAATCAGGTATCCTGTGCCCGCCTGAAAGGGCGGATAGACTCTTTTGCCAGGCTAGTCAAATTATCGCATATTCTGCCATTGGCTGAAAATTATGCAAAATGGCATAAAATCAAATGTACTTATCTCATCGTGCCTGAAAACAGAACAAGGCATGATGTTAATCATAAATGTCGAGGTCATCCTGCGCTACGCTAATGACACACTGACGTTTTTTTAGCCACGTATCATAAAAAGGTACTTCCATGTCGAGTAAGTTAGTACTGGTTCTGAACTGCGGTAGCTCCTCTCTGAAATTTGCTATCCTTGACGCCGTGAACGGCGACGAATACCTGTCCGGTTTAGCGGAATGCTTCCACCTGCCGGAAGCCCGTATCAAATGGAAAATTGACGGCGGCAAACAAGAAGCCGAATTAGGCGCGGGCGCCGCGCACAGCGAAGCACTGAACTTTATCGTTAACACTATTCTGGCACAAAAACCAGAACTGTCTGCTCAGCTGACCGCAATCGGCCACCGTATCGTCCACGGCGGCGAAAAATACACCAGCTCCGTAGTCATCGACGAGTCCGTGATTCAGGGCATTAAAGACGCCGCGTCCTTCGCCCCGCTGCACAACCCGGCACACCTGATCGGCATCGCTGAAGCGCTGAAATCCTTCCCGCACCTGAAAGACAAAAACGTGGCAGTATTCGATACGGCGTTCCACCAGACCATGCCGGAAGAATCCTATCTCTACGCCCTGCCGTACAGCCTGTACAAAGAGCACGGCGTTCGTCGTTACGGCGCGCACGGCACCAGCCACTTCTACGTGACTCAGGAAGCCGCTAAGATCCTGAACAAGCCGGTTGAAGAGCTGAACATCATCACCTGCCACCTCGGCAACGGTGGTTCGGTTTCCGCTATTCGTAACGGCAAATGCGTTGACACCTCCATGGGTCTGACCCCGCTGGAAGGCCTGGTGATGGGTACCCGCTCCGGCGATATCGATCCGGCCATCATCTTCCATCTGCACGACACCCTGGGCATGAGCGTTGACGCCATCAACAAAATGCTGACCAAAGAGTCCGGCCTGCTGGGCCTGACCGAAGTCACCAGCGACTGCCGCTACGTGGAAGACAACTACCAGGAAAAAGCCGACGCTAAACGCGCGATGGACGTCTACTGCCACCGCCTGGCGAAATACATCGGCTCCTACACCGCGCTGATGGACGGCCGTCTCGACGCCGTGATCTTCACCGGTGGCATCGGTGAAAACGCCGCGATGGTGCGTGAGCTGTCGCTGGGCAAACTGGGCGTACTGGGCTTTGAAGTTGACCATGAGCGTAACCTGGCTGCCCGCTTCGGCAAGTCTGGCTTCATCAACAAAGAAGGCACCCGTCCAGCCGTGGTTATCCCGACCAACGAAGAGCTGGTCATCGCGCAAGACGCCAGCCGTCTGACCGCATAATTCCACACCGCCAGCCCTGACCCGCAATACTTCGAGCTGCAGGAAGGCGGCGACACAGCAGATCCCCGGCGCGTACAGCGCGTACGCGACCGGGGTGAGCAAGTAGAGCCAACGCACGTGCAACGTGGAGTATGACGGGTCGCTGGTGGTGCTGTTTTGTATCCCGCCTGATACTGGCGGTAACGAAAGAGGATATACCGTGTCCCGTACTATCATGTTAATTCCTACCGGTACCAGCGTAGGCCTGACCAGCGTCAGCCTCGGTGTGATCCGCGCTATGGAACGCAAAGGCGTTCGTCTGAGCGTCTTTAAACCTATCGCCCAGCCGCGCTCCGGCGGCGATGCCCCGGACCAGACCACCACCATCGTTCGCGCCAGCTCCTCCACCACCACCGCTGCTGAACCGCTGAAGATGAACCACGTTGAGTCTCTGCTCTCCAGCAATCAGAAAGATGTGCTGATGGAAGAGATCATCGCCAACTACCACGCGAACACTCAGGACGCGGAAGTGGTACTGGTGGAAGGCCTGGTGCCGACCCGTAAGCATCAGTTCGCCCAAGCGCTGAACTTTGAAATCGCCAAAACCCTGAACGCGGAAATCGTCTTCGTGATGTCGCAGGGCACTGATACGCCAGAACAGCTGAACGAGCGTATTGAACTGACCCGCAATAGCTTTGGCGGCGCGAAAAACACCAGCATCACCGGCGTTATCATCAACAAACTGAATGCGCCGGTCGACGAGCAGGGCCGTACCCGTCCTGACCTGTCAGAAATCTTCGACGACTCATCCAAAGCGAAAGTCGTGAAGATCGACCCGGCTCAGCTGCAAAACGGCAGCGCGCTGCCGGTGCTGGGCGCCGTACCGTGGAGCTTCGATCTGATCGCCACCCGCGCGATCGACATGGCCCATCACCTGAATGCGACCATCATCAACGAAGGCGACATCAACACCCGCCGCGTCAAATCCGTGACCTTCTGCGCGCGCAGCATCCCGCACATGCTGGAGCACTTCCGCGCGGGCTCGCTGCTGGTTACCTCCGCAGATCGTCCTGACGTGCTGGTTGCCGCCTGCCTGGCAGCGATGAACGGCGTGGAAATCGGCGCCATCCTGCTGACCGGCGGCTATGAAATGGACGCGCGCATCAGCAAGCTGTGCGAACGCGCCTTCGCCACCGGCCTGCCGGTATTCATGGTCAACACCAACACCTGGCAGACCTCCCTGAGCCTGCAGAGCTTCAACCTCGAAGTACCGGTTGACGATCACGAGCGCATTGAGAAAGTTCAGGAATACGTCGCCAACTACATCAACGCCGACTGGATCGAATCGCTGACCGCGACCTCCGAGCGCAGCCGTCGTCTCTCCCCGCCAGCCTTCCGCTACCAGTTGACCGAGCTGGCGCGCAAAGCCGGCAAACGCGTGGTTCTGCCGGAAGGCGACGAGCCGCGTACCGTGAAAGCCGCCGCTATCTGCGCCGAACGCGGGATCGCCACCTGTGTGCTGCTGGGTAACCCGGATGAGATCAACCGTGTTGCGGCAGCGCAGGGCGTTGAGCTGGGCGCCGGTATCGAAATCGTCGACCCGGAAGTGGTACGCGAAAGCTACGTGGCTCGCCTGGTCGAACTGCGTAAGAGCAAGGGCATGACCGAAGCGGTCGCCCGCGAGCAGCTGGAAGATAACGTGGTTCTCGGCACCCTGATGCTGGAACAAGACGAAGTCGACGGCCTGGTGTCCGGCGCGGTACACACCACCGCCAACACCATTCGTCCGCCGCTGCAGCTGATCAAAACCGCACCGGGCAGCTCGCTGGTCTCTTCGGTGTTCTTCATGCTGCTGCCGGAACAGGTTTACGTTTACGGCGACTGCGCGATCAACCCGGATCCGACCGCAGAGCAGCTGGCGGAAATCGCGATTCAGTCCGCTGACTCCGCGATTGCCTTCGGCATCGAACCGCGCGTGGCGATGCTCTCCTACTCCACCGGTACTTCCGGCGCGGGTAGCGATGTAGAAAAAGTCCGCGAAGCGACCCGCCTGGCGCAGGAAAAACGTCCTGATCTGATGATCGACGGTCCGCTGCAGTATGACGCCGCGGTGATGGCTGACGTCGCGAAATCCAAAGCGCCGAACTCGCCGGTAGCTGGCCGCGCGACCGTGTTCATCTTCCCGGATCTGAACACCGGTAACACCACTTACAAAGCGGTACAACGCTCTGCCGACCTGATCTCCATCGGGCCGATGCTGCAGGGTATGCGCAAGCCGGTCAACGATCTGTCTCGTGGCGCGCTGGTAGACGATATCGTCTACACCATCGCACTGACCGCGATCCAGTCAGCTCAGCAGCAGAAGTAATCGCTCGCTGAGAGAAAAGCAAAAGGCAGCCAGATGGCTGCCTTTTTTTGTCAGGAGGCGAACAGCGTTTGCTGCCACGCGTTCGCGCGATTATTCGCGCTCGCTCTCTTCCGCGTCATCATACTCGTTACCGGCGTTGCGGGTCATCCACAGCGCCAGCGCTTTCAGGGAGTCGGGCGTGAACTCATCGCAGCGGGCGGTGATCTCTTCCGGCGTTAACCAGCACACCTCGCTTACCTCTTCTTCCTGCAGGGCAAACGGCCCGTGGGAAACGCAGCTGAACAGGCTTCCCCAGACGCGGCAGAATTTATCTTCGTAGTAGAACTGGCCGTGATCGGCGAACGGCACCCCGGCGATGCCTAACTCCTCTTCCGCCTCGCGGCGGGCCGACTCCAGCAATTGCTCATCAGCCTGCACGACGCCGCCGGCGGTGGCATCCAGCATGCCCGGATGAAAGTCTTTTGTCTCGGTGCGTCGCTGCACCAGAATTTTCCCCATTCCGTCGTGAACGACGATATAGGTCGCCCGGTGGCGCAGGCACTGCGCGCGCATCTGCTCGCGGCTGGACTGTGCTATCACCTCATTGTTTTCATTAACAATATCGACCCATTCTGTGCTTGCCAAATGATTCTGTTCCGCCATCAGGAAACCTTACTTTAAAAGCGCTCTTGCGGCGCGTCTTTATGATTGAGGGCTAAATTACGGGTAAATTGCGACCTCTGCAATAACCTGATTATCATTGAGTGCTAAAACCTGCAGACGCCCCTCATCCAGTAGCCCATAGCTGGCGGAATATCCCCCTTTCGGGATACTCACTGAGCCTGGATTAAACAGAGAGATCGCCCCGCGTTTTTCAGCAACCGGAATATGAGTATGGCCATACGCCAGGACATCGCCAGCGGCAAGTGGCGGCAAATTGTCCGGGCTATACAGATGACCGTGGGTCAGAAACAGGCGATAGCCTTCGCCAAGCACCTGCTGCCAGGGCGCGGTCATGGGAAAACGAAGCAGCATTTGATCCACTTCGCTGTCGCAGTTACCGCGGACGGCAATGATGCGCTCCGCCACGCTGTTCAGCCGCTCGGCCACCTCCGCCGGCGCATAGCCTTCCGGCAACGCGTTGCGCGGTCCGTGATTAAGCACATCGCCGAGGATGATCAGCCACCTGGCGCCACTTTGCGCGAAACGTTCAAGCACGCGTTCCGTGGCGGGCAGCGAACCATGAATATCGGAGGCAAACATCAGCTTCATAGGTTCCATCTCCACTGGTTACGATGCCTCTATGATAGCGGAAGCGCAGCGGGTTATCAGCCTCCGCGTTTGGCGGAAAGCGCCACGTAACGCTGGATTGAGGCCCGCTGCCACTGGAACGCCGCATAATCCGCCAGCGCCTCCGGCACCTCATCGCCATTGAGAACCAGACGATTGAGCATCAGCGCCAGGTCGGCGTCGGCTATAGACCATTCGCCGAATAAATTTTGCCCGCCGTGGGCCAGCAGTGTGGTCGCGGTGGCAAACAGTTTTTCCGCCGACCGCTTGCCTGCCTCGCTGAGCGCCGGCATTTTCACTCCGCCAAACACCACGGCGGTGGATCGCTCTTCACGAATGGGCACCAGATCGCTGCGCAGCCAGGCCTGGATCTGCCGGGCGCGGGCCCGCTTTTGCAGATCGTGTGGATAAAGGCGCTCCCACTCAGGCGGCGCGAAACGCTCATCCAGATATTCGGTAATCGCCGAAGACTCGCTCAGCGCGAAATCGTCAACCTCCAGCAGCGGTACGCGACGGGTGGCGGTATAGCCCGTCCAGCCGGCCTGCAGATGTTCGCCGCGGTTCAGGTCGATGGTTTTAAGGCTAAAAGGCAGGCTCTTTTCCTGCAGCGCGACATAGACAGACATCACGTACGGTGAGAAAAAATCGGCATCGGACCACAGGGTAATCACAGGCTGGCTCATAGCTTCCTCAGGGTTGGTAGACAGGGCAATAAACCAACATAGCCTGTCTTACAGGCGATGTCACTGCTCGCCCGCTGCGTGGCTGGCGACAGACCGACGCGCCGCTCGCGGATTTTCTCCCGGGTCGCGCAGCTTCACCTATACTCGATCAGTTTGCGACCCACGACGGCGGGAAATATTATGATCGATCTCTACTATGCGCCCACCCCAAACGGCCACAAAATCACCCTCTTTCTCGAAGAGGCGCAGCTGGCTTATCGGCTAATCCGGGTCGATATCGGTAAAGGGGAGCAGTTTCATCCGCAGTTTCTGGCGATTTCGCCGAATAACAAAATTCCGGCTATCGTCGACCACATGCCTGCCGACGGCGGCGCGCCGTTGAGCGTCTTTGAGTCCGGCGCCATTCTGCTCTATCTGGCGGAAAAAAGCGGCAAGCTGCTGAGCGGGGAGCTGCGGGCGCGCTATACCACCCTGCAGTGGCTGTTCTGGCAGGTCGGCGGCCTGGGACCGATGCTAGGGCAAAATCAGCATTTTTCCCACTCAGCGCCGCAAACCGTGCCCTACGCGATTGAGCGTTTTCAGGTGGAAACCCAGCGACTCTACGGGGTACTGAATCACCGCCTGGGATCCAGCCCGTGGCTGGGCGGGGACCACTACAGCATCGCCGACATCGCCGCCTGGCCCTGGGTGAACTGCCATGTCCGCCAGCGGATCGATCTGGCGAACTATCCGGCGGTGCATAACTGGTATGAGCGCATTAAGCAGCGGCCGGCGACGGTGGAAGCGATGCTAAAAATTCAGTCTTATTAACCCCCTGCTCGCCCGTCGCGCTTTGTTGTATGATTGCAGGACTTACACCACGGAGGAAGCCTGCAATGTCTCAACCAGACGCCATTATTCGTATTAAGAACCTGCGCCTGCGTACTTTTATTGGTATTAAAGAGGAAGAGATCGCCAACCGCCAGGACGTGGTGGTGAATGTGGCCATTCACTACCCTGCCGATAAAGCGCGCGACAGCGAGGACATTAATGATGCGTTGAACTACCGCACCATTACCAAACGCATCATCAGCCATCTTGAGAATGGTCGTTTTTCGCTGCTGGAAAAATTAACTCAGGATGTGCTGAATATCGCATGCGAACATCACTGGGTCACATATGCTGAAGTGGAGATCGATAAACTTCACGCGCTGCGCTATGCCGACTCGGTATCCATGACCATGAGCTGGCGGCGCTAACCATGTCAGGGAGGTGGTATGAAGATCCTGCTTACTGGTGGTACCGGCCTGATTGGCCGACATCTGATACCCAGATTGCTGGAGCTCGGGCATAGCGTCACGGTCTCCACCCGGCATCCGGATACCGCCCGCGCCCGTCTCGATCCGCGCGTCACGCTGTGGCGCGATTTCGAGGGCCATCACCACCTCAATGACATCGATGCCGTCATCAATCTGGCGGGCGAGCCCATCGCCGATAAACGCTGGACCGCCGAACAGAAACAGCGCTTATGCCATAGTCGCTGGGATCTCACTCAGCGGTTGGTGGGCCTGATCCACGCCAGCGACACCCCTCCCTCCGTGCTGATCAGCGGGTCAGCCACCGGCTATTACGGCGACCTCGGCGAAGTGGTAGTGACCGAAGAAGAGCCGCCGCACAATGAGTTTACCCATAAGCTCTGCGCCCGCTGGGAGCAAATTGCCTGCGAAGCGCAAAGCGAGCGCACTCGCGTCTGTCTGCTGCGCACCGGCGTGGTACTGGCGCCGCGGGGCGGTATTCTCGGCAAAATGACCCCAGCCTTTAAGCTCGGCCTCGGCGGGCCTATCGGCAGCGGCAGACAGTACCTGGCCTGGATCCATATCGACGATATGGTTAACGGCATTCTGTGGCTGCTGGATAACGATCTGCGCGGCCCGTTCAATATGGTTTCGCCCTATCCCGTGCATAACGAGCAGTTCGCCCACGCGCTGGGTCATGCGCTCAATCGACCGGCGATTTTCCGCGTCCCCGCCGCCGCCATCCGCCTGCTGATGGGCGAATCCGCCGTCCTGGTGCTCGGCGGTCAGCGCGCGCTGCCTAAGCGGCTGGAAGCCGCCGGCTTCGCCTTCCGCTGGTACGATCTCGACGAAGCGCTAAAGGATGTGCTGAGTTAATGGCTGACACGGGGGAGCATTGGCTCCCCTGATTCCATTCTGCTGGCTAATGCCCCACGCCAGGATGGTCTCAGCCTGGCGCTGCAGCGTCGCCCTATCCCGGACAACCCGCGCCCTGAAGCGCCTGAGTTCATCGCCAGCGGGCCGGGCCGGTGTTAACAGGCGGAGTAAAGTGCTAAGGTAGGCCTTTCCTTCTTTGTATTGACTGCTTTATGACGACCATCACCACGCCTCGCCTTTCGCTTACCCGCTTTGTTACCGATGACTGGCCCTTTTTTCTGCGCCTGCGCCAGGATCCGCAGGTGATGCGTTTTATGGGCGAAATGTTAAGCGAGGAGGCGTTGCGCAGCGTGTTTGCCAGTCGCTGCGCCGATCCCGGCGTGTATGTTCTGCGTAATCAGCGCGGCGATGCGCTGGGCGATATTGGGCTTCGCGTCAGCCCTAAAAATCCGCACGAGGCCGACGTCGGCTATGCGCTGCTGCCCGAGGCTCAGGGAAAAGGGTATGCCAGCGAAGCGCTGCGGGCGATCTGCGATTATGGTTTCAGTACGCTGGGGGTGCGGGCTATCAATGCCTGGGTTTTGGCAGAGAATCGTGGCTCATCGCGCCTGCTGGAGAAGCAGGGCTTTGTACGCACGCAGGTGCTGGAGAAAGCCTATCATCTGAACGGCGTCGATTACGATGACTGGATCTACCGGCTGGAGCGTGGATCCCACCCGGCGCCCGCGGACGCCGGGTGAGCCGTTTATTTCAGCGACCCTTTCAGAAACTGCTGCAGGCGCGGGCTTTTCGGCGCGCCGAACAGCGCGTCCGGATGCCCTTCTTCTTCAATTTTTCCCTGATGCAGGAAAATGACATGCGAAGAGACGTGGCGGGCAAAGCCCATTTCGTGGGTCACCACCACCATGGTTTTCCCCTCTTCCGCCAGCTGCTGCATAATGCGTAACACTTCGCCCACCAGCTCCGGATCCAGCGCGGAGGTCGGCTCATCAAACAGCAGCACCTCCGGCTCCATCGCCAGCGCGCGGGCAATAGAGACACGCTGCTGCTGGCCGCCGGAAAGATGCACCGGGTATTTCGCCTGCTGACGTTCGTCTATCCCGACCTTGGCCAGGTATTTTACCGCCCGTTCGCGCGCTTCCTGTTTGCTTAAGCCCAGCACCTGAATCGGCGCCTCCATGACGTTCTCCAGCACCGTCATATGGCTCCACAGATTGAAATGCTGAAACACCATGGTCAACCGGGTGCGCAGCAGGCGCAGCTGGTTCTTGTCGGCTACCTTCAGCTGGCCGTCTTTATCCCGTACCAGGCCAATATTCTGGCCGCTGACGACGATCGTGCCTTCGCTCGGTTTTTCAAGGAAGTTAATACAACGCAAAAAGGTACTTTTCCCGGAACCCGATGAACCGATGATACTAATAACGTCCCCGGCTTTCGCCTGCAGCGAGACGCCCTTCAGCACCTCGTGTTCCCCATAGCGTTTATGCAGATCGATAACGTTTAATTTATTGTCGGACATGGCGTTCTCAATGCGTTGAAGAAGGTTTGATATGCTGCAACCAGCGCTTTTCCGCTTTGCGGAACAAGCTAATCAGCACATACGAGATAATTAAATAGAGCACCGCTGCGATACCGAAGGCGGTGAACGGCTGATAGGTGGCCGAGTTGATATCGCGGGCGATTTTCAGCAGATCCGGCACCGTGGCGGTAAACGCCAGCGCCGTTGAGTGCAGCATCAGGATCACTTCGTTACTGTAGGCCGGCAGCGCAATCCGCAGCGCGGAAGGCAGGATGATGCAGCGGTACAGTTTGACCGAAGAGAAGCCGTAGGCCCGCGCCGCTTCAATTTCGCCCGCCGGTACCGAGCGGATCGCGCCGGCGAAAATTTCGGTGGTATAGGCGCAGGTGTTCAGGGTCAGCGCCAGCACCGTACAGTTTAACCCGCTGCGGAAAAAGGCGTTCAGCAGTTCAGTGCCTTTGACGATTTCCAGGGTGTACATGCCGGAGTAAAAGACCAATAGCTGCACGTACAGCGGCGTGCCGCGAAATATGTAAGTAAACAGCCAGATGGGAAACTGGATGAACTTATTGCTCGAAACGCGGCCGATTGCCAGAAAGACCGCCAGGATGCCCCCCATGACCACCGAAGAGATCAGCAACCATAAGGTAATCGCCACGCCGGTAAAGCGATAGCCGTCGGTCCACAGCAGTGATTTCCAGTATTCCTGAATAATTTCAATCACAGGTCAGCCCTCTTCACGCCAACGGTATAGCGGCGTTCGAGCAGCAGCAGTACGCCATTAGACAGGGTGGTAAACACCAGATAAATCAGACCGCAGACGATGGCGAAGTAGAACGGCTGCCAGGTGCTTTTGCCCGCCAGCTGCGTGGCTTTGACCACATCCTCCAGCCCCAGCAGCGAGACCAGCGCCGTCGCCTTGAGGATAACCTGCCAGTTGTTGCCGATCCCCGGCAGCGCGTAGCGCATCATCGCCGGGAACAGGATGCGCCGGAACGTCTGCCCGCCGCTGAAGCCAAAGGCGGTGGCCGCTTCGATATGCCCCTTCGGCACCGCCAGGTAGGCGCCACGGAAGGTTTCCGTAAAATAGGCGCCATAGATAAAGCCAAGGGTAATTATCCCGGCGATCATCGGGTCAATATCAAACTGCGACATGCCCAACGCGTCGGTGACGCTGTTGAGCGCAATCTGCAGGCCGTAGAAAATCAACAGCATCAGCACCAGATCGGGGACGCCGCGAATCAGTGTGGTATAGCCTTCAAACACCAGCGCCAGAGGACGGTTGCTCGATAGCTTTGCGCCCGCGCCCGCCAGCCCGATCAGGACGGCGAGAACGACCGAGCTGAGCGCAAGCTCCAGGGTGACGAGCGCACCCTGCAAAATAACCTGTGAAAACCCATACAGCATGCTGCCTACCCTGTCTGTCATCCACCACTGCGCGTGAATCGGACGCGCAGTGGTGAGGCGTGAGAATTATTCGCCGTATACGTTAAAATCGAAATATTTTTTCGCCAGCTTGTCGTAGGTGCCGTCCTTACGCATCTCTGCAAACGCCTTATTCAGCGCTTCACGCAGTTCGTTGTCTTCCTTACGCAGCCCCATACCGGTGCCGACGCCGAACAGCTTTTCGTCTTTAATCGACGGACCGCCAAACTGGTAATCTTTACCGATAGGCTGTTTCAGGAACCCTTCGCTGGCCGCGACCTCATCCTGGAAAGCGGCATCAATACGGCCGGCGGTCAGGTCGGAATAGATATTGTCCTGTCCCTGATAAGAGACAATCTCGATACCTTTCGGCGCCCAGTGCTCATTACCATAAGTTTCCTGCGTCGTGCCCTGCAGCACGCCCACGCGCTTCCCCTTCAGGGTGGCGAGGTCCGGCGTCACAGGGCTGCCCTTTTTCACCACCAGACGCGAATCAGCCGCATACAGTTTGTCGGTGAAAGCGATTTCCTGCTGACGCTTTTCGGTAATTGACAGCGAAGACATAATCGCGTCGATTTTCTTCGCTTTTAAAGAGGGGATCAGCGCATCCAGCGGGTTTTCCACAAAGGTACATTGGGTATTAATACGCTTACACAGCTCTTTTGCCAGATCGATATCAAAACCCACCAATTCCCCCTGCGCATTCTTCGATTCGAAGGGAGCATAAGTCGGATCGGTACCGATACGAATTTTTTGCGGAATAGCGGCAAAGACCGTGGAAACGCTGGAAAGGGCCAGCGCTAAAGAGAGAGACAACGCCAGTTTTTTCATAACTATCCTCGACAGACTGTCATTCTAACGGGTTTATTAGAACTATTAACACCAGTTATCGTGCCATTATTCGCCCCTTGAGGGCAAAGATTTATGCACCAGAAAGGCCATTTTTTTGCATCACAAACGCTTAACTATGCATTTTTTAGCCACAAAAGCGGCCGCCTTTGCACTAATATGATCCACAGCGTCTGGCGATGCACCTTTTCAGGGCTTTTACACGAGCATGGCGGCAGGCCCACCCGATAGCGCGGGCCTGCGGCAGTCTTAGTCGCCGTAGACGTTAAAATCGAAGTATTTCTTCGCCATTTTGTCGTAGGTGCCGTCTTTGCGCATCTCGCCCAGCGCTTTATCAAACGCGGCTTTCAGCTCAGCGTCGTCCTTACGCAGGCCGATACCGGTGCCGTCGCCAAAGTACTTTTTGTCTTTAACCGACGGACCGGCGAAGGCGAAATCTTTCCCGGCGGGCTGTTTGAGGAAGCCTTCGCTGGCGGCGACTTCATCCTGCAGCGCCGCATCCAGACGACCCGCGGAGAGGTCGGAATAGATCAGGTCCTGGTTTTGATAGGCCACCACGTCAACGCCCTGGCTGCGCCAGCGATCGTTAGCATAGGCTTCCTGCGTGGAGCCCTGCAGCACGCCGACGTGTTTACCTTTCAGCGCCTCCAGCGTCGGCTGGATCGGCGAGCCTTTGGCCGCGATCAGACGGGAGTCGGCGGCATAAAGCTTGTCAGAGAAGGCGATCTCTTGCTGGCGCTTCTCGGTGATGGAGAGCGAGGAGATGATGGCGTCAATTTTCTTCGCCTTGAGGGAGGGGATCAGGGAGTCAAAATCACTGCCGACCCAAGTACATTTCACCTTAATACGGGAGCACAGTTCATTGCCTAAATCGATATCAAAGCCAACAAAGTCCCCTTTCGCGTCTTTCGACGAAAACGGCGCATAGGTCGCGTCAGTGCCAATGCGAATGCTCTGCGGCAGAGCAGCGAACACGCTGGCCGTGCTGCTCATTCCCACGAGTAAAGAGAGAGCCAGAATCGTCTTCTTCATACAGTACCCTTAAGTGTCGTGATGTGGTGCGTTGCTTGTTATGGTGATTGCCGAGCAATCCTGCAGTTTTTGTGCCATCTTCCCGGTGCGTGCCGGGAACAGGGTTAAATTTGTTAAAATAAAGTTGCAGGATTGTCTTAAAAGGGAAGATACCAGCATTACTGGCGAAACCGCAGCGCCTGAGCGCAAAAAGACGAAATAAATGTCGAGGATTTGATCGGGGCGACAAATTTGCACCACCGCAGCGCAAGCGTACATTTCACGCACCTATTTGGTGCAATCCTGTGCCCCTTGCCAGCGAGTAAACAAGTCTTGTTCCAGGCTAATGTCGAACTGATCGAGCACCCGGTTGACGGTCTGGTTGATAACATCATCCAGGCTTTGCGGCCGATGGTAGAAGGCCGGCACCGGCGGCATAATCACCGCCCCCAGCTCCGCGGCCTGCACCAGCAGGCGCAGATGGCCAAGATGGAACGGGGTCTCCCGCACGCAGAGCACAAGCGGACGACGCTCCTTCAGCACCACATCCGCCGCCCGCGTCAGCAGACCATCCGTGTAGCTATGGACAATACCCGAGAGCGTTTTCATTGAGCAGGGTAAAATCACCATCCCGGCGGTTTTAAACGAGCCGGAGGAGATGCTGGCGGCGATGTCGCGGGCATCATGCACCACATCAGCCAGCGCCTGCACTTCACGCACGGTAAAGTCGGTCTCCATCGCCAGCGTCTGGCGCGCCGCCTGGCTGAGGATCAAATGGGTTTCAATATCCGGCACATCCCGTAGCACCTGCAGCATCCGCACGCCATAGATGGCGCCGCTGGCGCCGGAAATGCCAATAATCAGTCGTTTCACGTTCAGTTACCCCTTGCGCGTCGTGCCGCAGACTTTGCCGGATTATAGCCGTTGGCGCAACCATTGACGCACGGTTGCCAGGCGAAAAAAAGGCCCGCCGTTTCTGATGGACGGCGGGCCCGCGACGCGCGAACGGCTTAACCCTCGTTGTGCATCTCGAGGTTTTCGACTTCGTTCTGTAGCTGGACCGCTTTGGCATCATCGTTACGCAGGGAATCGAGGTAGTCGAGGTACTGCTGGTCGACATCCCGGGTGACGTATACGCCGTTGAACACTGAGCATTCAAACTGCTGAATATCCGGATTTTCCGCGCGCACCGCTTCGATCAGATCGTTGAGATCCTGGAAAATCAGGCCATCGGCGCCGATGATCTGGCGGATCTCATCCACTTCGCGGCCATGGGCGATGAGTTCGTTGGCGGTCGGCATATCGATACCGTACACGTTCGGGAAACGAATTTCCGGCGCGGCTGAGGCCAGATACACTTTTTTCGCCCCTGCTTCGCGCGCCATCTCGATGATCTGCTCCGAGGTGGTGCCGCGGACGATGGAATCGTCCACCAGCAGCACGTTCTTATCGCGGAACTCCGCACGGTTGGCGTTGAGCTTGCGGCGCACAGACTTACGACGCAACTGCTGACCCGGCATGATAAATGTGCGGCCGACGTAGCGGTTCTTCACGAAGCCCTGACGATAAGGCTTGTCAAGGATGCGGGCGATCTCCAGCGCGATATCGCAGGAGGTCTCCGGGATCGGGATAACGACGTCAATATCCAGATCTTCCCACTCGCGGGCAATCTTTTCGCCAAGCTTAGTCCCCATATTGACGCGGGCGCTGTAGACGGAAATTTTGTCGATAAACGAGTCCGGACGGGCAAAATAGACATACTCGAACAGGCACGGGTTGCTGACCGGGTTATCGGCGCACTGACGGGTAAACAGCTGGCCCTTCTCGGTAATATAAACCGCTTCGCCCGGCGCCACATCGCGCAGGAATTCAAAGCCAAGGGTGTCAAGCGCCACGCTTTCCGAGGCCACCATATACTCGGTGCGGCCATCGCCTACGTCACGTTTGCCCAGCACCAGCGGACGAATGCCGTTCGGGTCGCGGAAGGCCACCATGCCATGACCGATGATCATCGCCACGCAAGCGTACGCGCCGCGGATCAGGCGGTTGGTCGCCGCAATCGCGGCAAAGATGTTGTCCGCTTCCAGTGGGTAGTGACGGAAGTTATCCAGCTCACTGGCGAAAATATTGAGGAGGATTTCGGAATCTGAGGTGGTATTGATATGGCGGCGTTTTTCTTCAAACAGCTTTTTACGCAGCTCATGGGCGTTGGTCAGGTTGCCGTTATGCGCCAACGTGATGCCATACGGCGAGTTGACGTAAAACGGCTGCGCTTCGGAGGCGCTGGAGCTGCCCGCCGTGGGGTAACGCACGTGGCCAATCCCCATATTGCCCTGCATACGCTGCATATGGCGGGCTTCGAATACGTCGCTTACCAGCCCGTTAGCCTTACGCAACCGGAAGCAGTTGTTGGCATCAATGGTGATGATGCCAGCGGCATCCTGTCCACGGTGCTGGAGCACCGTTAGCGCATCATAAATCGACTGGTTAACCGGCATAACACCGGCGATACCGACAATACCGCACATACGTCTTTTCCTCGTTCAGCAACGACCCAAAGTCTATACTTTAGGCAAGAAACTTGACGAGCTTTGCAGGTATTCAAAAAACCATCTGATGACGGGGGTAAAATAGGGAATAAACTGCGACTGCTGCCAGTCATCGCTCTTCGCCATCCCGGTAAAGGTGTCAAGGAAGAACAGGATAGCGGCGATGATCAGCACCCCACGTAGCGCGCCGAAGCAGATCCCCAATACCCTGTCGGTACCTGACAAACCGGTCTTCTCCACCAGCTGGCCTATCACATAGTTCACGATAGCGCCAACGATGAGCGTCACGATAAACAGCGCCGCAATAGCAATCCCATTTCGAACCCGTTCATCCTCAAAGCCCGTAAACCAGACAGACAGGTCAGCGTAGTAGTGGCTGGCGACATAAAACGCGCAACCCCACGTGACTAACGATAAAGCTTCGCGAACGAAGCCGCGGATCAGGCTGACCAGGCAAGAAAGACCCAGCACCGCCATAATGGCGTAATCAATCCAGACCATATACGTCCCACGATTTTACGCCCTGTCGTCCAGTTCGGGGCGCATTCTAACAGAAAAAGAAAACGTTTGCGTAGGGATTTCCTTGCCCTACAGAAATAAAAATGGCGCTGAAAAAACATTCAACGCCAGACTGCCTTTCGCCTCTTCAGGGCGGCTGAGACAGGGTTTGCGGGGCGTTTAGCCCCGCCGCGTTCTCTCCGCATGGCAGAAAAAAACCATCAGTTCGGGGTGAAGCCCATCACCACCCCGCTGAGCCCGGAGATCTGTTGCAGATCGCCCAGCTGGCCCTTCAGCTTGTCTTTTGACGCATCCGGGCCGACGAGGATACGGGTAATTTTACCCTGTACCGGCGTCGAAGGCGACGTATAGACTTTGAAGCCCGATGCCCGTAGCTTACCGACGATCTCATTCACCTTATCGGCGTTCTTCAACGCGCCCAGCTGGACCACATAGGCCTTGCCGGTCGGCGCCGGCAGGGCCGCCTGCTGCTGCGGTGGTTGCTGCTGCTGAGGCTTAGCCGGCGGAGGGGTAGGCGTCGCAGCCTGCTGTTGCGGCTTCGGCTGCGGCTTCGGCTGGGGTTTAGGCTGCGGTTTCGCAGCAACCACCGGCTCCTGAACGTCATCGAAGCTGTTGCTGTTCACCGGGATACGCGACGGATCTAACGATGGCGCAGCGGCATCGCCAGCCCGCACCTCCTCCGCCGCCCCTTCCGGCGGCTGCGAAGGCAGCGCCTGAGTCGCCGCCGGCAGCATATCCGGTTCATCGCGATCGCCGGGTTTCGGCACCAGCGGGATCGCGGCAAACTCATCCTGATAATGCTTTTTCTGCCCGTCCAGCAGCCCTGGCAGGATAATCACCCCCAGCGCCACCAGCACGATTGTCCCGACTAAACGGTTCTGAAACTTACTCGCCACCGATTCTCCCCGCGTCAATCTCTTCCATTACCTGCGCTACCGTGTGAAATGAACCACACACCAGCACTGTATCTTCCGCTTGAGCGTCAGCCATGGCCGCGCGCCATGCCTGCGCCACGCTGCTATAGACTGTGCCGCCACGCAAATGTTCCACCAGCTGCTCCGCCGTCGCCCCGCGCGGACCCTCCAGCGGCGCGCAGTACCAGACGTCAACTTCCGGCGTCAGATTGGCCAGCGTACCGGCGATGTCCTTATCATGCAGCATACCAATAACCGCCAGCACGCGTCCCGTTTTCGCTAACGTTTTGAGACGCCCGGCGAGATAAGCCGCCGCGTGCGGGTTATGCGCCACATCGAGGATCACCCGCGGGGCGTCGCTGATTATCTGAAAGCGTCCCGGCAGCATCGCGTCGCGGATCCCCGCGCGCAGGATAGCGTCATCGACGGCAAGGCCGCTGGCGCGCAGCGCCGCCACGGCCGTGGCGGCATTCGGCAACGGCACCTGAGGCAGAGGCAGGCGGCTTAACGCCCCGCCCGCGTCGCGGAAGGACCATGTCTCGCCTTCCACCTCATAGCGCCAGTCGACGCCGCGGCGCTGGAGCAGCGCGCCCTTCTCGCGCGCCACTTCAGCAATGGTGTGCGGCATATCCGGCTCCCCTACCACCGCCGGTTTACCGGCACGGAAGATACCGGCTTTCTCCCGGCCGATACTGTCGCGATCCGGTCCCAGCCAGTCGGTATGATCGAGGGCGATGCTGGTGACCACGGCGACGTCGGCATCCACGATATTGGTGGCGTCGAGACGGCCGCCGAGGCCCACCTCCAGGATCACCACATCCAGCTGCGCCTGCTTAAACAACCATAGCGCAGAGAGCGTGCCGTACTCAAAATAGGTCAGCGAGATGTCGCCCCGCGCCGCTTCAATCTCCGCAAACGAGGCCGTATGCGCTGCCTCCGGCAGTTCCGCGCCCTGAATGCGCACGCGTTCGGTGTAGCGCACCAGATGCGGAGAGCTGTAAACCCCCACTTTATAGCCGGCCGCCATCAGGACCGTTTCCAGCGTGCGGCAGGTGGTGCCTTTGCCATTGGTGCCCGCGACCGTAAAGACGAACGGCGCCGGTTTGACGATATCCATCTGCCGCGCGACCTCGCTGACGCGCGCCAGCCCCAGGTCGATGGTTTTACTGTGCAGATGTTCCAGATAAGAAAGCCACGTAGCCAGGGGCGACGTGGCCTGAGGAATAGGATCTTTTTCCATGATGCCCGCAAGAATTGACGGTTAACGCGTTTGAATAAAAAAGGGCAGCGCCGCCAGGCCCTGCCCTCTGCTTTATCAGGCCTCGGGTTCCTGATCCGGTGCCGGCGGCACCACCACGCCTTCATGAGGCGTTTCCGAAGCGGCAACCGGCGCCGGCAGGTTCATCAGCTTCGCCAGAATGCTGGCCAGCTTGAGACGCATTTCCGGACGGCGAACGATCATATCGATCGCCCCTTTTTCAATCAGGAACTCACTGCGCTGGAATCCCGGCGGCAGCTTCTCACGTACGGTCTGCTCAATGACGCGAGGACCGGCAAAGCCGATCAGCGCTTTCGGCTCGGCAATGTTCAGGTCGCCCAGCATCGCAAAGCTCGCCGATACGCCGCCCATGGTCGGGTCGGTCAGCACAGAGATGTACGGTAATCCGCGCTCCTGCATTTTTGCCAGCGCCGCGGAGGTTTTCGCCATCTGCATCAGCGACATCAGCGCTTCCTGCATACGGGCGCCACCGGAGGCGGAGAAGCAGATCAGCGGGCAGTTATCTTCCAGCGCCTGCTCCACCGCGCGCACAAAGCGTGCGCCAACGACGGAACCCATCGATCCCCCCATAAAGGAGAATTCAAAGGCCGCGGCCACCACCGGCATCGCGTAGAGCGTACCTTTCATCACCACCAGCGCGTCTTTTTCGCCCGTCTCTTTTTGAGCGGACGCCAGGCGGTCTTTGTATTTTTTTGAATCGCGGAACTTCAGCACATCTTTTGGCTCAAGTTCGCTACCCAGTTCCACCAGGGAACCTTCATCCAACAGGCTATGCAGGCGATTACGCGCCGACATGCGCATATGGTGATCGCACTTAGGACAAACCTCCAGGTTGCGCTCCAGCTCGGCGCGGTAGAGTACCTGACCGCAGCTGTCGCACTTGGTCCATACACCCTCAGGAATGCTCGCCTTGCGGGTGGGAGTGATGTTGCTTTTAATTCGTTCAATCCAGCTCATTGATAACCTTTCTGCCTGAACCTGGTCGATGCCAGTTTTGTCGTAAGGGGCGCATAATGCCATTTTTGCCTCTTACAGACCATGAATGTTGCACATTAAATCATATCATCCCGGAACATGGGATAAAAAAGTGGTCAAACCGCTGCGCGTGACGCTCGTGCACCGTCACGCGCAACGCAGGCTAAACTACTTCGCCTGCTTCGCCGCCGCCCGCTTATGGCGAATAATCTCAATCACGCCCGGCAGGACGGAAAGCACGATGATCGCCACGATCAGCAGCTTCAGGTTCTCCTGCACCACCGGCAGATCGCCAAACAGATAGCCGGCGTAGGTGAACAGCAGCACCCACAGCAGCGCCCCGACGACGTTATAGGCCGCAAAATGACGATAGGACATATGCCCCATTCCCGCCACAAACGGCGCGAAGGTTCGGACTATCGGCACAAAGCGCGCCAGGATAATGGTTTTTCCGCCGTGACGTTCGTAGAAGCTATGGGTTTTATCCAGATAGCTGCGACGGAAAATCTTCGAGTTCGGGTTGCTGAACAGCTTTTCGCCGAACAGCCGGCCAATGGTGTAGTTGACCGCATCGCCGACGATAGCCGCGATGACCATCAGCAATACCATCAGGTGGACATTCAGATCGTTGGTGGGCAGGGCCGAGAGCGCGCCCGCGACGAACAGCAGGGAATCCCCCGGCAGGAACGGCGTTACCACCAGCCCGGTTTCGCAGAACAGAATCAAAAACAGAATGGCATAAACCCAGACGCCATACTGGGCGACCAGCTCGGCCAGGTGCACATCAATATGCAGGATGAAATCAATTAAAAAGTGAATCAAGTCCATGTTTGTCTTTACCCTTAATGACCCTATTAGTCCGCCAGAAACAGCGGGCCCATTGGCAGCACCGGTAAATCATAATGGGCCGGGTAATCCACCGACACCAGATACAACCCTTCCGCTTTTGCCGTTGCCGCAGCGAGCGTCCTGTCTTTTGCTGCCAGCAGTTCTGCCATCCAGCTCTCCGGCTGGTTTCCGGCCCCGATTTCCATCAGGCTGCCCACAATATTCCTGACCATATGATGTACAAAGGCATTCGCTTTGATATCCACCACCACATAAGCGCCGTAACGGGTAACGTTAATGTGCATCACGTTGCGCCACGGGGTACGCGACTGGCACTGCACCGCGCGAAACGAGGTAAAGTCATTCTCCCCCAGCAGACACTGTGCGGCACGCTGCATGCGCGCGGCGTCGAGCGGCTGATGAAAATGCGTGACGCCCTGACTTAATACCGCCGGACGCAGGCGATGATTATAGATGACGTAACGATAGCGGCGCGCCGTGGCGCTGAACCGGGCGTGAAAATCCGCCGGGACATGTTTGACCCAACGCACCGCGATGTCACCAGGTAAATTCGCATTTACCCCCAACGTCCAGGCGGCATCTTTACGCTGCGCCCGGGTTTCGAAATGCACCACCTGGCCGGTGCCATGGACACCGGCGTCGGTGCGGCCGGCGCAAAAGACGGTAATGGGTTCGTTCGCCACCTGCGAGAGCGCCTTTTCCAGCTTCTCCTGCACGCTGCGTACTTCGTTTTGCCGCTGCCAGCCGTAATATTTGCTACCGTCGTACTCGATGCCCAGCGCGATTTTACAGACCGGCTGTTGCTCCATCTCAGACATCAGTACAGGTACTCCTCAATCAGCTTCTCGGCGATCTTCACCGCCATCAGCGCGCCGCCGAAGCGGACGTTATCCGCCACCGACCAGAACTGGACCTGCTCCGGCATGCCGTAATCATTATGCACGCAGCCGATGGAGAGACGGGCGTTGCCGGAAGCATCGCCAACCTGAGTGGGGAATTCGCCCTCTTCAGAAAGTTCGATCTCCTCGCCGCGGGTAAAGGCGTCACGCGCCTCTTCCGCCGCCAGCGGACGCATCGCTTCAAAGTTAACCATCTGCGCATGGCCGTAGAAGACCGGCGACTGGACGACGCTGGCGGAGATCATCAGCCCGTCATCCTGAAGAATTTTGCGCGCTTCATCGACGATACGGCGCTCTTCGCGCACGCTACCTTCACGATCCGGCAGCAGCGGCAGCATGTTGAAGGCCAGCTGGCGGCCAAAGAAATCGTCTTCATCGATGGGGATGCCGTTCAGCAGCTTGGCGCTCTGCCCTGCCAGCGCATCCACCGCTTTTTTCCCCTGCCCTGAGGCGGAGAGCAGGTTAGTGACGCTAATGCGCGACAGTCCACCCTGATCGATAAGCGGCTTCAGCGCCGTCAGCAGCTGGCTGGTCAGACTATTGGGCACCGCAATCAGATTGCGGTTGCGGTAATCGCCTAACACGAACGGGTTCACGTCCGGCACCACCAGCGGTACGTCCGGCTCCAGCGCAAACAGGCCGCTGAGATCGATAACCAGACATCCGGCGTTTGTCGCATCTTCGACATACGCTGCGCTGGCTTCGACGCCTGCGGCAAAGAAAGCCAGCTGGGCCTGGGTCCAGTCAAACTCGGCGGCGTCCTTGACGATCACCGACTTGCCACCAAAACGCAGATGTTCGCCCGCGCTTTCGTTGCGCGCCAGAGCAAAAATCTCCCCCACCGGGAACTGGCGTTCAGCGAGAGTTTCGAGCAGGGCTTCGCCTACGGCGCCCGTTGCGCCCAGTACGGCAATATTCCAGCCTTCAGACATGGTGGTTTACTCCAGAAATAAAGCGGCCCTGCCGGAGTATCCGGCAGGGGCATTAAGAAGACATTAACGAACAGGATGATGCACGGCGTTAAAACCGAGCTGGCGCAACAGCGTCGCCGCCTGCTCATCGCTGCACTGCACGTACAGCGAAGACCATTCGCGACGTTCCTGATAATTTTTACGCAGCTTGTCGAATTCACCGGCGACGCCCGCCACCTTCCGCAGCGGCGCATCATCGCGGCGCACATCATACACCAAATGAACCAGTCTTTTCAGCGTCGGCTGATCGAGCGGGCCATGCAGGGTGATGCGGCCAAACTCCGGGGCCGGCAGCAGGGTATCCAGCGCCACCTGCTGCGGATGACCGATAAAGGCGCTATAGGCTTCGAATACCTGCGTCGTCCCGCGCGCCTTCCCTTCAAGGGTGTAGCCGGCGATATGCGCCGTGCCGATATCCACCCGCTTGAGAAGCGCTATGTTGAGATCCGGCTCCGGCTCCCAAACGTCCAGCACCACGCTCAGGGACTGACCGGCTTCCAGGCGTTTCAGCAACGCGGCGTTATCCACCACCGGCCCGCGGCAGGCGTTGATCAAAATCGTTCCGGGCTTCAGGCGGCTAATCAGCGCCTCATCCGCCAGATGCAACGTTTTATATTGTCCTTCTTTATACAGCGGGGTATGGAAGGTGAGGACATCGGCCTGCTGGACCAGATCGTCAAGGGAGCGGAAGTCGCCTTCGTCGCCGCGGTCAGCGCGCGGCGGATCGCAGAGCAGAGTTTTGATGCCCAGCGCCTCCAGACGCTTTTGCAGTCGCCCGCCGACGTTACCGACGCCGACAATCCCGACGGTGCGATCGCGCAGCGAGAAGCCGTCACGTTCGGCCAGCATCAGCAGCGATGAAAAGACATACTCCACCACCGCAATGGCGTTGCAGCCTGGCGCCGCGGAGAAACCAATCCCCGCCTGCTGCAGCCACGCCTGATCGACATGATCGGTGCCTGCGGTCGCGGTGCCGACGAACCTGATGGCCTTGCCGGCAAGCAATGCTTCATTAACCCGGGTGACCGAGCGCACCATTAAGGCATCCGCATCGGTCAGGGCATCGGCCGGGACCGGGCGGCCCGGGATCGCCTGCACGTCGCCTAAACGGCTAAAAAGCTCACGGGCATAGGGCATATTTTCATCAACGAGGATTTTCACAGTTCAGTACCTGTCTGAGAACGAGAGTTAACCGGGGAAGTGTGCCATAATCTGGCCGCCAGGCATACTCATCACCTGGTTCCAGCACCGCGATATCGAAAGGATGAATCATGACGCACCCCCTTGCAGATATGCCAGACCGTCCTCCAGGGCGAGGCCCATCAGGCACTGCCGCCACCGGCGAACCTTCGCTTTCCATGCAGCAACGCACCGTCCTGGAGCGACTGATCACGCGCCTGGTGGCGCTGACCTCGCAGCAGAATGCGGAAGTGTGGGCCTGCGTCAAACATGACCTCGGACTGAAAGGCGACACGCCCCTGCTGGCCCGCCATTTCAGCGCCGCCGAGGCCAGTCTCAACCAGCGCCTGGCCGCCGCGCAGGACAATCATCATCATCGCCAGACCCTGGCGCAGCTCAGCGATCTGCTCGGCCAGGGCAATAACCGCCAGGCGGTGAGCGATTATATTCGTCAGCATTATGGGCAAACGGCGCTGCATGCCCTCAGCCAGTCGCAACTGGAGAACATTCTGCATCTGCTGCAGCGCGGTCAGCTGTCGATCCCGCAGCCGCAGCAGCGCCCGCCGACCCTTCGTCCACTGCTGCCGGCCGAGCACAACACGCTCAATCAGCTGGTGACTAAGCTGGCGGCCGCCACCGGCGAACCAAGCAAACTGATTTGGCAGTCCATGCTGGAACTTTGCGGCGTCAAGTCCGGGGAGCTGATCCCGGCGACGCACTTCACGCCGCTTTCTTACTGGCTGCAGGCGCGGCAGACGCTCAGCGCGCAAAGCGCGCCCACGCTTACCTCGCTGCAGGGGGCGCTCAAGCAGCCGCTGGAGGCCGCGGAGTGGCAGAAGATTGTCGACTTTGCCCGTCGCAACTGGCAGGTCACGCCGCAGACCACGCTGAGCCCGGCGCAGATCCTGGCGCTACTGAATAAGGTGTTTGTGCTGCGGGTAGCCCGCGCCCAGGAGACGCTGGCGATCCCGCAGGAGGAGCCCGCTACCCGGCGGACATGGGCCGCTAAGCCTTGGCAGCTGGCGCTGGGCGCGGTTGTCCTGCTCCTGGTGCTGTGGCTCCTGCTGTAGCCCAGCAGGCACTGGCGGCGTTCACGGCACCCTTTGATGCCAAACGCCGCAGTGTTTACTACGGCGATTTCTGGCCTGACAACAACCTAGCGGCGAAATGAGATGAGGGTGACGAGGATCCCCAGCGCCGCGCAGAGGGCGCCGGCAAGGAATACCGACGAGTAGCCCAGCGAAGTGGCCAGCAGACCGGTCAGCGGCCCGGTCAGGCCATAAGAGATATCCTGAAAGGCCGCATAGCCGCCGAGCGCAGTGCCGCGCACCTGCGCCGGGACGCGCTTCACCACCTCCACGCCAAGCGACGGGAAAATAAGCGAACAGCCGCATCCGGTCAGCGCCGCGCCGGCCAGCGCCACCCAGACGCCGGGCGCCAGCCCCAGCAGCGTCAGACCGACCGCCTCTATCAGCAGCGAGACCATCGCCACTTTAACGCCGCCAAATCGATCCGGCATCCAGCCAAACAGCACCCGCATCAGCACAAAGGCGCCGCCAAACGCCGTCAGGGTAAATCCGGCCATCGGCCAGTTCTGGCTGGCAAAATAGAGAGAGACGAAGGTGCCGATCGCCGCAAAGCCGACGCCCTGCAGGCCCAGGCCAATACCCGGCCGCCAGATCATGCCGATGACGCTCCACAGTGAAGGCCGCTCGCCGCCGTGCGCCGCCACTTTGCGCACCGTGCCGTTGATGAGCAAGGCGACAAGCGGTAGTCCCATGGTGACGCAGGCCAGGACCGCCACGCCAAAGTGGCTGTAAATTAACAATCCCAGCGGGGCGCCCACCGCCAGCGAGCCGTACATCGCCATGCCGTTCCATGACATCACTTTGCCGGAGCGGGCCGGCCCCACCAGCCCCATCCCCCAGCTCAGGTTGCCGGTCAGCAGCTGGCTTTCGCCAAACCCGAGGATCAGGCGGCCCAGCAGCAACAGGCCCAGCTTCGCGAACACCGGCAGCGGCAGCAGCGCAGCGGCCAGCCAGGCCGCGCCGGCCAGGGCGCAGGCCAGCATCCCTTGCAGGACGGAGCGTTTGGCGCCGTACTGGTCTGCCAGGCGCCCGGCGTAGCCGCGGGTAAGAACGGTGGCGAGGAACTGGATCCCCACCGCTACGCCGACCATGGTGTTACCCAATCCCAGCTCCTGATGGACAAACAGCGGGATCACCGGCAGCGGCAAACCGACGGTCATATAGGTCAAAAAGACGGCGAGCGTAATGCGAAAAAGCGAAAAATTCGCGGAAGAATGAGATGTTGTTTCAGTGACTGCGGACATGCATTACTCCAGATTCGCAGAGTAAGGCGAGCAAAGCGACACGCCCCCTCCACCTGACTATCAGGGTTAAGGCGCGTTGGTTGACGTTAAACGCTTACGCATTAGTGGAGAGACTAATGGATCCGCCAGCAGTGTGCCTGCGGGCTCTTACCCTGTCAAGATGACAAAAAAGGGGAGCCGGTGGCTCCCCTCAGTGCATCGCGTGCCGATTAGGCGTTGTATTTACGCATCACCAGCGTGGCGTTGGTGCCGCCAAAGCCGAAGCTGTTGGACATCACGGTGGTCAGCTTAGCGTCAGTCGGTTTGGTGACGATGTTCAGGCCGGCAGCCTGCTCGTCCAGCTCTTCGACGTTGATGCTCGGCGCGATAAAGCCGTGCTCCAGCATCAGCAGGGAGTAGATAGCTTCCTGCACGCCAGCAGCGCCCAGCGAGTGACCGGTCATTGCTTTGGTCGCCGAGATAGCCGGGCTGTTGTCGCCGAACACTTCGCGGATCGCGCCCAGCTCTTTCACGTCGCCGACCGGCGTGGAAGTACCGTGGGAGTTCAGGTAGTCGATCGGGGTATCAACGCCGTGCATCGCCATCTGCATGCAGCGCACAGCGCCTTCACCGGATGGGGCTACCATGTCTGCGCCATCGGAGGTTGCGCCGTAGCCGACGATTTCCGCATAGATGTGCGCGCCGCGCGCCAGGGCGTGTTCCAGCTCTTCCACCACGACCATACCGCCGCCGCCGGCGATAACGAAGCCGTCACGGTTGGCGTCATAGGTGCGGGAGGCTTTTTCCGGCGTGTCGTTGTATTTGGTGGACAGCGCGCCCATGGCGTCGAACTCGCAGGCCATTTCCCAGCACAGCTCTTCGCCGCCGCCGGCAAAGACGATATCCTGTTTGCCCAGCTGGATCTGCTCTACCGCGTTACCGATGCAGTGTGCGGAAGTGGCGCAGGCGGAGCTGATGGAGTAGTTAACGCCGTGGATTTTAAACGGCGTGGCGAGGCAGGCGGAAACGCCGGAAGCCATCGCTTTGGTGACCACATACGGACCCACGGCTTTCAGACCACGCGGGCTGCGCATGGCATCGGCGCCGAAGACCTGGAATTTCGGGGAGCCGCCGCCGGAGCCTGCGATCAGGCCGACACGCGGGTTATTCTGGTATGCTTCCGGCGCCAGACCTGCGTCGGCAACGGCCTGTTCCATGGACAGGTAAGCATAGATGGAGGCGTCGCTCATGAAGCGCACTACTTTGCGGTCAATGAGGCCAGTGGTATCCAGTTTGACGTTGCCCCATACGTGGCTGCGCATCCCTGAATCTTTCAGCTCCTGAGAGAAAGTGATCCCTGAACGTCCTTCACGCAGAGATGCCAGGACTTCCTGCTGGTTATTACCGATGCTGGAAACGATGCCCAAGCCAGTAATCACTGCACGTTTCATTAAATACCTCTGTAAGTCGCACTATTTTAAGTTTCGTGTCGCACGATAGCGTACACTTGTACGCCGAACAAGTCCGATCAGACATTTTGTGTATAAATTTGCGCCCTCAGGCACACATCGCTAAGATCGCGCTACGCCTTGTGATTCGAGTAACTTACGTGAAACAAAACGCTATACAACCCGCCAACCTGGAATTCAATGCTGAGGGTACACCTGTTTCCCGAGATTTTGACGATGTTTACTTTTCCAATGACAACGGTCTGGAAGAGACACGCTACGTCTTTCTCGGCGGAAATCGCCTGCCGGAGCGCTTCTCCAGCCACCCTCGCCCACTGTTGATCGTCGCGGAGAGCGGCTTCGGCACCGGGCTCAATTTCCTCACCCTCTGGCAGGCGTTTGACGTTTTTGTTCGCGATAACCCGGACGTTACCCTGCAAAGGTTACATTTCATCAGTTTTGAGAAATATCCGCTGAAGGCGGAAGATCTCCGCCTGGCGCACCAGCGCTGGCCAGAGCTGGCTCCATGGGCGGAACAGCTGCAGGCGCAATGGCCTTCGGCCTTCGCCGGATGCCATCGTCTGCTGCTCGACGGCGGACGGGTCACGCTCGATCTGTGGTTTGGCGATATCAACGAGCTGACCAGAGAGCTGGATGATTCGCTGAATCAGCAGGTGGACGCCTGGTTTCTCGACGGCTTTGCCCCGGCGAAAAATCCCGACATGTGGACCCAGGATCTGTTCAATGCCATGGCGCGCCTGGCGCGTCCCGGCGGGACGCTGGCCACTTTTACCTCCGCCGGTTTTGTCCGCCGCGGTCTGCAGGAAGCCGGGTTTACCCTGCGTAAAACCAAAGGCTTCGGCCGCAAACGGGAGATGCTGACCGGCGAGATGGCGCAAACGCTGACCTTTCCGGCGCGCGCGCCCTGGTTCGCCCGCCCCGGGAGCGAGGCCCGCGAGGCGGCCATCGTCGGCGGCGGTATCGCCAGCGCCCTGCTCTCCCTGGCGCTGCTGCGTCGCGGCTGGCAGGTGACCCTTTACTGTGCGGACGACACCCCGGCGCAGGGCGCCTCCGGTAATCGCCAGGGCGCGCTCTACCCGCTGTTAAGCCAGCACGATCCGGCGCTGGCGCGCTTTTTCCCGGCCGCCTTTACCTTCGCCCGCCGCACCTACGACGCGCTGCCGGTGCTGTTCGATCATCAATGGTGCGGGGTCACCCAGCTTGGCTGGGATGAAAAAAGCGCACACAAAATCAATCAGATGCTGGCCCTGGAGCTGCCACCTGATATCGCCTGCGCGGTGACGGCGGAGCAGGCCGCGGAGCTGACCGGCGTCGAGACCGGCTGCGGCGGCATAACCTATCCGGCCGGCGGTTGGCTGTGCCCGCAGCAGCTCACCGCCGAGCTGATGGCGCTGGCGGCGACTCGCGGACTGCACGCGCATTATGGTTATCAGGTCGAGACGTTGAGCGCGGAGGGCGATGGCTGGCTGCTCAACCGGCAGCGCTATCATCAGGCGGTCGTGCTGGCCAACGGCCACCGCATATCGGATTTTGCGCAAACCGCGCCGTTGCCGGTCTACCCCGTTGGCGGCCAGGTCAGCCATATACCCACTACCCCGCGGCTTTCCGCCCTGCGCCAGGTGCTGTGCTACGACGGCTACCTGACGCCGCAGAATCCGCAAAATCAGCAGCACTGCATTGGCGCCAGCTACCATCGCGGCAAAACCGACACCACCTTCAGCGAAGAAGATCAGCAGCACAACCGGAAACGGCTGATCGACTGCTTCCCGGGCGCGGAGTGGCCGCAGGACGTGGATATTAGCGCCAGTGACGCCCGCTGCGGCGTGCGCTGCGCCACCCGCGATCATCTGCCGATGGTCGGCAACGTGCCGGACTATGCGGCGACATTGACGCAATACGCCAGCCTCCACGAACGGCAGGATAACGCCGGTAGCGCGCCGGTCTTCCATAACCTGTTTATGCTTGGCGCCCTCGGATCGAGAGGCATTTGCACCGCGCCGTTAAGCGCTGAGCTGCTGGCGGCGCAGATGAGCGCTGAACCGCTGCCGCTGGATAGCGGCACCCTGGCGGCGCTGAATCCGAATCGGCTATGGGTGAGAAAACTGCTGAAGGGAAAAGCGGTGAAGTAACAGCGCAAGGGGAGAAAAATCCCTGGGAAGCGCGACATTTCCGGCCTCGTCCGGGGGACCAACGCGGTAGCCCGGAGAAGCACAGCGCAAACAGGGTAAATCCTGGTTGCGCCGTTAGCGTGTCGGATGGCGCTACGCTTATCCGACCTACATCATGGATCAGGCCTGATTTTTCGCCTGCTGATACAGGTTTTCCCACATGCCCTGCACCAGAATTTGGTCCGGCGGCGACAGTTCGCCAGCGCCGATGGCTTTCTCCAGGCTATGGCTGACTTTGCTGTGTACCGCTTCCGCTGAATGTTCGCCCTCACCTTCCAGCTCAGCCACCGCCAGCGTCAGGTGGCCGCGCAGATAACCGCCGGCAAACAGTTCATCATCACTGGCGTGGTCTACCATGTTGTCAATCAGCGCCAGAATGCGTGATTCAAACTCCGCGATCATCATCTTACCTCTTGTCATGTAATGTGTGGCCTTAGTGCAGGTCTTCCGGCCACGGAAAGTGTTCTGCCGTCAATGGCGGCGTTTGATAATAGTGTTGTAATGCGCGAATAAGACGCGCCGGACGTTCGGGGATCCCTTGCTCAAGCAGAGTCATCACCCGGGCATGTACCCGGCGCTGAAAGGCGATGCGATCGGGTTCAACGTCACCTTCCAGATTGTCGCAGCTGACGTTAAACGGAAATCCCGCCGCCACGCAGAACAGCCACTCCAGGGCCTGCGGTTTCACCTCTACGTCCTCAAACTGGCTTTGGGTCATCGCATCGCGGCCGTCCGGACAGTACCAGTAGCCAAAATCCACCAGCTCGCGGCGGGCTTTGCCGGCGATGCACCAGTGGGAGATCTCGTGCAGAGCGCTGGCAAAAAAACCGTGCGCGAAGACGATACGGTGATATGGCGTGTCATCGTCCGCCGGGAGGTAGATCGGCTCATCGTCGCCTTTCACCAGGCGAGTATTAAAATCTGCGGCAAAGCAGCTGTCGAAGAGGTCAATAAGCTGCTGATAATGGTGTTGCTGTTGCATTAATGAATTCCCAACCACTGCAAAATCTCAGCCCCGTGGCTGTCGTAGAGAAGTTTCGCGCTCATCACCGCCGAAACGATAACGATCATCGGTCGGATCAGCGATTGCCCTTTGCTCAGCACCAGCCGGGAGCCGGCGCGGGCGCCAATAAACTGGCCGGCCATCATCACAAAGCCGGTGGCCCAGATAACCTTTCCGCCGATAATAAACAGCAGCAGGCCGCCGACGTTCGAGGTGGCGTTGAGCAGTTTGGCGTGGGCCGTCGACTTCGCCAGGTTAAACCCGGCCAGGGTGACAAACGCCAGCGCATAAAACGAACCGGCGCCGGGGCCGAAAAAGCCGTCGTAAAACCCGACGCTGCCGCCGGCGACCAGCGCAAACGGCAGGCCGTAGAGCCGACGCTGTCGGTCCGCTTCGCCCAGTTTCGGCATCAGCAGAAAATAGAGACCGATGCCGATCACCAGCAACGGCAGGATCTGCTTAAGAATATCGGACTGCACGTGCTGGACCAGCAGCGCGCCGGCGGTTGAACCGATAAAGGTCATCAGAATATTCAGCTTCTGATCGGCGAGATTGACCACCTTGCGGCGGACAAAATAGAGGGTCGCCGACAGCGATCCGCCGCAGGCCTGCAGCTTATTGGTCGCCAGCGCCTGGGCCGGCGGCATACCGGCGGCCATTAGCGCCGGCACGGTCAGTAAGCCCCCGCCCCCGGCCAGTGAGTCAATAAAACCGGCCAGGATGGCGACAAAGAAAAGCACCACCAGCACCAGCGGCGATACGGAAAACAACTCGATAAAACTATCCATTACAGCACATGCTCATCCAGTAGCGCCTGGCAGGAAGGCGGCAACGGCGGCGGCGTCTTCTTCACAGGTGGGGTAGACCCGGGTTTAGGTGGCTCGAACCAGCTCTGCAGCTCCGCGCCGCAGCCATCGCCGGCCGGCGGCGGCGCCTGATCTTCGCACTCCAGGCTGCCCGCCGGGCAGCGCAGACGGACGTGCATATGGGCGCGATGCTGGAACCAGGGACGAACTTTGCGCAGCCACTGGCGGTCGTTGCCCGCATCCAGACACAGCTGCTGTTTAATCGCCGGGTTGACGAAGATGCGGGTCACTTCGCTATCTTCCGCCGCCAGCTTGATCAGCTGGCTGATTTGCGGACTCCACAGCGACGGCACCACGCGTTTGCCATCGCTGGCGACCAGATCCAGGGCCTGCGGCTTCAGCAACTGGGACGAAGTCCAGCGCGTCTGCGGCAGCTGGAGGAAGATATCGACATCGAGGCCCGTCTGATGGCTGGCGTGGCCGCCGTTAAAGCGGCCGCCTGCCGGCATCCCCATGTCGCCAATCAGCACGGTCCCCATGCCTTTATTGTGCACCTGATTGCTCAGGCGCTGAATAAACTGAACCAGATCCGGATGACCGAAGTAGCGACGCTGATCGGTACGCATCACCTGATAGCCGGCGGCGTTCAGCGGCAGCGCCTCGGCGCCAACGATACAGCCATTGGAGAACGCGCCAATCGACTGCGCGCTGCCGCCGATTGGCTGGGATATCTTCTGCCATGGCGTGGCGGCCAGGCTGCCGGCGCTGGCCAGCAGCGCCAGCAGGGCGATAACGGTGTTTTTCATGGTTACCAGCGTGGAATTGTCGTCGTCACGTCGCCATTCTGCGCGCGCTGACGCATAAAGTGATCCATTAAGACAATCGCCAGCATCGCCTCAGCGATCGGTACGGCGCGTATGCCGACGCACGGATCGTGACGCCCTTTGGTGATCATCTCCACCTCTTCGCCAAAGCGGTTAATGGTATGACCGGGAACGGTAATACTGGAGGTCGGCTTCAGCGCGATGTTGGCAACGATCTGCTGACCGCTGCTGATGCCGCCAAGAATGCCGCCGGCGTGGTTGCTCTGGAATCCGGCTTTGGTGATCTCATCGCGGTTTTCGCTGCCGCGCAGCTTCACCACGTCGAAACCGTCGCCAATCTCCACGCCTTTCACGGCGTTGATGCTCATCAGCGCGTGGGCGATATCGGCGTCAAGGCGGTCAAAGACCGGCTCGCCAAGGCCCGGCGGTACGCCGTCGGCGACGACGGTCACTTTGGCGCCAATGGAGTCGCCCTCTTTTTTCAGACCGCGCATCAGTTCATCGAGAGCGTCGATTTTCTCCGGGTCCGGGCAGAAGAAAGGATTCTGTTCAACCTGATCCCAGTCTTTAATAGCCAGCGGAATGTCGCCCATCTGCGTCAGGCAGCCGCGAATGACGATGCCGAACTTCGCGGCGAGGAATTTTTTGGCAATCGCCCCGGCCGCCACGCGCATCGCGGTTTCGCGGGCGGAGGAGCGACCGCCGCCGCGATAGTCGCGCAGACCATACTTTTGCTCGTAGGTGTAATCCGCATGGCCAGGACGGAACAGATCTTTGATCGCGCCGTAATCCTGCGAGCGCTGATCGGTGTTCTCAATCAGCAGCCCGATACTGGTCCCGGTGGTGACGCCTTCGAAGACGCCGGAGAGGATTTTGACCTGATCCGGCTCGCGACGCTGCGTGGTGTAACGCGAGGTACCCGGGCGACGACGATCGAGGTCGTGCTGCAGATCGGCTTCGGTCAGCGGAATGCCCGGCGGCACGCCGTCAACGATGCAGCCCAGCGCCAGGCCGTGCGACTCGCCGAAGGTGGTGACGCGAAAGAGTTGTCCAATTGTATTTCCTGCCATCACGGCTCCATTCTTTGTCGTTATGTTGGCGTGTTGTTTTTTTTAGTCTTTATAAATACCGAAGTGCGCGCGAGCGTCAATCAGCTGCTGTTTGGTCAGCATAAAGACGCCGTCGCCGCCGTTATCAAACTCAAGCCAGGTAAACGGCACGTTCGGATACTGCTCCATCAGATGTACCATGCTGTTACCGACTTCACAAATCAGAATCCCGTCGTCGCTGAGATAATCCGGCGCATTGCCGAGGATGCGGCGCGTCAGCTTCAGGCCATCGCTTCCGGAGGCCAGACCCAGAACCGGCTCATGCTCATACTCTTCCGGCAGATCGGCCATGTCCTCTTCATCGACATACGGCGGATTAGTGACGATCAGATCGTACTGTAGCTTCGGCAGGTCGCGGAACAGGTCGGAACGGATCGGCGTCACGTGATGGATCAGGCCATGGGATTCCACATTGTGCTCGGCGACGGCCAGCGCGTCCGGGGAGATATCCACGGCGTCGACTTCGGCTTCCGGGAAGGCATAGGCGCAGGCAATGGCGATGCAGCCGCTGCCGGTGCACATATCAAGGATATGCTGCGGCTTATGGGTAATCAGCCCGGCAAACTGGTTATTGATCAGTTCGCCGATCGGGGAGCGCGGCACCAGCACTCGCTCATCGACGTAAAACTCATGGCCGCAGAACCACGCTTTGTTGGTCAGATAGGCGACGGGAATACGCTCGTTCACGCGGCGAATCACCCGCTCTACAATGCGGTGTTTCTCGCTGGAGGTCAGGCGCGCAGTGCGCATATCTTCCGGAATATCCAGCGGCAGATACAGCGAAGGCAGCACCAGCTGTACCGCCTCGTCCCATGGGTTGTCAGTCCCGTGACCGTACCAGATATTAGCAGCGCTGAAACGGCTTACCGCCCAGCGCAGCATGTCCTGAATGGTATGCAGCTCATTGACTGCCTCATCAACAAAAATTTTATCCACGACATCCTCCAGGGCACACTCTGCTATAAATTCGGCGGCTAGTGTGCCATGAAGACGGCGATAAATCAGCATTCTTGCGTGGGGTGGCGGGGGAAAAAACAGGTTTTCCTTGCCCGAAGGGATATTGAGTCGGGTAAACTAGCGCAAAGTATTAATGAGAGCGGACAATGAAAAAGAAGACATCGCTTAGCGAGGAGGATCAGGCGCTGTTCCGTCAGCTGATGACCGGCACGCGGAAGATCAAACAGGACACCATCGTTCACCGCCCGCAGCGCAAGAAAATCACCGAGGTTGCCCCTAAGCGTCTGCTGCAGGAGCAGGCCGACAACAGCCACTATTTTTCCGATGAGTTTCAGCCGTTACTGAATACCGAAGGCTCGACAAAATATGTCCGCGCCGACGTCAGCCATTTTGAGCTGAAAAAGCTGCGTCGTGGGGATTATTCGCCGGAACTGTTTCTCGATCTGCATGGGCTCACCCAGCAGCAGGCCAAACAGGAACTGGGCGCGCTGATTGCCGCCTGCCGCCGCGAGCATGTGTTTTGCGCCTGCGTGATGCACGGGCACGGTAAGCACATTCTCAAACAGCAAACCCCGCTGTGGCTGGCGCAGCATCCACACATCATGGCTTTTCATCAGGCGCCAAAAGAGTACGGCGGTGACGCCGCACTGCTGATTCTGATTGAGGTCGAGGAGTGGCAACCGCCGGAGCTGCCTTGACGGCGAGCTCCGGGGTCGTCAGATGGCGTTGGCCATCTTGAGATTGCAGGGGCTTTTCTGCCAGAGGTATTCACCCTTGCCGTCGGCGTCCAGATTAACGCAGGCGATAGCCGAGGTGGTGAACATCGGGGGCGTTTCCCCCGGGCACAGCTCTGAGACCAGGTACCCCACCAGCGGCAGGTGGGAGACGACCAGCGCCGTCGCCACGCCTTCATTTGCCAGCGCCTGCAGATAGGCGCTCACCATTCCCACATCGCCGCACGGCGTGAGTTCCGGCATCACGTCGACATGTTTCGGCAGGTTCATGCACTCCCCAACAATATCCAGCGTCTGTTCCGCACGCAGATAGGGACTGACAAGAACGCGCTCAATATCCACTTTTTGACCTTTCAGCCAGGTTGCCATCTGACGAGACTCATCACAACCGCATACGGTTAATGGACGAACCGAGTCGCTGGCTGCATCGAGGGCAGCGTCGCCGTGACGCATAATAAAAACTTGCATATTGCACCGCTTTTGTTAACCAGAAGCACCGTAGTTTGGCCTGCGAAGACAATACGCAGGTGACCCGGTGGCCGGGCATTGTGCCTGATCCATTCAACGAATGAAACGCTGTTTTTTACCTCAATGGCGTAAGTATAGTCAATGATTGTTTACAAAACAGCCAATCAACAGCGTCATCCGCAGCCGGATTTACCTTCTTTGACCATAACTTAGGTCATCCGTTCATCCGCTGGCCAAAAGGTGGTCCCCTGTTCGGCCATGCGTAATAAAGTGTCACAGGGTGTAAAACGTGGGCCGTACTGGGCGGCCAGGCGCTGCAGGATCGCGGCAACTTCACCCGCGCCGATAGTATCCATATACCGGAACGGGCCGCCAAGAAATGGCGGAAACCCTATACCAAATACGGCGCCGATATCACCATCGCGCGCGCTACGGATAATCTGCTCATCAAAGCAGCGCGCCGCCTCGTTAAGCATCATCATCACACAGCGCTCCGCCACCTGCTGCGCGGACAACCGCGACTGGGGGCGGTCGATGCCCAGCAGCGGATAGACTGCCGGGTCGGGCCGTTTTTTGCTTTTACGCCCTTTTGTCTCATAAAGATAGAAACCACGATTATTTTTTCTACCTTTGCGATCGTCCTTCAAAATCGCGTCAATGATGTTTGCAGGCGGGCTGAAACGCTCTCCAAAGGCATTCTCCAGCACGGGAATAATTTTGGTGCCGGTATCAATACCCACTTCATCCAGCAGTTGAACCGGTCCCACCGGGAAACCGAATTTCACCAGCGCCTTATCAATCACCTCAACCGGTTCTCCCTCCACCAGCAGGCGCATCGCTTCATTTATATACGGCGCGAGGATGCGGTTTACATAGAAGCCCGCTTTGTCCGCCACCACGATCGGCGTTTTCCCCTGACGTTTAGCCAGTTGCACCACCGTGGCGATGGTCTGCGGATCGGTTCCTTTATGCGGGATCACCTCAACCAGCGGCATTTTCTCCACCGGACTGAAAAAGTGCAGGCCGATCACCCGCTCAGGGTGGCTGGCATGGGCGGCTATATCGCCTATCGGTAACGACGAAGTATTCGAGGCAAAGATAGTCTGCGGCCCGCCGTTTTGCTCCACTTCACTGACCATCCGCTGTTTCAGCGCCAGGTCCTCGAATACCGCCTCAATCACCACGTCGCGATGGGTAAAGCCCTGATAGTCGGTAGTGCCTGTGATCAGCGCCAGTTGACGATCGCGCTCGCTGGGGCGCAGTCGACGCTGGCGAACCTGTTTGTTCAGCAGATCCCAGCTGTACTTTAAGGCGTGGTTGATCCCGCCCGGCTGAATATCTTTGATTCGCACCGGCAGTCCGCCTTTACAGGCAGTCACATAGGCGATCCCCCCGCCCATCAGGCCGCCGCCCAGGACGGCAACGCTTCTCAGCGGAGCGGGTTCCGCCTCGGCGCCACGGTCTTTTTTCAGATCGGTACTGGCAAAGAAGATCGATCGCAGCGCCTGCGACTGCGGGGTCATCGCCAGTTCGCCAAACGCGCGGGCCTCTTCGGCGTAACCGCTGCTGCAGCCATGGGCCAGACCATTCTCGACGACCTGCAAAATTCGCTTCACCGCCGGGTAGTTGCCCTGGGTCTTGCGCTGCGTTTGCTTGCCGACGTACTGGAATAACAGATGGCGACCCAGGGGGCCCGCCAGCACGCGTTCGCGAACAGGCACCTCGCGGCTGGCCGGGCGCCCCTTCAGCGCCAGCTCCACCGCCGTCTGCAGTAAAATTGTCTGCGGCACCACCTCGTCCACCAGACCGGCCTTCAGCGCCTGGCGCGGCCGTAACTGCCTGCCGGTGAGCATCATATCCAGCGCCGTACTGACGCCGATCAGCCGCGGTAAACGCTGCGTCCCGCCGGAACCCGGCAGCAGGCCAAGCTGTACCTCCGGCAACCCGAGTCGGGTTTTTTCGTCATCGCTACAAATGCGGCCATGGCAGGCCAGCGCCAGCTCCAGTCCGCCGCCCAGACAAGCGCCATGGATGGCGGCAATGACCGGAATCGACAAGCCATGGATCTCGGCCATAATCTGCTGCCCCTGGCGGGCCAGCGCTTCCGCCTCCTGCGCGCTGCGGCAGCGGGCAATCATGTTGATATCTGCGCCGGCGATAAAGTTATCGGCTTTGGCGGAGATAAATACCACGCCGCGCACCGACTTATCGTCGCGTATCTGGCGTATCAGTCCCCGCACCTGATTGCCGAACTCGGCCTTCAGGGTATTCATTTTTTCACCCGGGGCATCGATGGTAATCACCGCGATGTTGTCCGCACGGACTTCAAGCTTAAAAGCGGAAACCGTATCCATTATTCAGCCTCCACAATCATCGCCGCGCCCAGACCGCCTGCCGCGCAGGCCGTCACCAGACCAAATCCCCCTCCCCGTCGCCGCAGCTCATGCAGCGTCTGGGTGATCATCCGCGCGCCGGTAGCGGCAAAGGGGTGACCGTAGGCGATAGAGCCGCCGAGGACGTTAAATTTACTCTCATCCACCTCACCGGTGGCCTGCGCGCGGCCCAGCACCTCGCGGGAAAAGCGGTCGCTTGCCAGACACTGGAGATTGGCCAGCGTCTGCGCGGCGAAAGCTTCGTGCATATCGATAAGCGTGAGATCCGCCAGCGTCAGGCCAGCGCGCTCCAGCGCCAGCGGCGTGGACCATGCGGGCCCCAGCAGCATATCCTGCCAGACATCGATGGCGGTAAAGGCATAGCTGCGCAGATAACCCAGCGGCGTCAGACCCAGCTCTTTGGCCCGCGACTCGGTCATCAGGATCACCGCCGCCGCGCCATCCGTGAGCGGCGTGCTGTTGGCGGCGGTAACGGTGCCATGTTTACGGTCGAAGGCCGGACGTAACTTTTGGTAATCCGCGAGGGTTGAATTTTTACGGATATTGTTATCCTGCTCCAGCGGTTCGCGGAAGGGAGAAGCATAGGCGGTCATCACCTCTGCGGACAGCTTGCCCTCCTCCCAGGCTTTCGCTGCCAGCTGGTGTGAACGATGTGCCAGCGCATCCTGTTGTTCCCGGGTGATCCCCCAGCTTTTCGCCATCTGCTCGGCGGTATCGCCCATCCGTAAGCCGGTTGAATATTCAGCAACCGCCGGGGGAACCGGCAGCAGGTCGCGCGGCCGCAGGCGGGAAAACAGCTTCAGTTTCTGGCTCAGCGTGCGGGCTTTGTTCGCATCTACCAGCGCGCGGGCCAGCGTTTTGCTGACGCCGATAGGCAACACAGAGGAGGAGTCGGCACCGCCGGCGATACCGGCGCGGATGGTGCCGGCCATCAGGCTTTCGGCGACATTCGCCACGGCCTGGAAGCTGGTGGCGCAGGCGCGACTGACGCTGTAGGCGTCGGTGTGCACGCTCATTCCGGTACCGAGCACAATTTCCCGGGCGATATTCGGCGCCTCCGGCATCTGCACGACCTGACCAAAGACCAGTTGCTCAATGGCTTGCGCAGGAATGTCGCTGCGCGCCAGCATTTCGCCAACCACCATTTTTCCTAAATCAACGGCGGGAATGCCATGAAATGCCGTCGCCTGACGCGCAAACGGCGTGCGTAACCCTGTGACAATGGCAATGCGATCGCCCTGACGGGTGATAAGCGGTAATGCCTGACTCATAACTCTCCCCTGTTAACCAAGACAACCAAGTGGTCTGACCTGATAACATTGTTAACTAATTTTTTACATTAAGCCAATCGGGGAAACGAAAAATTGCGAGCCAAAACACATTGAACAGAAAAGATAACGCCCCTTCACGGGGCGCTAAGCGGAGGGATTAACGCAGACCCAACTGGAATATGAGGGATTCGGCTTCACAGCTAAATACAAAATCGATATCCAGCTTTACGCCGCCGTCAACGTCGGCGAAGACGGGATTAATTTTGCACGGTTCAGATTCCACACTGCGGGCTTTTTCGCTCAGCGCGGCGAGCATTTGCTCTGCTTCCGCGCGGTTGGCGAATACGCGGCTGTATGAGGCGGTGCAGTCGGTGTTGTCGACAATGGTCCCAACATCCATACAGCAGCAAACCGGGGTTTCATCAGCGCTACATTTACTCATCGTAGATTTCCTCTGGATATGCACCTGCGGTGCCAGACAATTAATGTGCCTATTTTACGCCCGCCCTCCGGTTTGCCTCCAGCCGATAATCGCTATCACGGCGTTAAGTGACAGAAATCACACTTAAAAATGATCTAAAACAAAAATCATCTTTTCTCCGTCGCCTTCCCCCCGACAATTTTGCCAGCTGGATCGCGTTTCTGTTATCACAATTGAAAAACTTCATAAACAAACTTGCAACAACTCATCTGGTCAGACCTATACTCAGCGCACTGGTCTGATTTCTCTGTTGTACCGCAGACCCTACACTTCCGCGCTTCTGTTACGGCATGTAACATAGTTTAAAAAAAAATAACTCAATGAGGTTATGGGCATGAGCCAGAAAACCCGCTTTACCCAATCTGCCCTTGCAGTGGCTGTCGCACTTGTTTCCACCCAGGCCTGGTCAGCAGGCTTCCAGCTCAACGAATTCTCTTCATCAGGGCTGGGTCGGGCCTATTCCGGTGAAGGGGCTATCGCAGACGATGCAGGCAATGCCAGTCGTAACCCGGCATTAATTATGATGTTTGACCGTCCGACTATGTCGGCGGGCGCCGTTTTTGTCGACCCGGGCGTCAATGTCTCCGGGACTTCCCCCACCGGCAAAAGCCTGAATGCGGACAATATCGCCCCGACGGCGTGGGTACCCAACTTCCACTTTGTCGCGCCGATTAACGATCAGTTCGGTTGGGGGGCGTCCATCACCTCCAACTACGGCCTGGCAACAGAGTATAACGATGATTATGCGGCCGGCAGCATGGGCGGTAAAACCGACCTGACTACGGCTAACTTCAACCTGAGCGGCGCCTATCGCCTCGACAGCAACTGGAGCTTTGGCTTAGGTTTCGATGCGGTCTACGCTAAGGCGAAGATCGAGCGCTATGCAGGCGATCTGGGCCAGATTGTCGCTGGCTCTGGCGCGCTGCCGCCGGCGCTGGCAGGCCAGGTGGCGAAGATCCCAGCCGACACGCAGATCGCCCATCTTAACGGCAATGCGTGGGGCTTTGGCTGGAACGCCGGTATCCTCTATGAGCTGGATAAGAACAACCGCTACGGTTTAACCTACCGTTCCGAGGTCAAGATCGATTTTGACGGTAACTATCGCAGCAGTCTGCCAGCGGCCTATAACCAGATCCTTGGCAACTTCGGTCTGCCGGCGGGTACTAACGGCCAGACCACCGGCGGTTCACTGACCCTTAACCTGCCGGAAATGTGGGAACTGTCGGGCTATAACCGCGTGGCGCCGCAGTGGGCGGTCCACTACAGTCTGACCTACACCAGCTGGAGCCAGTTCCAGGAGCTGAAAGCCACCGGCAGCAACGGCCAGACGCTGTTCTATAAAGAGGAAGGCTTTAAGGACGCCTACCGCGTAGCGCTGGGGACGACCTATTATTACGACGATAACTGGACCTTCCGCACCGGTATCGCCTTCGACGACAGCCCGGTACCGGCCAACAATCGCTCCATTTCCATTCCGGACCAGGATCGCCTGTGGCTGAGCGCGGGTACCACCTACGCGTTCAACAAGGATGCGTCGGTTGACGTCGGGATTTCCTATATGCACGGGCAGCATGTGGAAATCAAGGAAGGCCCGTATACCTTCCGCTCCGAAGGGACCGCCTGGCTGTACGGCGCCAACTTCAACTACCGCTTCTGATAAGCAGCGCGCAACAAAAAAGGGTGAACATCATGTTCACCCTTTTTTTATTCGCAGATTACTGTGAATCGATATCTTTCAGTTCATCCTGAATGGCCTGGGCGTTCGGATTGTCCGCCGGGGTCAGCTTACCGCCGTTGGCGATAAAGTCATGACGCTGGAAGTAAGCTTCACGCACCAGAATGTAAGGATCGGAAGACTGACGCAGCAGGCCGTCGGAATCCAGCAGTTGAGCGCGTGTCTCAATCCCTTCTACCGCCCATTTGCCGATCGACATCGGCCAGGTCAGCCAGGAGAGCACCGGATAGAGGCCATCGGCCATATCGCCGCCTTCGTCACGCAGGGTAAAGCTGCCGTAGAATGGCAGTTGCACATACGGGCCATAGCCGACGCCATAGTGGCCGAGCGTACTGCCGAAACGATGCGGTTCAACGCGCTGCAGCTGCGGATTAGCCATCCCGGCGACATCGATCAGACCCCCCATCCCGAGGATGGTGTTCAGGAAGAAGCGGGTAAAGTGGACCATACCTTTATACGGGTCGCCCTGCAGGAAGGAGTTCACCATCACCGCCGGCTCTTCCAGGTTGCTGGTGAAGTTGCTTAAGCCATTGCGCGCCGGCTGCGGAACATAGTCACGCCATGCCACCGCGACGGGACGAAGCACGTAAGGATCAACCACGTTAAAGTTGAAGTCAAACATCGTGCGGTTAAACCCTTCTAACGGGTCTGAGCGCCCCTGCGGCCGATCGCCAGAGCTGGAACTGGCACATCCCACCAGCAATGTGGCGCCAAGCGCAAGCGCCGACAGGCGATAATTCATAGATGTCTCCCTGGTTTTTATGGCTATCGCGAGTTGCCATCCATGACGGAAAGACAACGTTTCCGCCCGTACAGATGTGAGCGATTGTAACAGCACGTTGAACGATGTCTATATCACCCAAGTTGTTGATTTGATCATAGCCTGGGAATAACGAGATCGCGGGGCTCCTATTCTAGCGGAGCGACAAAAATCTGACGTTACCATTTTTGCGATTTCAGAGTATGCCCAGCCAGACGCCAGGTAAAGCCGCTACGCTATTACTATACAGAGTGATAGCGAGGGCCACGAAATGGATGAACTTGATGATAACAAATTAAAGCCAGCGGACGACGAACGTGAGGTCGAAAGTGAAGAAAAGCAGCGCGGGGAGGAGATAGAAGTGGATGAAGACCGTCTTCCCTCGCGGGCGATGGCGATCCATGAACATATTCGTCAGGAAGGGGAAAAAGAGATGGAGCGCGATGCGCTGGCCCTGCTGTGGTCTGCGATTGCGGCCGGTCTGTCGATGGGCGCCTCGTTGCTGGCGAAAGGGATTTTTCACGTCAAGCTGGAGGGGATCCCGGGAGGGTTTTTACTCGAGAACCTCGGGTATACCTTCGGCTTTATTATCGTAATTATGGCCCGCCAGCAGCTGTTCACGGAAAATACGGTCACCGCCGTACTGCCGGTGATGCACAATCCCACCCCCGGAAACGTCGGTTTACTCATGCGGCTATGGTCGGTGGTGCTGGCGGGCAATCTCATCGGCACCGCGGTGGCCGCATGGGCCTTCAATTATATGCCTGTTTTTGATGAGCCGACCCGCCAGGCCTTCGTCAGCATCGCCGAAGATGTGATGAAAAACAGCCCGACGGAGATGTTCGCCAATGCGATTATTTCCGGCTGGCTGGTCGCCACCATGGTCTGGATGTTTCCCCTCGCCGGCGCCGCCAAGATCGTGGTGATCATTCTGATGACCTGGCTTATCGCCCTGGCGGATACCACCCATATCGTGGTGGGCTCGGTGGAGATCCTTTATCTGGTGTTTAACGGAAGCCTGCCCTGGAGCGACTTCATCTGGCCTTTCGCCCTGCCGACGCTGGCGGGTAATATCTGCGGCGGGACCTTCATCTTCGCACTGCTTAGCCATGCGCAGATCCGTAACGACATGAGCAACAAGCGAAAAGCGGAAGCCCGCGCGCAGGCTGCTGCAAAAGCCAAAAATGCCGACCGGGCATAAAAAAAGCGCTTAGAATGGCGAGGGTTTAAGCAGTCAGACGGTATAGCTCTTACTCAGGCGGGCGAAAAACGCTATACTCGTGCCGCCTTGTCCCCTTAGTTAAATGGATATAACGAGCCCCTCCTAAGGGCTAGTTGCAGGTTCGATTCCTGCAGGGGACACCATAACCCTCCTGCTTTATGTCGGATCCACGCCGACTTTTGATGGTTTTTCTGCAGCTCCTGTAGACAGTCTACTCAAGTTGGTACCGACCTGATCATCAATGCCCCCTTCCTGTTAACGCACAAAGTGATTTATTTATAGATATAAACCCGTGGCGCCATTCCTCTTTTTAAAAAGAGGAAAACACCAGTTATAATTTTGTGACTAAAATGAACAACTCACAGGAAAAGACGAGTTGTAAAACGTAATGACATCGTCAGCAGCGACCGCACGAAAAGCATACTGCTCACTCCCGACAGACATTCAAAATATTGATATTCAGGATCATAAAAACATAGTTTTCTTGCCCTGACAGGTATGACCTAATGAACAGGCCATCAGACTCATCTATTTTTACCGCAACGCGTTAACACTCACCTAAATCATCACCGCGGCATTAGTATTCAAGTTTCGTTCGCATCGCCTGCTGGCCTCCCATAATCACATTATTATTACCTTTGCCTGTATAAGCCTGACCTTAGCTATCGTCCTGATTGTTGGATTTTCCTCAATCCACCTGTATGAACCAACGATTCGCTTAGCCAGTAATATAATGGTTTACATATGGACGTTCTTTTTTTTCACGACGATGGCATTAACCCGCTTCAGAAATATATTCTGGACAGGAATCTATTTTTACTATTTCGTTTATACCTTAACCTTCTCTTTCTTAACAACCGCAGATGTCGCTAGCGAGAACACAGGGTATAAAGCGAGGCTTTTCGAAACGCTGGGCACTCTGATCTTTATTATCATTATTTTCCTTAATGCGTTTAATCTTTATCAATTATCCAACAATAAATATGAGAATGCCTATCAGAACTCGATTCGTGATTATCTGATGCAGCTGTATAACCGCCGTTATTTTTACCTTGTGCTGATAAAAAAAATGCAACGGGTCTCTGTGCAAAACCATTGTCTAAATTGTTATGCGACATCGATCATTTCAAGCGCATCAATGACAAATATGGTCACTTTCAGGGAGATCTTGTTATTCAGTATGTGGCCGGGGTTCTTCAGGATCAGGTTCGCAGAGATGATATTGTGGCCAGAACAGGCGGCGAGGAATTTGCGCTATTACTGTCTGACGTGGGCCAACAGCAGGCGCAACTCATCGCCGAGCGGACCCGCCAGACCATTATCAACCCAGGCGACGTCAGCAGCAGGGTTAAACTGCCCGAAAGCGTCACGATCAGTATCGGTCTTGCCACAACGGAGGATCCTAAAACGGTATAGAATGAATGACTTAACCGTGCCGACGGCGCCCTGTAACAGGCAAAAAAAGCAGGTAGGAATTGCGTGGTTGCCTGGCAGAAGCCCTCCTGCACTCTATAGCCTCGACAATTAACCGACAGCAACACGCTTTATGCGTACAATATCGCGTGGCCTGGTCGTCAACCTGCCGCCCAGCCGATGCAACACTCTCTGGACAACAAAGGAGCCAGGCGTTGATATGAAACAGATCACCCTTAGCGATATGCAGCAGCAGTGCGAAGCGGCGGCCAGTTCCCCGCGCTTACGTGCCCATCGCAATTTTCACCCTGAGCTGAGCGACCCGGTGCAGCGTCTGGCCATCGCTATGGAACCCGGCACCTATATCCGCCCGCACCGGCACCGACATACCTTTGAACTTTTGCTGCCGCTGAAAGGTCGCTTTGTGGTGCTAAATTTTGATGATCATGGCGCGATCACTAACCGGGTGGTGCTGGGTGAAACCTGCACGGCGCTGGAAATGGAGCCTGGCACCTAGCATACGGTGCTCTCACTCGACGCTGGTGGAATGGTATTTGAAGTCAAACAAGGCGCTTATCAACCGCTTGCTGAAATCGACACTATGGACTGGGCGCCAGCAGAAGGTCAGCCGGGTACCGCGGAGATGATGGCCTGGTATGCCATCGCGCAGCCAGGAGATCGCTATCCCTCTGTAACCCGGTAAGCTTGGCCGCCGCAAACGGATGCCGCGAGCATCCGTTTGCGTTATCCCTGTTGTCCAGGCATTGATCTCAAGATCCACATTCTCTTCATGATGCGTTCCCTCTCGTCGAGGTCGTTAATAAAAAAACAAAAAAGTGTTGTATTCAGGCGCTAAGCAAACTATTTTTCTCGAGCGAAATAAATGATAGGATTACACAATCAAGTGAATGGCTGACGTAACAATAAGAATAATCATCTTATTGATATAATATTCTCAACATGAATGAATTTCATCAATCAGACCAGCGACGTTAACAAAAAAAGCACATGACCATCAGATTTTCATTGCTAATACTGACCGCTATTTTTCTGCAATAAACAATCCTTATGAATATAACAGAACGGAATATCTGGAAGTTAAATAATTTACCGCCAATGGAGTATTGTTCCCTTTCCCGGGCGCAAAAATTATTAAACTGTGAAATTGAAGACATTCTTCACTGGCATGATATCGGTGCGATCAATCTATGCCTGAAGCTTAACCCGACGCGGGGAACACTAAAACTCGCCGTCCTTTCTCATCAGGAAAAAGAGGTAACCAACACATTTAATCCACTCAATTCATCTGAGACGCTGGAAACTTACTGGTCGCCACACTCCCATATCCATAGCATTTTGCGGATTGATGGCGATATTCCCGTCATGGAAACCCAGAGCGGGAATACCGTCACGCAGTTCAACGTCAAGGTCACAGCTTCAGGACTCTGGCATCCGCACAGCCGGAATTTAATGGCGTTGCTGGAGGCGCCTAACGATATTCATCGTGAAAACAGGTTCAGCATGATGCTGCCTGAGAAACCGTTTGTTTATTGTCACTTCATTCCGCAGGAAGCCGAAAACCCCATCCTGTCATTGAATCGGCTCTATATTACCAGTCAGGCAATTGAGAAAATATTTGCCCATAGCATTAGCGCCCGACCGATGGATGTCACAAAAAATCCGCTACGGCAACAAACCGGTTATATCCATCAGGAATTAACCTCACTTCCGCAAAGTGAGGTACTACTGGAATTTATCCACGATCTTATTCTGTCCCATAGTTTATTTAATGTGAAATTGCAGCAAATGGCTGAGCCTGACAAGACCCAGCTCTTTCATCACGTGCTGGAAAGGCTGAAGGAGGAAGTCATGCTTAGAGAGAATGCCCTGCCCGACGAGGCCGACACCAGCAACGCAGCCCATCGTTAATCCTGGTTCGCCGCCGAGCGACGCACGCCTTCAGGCAAGAGGCAGGCGGTTTTCCTGCTCAAGCGTTAGCGCAATCTCCCGCGCCAGGGCGATAAATTCGCGTGCCGCGGCGCTCTGCCACGCATCCCTGCGCTGGAGCAAACAGGCCGTTCGCTGCAGCAGCGCGGGTTCCAGCTCAATCGCCACCACATCATCATACTGCCCGGCGATCGCCGCCGGCAGCAGTGTCGCAAGGGGCGTTCGCCGAATGACCGACAGAACGGCGCCGATAGAGTTGGCCTCCATCTGCACGTCAGGTTCGAGCCGATGACGACGACAATAACGATCAATCTGCTCCCGGGTGGCAAACTCGCTGCTCAGTAAAATCAGCGGCTGCGCGTCGAGCGCCTGCAGCCTGAGCGCGTTCTCTCTGGCCAGAGGATGCGTGCGGCTCACCACCAGCGCGAGGGTTTCCGTCAGCAGCGGCTGAACGACAATATCCGGGGAACGACTGTCGTCAAAGGCGATGCCGACATCCAGTTCATCCTGCAGCAACCTCATTTCCATGCGCTCCTGGTTCATCTCCTGGATCAGCAATTTCACGCCGGGGTAGCGTCGATAGTAGTTTTCCACCAGCGGTCCCAGCATATAGGTGGTGAAGGTCGGCGTCATGGCAATGCGGAGTTTGCCGCGCTGCAGATCCTCAGCGTCATGCAGAGCGCGCCGCCCCTCCTCAAGATCGCGTAACGCCCGGCGGGCATACTCCAGCCAGATCTCTCCGGCATCGGTTAACCGGATATAACGGCCAGAGCGGTCGAAAAGCTGAACCTCCAGCATGGCTTCCAGCTGGCGGATCTGCTGTGACAGCGCCGGCTGGGAGACATGCAGCGCCGCGGCGGCGCGGGTAAAGCCACGGTGTTCTGCCACAGCGATAAAGTAGGAAAGATGGCGCAGGAGCATCCGCTTACCTATAAGTAATTCAACTAGGGTTCATCATAAATAAGTCTTTTAACTTATGAAACAAGTTACGTACCCTCTACGCACGACCCGTTGCCTCTTTTACCTTGAACATCATCTTATGCAGGAGTGACTATGTCCGCGCACGATCGCTATCTCCAGCGCGCCTTAGCGCTGGCAAAACAAAACACAACCCACGGCGGTCGCCCCTTTGGCGCCGTGATGGTGCGCCATAACGAGGTTGTCGCCGAAGCCGTCAACACCTTTCATCTGAGCGGCGACCCAACGGCGCATGCCGAACTGAATGCCGTTCGCGATATTGCCGCCAGGCTGGGGAGCGAAGTTCTGCGCGAATGCGTTATTTACGCCAGCGGACAGCCTTGTCCGATGTGTCTTAGCGCACTCTATTTAACCGGCGTGCGGGAAGTATTTTTCGCCAACAGCAATCAGGACGGAGAGCCTTTCCAGCTATCTACCGCCGCGATTTATCAGCAGTTGCAGCAGCCGCTGGCGCAGCAGACGTTGCCGATCCATCATCGCCCCCAGCCGGAGGGGCTGGCAGTTTATCAGCGGTGGGCGGAACAGCAGCCATGAAAGCCGTGTTGCGACAGAATCTGACGCTGGGGATCCTGGTGCTGATCGGCATAAATATGCGGCCGCTGCTCACCTCCATCGGCCCTTTGCTTCCGGAGATCCGCGCCGCCAGCGGGATGAGCTATACCCTGGCCGCGCTACTGACCGCCCTGCCGGTGGTAGCGATGGGCGTGCTGGCGCTGGCCGGCGGCTGGGTCGATCGTCATGTCGGTCAAAACCGTAGCATTGCGCTAAGCCTGCTGATTATCGCGGCGGGCGCCCTGTTGCGGGAAATCGCCCCGAATAGCGGCCTACTGCTCACCAGCGCCCTGGCCGGAGGCGTTGGCATCGGCATCATCCAGGCTGCCATCCCGGCGGTGATTAAGCGCTTATTCGCCCGACGGACGCCGCTGGTGATGGGGCTATGGTCAGCCGCGCTAATGGGCGGTGGCGGGTTAGGCGCCGCGTTAACGCCGTGGCTGGCGTCGCACAGCACAGCCTGGCGGGATGCGCTGGCCTGGTGGGCGCTCCCCGCCCTCCTCGCCCTGCTTAGCTGGCTGGCGATTTGCCGGCACCTGCCCCGTGCTCCGCATCAGACCAGCGCCGCCCCCCGGGTAGCGATTATTGGCCAGCGCCGCGCCTGGACGCTGGGGCTCTATTTCGGACTGATCAATGCCGGCTACGCCAGTCTGATCGCCTGGCTGCCGCCCTATTATATGCAGCTTGGCGACAGCGCCCAGTACAGCGGCTCGCTGCTGGCGTTGCTGACGGTTGGGCAAACCGCGGGCGCGCTGCTGCTGCCGGCGCTGGCTCGCCAGGATGACCGGCGCCAGCTTCTGCTGTGTGCTCTGGCGCTCCAGCTGATTGGCTTCTGCGGCTTCATCTGGCTGCCGCAGCACTTCTCCGCGCTCTGGGCTCTCGCCTGCGGCGTCGGTCTGGGCGGCGCGTTTCCCCTGTGCCTGGTGCTGGCCCTCGATCATGCCGGACAACCGACGGTGGCCGGCCGGCTGGTAGCCTTTATGCAGGGTATCGGATTTATTATCGCCGGCCTGTCGCCCTGGCTTTCCGGCCTGCTGCGTAGCCTGAGCGGGAACTACACCCTTGACTGGTCCTGGCATGCGCTCTGTGTCCTGTTACTCATGGCGATCACGCTGCGCTTTATCCCGGCACACTACCCTGCAGAGTGGCGACAGCGCGCCTCTGATCTGCATTAAACCGGTGGCGCGTGGCAACGTGAATGCCGCGCGCCAAGCCTGACTAGCCCCGCTAATCGCCCTGATGAGAAACCCGTTTTCGCAGCGTCGCTGGCGCTAAATTTATTACCGGGCGAAATTAATGTGTCGCCGAATCACGACACTCGTAAGTAACTAAAAATTAATAAAAAAATGCCTCTTGTTTCCCTGATTTTTTAGGCGTACATTAGCGCCATCTGGAGCACTTAACGCACAGAATTGCGAGCTGCCGCAGGGTGAGATTTCACCAGCGACAGCCCTTGAAAAACAGAACAATTAATTCATTTGAACGTCGCATAAGCGCGTGGAGTGATGAGTCGTGAAATACTTCTTTATGGGCCTCTCTTTTATGGTCATCGTTTGGGCCGGTACTTTTGCCCTGATGATCTAGACTGCAGCGGTGTCAAAAAAAACGGGAGCCCAGAGGCTCCCGTTTTTGTTATAGCGTATTCGCCGAAGCGCTAGCTCGCGGCGGGCAGCAAGCCATCCGCGCGGAACATCGCCTTAATGCCGCGGATCGCCTGGCGCGTCCGGTCCCGGTTCTCGATCAGCGCGAAGCGGACATGGGTATCGCCATAATCGCCAAAGCCAATCCCCGGAGAAACGCAAACCTTCGCTTCGTTAAGCAGCTTTTTCGCGAACTCCAGCGAGCCCATGTCGGCATAAGGTTCCGGAATTTTCGCCCAGACGTACATGGACGCTTTCGGACACTCCACCATCCAGCCGGCCTCATGGAGCCCTTTCACCAGCACATCGCGGCGGCGCTTATACTGTTCAGCGATATCCCGCACGCATTGCTGATCGCCCTCCAGGGCAGCGATCGCCGCCACCTGCAGCGGCGTAAACGTGCCGTAGTCATGGTAGCTTTTGATGCGGGCAAGCGCGTTCACCAGGGTCTTATTGCCGACCATAAAGCCAATGCGCCAGCCGGCCATGTTATAGCTTTTCGACAGGGTAAAGAACTCGACGGCGACATCGCGCGCGCCGGGCACCTGCATGATGGAGGGCGCTTTCCAGCCGTCATACACGATATCGGCATAGGCCAGATCGTGGACGACCAGGATGTCATACTGCTTCGCCAGGGCGACAACCTTTTCAAAGAAATCCAGCTCGACGCACTGCGCGGTCGGATTCGAGGGAAAGCCAAGGATCATCATCTTCGGCTTCGGATAGCTCTCGCGGATGGCGCGTTCCAGTTCGTTAAAGAAATCCACCCCTTCCACCAGCGGCACCGAGCGCACCTGCGCCCCGGCAATCACCGCGCCGTAGATATGGATCGGGTAGCTGGGGTTCGGCACCAGCACGGTGTCGCCATGATCCAGCGTCGCCAGCATCAGGTGCGCCAGCCCCTCTTTCGAACCAATGGTGACGATCGCTTCCGATTCCGGATCGATATCGACGTTATAGCGTTCTTCATACCAGCGCGAAATAGCGCGACGCAGGCGTGGGATCCCCCGCGAGGTAGAGTAACCATGGGTGTCAGGCCGCTGGGCGACGGTGCAGAGTTTTTCCACGATATGCGGCGGCGTCGCGCCATCGGGATTGCCCATACTGAAATCGATAATATCTTCACCGCGCCGGCGCGCAGCCATTTTCAGTTCGGCAGTAATATTAAAAACGTACGGTGGGAGACGATCGATACGCGTAAAACGGCGTTCAGGACTGGATTCAGCCATAGGTTCCTCTGATTAACGTTAGCGCCCGGACCGTCCGAGCGACGCTGCCGCTGTTGCGGCTCGTTTAGAAAATAACCTGAAAAAAATCACGTTGTCGAGTGCCCTGACGAAAAATAATCACTGGCGTTAAAAACGGGTATCGTCTGCGCTAAATACGGCAGTACGCTGCGGAATGAATACCGTTTTGTCTGCAAGTGGTAACATATTGATATCTTTTCTATCACGGGTATTTATCGTTTCTTCTGGCGTCTGGCGGTACATCGCCTCCCCACCCCTCAATCCCCTTTTAAAAGTGCGCCTTTTCCTCATTATTTTTCTGCGGCTGGTCTTCTGTCGTCAGGTTTTTTATCATGTCCTTTTCTGGCCACTGACGCGGCGCACCCATGCACGAAATCTTTACTATGATGCTGGCGGTCTATGATCGTGCGGCCCTGATGCTTATTTGCCTGTTTTTTCTCATTCGCCTGCGCCTGTTCCGCGAACTGTTGCATAAGTCGGCGCATACGCCGAAAGAGCTGCTGGCTGTCACCGCCATTTTCTCGCTGTTCGCGCTCTTCAGTACCTGGTCCGGTGTGCCGGTGGAAGGATCGCTGGTAAACGTGCGCATCATCGCCGTGATGTCCGGCGGGATCCTGTTTGGTCCCTGGGTGGGGGCCATTGTCGGGGTGATTGCCGGTGTGCACCGCTATCTGATTGATATTGACGGCGTGACCGCCGTGCCCTGCTTTATCACCAGCATCATCGCCGGCCTGCTGTCGGGGTTGATTAACCGCAAAGTGGCCCGCGATCAACGCTGGAAAATCGGCATTCTGGCCGGAATGGTCTGTGAGACTCTGACCATGATCCTGGTGGTGATCTGGGCCCCTTCCCTCAGCCTCGGCGTGGATATTGTTTCGAAAATTGGTATCCCGATGATCCTCGGCAGCGTCTGCATCGGTTTTATCGTGCTGCTGGTGCAGAGCGTGGAAGGGGAAAAGGAGGCCAGCGCCGCGCGGCAGGCGAAACTGGCGCTCGACATTGCCAACAAAACCCTGCCGCTGTTCCGTCAGGTCAACAGCGATTCTCTGCGCCAGGTTTGCGACATTATCCGCCGCGACATTACCGCCGACGCGGTGGCGATCACCAATACGGAACACGTGCTGGCCTACGTGGGCGTCGGTGAAGCCAACTATCAACATCATAACGATGTCATCAGTCCCACCACCCGACAGGCCATCCGTTATGGAAAAATCATTATTAAAAACAATGATGAAGCCCACCGCACGCCGGAGATCCACTCCTTGATGGTCATTCCGCTGTGGGAAAAAGGGGTGGTCACCGGTACGCTAAAAATCTATTACTGCCACGCCCATCGCATCACCTCGACGCTGCAGGAGATGGCGATAGGCCTGTCACAAATCATCTCCACCCAGCTGGAGGTTTCCCGCGCCGAACAGCTGCGGGAGATGGCCAACAAAGCGGAGCTGCGCGCTCTGCAAAGCAAGATTAACCCGCACTTTTTATTCAATGCCCTGAACGCGATCTCCTCCTCGATTCGCCTTAATCCGGACACCGCGCGCCAGCTCATTTTTAATCTGTCGCGCTATCTGCGCTATAACATCGAATTAAAAGACGATGAGCAGATTGATATCAAACGAGAGCTGTATCAGATCAAAGATTACATCGCCATTGAACAGGCGCGATTCGGCGACAAACTGACGGTTATTTATGATATTGACGACGACGTCAGCTGCGTGATCCCAAGCCTGCTTATCCAGCCTCTGGTGGAAAATGCCATTGTGCACGGCATTCAGCCGTGTAAAGGGAAAGGCGTGGTGACGATCGGCATCAATGAGTGCGGTAATCGGGTTCGCATCAGCGTTCGCGACACCGGCAACGGCATCGATCCCGCCGTGGTCGCCCGCGTGGAAGCCGATGAAATGCCGGGTAACAAAATCGGCCTGCTCAACGTTCATCATCGGGTGAAACTTCTCTATGGCGAGGGGCTGCATATCCGCACCCTGACGCCAGGAACGGAGATCGCTTTTTATGTCCCCAATCACTCTACGCCGCAGGCGCTGACGGAGTCTCTGTTGTCATGAGCGGAGAAAAGATGAAAGTTATCATTGTGGAGGATGAGTTTCTGGCCCAACAGGAACTCTCCTGGCTTATCAACACCCACAGCCAGATGGAGATCGTCGGCAGCTTTGACGACGGACTGGACGTGCTGAAATTTCTCCAGCACAACAAGGTCGACGCCATCTTTCTCGATATCAATATTCCATCGCTGGACGGCGTTCTGCTGGCGCAGAACATCAGCCAGTTCGCCCATAAGCCTTTTATCGTCTTTATCACCGCGTGGAAAGAACACGCCGTGGAAGCCTTTGAGCTGGAGGCGTTTGACTACATTCTGAAGCCCTACCAGGAGTCGCGCATCATCAATATGCTGCAGAAGCTGACCGCCGCCTGGCAGCAGCAGAATAACGCCGCTTCCGGGTTAACCAGCGTGGCGCCTCGGGAAAACGACACCATCAATCTGATAAAAGATGAGCGGATCATCGTCACCAGCATTCATGATATCTATTATGCCGAGGCGCACGAGAAGATGACCTTCGTCTACACTCGCCGGGAGTCATTCGTCATGCCGATGAACATTACCGAATTCTGCAGCAAACTGCCCACCGCACATTTCTTTCGCTGTCACCGCTCGTACTGTGTGAATCTCAGCAAAATTCGGGAAATTGAGCCGTGGTTTAACAATACCTATGTGCTACGCCTGCGCGACCTGGAGTTTCAGGTTCCGGTCAGTCGCAGTAAAGTGAAAGAGTTTCGCCAGCTGATGAATCTGTAGACGGCGGGGCTCCCCGCCTGGCCGGGCTACGACAGTAGCCCGGGAGGAATGCGCTTACAGCACTTGACCCAGCGTCTGACGCAGATGCGCGCCGGAGCCCAGCAGGCCTGGGTTGTCATGCACGATCAGGTAAACCGGGATATCCTGGACATAGGCTTTAAAACGACCTTTGTCCTCAAAACCGCCGCGGAAGCCGGAGGCTTTAAAGAACTCCAGGAAGCGCGGCACGATGCCGCCAGCGATATAGACGCCGCCAAACGTCCCCAGGGTCAGCGCCAGGTTTCCACCGAAGCGCCCCATAATGACGCAGAACAGCGACAGCGCCCGGCGACAGTCGGTGCAGCTATCCGCCAGCGCCCGCTCGGTGACCTCACGCGGCTGCAGGTTCTCCGGCAGTCGACCATCCGATTTGACTATCGCGCGATAAAGATTGACCAGACCAGGACCGGAGAGGACGCGTTCTGCGGAGACATGCCCCAGCTCAGCGCGCAGCTCTTCCAGAATAATCCCCTCTTCTTCGCTGTTCGGCGCAAAATCGACATGGCCGCCTTCGCCCGGCAGGCTGACCCAGCGCTTATCAACGTGTACCAGATGGGCTACGCCCAGCCCGGTTCCGGCGCCATAAACGGCGATCGGTTTGCCGGCTACCGGCGCGCTGCCGCCGAACTGAATCAGGTGCTCGGCTTTCAGCATCGGGATGGCCATTGAAACGGCGGTGAAATCGTTGATAATCTCCAGGTGCGCAAAGCCAAGGTTGCGCTTCATCTCGGCGATGGAGAAGGCCCAGGTATGGTTGGTCATCGCCACCCAGTCGCCGGTGATCGGGCAGGCGATAGCGATACAGCCTTCGCTGACCGTCACCTGATGCTCCTCGAGATAGACGCGCACCACCGCCTCCAGACTGGGGTAATCGAGCCCGGAATAGGTCTTTGCACGAGAGATCTCTCCGCTCGCCAGATCACACAGCGCCAGGCGGGCGTTGGTCCCCCCGACATCTCCTACTAAAGCAAATTTTGTCATTCCGTTACGGCTCCGCTAAAGTCAAAATAAATCTTTTGGCACACTGTAAATTCATGGCGGCTTAACAACAACGTCCAACTCGCGGACGCCCCTTGTTTAGCGACACAGGTCACATTTAGTTTGTAATCAATGCAAAGTAGCCTATTAACGAGGCCACGGGTATCAGACGCCGCCTTAACTTTATCGTTTCAGCACCATTTGCATCGACGGTCCCCGCCGACAAAGGCAAAGTAGTGCTCCTGAACTTTAACAAGGACATTGTCATGCTCCATCCTCGCGCCAGAACAATGCTGATCCTGTCGGTGCCGGCTATCCTGATTGGCATCGCCTCCAGTCTGATCCTGATCGGCGCGATGAAGATTGCCGCGTTGCTGCAGCGCATCCTGTGGAGCAATCTGCCTGTGCAGTTTGGAGTAAGCGCCGAGAACCCGCTGTGGATCATCGCCATTCTCACGGCGACGGGGATCGCGGTGGGCCTGGTCGTCCGTTACAGCCCGGGGCATGCCGGGCCGGACCCGGCGACCGAGTCGTTAATCGGCGCGCCCATTGCCACCGGCGCGCTGCCCGGGCTGCTGGCGGCGCTGATCCTTGGCCTCGCCGGCGGCGTCAGCCTCGGCCCGGAGCATCCGATTATGGTGGTGAATATTGCGCTGGCCGTCGCCGTCGGCTCCCGACTGTTCCCGCGGGTCAGCTCTCTTGACTGGACCATTCTCGCGGCCTCAGGCACCATCGGCGCCCTCTTCGGCACCCCGGTGGCCGCCGCGCTGATTTTTTCGCAAACCCTCAACAGCAGCAACGAGTCGCCGCTATGGGATCGTCTGTTTGCCCCGATGCTTGCCGCCGCCGCGGGCGCGCTGACGACCGGGCTGTTTTTCCACCCCCACTTCACGCTGCCGCTCCCACACTATAGCCAGATGCACTTCGTCGATATTGTCAGCGGGATGATCGTCGCCCTGATCGCTATCGCCGTCGGTATGGTCGCCGTCTGGTGTCTGCCGCGCCTGCACACGCTGATGCACCGCCTGAAAAACCCGATCCTGACGCTGGGCCTCGGCGGCTTGCTGTTAGGGATCCTCGGGACCATTGGCGGACATTTAACGTTGTTTAAGGGGCTGGATGAGATGCAGCAGCTGGCCTTCAGCCAGACGCTGACCGCCTCGGATTATCTGCTCATCGCGCTGGTTAAACTGGCTGCGCTGGTTCTCGCCTCGGCCTGCGGCTTTCGCGGCGGGCGGATTTTCCCCGCGGTCTTCGTCGGCGTGGCGCTGGGGCTGATGCTGCATGCCCACGTGGACGCCGTGCCGGCGGCGATCACCGTCTCCTGCGCGATCCTCGGCATGGTGCTGGTCGTCACCCGCGACGGCTGGCTGAGCCTGTTTATGGCCGCCGTGGTGGTGCCGGACACCACGCTGCTGCCGCTGCTGTGCATTGTGATGCTCCCGGCCTGGCTGCTGCTGGCCGGGAGGCCCTTGATGATTGCCAGACACCATACCGACTAAACGCGGCTGTTTCGTTCCTCCAGCGCCTGCGTCACCGCGCGCAGGAAATCGGGGATATCCATTTTCGGCAGCATCACTTCCACCAGGGTGAGCGTATCGGAGGTGATGCTCTCCGCCATCGCCTCCCGTAGCTCATCGGTGTGCGTAACCCGCCAGCAGCGCGAGGCAACGTCCGGGGCGAAGGCTTCCGGCAGGCGTCGCCAGTCCCACAGGGCAATGTCATTGTAGCGCTGCTCCGGGCCGTGAATCGCCCGTTCCACGGTATACCCTTCGTTATTCAGCAGCAGAATAAGCGGCTTTTGCTTATCGCGCAGCATAGAGCCCATCTCCTGAATCGTCAGCTGGGCGGCGCCATCGCCGACGATCAGCACCACCCGCCGCTCTGCCGCCGCGGTTTGCGCGCCATAGGCGGCCGGGAGGGTAAAACCAATCGAGCCCCACAGCGGCTGGACGATCAGCGACGCCTCTGACGGCAGCTTCAGCGCGGCAATGCCGAAGGCGGCCGTCCCCTGGTCGGCGAGAATAATATCGCCGGGACGCAGCGCCCCCTGCACCGTCGCCCAGAAATTTTTCTGCGTGAGTTCGCCGTCGGCCCCCTCCTCCACTTCCGGCGCCACGACCTGAGGCGCAGCCCACTCCGCCGCCAGCGGTGCGGAAAGGGTCATCAGCGCAGCCAGTGCCTGATCCATCGGCACGCCGCTGAACCAGTGATCGCCCACCCTGACCGCGAAGGGCTGGATCTCTATCGTCTTATCCCGCGCCAGATGCTGGGTGAATCCCGCGGTGATGGTGTCGGTGAAGCGCGTGCCGATGCAGATGATGGTGTCGGCGTTTTCGATGGCCTCCCGGGTCTGCGGCGCGCTGGCGATACCGCTGTAGGTGCCGACAAAACCTCTCTGCTGCTCATCGAACAGCCCCTTGCCCATTAGCATGGTGGCGTGGGCGACGGGGGTTTTCGCCACCCACTCCCGGAGCGTGTTTTGCAGGCCATAGCGTTGCGCGAGGAAGTCCGCCAGCAGGGAGATGCGTCGACTGCCCCGCAGCAGGCGGCTGGCATGCTCGCAGAATCCGGCGAGCTGGTTTTCATCCGCCGGAGCGGCCTCCACCAGCAAGCGCTGCGCTGGGGCAATCGCTGCCGCTCTGGCGACATCGGCCGGCAGCATCAGATAGCCAGGCCGATGATGCGTCAGCATATCGCGCAGAACACGGTCGATCTCATGGCAGGCGTTGCCGGCGGTCAGCAGCGCCTGGCTACAGGTGATCTGCTCGCTCATCCGCGCAAAATGGCGGAAATCGCCGTCGCCCAGGGTGTGATGCAGCAGTTCGCCGCGCTGCTGAGCGCCAGTGGAGGGCGCGCCGACGATATGTAAAACCGGAATATGCTCCGCATAGCTGCCCGCCACGCCGTTCAGGGCGCTCAGTTCGCCGACGCCGTAGGTTGTTAGTAACGCACCGGCTCCCTTAATGCGTGCATAACCGTCAGCAGCATAGGCCGCATTGAGCTCGTTGGCGCAGCCGACCCACCCCAACGCATTGTGCGCAATGACCCGGTCGAGAAACTGTAAGTTGTAATCTCCCGGCACGCCGAACAAGCGGTCAATACCGCAGTCGACGAGGCGATCCAGCAGATAATCCCCAATAGTGTAAGTCGGTTGCATATCCATTTTCCTCATTTTGGCGCAGGTGTAATTTGAGTATTGAATAAGCGATCCGCCTGTCCAGAAAGGGGGCGATAAAGGCGGTGTAAAGCAATAATTACGCCGAAAAAGCGATGTACTCCACGCAGAACATTGATTAGTGTAAACGTATACACACCCTGTTTTATCTGCGGAGGAAGAATGGTTTACCAGGCAAGTACCACGCGATATCAAACGATGGCCTATCGTCGCTGCGGCCGCAGCGGCCTTCAGCTGCCGGCAATTTCTCTCGGTCTGTGGCATAACTTTGGCGATGAAACGCGGGTGGAAACCAGCCGGCAGATGCTCCAGCACGCATTTGACCTCGGCATTACCCATTTCGACCTGGCCAACAACTATGGGCCGCCGCCGGGCTCGGCGGAGAGCAATTTTGGCCGCATCCTCAAAGAGGCGCTCCTGCCCTATCGCGATGAGTTGATCATCTCCACCAAGGCGGGCTACACCATGTGGGACGGCCCTTACGGCGACTGGGGTTCACGCAAATATCTGGTGGCCAGCCTTAACCAGAGCCTGCAGCGCATGGGGCTGGAATATGTCGATATTTTTTATCATCACCGCCCGGACCCGGAAACACCGCTGACGGAAACGATGCGCGCGCTTGATCACCTTGTCCGTCAGGGTAAAGCGCTGTACGTCGGCATCTCCAACTATCCGCTGGCCCAGGCGCGGGAGGCGGTGAAGATCCTTAACGATCTCGGCACCCCCTGCGTCATTCACCAGCCCCGCTACTCCATGTTTGAACGCGGCGTGGAAGAGGGGCTGCTGGATTTTTTGCAGACGGAAGGGGTGGGAAGTATAGCGTTTTCACCGCTGGCCGGCGGACAGCTCACCGACCGCTATCTCAACGGCATTCCGGCAGACTCACGTGCCGCCAGCAGCAGTCGTTTTCTGCAGCCGGAGCAGCTGACCAGCGCCAGATTAGAAAAAATTCGTCAGCTGAATACGCTGGCGGAAGCACGCGGGCAGAAGCTGTCGCAGATGGCGCTGGCCTGGGTGCTGCGTGAGGAGAAAGTCACCTCCGTGCTGATCGGCGCCAGCAAAACCGCCCAGCTGGATGACGCTGTCGGAATGCTGAAACATCGTCATTTCAGCGCCGAAGAGTGCGCCGCGATTGATGCCATCCTGGCGCTGTAAAGCAAATGTTACTTTAGCAAAAAGTGCTCTTTTCTATGCTTTCGGAGTTCGTCCGATGCGATAGGTCTTTACCGGCCCGTAATATCACGTTAACAGGCCGCTTAGGGCCCCGATCGTGAAGGAGAAGAGTATGTTCAGGTCACTGATTCTGGCAGCAGTACTGCTGGCCGCAGCGCCATTAGTCGCTAACGCTGGTGAAATCACCCTGTTGCCATCGATAAAATTACAAATTGGCGATCGTGACAATTACGGTAACTACTGGGACGGTGGCAGCTGGCGCGACCGTGATTACTGGCGTCGTCACTATGAATGGCGTGATAACCGTTGGCATCGTCATGACAACGGCTGGCACAAAGGCTGGTACAAAGGCAGAGATAAAGCCTGGGAGCGCGGCTATCGCGCGGGCTGGAGCGACCGCGACGATCGCCGCGGCGGCTGGGGACGTGGTCCCGGCGGGCGTGGTCACGGTCATGGACATGGCCATCACTAACAGACGAAAAGGGGAGCCCATCGGCTCCCCTTCGCTTTATTCCGCATCAGGAGGCCATTAATCCACCCCGAGCAGCGATCCCACAATTAACCAGCCGTTCAGGCTCACCACAATCGCGACTATCGCCCAGCCGATGCCTCTCACCCAGCGGGTATTCACCAGGTCTCCCATTAGCTTTGCATTGCTGGTAAATATCAGCAGCGGTACCAGGGCAAGCGCAATACCAAAGCTCAGCAACACCTGACTCATCACCAGGATGCGCGTTGGATCCAGCCCCAGCAGAATGACGACAAACGACGGCAGCATAGTGACCGCCCGGCGAAACCACAGCGGAATATGAAAGCGAATGAAGCCCTGCATGACCACCTGACCTGCGAGAGTCCCCACCACCGTCGATGATAAACCTGCAGCGACCAGGCTGAGGCCAAAGATGGTCGCCGCCGCATGGCTCAGCAGCGGCTCCAGCGTTCTGTAAGCCTGATCAAGATCGGCGACGCCGGTATGGCCATTGAAATGGAATGCCGCCGCGGCGGTCGCCATCATCGCCAGGTTGACGAACCCGGCAATGGTCATGGCGATCGCCACATCCCAGCGGGTCGCGTTATAGCGCTCTTTTCGCGTCCCGCCATGCAGGTGCTGGGTAAGCGAGGAGTGTAAGTAGATCACGTGCGGCATAATGGTGGCCCCCAGCACCCCGGCGGCTAAGAATACCGCCTCGCCGTTGGGCAGCGTAGGGATCGCCAGCCCTTTGGTCAGGGGAGCCAGCGCGGGCTGGGAAAAGATCAACTCAACGACATAGGCGACGGCAACAAACAGCAGCAAGCCGCCAATCACCTTCTCCAGCGGTTTTTGTCCGCGCCGCTGCAGCATCAGGATCAGGAAGGTCGCCACCCCGGTCAGCACCGCCCCTTGCAGAAGCGATACGCCCAGCACCAGCTTAAAGCCAATCGCAGCGCCGATAAATTCGGCCAGGTCGGTGGCCATGGCGATGATTTCCGCCTGCACCCAGTAAAACCACACTACCGGGCGCGGGTAATGGTCGCGGATCTGCTCGGCCAGGTTTTTACCGGTGGCAATGCCGAGTTTGGCAGAGAGCACCTGGATCAGCATTGCCATCAGGTTGGCCCATACCACCACCCACAGCAGCTGATAGCCAAAGCTGGCGCCAGCCTGAATATTCGTGGCGAAATTACCCGGATCGATATAGCCAATGGCAGCGACGAAAGCTGGCCCCATTAAGGCGAGCTTCACCTTGCGCGCGGCGCGACTACTGCTATTCTCAACGCGACTGCTAGTCATCTTCTGCCTCTGGAAATATAGCCTTTGCTATGTTTCATGCTATCAAAATGCGAATGATTATCAAGTTCATTTAGAATGGAGATAATGATTGCTGTGATAGGAGGGAACAATTGCTGGCCGGAAATGAAAAACGGGCGTCAGTAAACCCGATCGCGCCCGCTATTAAGAGTAGTACAAGAATGCAACTTTTAAAACCTTTACGTAACATAACAAAAGTGGATGTTTGATCACTATTTTTGCCATTGGTCACAGTTCCTTGCAATAGTGTGCAATTGATCTCGTTTTCTTTAAAGCCGTTGCATAGAATGTGCACGGAAATTTAACCTGCCTCATATTTGGAGCAACTATGGACCGCGTCTTGCATTTTGTCCTCGCGATCGTTGTGGTGGCTATACTGGCCCTGTTGGTCAGTCATGACCGTAAAAAGATCCGTATTCGTTATGTTGTTCAACTGCTTGTCATTGAAGTCCTGCTGGCCTGGTTCTTCCTGAACTCCGATATTGGTCTGGGTTTTGTGAAAGGCTTTTCCGAGATGTTTGAAAAACTTCTCGGCTTTGCCAACGAAGGGACAAACTTCGTGTTCGGCAGCATGAACGACAAAGGTCTGGCCTTCTTCTTCCTTAAGGTTCTGTGCCCTATCGTCTTCATTTCCGCGTTGATCGGTATTTTGCAGCATATTCGCATCCTGCCGATTGTTATTCGCGCCATCGGTACCGTGCTGTCGAAAATCAACGGCATGGGCAAGCTGGAGTCCTTCAACGCCGTCAGCTCGCTGATCCTCGGCCAGTCGGAAAACTTTATTGCCTATAAAGATATTCTCGGCAAAATGTCGCGCAACCGTATGTACACCATGGCGGCGACCGCGATGTCCACCGTATCGATGTCCATCGTCGGCGCATACATGACCATGCTGCAGCCGAAGTACGTCGTCGCGGCGCTGGTGCTCAACATGTTCAGCACCTTTATCGTTCTGTCGTTGATTAACCCGTACCGTGTGGAAGAGAGTGAAGAAAATCTGCAGATGTCGAATCTGCACGAAGGTCAAAGCTTCTTCGAGATGCTGGGCGAGTACATTCTGGCGGGCTTTAAAGTCGCGATTATCGTGGCGGCGATGCTGATCGGCTTCATCGCGCTGATCTCCGCGCTGAACGCCCTGTTCGCCACTGTGACCGGCTGGTTCGGCTACAGCATCTCCTTCCAGGGGATCCTTGGCTATATCTTCTACCCGGTCGCCTGGGTGATGGGCGTGCCGGCAAGCGAAGCGCTGCAGGTGGGCAGTATTATGGCTACCAAGCTGGTCTCCAATGAATTCGTCGCCATGATGGATCTGCAGAAAATCGCCTCGACGCTCTCCCCGCGCGCGGAAGGCATTATCTCCATCTTCCTGGTCTCCTTCGCCAACTTCTCGTCTATCGGCATCATCGCCGGGGCGATCAAAGGTCTGAACGAAGAACAGGGCAACGTGGTTTCTCGCTTCGGTCTGAAGCTGGTTTACGGCTCCACGCTGGTCAGCGTCCTGTCTGCTTCTATTGCGGCTCTGGTTCTGTAACAGGCGCCAGTCATCTGAGCCGGGCGATGCCCGGCTTTTTTTTACCCGTCATTCGCCCAGCGGCTGAGGCTTGCCCACCAGGTAGCCCTGCAGATAATTCACCCCCAGCTCCAGCAAGCGCGCTTTTTGCGGTTCGCTTTCGACATATTCCGCCACCACGCTCATCCGTTTCGCCCGCGCCATCTCGACAATCGATTTCACCATAATGGCGTCCAGCGGGTCAGTGAGGATGTCGCGGACGAAGCAGCCGTCAATCCTGATGATATCGGCCTGGAGATGCTTCAGTCGTTCATAGTTCGCATATCCGGTGCCAAAGTCATCAATGGCGATGGCGCAGCCAAACGCGCGCAGCGCTTCAAGATTTTGCCGGCTGATGTCGGCATTGGAAAAGGCCTGCTCTTCAGTGACTTCAATAGTGATAAGGTCTGGTGAGACCGCATAGCGTTGAAACAGCGCGATAATCTGCGCAGCGCTATCCTTTTGCATCAGGGTCGCAGGCAGCAGATTGACCGAGAATCGCTGGCCAGCGTGCTGATGAAGCACGCTGAACAAGGTCTCCAGCACCAGCATGTCGAAACGTTGGCTGAGGTTAAACTGCACAATCAACGGGATAAACTGATCGGGCATAATGACGCTATCGCCACAGCGCATCCGGGTGAGGATCTCATGATATCCCTCCCCTTCCCTGTTCTGAATCGGTTGCGCATAGAGCATGAGCGCCCGCTCTTTGAGCACCTGCTTGACGCGCATGAGGAGGCGCACCTGCTCGGTGGTTTGATCCACCACCAGCTCCTGCTCCTCATCCAGCGCCAGCACCCGACGTTCGCTGCCCGCCTGTTCGGAAAGCCAGCTTAGCTGACCCAGCATCTGGTGAAGTCCCTCGCGCTGACCGTCGTCGCGGCCCCAGGCCGCGCCAAACTCCAGATCCAGCGGCTGATTATGCCAGCTGAATTTTTTGTGGTTGAGAACCGCGACCATATGGTGCAAACGGGATGAGGGTTCCGGTCCGCCAAGCACGAGGATCAGTTCGCTGCCCGGCACCTGAAAAACTTTATCCGCCGCCCCCAGCAGCGGTTGCAGCGCCCGAATAATCTGCCGTTTACAGTCCACCCCCATCATCAGGCCATAATGCCTGCTGAGAAAGTCGAGATTATGAATACGCAGGCTGCAGATAACCTGCTGCGGACAGCTTTGTAAATGGCTCTCCAGCGCGCGCAGGTTAGGCAAGCCAGTCAGCGGATCTTCTTCCGCCTGACTACGCCAGCGGCGTTTATTGCGATCGCTGCGGGCATAGGTGTCTGCCATATAAAACAAACAGATAGTAAAGGAGATCAACACTGAGAGCACAAAGGATAATGAATACTCGCTTTGGACGCCCTGGAGAAAGTTTTTGTTATACACCACCAGTAAAAAAGCCGAGACCGACCATGAAATACGCAGCAGCGCATGACCAATCCGGCTAATCCCGATAAAGTAGACGATAAAAATCACCGGAACTAAATAACCGGCAATAAATTCAGACTGATACGGCGCACACAATAGCGTTAATATCACCGCCAGCGCAATAAACCAATATAGCGTAAAGGAACGATATTTTGCTGCCAGCCACGGTAAACATTCCTGCCGCCAGAATCGTCGAGCGTAGCGTGGATTGATAATCATCCGCATTGGATAATATAAAAAGGTGGTAAAAATTAATGCTGCGCTGATTAAACTTTGAATATCTATTACGGTGTAAATCAACGGCATACTACCAAAATAGCTAGTAATAGATAGGGGAAACGCAAAATATTGTCCGGCGAGGTACATGGTGATTTTCAGCAGCACCGGCGCGAAGAACCCGCCCCAGAAGATCCGCGCCCCCATATGTTTCGCCGTTGGACCACAGCGCCAGCGCTTACCCACCATCAGTCTTAGAATAGCGCAGGAGACGAACACCGCAAACAGCTGACAAAAGAGTAAGATAAACGCCTGCGGTAGCGTTAATTTAATTATCAGGCTATTGGTAATGGCAAATGCGAGAATTAATGGCGCAATCGCATAGCGACCAAAGATAAAAATAACAGAAAACATTACGCTGATTGGCAGCCAGGCAATATAAATAAGATTGCCATCAATAACCGTTTGCGGTGAAATAAAACGAGCCAGCGGAATAGCGACTAAACAGACGATAAAGGCCAACAGAGTTTTTTTGATATTAATGTTAATTTTATCAACCATTATTGTTAATTAAAACTCCGGCAACCTCATTACGTTTAATGGGGGAAATGTTATGTTGCTTATTTAGGGCAAGCAAGGTGAATTATCAGGAAAAAGTCTGAAATTACTTTCGATTTTAATAGCTGGAGATTAACTGACGTAACCAGAAAGTGCTTTACATGAAAATAGATAAAAAAAACCCCCGCCGAAGCGAGGGTTCTGAATTTTGGTGGAGCTAAGCGGGATCGAACCGCTGACCTCTTGCATGCCATGCAAGCGCTCTCCCAGCTGAGCTATAGCCCCACAGGACCTCTTTACGAACCAAATCCGCTGGGTGCAGAATTTGGTGGAGCTAAGCGGGATCGAACCGCTGACCTCTTGCATGCCATGCAAGCGCTCTCCCAGCTGAGCTATAGCCCCGTAACGTAAAGCGTGTCGTGTTGACGGGCGGCATAATATGAATTCCTCGCTCAGGTGTCAACGGCAAAATTATCCTTCTCGATTCAATCGCTGAAAAAGCAGGCAACCTGCTGAGATTGCGAGCCTTATCGCAGCCAGAAGTTAAACAGGTCACCTTTTCCAGTAAAAGGATGCTATAACATGGACAGCTAATTCCCATACATTTACTCAGGAAATAGTATGCTCAAGGAACGAATGACACCTGAAGAAATTGCCCATCTGACCGGCTACAGCCGGCAAACTATCAATAAGTGGGTGCGGAAAGAAGGCTGGCAGACCTCTCCGCGGCCTGGCGTCCAGGGCGGTAAGGCGCGCCTGGTCCATGTCAATGAGCAAGTCAGGGAGTTTATCCGCAGCGCCCAGCGCGTGGCGGAGACGCCCGGCACCTATTCTCCCCACGACAGCGATCTGGAATCGCTGCTGCTGACCCTCTGTAAAGAACTCACTCCCAGCGAGCAGAAGCAGCTTATGTCGCTGCTGTTACGCGAGGGGATCACCGGGTTACTGCTTCGGTTAGGGATCCGCGATCGGTAAACCATGATGAAACTAAAAGATAAAATGACGCCCGCAGAGCTTGCCGACTGCCTGGGGCTGGCGAGACAAACGATCAATCGCTGGGTTCGTGAGAAGAAATGGCGCACGGAAACGATACCCGGCGTCAAAGGAGGCCGAGCGCGGCTGGTGGTCATCGACCAACCGGTGCGCGAGTTTCTGACGAACATTCCCGCCAGACGCCATCTGTTTAGCGACAATCATCTCGCGGAATCGCCAGGCGCTTACCTGGTCAATGAAGCGGACGCGATCTGGCGGCAAATCACAGAAACCCTGCAACTGATGACTCCGGCAGAACAGCTGCAGCTCCGCGACCTGCTGGCCCGGGAAGGGATTAGCGGTTTTCTTGCCCGCCTCGGCATCGCCAGCCCGGCGTAACAGACAAAAAAAACGGCAGGGGTATCCTGCCGTTATATCATCTACGTCCCCGTCAGGACGCCTGGCCTTCGCGCTCAGCGATAAAAGCCAGCGCTTTATTGATACGCTCTACGCTACGGGACTTGCCGATTGCATGGACGGTAACGTCAAGCGCAGGAGACTGCCCTGCACCGGTAACGGCCACGCGCAGCGGCATACCGACTTTACCCATGCCCACTTCCAGCTCATCAGCGGTCGCCTGAATCGCGTGGTGGACGTTTTCCGCCGTCCAGTCGCTAATCGCCGCCAGCTTGTCGCGGACGACTTCCAGCGGCTGACGCGCTACCGGACGCAGATGTTTCTTCGCCGCGTCGGCGTCGAATTCAGCGAACTCTTCATAGAAGTAGCGGCAGCTCTGGGCAATCTCTTTCAGCGTTTTGCAACGCTCGCCCAGCAGCTTCACCAACTCGGCCAGCTGCGGACCGTTGCGGGTATCGATATTTTCCTGCTCAATATGCCACTGCAGATGCGTCGCCACATACTCCGCCGGCAGCGTATTGATGTAATGATGGTTCAGCCACAGCAGCTTGTCGGTGTTGAACGCACTCGCGGATTTGCTGACCGCCCCCAGAGAGAAGAACTCGATCATCTCTTCGCGGGTGAAGATCTCCTGATCGCCATGGGACCAGCCCAGACGCACCAGATAGTTCAGCAGCGCTTCCGGCAGGTAGCCATCGTCGCGATACTGCATCACGCTGACCGCCCCGTGGCGTTTGGAGAGTTTCTTGCCATCATCGCCGTTGATCATCGATACGTGCGCGTATACCGGCACCGGCGCATTCAGCGCTTTAAGGATGTTGATCTGGCGCGGCGTGTTGTTGATATGATCTTCACCACGGATCACGTGGGTGATCGCCATGTCCCAGTCATCCACTACGACGCAGAAATTGTAGGTCGGGGAACCATCGGTACGGCGAATGATCAGATCGTCCAGCTCCTGGTTGCTGAACTCGATAGGTCCGCGGATCTGATCGTCAAAAATAACCGACCCTTCCTGCGGGTTGGCGAAACGCACCACGCACGGCTCATCGTCGGCATGATGCTCGTGGCTATGGCGGCAGCGTCCATCGTAACGCGGCTTCTCACCGTTCGCCATTTGCTCTTCGCGCAACGCTTCCAGACGCTCTTTTGAGCAATAGCATTTATAAGCGGTACCGGCTTCCAGCATCTCATCGATCACGTTGTTATAACGATCGAAACGTTTAGTCTGGTAATAGGGACCTTCGTCCCATTGCAGATTCAGCCAGTTCATGCCATCCATGATGGCTTCAATTGCTTCCGGGGTGGAGCGTTCGAGATCGGTGTCTTCAATACGCAGTACAAACTCACCGCCGTGGTTACGGGCAAAAAGCCAGGAATAGAGAGCAGTACGCGCACCGCCAACGTGCAGATAGCCGGTTGGGCTTGGCGCGAAGCGAGTTTTGATTTTCATGAATTGGCCTTACGTTTAATAAAGATGCCGATAGCCGGCAATGTCCGGTGGAAATTATGGGTCAATATTCTAACACCGTGGGCTGATTCCTCAATGTTGTTCCCGTCGGAACGTCACGGTTTGCCGTTTTTGTTTATAAATCATGCTATGACGCCGCTTTTGCGATCGCTTTGTTTAATTTTACGACGAACGAACGAATTCTTTAGAAAAGGCGTTGACTCATTTTCAACTCTCCCTATAATGCGACTCCACACAGCGGGGGTGATTAGCTCAGCTGGGAGAGCACCTCCCTTACAAGGAGGGGGTCGGCGGTTCGATCCCGTCATCACCCACCACTACTTAACGTAGTCTCCGCCGTGTAGAACAGAAAATTGAGAAGTGGGTGATTAGCTCAGCTGGGAGAGCACCTCCCTTACAAGGAGGGGGTCGGCGGTTCGATCCCGTCATCACCCACCACTTTCTCGCCAGCTGGATTTTCTGTCAAAATATGAAGTACCGAAGTGGGTGATTAGCTCAGCTGGGAGAGCACCTCCCTTACAAGGAGGGGGTCGGCGGTTCGATCCCGTCATCACCCACCACTTCGGGTCGTTAGCTCAGTTGGTAGAGCAGTTGACTTTTAATCAATTGGTCGCAGGTTCGAATCCTGCACGACCCACCAATGTAAAAAGGCGCCCTAAAGGCGCCTTTTTGCTATCCGCGGAACTCAACGATTCGACAAAATTGTCGGGAACAATTTTGAACAACGCGGCGGCGTTGGCCCGCAGGGCGAGTCTCAGGATGAGACGAGTGTCTCTGCAGCAGGTTCGGGTCGAACGCAGTGAGACAACGGAGCCGCTTGCGGCGACGGCCCGAAGGGCGAGGCGAAGCCGAGTCATCCTGCACGACCCACCAATGTAAAAAGGCGCCCTAAAGGCGCCTTTTTGCTATGCGCGGAACGCACGCTCTGGCCACGAGCCTCCCCGTGGCGATAAACCGCTATCAACGCTGATACAGCGGATCTTCAACCCTGGCGGCGGTGAGATTCTCCCCTTCTTTTCGCACGATTTCCCATAACGCCTGGGCGGCGGTCGACAGCGAGCGATTTTTCCGGCATGCCAGCATCAGCTGCCGCTCCATTATCGGAGTGAGTCGCTTCACCGCCAGATGGCTTCCCTGCGGTAACGGCAGCGCCAGCGCCGGCAGTACGCTGATGCCAATTCCCGACTCCACCATCGGAAACAGCGTTGCCGGATGGCCAATCTCCTGCACAATGTTCGCCCGGACAGCCAGCCTGCTGAGAGCCGCATCAATCAGCGGACGGCTGCCGGAGGCATAGTCCTGCAGGATCAGTCTCTCATCCTGTAGCGCCTGCCATGGCACTTCAGTCAGGCTGGCAAAAGAATGATCCTCCCGGCAGAGCAGCAAAAAAGGTTCCGCCAGGACCACTTCACATTGCAGGTCCGCCGCCGGGCCAGGGTCAATCACAATGCCGAAATCCACTTCCCCCTGGCGAATACTCTCCAGCACCCACTGCTGGGGCCGGTCGTGCAGCACGAAATCGATATCAGGATAGCGACGATTGCTGTGGGCAATACACTGGGGAATAAGGTGGGCGGAAATCGTCTGACTGGCGGCAACCTTGACGGTGCCGCTCAGCTGCTGGCCTACCCGACCGGCATCGCGCAGCGTCACCGCCAGCTCATCGAGCAAACGCTCCAGCCTGCCTGCCAGCTGCTGACCCGCCTCGGTGAGGACCACCTCCCGGGTGGTACGGTCGAGGAGACGGACCCCGGTCTGATGCTCCAGCTCCTTGACGCTGTGGCTGACGGCCGACTGGCTTAAGCCAATCATCTCCCCCGCCCGGCTAAAGCTCCTGGCGCGGGCGACGGTAACAAATACTTTTAACTGACGCAGAGAGTAATTCATCTTTTTTATTCATGAATAGATGCAATAAATCAATTTTATTTCTCAAATCAAAAAAAGCACAATAACGCATCTCTTTTCAGGAGCGTTTATGAAACTTTTCCGCATTCTCGATCCGTTTACGGCAACCCTGGTCACCGTTGTCCTGTTGGCCTCATTCTTCCCGGCCCGGGGCGCTTTCGTCCCCTTCTTTGAACATCTGACCACCGCCGCCATCGCCCTGCTGTTCTTTATGCACGGCGCCAAACTCTCCCGGGAGGCAATTATCGCCGGCGGCAGCCACTGGCGTTTGCATCTGTGGGTGATGTGCAGCACCTTTATTCTCTTCCCGGTGCTGGGGGTTCTGTTTGCCTGGTGGGCGCCGGTGAAGGTCGATCCGATGCTCTACAGCGGCTTTATTTATTTGTGCATTCTGCCGGCCACCGTGCAATCCGCCATCGCCTTCACCTCGCTGGCCGGAGGCAACGTCGCGGCGGCGGTCTGCTCAGCCTCGGCCTCCAGCCTGTTGGGCATCTTTGTTTCACCGCTGCTGGTGGGTGCTCTGATGAACCTTCATGGCGCAGGCGGTAGCCTTGAGCAGGTCGGAAAGATCATGCTGCAGCTGCTGTTGCCTTTCGTGCTCGGCCATTTATCGCGGCCGTGGATCGGCAACTGGGTGGCGAAGCATAAGAAGTGGATTGGTAAGACCGACCAGACCTCGATTCTGCTAGTGGTTTACTCCGCCTTTAGCGAGGCGGTGGTGAACGGCATCTGGCATAAAGTAGGTCTGGGATCGCTGCTGTTTATCGTGGTGGTCAGCCTGGTGCTGCTGGCCATCGTCATCGCGGTCAATGTGTTCGTCGCCCGCCGCTGCGGCTTTAACAAAGCCGATGAAATTACCATCGTCTTCTGCGGTTCGAAAAAGAGCCTGGCCAACGGCATCCCGATGGCCAATATTCTCTTTCCGACCTCCATCCTCGGCATCATGGTGCTGCCGCTGATGATCTTCCATCAAATCCAGCTGATGGTCTGCGCGGTGCTGGCGCGGCGCTATAAACAGCAAACCGATGCGCATCTCGCTCAGGAAAAGGCCAACGCCGCCAAAGCTTAACGCGCTTTCTTCAGGGGCTGGACCAGATCGCTCAGCCCCTCGCTTTTAATCAGCAGGGTCAGCGCCATCAGCTCGCCGAGATGGCCGGCAGGGAATTGATCCTTGCGCGCAAACCACAATAAATACTCCTCCGGGACATCGATTAAACGACGCCCCTTGTATTTACCGAACGGCATCTCAGTATTGGCGATCTCGACCAGCTGCGCTTTATCCACGTTATTCTCCCAGCAGACGCATCATTTCGGCTTCGTCAATCACCTCGATGCCGAGCTCCTGCGCTTTCGCCAGCTTAGAACCCGCCGCTTCGCCAGCAATCACTAGATCGGTCTTCTTCGATACGCTGCCCGCCACCTTCGCCCCCAGCGCCACCAGACGCGCTTTGGCGTCATCCCGCGACAGCTGACTGAGGCTGCCGGTCAGGACGACGGTTTTGCCTGCAAACGGGCTGTCAATCTCTTCCGCCTTCACCACCACCGGCGCCGGCCAGTGGACCCCTTCCGCCAGCAGCTGCGCGATGACATCGCGGTTGCTCTCTTCGGCAAAGAAGTTGAAGGTATGGGTGGCGACCACAATGCCGACATCAGGGACCTTCTGCAGCTCCTCAATGGAAGCCTGCTCCAGGGCCTCGAGAGTGCCGAAATGCGCCGCCAGGCCCGCCGCCGTCGCTTCTCCTACCTCGCGAATGCCTAAGGCGTAGAGGAAACGCGCAAAGGTTGTCTCTTTGGCTTTCTCGAGAGCGTTGACCACGTTTTGCGCGGACTTCGGCCCCATCCGATCCAGCCCGGTCAGTTTCCCTGCGGTCAGTTGGAACAGATCCGCCGGGGTATGGACGTACTCTTTCTCCACCAGCTGGTCGATGATCTTGTCGCCCATGCCGTCAACGTCCAGCGCGCGACGGGAGACAAAGTGCTTGAGCGACTCTTTACGCTGCGCGCCGCAGATAAGGCCGCCGGTACAGCGGGCTACCGCCTCGCCTTCCACTCGCTCAACGTCGGACTGACAGACCGGGCAGTGGGTCGGGAATTCAACATCCCGGGCATCTGCCGGGCGTTCGGAAAGCACCACGTTGACCACCTGAGGGATCACGTCGCCTGCCCGGCGAATCACCACCTTGTCGCCGATTTTCAAGCCTAAGCGTTCGATCTCATCGGCATTATGCAACGTGGCATTACTCACCAGCACGCCGGCGACATGGACCGGCTCCAGGCGCGCCACCGGCGTAATCGCCCCGGTGCGGCCCACCTGGAACTCCACGTCCCGGACGAAAGTCATCTGCTCCTGGGCGGGGAACTTAAAGGCCACGGCCCAGCGCGGCGCGCGGGCCACGAAACCTAACTGCTCCTGCAGCGCCAGCGAATCGACTTTGATCACCACGCCATCAATGTCAAAGCCCAGATGGGGACGATCTTCCTCGACTTTACGATAGTAAGTGAGCACTTCCTCGGGGGTATGACATAGGGTGACGCGATCGCTCACCGGTAATCCCCATGCTTTAAACTGCTGTAAACGGGCCGAGTGGCTGGCCGGCAGCTCACCGCCCTCCAACACCCCAACGCCGTAGCAGAAGAAAGTAAGCGGTCGCTTCGCGGTGATGCGCGGGTCCAGCTGGCGCAACGAGCCCGCCGCCGCATTGCGCGGGTTAGCAAACACTTTTCCGCCGGTGCGTCGAGCTTCTTCATTGATTTTTTCGAACCCGGCCTGCGGGAGGAACACTTCCCCGCGCACTTCCAGACGTGCGGGAATATTATCGCCATGCAGCCTGAGCGGGATGGTGCGAATGGTTCGCACGTTAGAGGTAATATCCTCGCCGGTGGTGCCGTCGCCGCGGGTCGCCGCCTGCACCAGCACGCCGTTTTCGTAGAGAATGCTCACCGCGAGGCCGTCGAGCTTCAGCTCGCAGCAGTAGATGAGAGGGTCAGTGCTTTTCAGGCGATCCTGCACCCGCTTGTTGAAGGCCAGAAAGCTCTCTTCGTCAAACACGTTGTCCAGCGACAGCATCGGCACTTCATGGCGGATCTGGCTGAAGGCGGTCAGCGGCGCCGCCCCCACGCGCTGAGTCGGTGAATCCGGGGTAATCAGCTCCGGATGCTGGCTCTCCAGCTCGCGCAGCTCGCGCATCAGCCGGTCATACTCCGCATCGGGCACTTCCGGTGCGTCCATAACGTGGTACAGGTATTCATGATGGCGAAGCGTGGTTCGCAGTTCAGTCAGTTGTTGTTCGATCGGTTCCATATCACACCATCAATGATAAAAAACCCCCGACAGGCGGGGGTTGAGAAGGAGTTGAGATAACGCGGGACGTCAGGCGTTCGCGTCTTTCACTTCGCGAATACGATCCTGGTATTCACGCAGTTTTTGCGGCGTCATCATGCGACGCTGATCGTCAAGCACCACGCCGCCCACTTCATCGGCGATATACTGCGCAGACTGCAGCATCAGCTTGAAGTTCTGCAGTTCATCACCGTAGGAAGGGACCTGCATAAAGATAGTCACCCCAGGGGTCATCATATCCGCCATGCTGTCCGGATTGAAGGTCCCCGGCTTCACCATGTTGGCCAGACTGAACAGTACCGGGCCGCTGCCGTCCGGGCTCAGATGGCGGTGGAAAATATTCATTTCACCAAACTTGAACCCGGCCTGCTGGATGCTATTGATAAGCACCTCGCCGTTAAGCTGCGCGCCATGGTGCGCGGCAACGTTCATCACGATGACCGTCTCTTTACGCTCTTTCGGCTGGGGCGCTGCAGGCTGCTGCGGCTCTGTCGGCTGCGGTTCAGCAACCGCGGGCTGCGGCGCGGCAACAGGCTGGGGCGCAGGCTGCTGCGGAGCGGCCGGTTGCGGCTGGGCGACGGTCGGGGTCACCGGCTGCGGCGCGACAGGCTGTTGCACAGCAGGTTGCGGCTGGTGTTGCGGCTGCGCGGGCGGCTGCGCGGGTTGCGGCTGTTGCCAGCCAGGCTGCGGAGCTGCATGCGGCGCAGACGGTTGTCCCTGCGGTTGTGCCGGGGCCTGGCGCGGCGGCGCCTGACGAACCGGTTCCTCAGGACGCACAGGCTGCTGCATCTGGCGCTCGTAAGGCGGCTGGTACTGGTGCTGCGGCGCCTGACGAGGGGCTTCATGCTCCCCATGCGCGCCGTGCGGAGCGTGAGTCACCGGATGAACGCGGACTTCACCTACGCCTTCAACATTATCATCAAAGTCGTCGTTTTCCGACTCATCGTCGCGCGACTTCATACGTTTCAGTGGGCGATCGCGAAACATCGAAGAACGTTCTTTACGGCTGGTCCAGAAACCATGTACCAGTAAAGCGATTATGGCGATCGCGCCAACAATGATTAATATCAGACGCAAATCCTGCATCATTATATTCTCTGTTGTTCTAACACCTTGCCACCACGGCAAACATTTACTCACTAAGAGTATTTGCCGATTACCTCAAGTGCAAGTGCGTCGGTCGCTTTCACCACATAAAGATGAACTAAATCGTGCTTTTTGCTGTTTTTTCGAACATTTCCTAACTGGTTATTGTCTGACGACCCGATAAAATAAGCGAGCATTCACACTGGATGTTCAAAAAGGAGCAATGCCTGGCTATGGTTTCATCATCCGCACCGACCCCGCGTAGCGGCGTATACTACTTTTCGCAGGGCTGGAAACTCATCAGGTTGCCGGGCATACGTCGTTATGTCTTCCTGCCTTTACTGGTTAACGTGCTGTTGATGGGCGGTGCTTTCTGGTGGCTGTTTACCCGTCTCGACAGCTGGATCCCTTCGCTGATGAGCCATGTGCCTGACTGGCTGCAGTGGCTAAACTACCTGCTGTGGCCGGTGGTGGTGCTGTCGATCCTGCTGGTGTTTGGCTATTTCTTTTCTACTATTGCCAACTGGATTGCCGCCCCGTTCAGCGGCCTGCTGGCGGAACAGCTGGAAGCGCGTCTGACTGGCGCCACCCCGCCGGACGTCGGCATTTTTGGCATCATGAAGGATATTCCGCGCATCATGAAGCGTGAGTGGCAGAAGCTGGCCTGGTACCTGCCCCGCGCCATCGTGCTGTTGCTGCTCTACTTTATACCCGGCGTTGGCCAGACGGTGGCCCCGGTACTCTGGTTCCTGTTCAGCGCATGGATGCTGGCGATTCAATACTGCGATTACCCCTTCGATAACCACAAGGTCCCCTTCAGGACCATGCGCGAAGCGCTGCGCAGCCGCAAGGTGATGAATATGCAGTTTGGCGCGCTCACCAGCCTGTTCACCATGATCCCGGTGTTAAACCTGGTGATCCTCCCGGTGGCTATCTGCGGCGCCACCGCCATGTGGGTCGATTGCTATCGCGACAGACACGCCAGCTGGAAGTAACAGCAGCACCTCCCCTGGAGCGGCGAGAGCCGCTCCTTATATCTCACTTATTCCTTCTTGATCATCATTATTTCCCTTCCGCATATAGATATGCTAAATCCTTACTTCCGCATATTCTTTAAGCGGGTATGCTGATGCCGTACCCCCAAATTTCATACAGTTAAGGACGGGCCATGAGTAAGATTTTTGAAGACAACTCCCTGACTATCGGTCATACGCCGCTGGTACGACTGAACCGCATTGGTAACGGCCGTATCCTGGCAAAGGTAGAATCTCGTAACCCGAGCTTTAGCGTAAAATGCCGTATCGGCGCCAATATGATCTGGGATGCTGAAAAGCGCGGCGTGCTGAAACCGGGCGTGGAACTGGTCGAACCGACCAGCGGCAACACCGGTATCGCCCTCGCCTACGTGGCGGCGGCTCGCGGCTACAAGCTAACGCTAACCATGCCGGAAACCATGAGCATCGAGCGTCGTAAGCTTCTGAAAGCGCTGGGCGCCAACCTGGTGCTGACCGAAGGCGCCAAAGGCATGAAAGGCGCCATTCAGAAAGCGGAAGAGATTGTCGCCAGCAACCCGGAAAAATTCCTGTTGCTGCAGCAGTTCAGCAACCCGGCTAACCCGGAAATCCACGAAAAGACCACCGGCCCGGAAATCTGGGAAGACACCGACGGTCAGGTGGATGTCTTCATCTCCGGCGTAGGTACCGGCGGTACGCTGACCGGCGTCAGCCGCTACATTAAAAACACCAAGGGCAAAAAAGATCTGTTCACTGTCGCGGTTGAACCGACCGATTCGCCGGTTATCTCCCAGGCGCTGGCGGGTGAAGAGCTCAAGCCGGGCCCGCACAAAATTCAGGGCATCGGCGCCGGCTTCATTCCTGGTAACCTGGATCTGAAGCTGGTGGACAAAGTGATCGGCATTACCAATGATGAAGCGATCTCCACAGCACGCCGCCTGATGGAAGAAGAAGGCATCCTCGCGGGTATCTCTTCCGGGGCCGCCGTTGCCGCGGCGCTGAAGCTGCAGGAAGATGAAGCCTTTACCAATAAGAATATTGTGGTTATCCTGCCTTCCTCGGGTGAGCGTTATTTAAGCACCGCACTGTTTGCCGATCTCTTCACCGAGAAAGAACTGCAACAGTAGTGCCAGCTTGTAAATAATGTGTAAAAAAGCACCTTTTCAGGTGCTTTTTTGTGGCATACGTCAAAGTTTTACCCCTCCTGGCATTGATTCACCTCGTAGGGTCTGGTATTTAACCAGCACATTTATTTTGATGCGCGAAATTATTCAGAAGAGGATTTCCGCCAGCTGAATCGATTTTATGATTTGGTTCAAGTCTTCCTTTCGCGGCATAATGTTTAATGACGTGCTAGACGTCAATGGCCCGCAGGTCTTCGCAGCGCCAGGCGCTGCCGACGCCAAGGCCGGAAACGTAACGCCGGCGCTAACAATACAGGCTAAAGTCGAGTCGTTAGACTAGACTTTAGGTCCACAACACTAAACCTATAAGTTGGGGAAATATAATGTTCCAGCAAGAAGTTACCATTACCGCTCCGAACGGTCTGCACACCCGCCCTGCTGCTCAGTTTGTTAAAGAAGCTAAAGGCTTCACTTCTGAGATCACTGTAACCTCCAACGGCAAAAGCGCCAGCGCCAAAAGCCTGTTCAAACTGCAGACTCTGGGCCTGACCCAGGGCACCGTAGTAACCCTCTCCGCGGAAGGCGAAGATGAACAGAAAGCGGTTGAGCATCTGGTTAAACTGATGGCTGAACTCGAGTAAGTTCACGGGTTCTTTTTCATATCAGTCACAAGTAAGGTAGGGTTATGATTTCAGGCATTTTAGCATCCCCGGGTATCGCCTTCGGCAAAGCACTGCTGCTGAAGGAAGATGAAATTGTCATCGACCGGAAGAAAATTTCTGCCGATAAGGTTGATCAGGAAGTCGAACGTTTCCTGAGCGGCCGCGCCAAGGCCTCCGCCCAGCTGGAGGTCATCAAAACCAAAGCTGGTGAAACTTTCGGTGAAGAAAAAGAAGCCATCTTCGAAGGGCATATTATGCTGCTGGAAGATGAGGAGCTTGAGCAGGAAATCATAGCCCTGATTAAAGATAAGCATATGACTGCCGACGCGGCAGCCAATGAAGTTATCGACGGTCAGGCCACTGCCCTGGAAGAGCTGGACGATGAATACCTGAAAGAACGTGCGGCTGACGTACGTGATATCGGTAAGCGCCTGCTGCGCAACATCCTTGGTCTGGCCATCATCGATCTGAGCGCGATTCAGGATGAAGTCATTCTCGTCGCCGCCGATCTGACCCCGTCAGAAACCGCACAGCTGAACCTGAAAAAAGTGCTGGGTTTCATCACCGACGCGGGCGGCCGTACCTCCCACACCTCCATCATGGCGCGTTCCCTCGAACTGCCGGCCATCGTGGGCACCGGCAGCATCACGGCGCAGGTGAAAAACGGCGACTATCTGATTCTCGACGCGGTGAACAACCAGGTTCTGATCAACCCGTCTAACGAGCAAATTGAAGCACTGCGTAATCTGCAGGCTCAGGTTGCGGAAGAAAAAGCCGAACTGGCGAAACTGAAAGATCTGCCGGCGATTACTCTCGACGGCCATCAGGTTGAAGTGTGCGCCAACATCGGTACCGTTCGCGACGTCGAAGGTGCTGAGCGCAACGGCGCCGAAGGCGTAGGCCTGTATCGTACTGAATTCCTGTTCATGGATCGCGACGCGCTGCCAACCGAAGAAGAGCAGTTTGCGGCTTATAAAGCGGTGGCTGAAGCCTGTGGCTCTCAGGCCGTTATCGTGCGTACCATGGACATCGGCGGCGACAAAGAGCTGCCGTACATGAACTTCCCGAAAGAAGAGAACCCGTTCCTCGGCTGGCGTGCTGTGCGTATCGCGATGGATCGTAAAGAGATCCTCCGCGATCAGGTTCGCGCCATCCTGCGTGCCTCCGCTTTCGGTAAGCTGCGCATTATGTTCCCGATGATCATCTCTGTTGAAGAAGTGCGTGCGCTGAAGAAAGAGATCGAAATCTACAAACAGGAACTGCGTGACGAAGGTAAAGCATTTGACGAATCCATTGAGATCGGCGTGATGGTGGAAACACCGGCTGCGGCGACCATTGCTCGTCATCTGGCCAAAGAAGTTGATTTCTTTAGTATCGGCACCAATGATTTAACGCAATATACTCTGGCAGTTGACCGTGGTAATGATATGATTTCACATCTTTACCAGCCGATGTCACCGTCTGTACTGAATCTGATTAAGCAAGTTATTGATGCTTCTCACGCTGAAGGTAAATGGACTGGCATGTGCGGTGAGCTTGCGGGCGATGAACGTGCTACACTTCTGTTGCTGGGTATGGGGCTGGACGAATTCTCTATGAGCGCCATTTCCATCCCGCGCATCAAGAAGATTATTCGTAACACGAACTTCGAAGATGCGAAAGTATTAGCAGAGCAGGCTCTTGCTCAACCGACAACGGACGAGTTAATGACGCTGGTTAACAAGTTCATTGAAGAAAAAACAATCTGCTAATCCACGAGATGCGCGGCCCAAATTACTGCTTAGGAGAAGATCATGGGTTTGTTTGATAAATTGAAATCTCTGGTTTCTGATGACAAGAAAGACACCGGAACTATTGAGATTGTTGCTCCCCTCTCCGGTGAGATCGTCAACATTGAAGACGTGCCGGATGTGGTTTTTGCGGAAAAAATTGTGGGCGATGGAATTGCCATCAAACCGACCGGCAACAAAATGGTCGCGCCGGTAGACGGTACCATTGGTAAAATTTTCGAAACCAACCATGCGTTCTCTATTGAATCTGATAGCGGCATCGAGCTGTTCGTTCACTTCGGTATTGATACCGTTGAACTGAAAGGCGAAGGCTTCAAGCGTATCGCTGAAGAAGGCCAGCGCGTGAAAGTCGGCGACCCGGTTATCGAATTCGATCTGCCGCTGCTGGAAGAGAAAGCCAAGTCGACCCTGACTCCGGTGGTTATCTCCAATATGGACGAGATCAAAGAGCTGATCAAACTGTCCGGTAGCGTGACCGTGGGTGAAACCCCGGTAATCCGCATCAAGAAGTAATATCTGCTGCATAAAAATGGCGCCGAAAGGCGCCATTTTTTTATATCGCGTGGGTCACCGGCTGATAGCATTTTTCGCGGGATAAGATACGCAATCCTTCCGGAGTGCTCTCCAGAATTCGCCGCTCGCTGTCAGAGACCAGCAGTTCACACTGATATCCACCGGCCAGGCCGAACAGCGACCGCGCCACGCAGGCATCCTCCAGCGCCGCCTCCCCTGAAGTATCAAAATGACCAACAATGCGTCCCTGCTGACGGATTACTAATCGATAGCTTTTCATCTCTGTTTCTCCAGCGGAGGCAGGATCAGTTCGTCACATCCCTGCGCGGCAGTCCAGTTCATCACCTCCAGCACGCGCTGGGCGGCTGCCTCCGTCGCAGCACCCAGCGCCAGGCCGGAAAGCAACCCGCTCACCAGCTCGGCGCAGAACAGATCGCCGGTACCCTTTAAATCCGTCTCCACCCGCGGGTGAACCACCACCTCCACCGCATCGGCCGTCACCACCAGCACATTGATCGTCGAATCAGCCTCTCCCGGCGCGCTGGTGATCACCACCCATTTGAGGCTGTCCGACAGCAGGCTACGCGCCGCGGCGACCGCCTCCGGCTGATTGCGACAGCGCTGGCCGCTCAGCGTCTCCAGCTCAAACAGATTAGGGGTGATCCCTTGCGCTAGCGGCAGCAGGTGCTGACGATAGGCGTCCGGGATCTCGGCCTTGACGTAGATACCGCTGTCGACATCGCCAATCACCGGATCCACCAGAATACAGAGATCGGGATGGCGGTCGCGGACCCGCGTCAGCCACTGCGCCAGACGTTCAATTTGCACGGCGTTGCCCATATAACCGGTGGTCACCGCACGCAGTTCGCGCAACGCGTCGCGCTCCTCCAGCGCCTGCAGGTACCCGACAAACCACTCCTCCGGGATAATGCCGCCATAGAACGTCTCATAATGGGGCGTATTGCTGAACAGCACCGTCGGCACCGCCAGCACGCGCAGACCGTGCTGTTTAATCGCCGGTACCGCGATGCTGTTGCCGACGCTGCCGTAGACTACCTGCGACTGCACGGCGACGATATCGACTTCCGACGCCCGGCTTTTGTCGTGAAAGAGCACTGATTGTATGTCATCTTGCTGTCCCATCTTTTCTCCCCCCGCTGGACAGCGGGTCACGCTCTGATTATGATTCGTCCTATGCTAAATTTCATTTTGTCATAGGTCAATAATGTTTGCCGGAAAAACCGCCAGCGATATCTTCGATCATATCCGCCATCTGGTGCAGAGCGGTGGCTTGCAGCCCGGAGAGGTTCTGCCGCCGGTCCGCGAGCTCGCCAGCCAGCTTGCGGTGAATCGCAATACCGTCGCCGCCGCCTATAAACGGCTGGTCACCTCCGGGCTGGCCGTCAGCCAGGGACGGAACGGCACAGCTATCAAAGCACGGGATCCGCTGCCGGCGCTGGAAGGCGGTGACCCCACGACGCCGCTGAACGATCTTTCCAGCGGCAATCCGGACCCCGCCAGGCTGCCTGATTTACCACGCTATCTGGGCCAAATTGCCCGCACGCCCCGCCTGTATGGCGATGCCCCCATCGAGCCGCGGCTAGGAGAATGGGCTGAGGCATGGTTTGCCAGGGAGATAACCGTTCCCTTTGCCCTGAATCTCGCCAGCGGGGCGATTGACGCGCTGGAGCGTCTGCTGTGCGCCTTGCTGCTCCCCGGCGACGGCGTGGTGGTTGAAGATCCCTGTTTTCTCAGCAGCATCAATATGGTGCGTTACGCTGGCTTTACCCCCTGCCCGGTGGCGGTGGATGCCGAGGGGATGGCTCCAGACGGGCTGGAGGAGGCGTTACGCAACGGCGCGCGGGCGGTGATCTTGACCCCGCGCGCGCACAATCCTACCGGCTGTAGCCTGACGGAAACCCGGGCGCATGCCCTGCGGGAGGTGCTGGCCCGCTATCCGCAGGTGCTGGCGATCGTCGATGACCACTTTGCCCTGCTGTCGGCCACGCCCTGGTTTTCTCCTTTGCCAGCGAGCACCCAACGCTGGGCGGTGGTGCGTTCGATGTCAAAAACCCTCGGGCCAGACCTGCGGCTGGCTTTTATCGCCAGCGATGTCGACACCTCCTCCGCGCTGCGTCTGCGGCTTAACGCCGGCAGCCAGTGGGTCAGCCATCTGCTGCAGGATCTGACGCTGGCCTGTCTCACCGATAAGGCGTTTATCGCCTCGATGACGGAGACCCGCCGTCACTATCGGCAACAGAATGAGAAACTGGCGGCAGCGCTGGCCCGGCACGGCGACAGTCATGCTGCGCCTGGCGATGGCCTCAATTTCTGGCTGCCGCTGCCAACGGCGAGCCAACCCTACGCCTTACGCCTGGCCCGGGCCGGCTGGCTGGTCCGCGAGGGGGAGGTGTTTGGCATCCGTACGCCCTCCCACGGGCTTCGCCTGTCGCTGGGCCGCCTGAGCGACGCTGAGATTGCCCGCCTGGCGGCCGATATAGCCCAGGTGTTAAACGCCCCCTGACGCAGGCAGTGCGCCGAACGCATCGGGGAGGGATGGCAGCTGTCGACAAGTTACTGAAAAATTAAACGAAAACTGGCGTAGTCTTACCTGCATGACCGGAACGTCGAGACGGATACAACGCTCTCGGTGGCTGATAAATCGCTCACAATAAGGAGCACCAGAGATGCATCACATTGACCTGACGCTAAAAACAGTCATTGAGGCCTGCGACCGCGCTATCTCGCAGGAAGATTACGATACCCTGATGGGCTATTACGCGGAAGACGCCGCGCTGGTCGTCAAACCGGGCATGGTGGTCAGAGGGAAAGAGAATATCCGCAAAGCGTTTATCGCCATTGCCGACTATTTCCAGCACCGGCTGATCGTGACTCAGGGGAAAATGGAGGTCATCGAGGGCGGCGGCAATGCGCTGGTGATTATGGAGACCCGGCTGGATATCCCGACGGCACAGGGGATAACACAGGTTACGCGACGCGCAACCTATGTCTTTCAGAAGCAGGGCGAGCGCTGGCTGTGCACCGTCGATAACTCCTACGGCACCGACCTGCTCGATGATTAAATACCCGCCCCCTGGCTAAAGTGTTCCTCGCCGAACACGCCGGTGGAGAGGTAGCGATCGCCGCGATCGCAGACGATCGCCACCACCACCGCGCCTGGGTTTTCGCGAGCGATACGTAACGCCCCGGCTACCGCGCCGCCAGAGCTGACGCCGCAGAAAATGCCTTCCTGTACCGCCAGCTGACGCATGGTGTTCTCGGCATCCTGCTGATGAATATCCAGCACCGCATCCACCAGCGAAGCGTTAAAGATCCCCGGCATATACTCTGCCGGCCAGCGGCGTATCCCGGGAATACTGCTGCCCTCCTCCGGCTGCAGGCCGACAATGGTCACCGGTTTACTCTGTTCGCGCAGAAAACGTGACACGCCGGTAATGGTGCCGGTGGTCCCCATACTGGAGACAAAGTGGGTGATACGCCCCGCGGTCTGCTGCCAGATTTCCGGCCCGGTGGTAGTGTAGTGGGCGTAGGGGTTGTCCGGGTTGTTGAACTGATCGAGCAGTTTGCCCTCCCCGCGCTGAGCCATCTCCAGGGCCAGGTCGCGGGCCCCCTCCATCCCTTGCTCTTTGGTGACCAGGATCAGCTCGGCGCCATAGGCGCGCATCGCGGCCCGGCGCTCCTGGCTCATGTTGTCGGGCATCAGCAGCTTCATCCGGTAGCCTTTCAGCGCGGCGATCATCGCCAGCGCGATACCGGTGTTGCCGCTGGTCGCTTCAATTAGCACGTCGCCGGGCTGAATTTCGCCCCGCTTTTCCGCTTCAACGATCATCGACAGCGCAGCGCGATCTTTCACCGAACCGGCTGGATTATTGCCTTCAAGTTTGACCCAGATTTCGCTGCCATTGTCCGGCCCCAGACGCTGAAGCCTGACCAGAGGGGTATTGCCGATGGTGTGTTCGAGTGTATTCACGATTTTTACTCAATAAAAAAGCCGGGCGGCGCTTCGCTTACCCGGCCTACCAGACGCATGATAATTCCAGACCGGGTAAGCACAGCGTCACCCGGCAAAAGCACATGGATTTAAGCTATCAGGCCGACTGCGCCAGAGCAAGCTCGCCGCGCGGCTCGATACGCTCGGAACCGTTGTACAGGCGCGCGTTTTGCAGCCCGACGAACAGCCGTTCTCCGCGGGACGGCGCCTCATCGCCCGTTAACACTACGCTCAGCGGTTCGTCATACCACCCCAGAGGCTGGACGACTAATTGGGTGTAGTGGCCTTTCGGGCTGGCCTCCAGGACCTGCACCGGCAGCGGCGAATCCAGGCTGGTTCGGCGGCTGATGTCCACTTCCCACGGACGCAGGAACAGATCCACCGGCCCCTGGTAAGCCGGGGTATAGCCTAACGGCCAGCGGTGAGCGCCAACGTGGAACTGTCCGCCGCGGATAACCCCCTGCAGGCGATTCACTTCCCCCATGAACTCCAGCACGAAGCGGGTCGACGGCTCACGCCACACGCGTTCAGGCGCATCGGCCTGTTCGATGTTGCCCTGGCTCATCACCACCACCCGGTCGGCAACTTCCATCGCCTCTTCCTGATCGTGGGTGACGAACACGCTGGTAAATTTCAGCTCTTCATGCAGCTGACGCAGCCAGCGGCGCAGCTCTTTACGCACCTGCGCATCCAGCGCGCCGAAAGGTTCATCCAGCAGCAGAATTTGCGGCTCTACCGCCAGGGCGCGCGCCAGCGCCACGCGCTGTTTCTGACCACCGGACAGCTGCGCCGGATAGCGATCCGCCAGGTGAGCCAGTTGCACCATCTCCAGCAGTTTGGTCACTTTGGCTTTAATCGCCGCGGCGTTGGGTCGTTCGCGGCGCGGCAGCACGGTCAGGCCAAAGGCGATGTTATCGAACACCGTCATATGGCGGAACAGCGCATAGTGCTGGAAGACGAAGCCCACTTTACGGTCGCGGGCGTGCATCCGGCTGACGTCGGTACCGTGGAAGCGGATATGACCGCTGGTCTGATGCTCCAGCCCGGCGATAATCCGCAGCAGGGTCGTTTTCCCGGAGCCGGAAGGCCCCAGCAGCGCAACCATTTGTCCGGAAGGGATATCCAGCGAGATATCATTCAGCACCTGGGTGCGACCAAACGATTTCTTAATATTGGCAATCTCAATGCTCATGATTTCCCTCCTGTTGCGCGCGTTTTTCCTGATTGGCCAGACGCCATTGCAACATACTCTTTAAAAACAGGGTCAGAATAGCCATTAACGTCAGCAGGGCCGCGGCGGTAAACGAGCCGACGGTGTTGTAATCCTGCTCCAGTAATTCAATTTGCAGCGGCAGCGACAGGGTTTCTCCGCGGATCGAACCGGAGACCACCGACACCGCGCCGAATTCGCCGATGGCGCGGGCGTTGGTCAACACCACGCCGTACAGCAGCGCCCAGCGAATATTGGGCAGCGTCACCCGGCGGAACATCTGCCAGCCGGAAGCGCCCAGCAAGACCGCCGCCTCATCTTCATGACTGCCCTGACTCATCATCACCGGCACCAGCTCACGCACCACAAACGGACAGGTGACAAAGATCGTCGCCAGCACCATGCCCGGCCAGGCGAACATGATTTGCAGGTTATGCGCATCAAGCCAGCCGCCCAGCGGACCGTTAGAGCCGTAGAACAGCAGATAAACCAGACCGGCTACCACCGGCGAGACAGCGAACGGGATATCCAGCATCGTCAATAGCAGCTGGCGTCCCGGGAACGTAAAGCGCGTGACCAGCCAGGCCAGCAAGGTCCCGAACACCAGGTTCACCGGCACGGTAATCAAGGCAATCATCACCGTCAGCCAGATGGCGTGGAGCATGTCCGGATTGGCCAGGTTTTCCAGCACCGGCATTAACCCTTTGCTGAAGGCCTGGATAAAGATGTAAAGCATCGGCACCACGAGGATGAAGGCGGAGACCAGCATCCCGACGCCAATCAGAAACCATTTTCCCCAGTTGATGCGGGGCGCGTCGTAGCGTTTCAATTGAGTAACTTCCGCCATTAGTGACCTACCACGCGTCGACCAAAGCGACTCTGCAGGGTATTGATGGAAAACAGCAGCAGCAGTGAGGCGGCCAGGATCACCGAGGCGATGGCGCTCGCCGCCGGATAGTCAAACTCCTGCAGTCGAATAAAGATCATCAGCGACGTCACTTCCGTCTTCCACGCGATGTTGCCGGCGATAAAAATCACCGCGCCAAATTCGCCGAGGCTGCGGGTAAACGACAGGGCAATGCCCGCCAGCAGCGCTGGCGACAGCTCCGGCAGCACCACCTTGCGGAAGCTCTGCCAGCGCGTAGCGCCCAGCGTTTCCGCTGCTTCTTCATATTCCGGTCCCAGCTCTTCCAGCACCGGCTGCACGGTACGTACCACGAAGGGGATGCTGGTGAACGCCATCGCCACGGCGATACCGAGCCAGGTATAGGTCACTTTAATATCGAACTTCGCCAGCCATTCCCCGTAAATGCCGTTAACCGAAAACAGCGAAGCCAGGGTCAGGCCGGCCACCGCCGTCGGCAGCGCAAACGGCAGATCCATTAAGGCATCCAGCAGCGTGCGGCCCGGAAAACGATAGCGGGTAAGGATCCACGCCATCAGCAGGCCGAAGACGCCGTTAAAAATCGAGGCCACGAACGCCGACAGCAGGGTCACCTTATAGGCCGCCACCACCTGCGGGTTGGTGATCACATCCCAGTACTGCGCCCAGCTCATCTGCGCCAGCTGCATCACCAGCGCGCTGAGCGGTAATAACAGAATCAGACAGACAAACAGCAGGCTGGTGCCGAGGCTCAGGGTAAAGCCCGGCAGCACGCGCTTGGACGACACAGCAAACATTACTTACGCCCCGCCGCCAGCAGTTTGTCCAGTTCGCCGCCGCTGGCGAAGTGGGTTTTCATCACCTCAGGCCAGGAGCCAAACTTGTCCTCCACGCGGAACAGTTCGGTCTGCGGGAATTTATCCTTCAGCAAATCCATCACTTTCGGGTTGTTTACCCGATAGTAGTAGTCGGTAATGATGGTCTGCGCCTGCGGACTGTAGAGCCAGTTCAGGTAGGCCTTCGCCGCCTTTTCCGTGCCGTTGGCTTTGACGTTTTTATCCACCCAGGCCACCGGGAACTCCGCCAGAATGTTGGTTTTCGGGATCACCACTTCAAATCCCTGCGCCTCATACTGCTTGCGAATATTGTTCACTTCCGACTCGAAGCTGATCAGCACATCGCCCAGGCCGCGCTCGGCGAATGTGGTGGTCGCCCCGCGTCCGCCGGTGTCGAAGACTTCGACGTTCTTCAGGAACTGGGTCATAAACTGTTCGGTTTTGGCTTTATCGCCGCCGTCGGCTTTATCCGCCGCGCCCCAGGCCGCCAGGTAGGTATACCGCGCGTTGCCCGAGGTTTTCGGGTTCGGGAAGATCAGCTTAACGTCAGAGCGGACCAGGTCGTTCCAGTCATGAATGTTTTTCGGGTTGCCTTTGCGCACCAGGAAGCCCATCGTCGAATAGAACGGCGAGCTGTTGTTCGGCAGGCGGCTTTGCCAGTCGGCCGGGATCAGGTTGCCTTTGTCATGCAGGATCTGCACGTCCGTCACCTGGTTGTAGGTCACCACGTCCGCCTTCAGGCCCTGCAGGATCGCCAGCGCCTGCTTGGACGAGCCGGCGTGCGACTGCTTGATGGTCAGCTTGTCCCCGCCATTGTCCTTCGCCCACTGCTGCTCAAAAGGCGGGTTAAGGGCGGCAAACAGCTCGCGGGAGACATCATAGGAGCTGTTCAGCAGCTCCGTCGCCTGCGCCTGCGCCACCAGCAGCATGGAAGCCGCCAGCGCCAGATATCCTTTTTTCAGTGATTTAACGGCCATTGCGCACCCTTATCAAAAATGATCATTTACTGATGATCATCATATTTATAACGGGTACGAAAGGAGTAACGGTTTTATATACCGTTTGGCGATTTGGAAGTCGAAAAGGGAATAAGCACCTGGCAAAGCTTAGCTGAAAGCGGCTGGCAAATAAGGTGATGAAATCGGACGAGGAGCGAACAGCGTGGCACACTTTGTTAATGGAAAACAGCACAAATGACGCCCGGCAGTTGCGCCGCCACCTGACGCCGCAGGAGCGCCGCCTGTGGCACCAGCTGCGCGATCGCCGTTTTGCCAGCTACAAGTTTCACCGCCAGCATCCCGCTGGACCCTATATTCAAGATTTCGCCTGGTGATTGAGTTCGCCGACGGCCAGCATGACAGCCGGACTGAATACGATGCCCGGCGCACAACATGGCTTAAGCAGCAGGGCTGGACCGTTTTACGCTTCTGGAATAACAAGTATGACCGGAACGAAACCGGCGTGCTGCAGGTGATCCTGCGCACGCTCGAGGAACTCTCCCCCTCACCCCGGCCCTCTCCCTCACGGAGAGGGTTAGGGTGAGGGGAAAGCATTACAGCGCCTGAATACGCTCCAGGGACGGCGCGAAGTAATAGCCGCCGGTCACCGGTTTGGTGAAGCGCAGCATCGCGTCGCGTTTGCCGTCGGTATCGCCGAACATGCTCAGCAGCTGCTGCTCGATGTTGTACAGACGCGCGCAGTAGGCGCAAAAATAGAGGCCATGGGTACCGCTGGCGGTGCCATACGGCAGGCTCTGGCGGACGATTTTCAGCCCTTTGCCATCTTCTTTTAAGTCAACGCGGCTCAGGTGAGACGTGACCGGACGTGCGTCGCCATCGATCTCTTCGTTGGCATCCTTGGTGCGGCCAATCATCATCTCCTGATCCGGCACGCTCATGCGGTTCAGCTGTTTGAGATTATGCTCCCAGCGCTGGACGAATACGTAGCTGCCGCCCGCGTCCACGCCGTCTTTGATCACCGCCACTTCACGACGGGTTTCTTCCCCCGCCGGGTTTTCGGTGCCGTCGACGAAGCCGCTGAGGTCACGCTCTTCCACCCAGCGGAAGCCGTGGATCTCTTCTTTCACCTCGATAGCGTCGCCAAAGGCGGCCAGCGCGGCCTGCGCCACCGAGAAGTTCACTTCATGGCGGGCGGATAAAATATGAATCAGCAGGTCATACTGGGTGGATGGCGCCAGCCCTTTGCCGTAGACCGGAAAATCTTTTAACTCCTCCGCCCCTTCGCCGCCGCTCAGCTGACGCCAGACGGTATTGCCGAACGCCACCACCGCACCGAGTTTAGCGTCGGGGAATTTAGCCTGGAAGGTGGCCACGTTATCGACAAAATTTTTGCTCGCTTCGCGCAGGGCGTTAACGTCCCCTTTGATATTGGCTTCAATCCAAATCGCCGCGCGGCAATGTTCCGGCAAAATGCCGCTCTGAACCTGAGACATCGCTCCTCCTGAAATGATGCAACTACAACGCTGTCGCGTTGCTAACGCGCCATTGTAACCGTTTTTCAGGGCCGTCGTGTCTCTTCAGATCAATTTAGCGACGCCAGATAATTTTGCTGACCTTCCAGTTTTTCAGCGTATCGTCGGAGGGCATCAGCTCGTCCGGGCCGCTCCAGTGACCGGTGAAGGCGTAACTGATATGCTGGCTCCCCTCGGCCTGACACTCGACGACCGCGCCATTGTCATTGCTGCCTTTCTGGCAGTTGCCGAAGGCTTTGCTGTACAGGTCGCTGAACGGTGTGCCGATTTTCACGCCGCTGGCGGTTTTGATTTCGGCATCGCGCACGTCAATCCGGCTGATGGCGCCGTTGTCGCCATTGATGGTCAGCGCCACGCTGTTGTCTTTCAGCGCTTCAAAGTAGTGGACGATATTCCCCTTATCGGTCTTCATTCCGCTGCGCAAACGGTAGTCGCTCCCCAGCGCATCGCTAATGGCCTGTTCGTTGAGCGGCGTGGACGCCGTCAGTTTCCCCACCCCCTGCTCGGTCACCTCGGTGGAAGAACCAAACCAGTTCCACGGATAGGCCGCCGACCAGTTGACCGCGCTCATCGTTGAGCAGCCGGTCAGCGCCAGCGGAAGCGCGCAGAGCATTACACGTAGCGATTTCATATCACAATCCTTTCTGAGTCATTCAACGCATGTTGGAGTTCACGATCGGCAAAAAGTGCCATTAAAAGGTGGTCTGGCGAAAACAGGCGCCGAGGCGACGGCTGGTCGCCAGCCACCACAGGGCATAACCATCCGCCGCCAGCAGTCCGATGGTCAGCGAGGAGGGAGATTCGCCGCTCAGCCATAGCATCGGCTGCCACAGCAACAGCAGCACTTGCGATAACACCAGCAGCCAGCGCATCGCCCGCCACAGGCGCGGCAGGCGCTGACGATAGCCGCTAAGCAGAAAGGCCAGCACCGCCGGCACGCCGGGGAGTAGACCGAGCCAGAAGCGGTCGTGATCGGGATAGAACAGATTTAGAATCGCGTCGCCCTGCTGACGCGACGCGCCGGCCATCAAGAACAGCACCCAGGTGCGGGCCTGTAACAACAGCACGCACCAGAAAAGGAAAGGCAGACGCAGACGGCCATGGGCATCAAAATCGGCGGGGATAAACTCAGTATTCTTCATCTTCAATCAGGCGTTTGCCCAGGGTCAGGACATCGGCGTACTCATAGCCCAGCCGCTCGTACATCCCCTGCACCACGTCGTTGTCCTCGCGGACCATAATATTGATTTTCGGGCAGCCGCGAGCAATCAGCTTTTTCTCCAGACGGTTGAGCAGCGCGTTCGCGATCCCCCGACCGCGATATTCAGGATGGACGCCCAGATAGTAGGCCGACCCGCGATGGCCGTCATATCCGCCCATCACCGTACCGACGACTTCGCCGTTCACTTCCGCCACCAGAAACAGGCTGACATCGTGATTCAGCTTGCGCTCAATATCCATCTCCGGATCGTTCCAGGGACGCAGCAGATCGCAACGCTCCCACAGCGTCACAACCTCTTCGAAATCCTGCTGGCGAAAAACGCGAATCTCCATGGTATTCCCCACCATTGACGGTTAAAAACAGTGATTATGGCGCGAATATGACTGATAGCCAATATCAGGCGAAATCAGCGACAAAAAATGGCATAATATGACTTTGTCATGTATTGAAATGAAAAGTAAAACAATTCTTATTTTGAATGGTCGTAACGGCAAACGCGATACGATATAACATTGGACATCACTTGTTTACAATTCAGGCCGAATGAGCACTTTTAAACCCTTAAAAATACTTGCTTCGCGCCGTCAGGTGCTGAAAGCCGGGCTGGCTGCCATGACGCTGAGCGGCGTCACTGCACAGGTCAGCGCAAAAGAGCAGCCACTGAAAACATCAAATGGACACAGCAAACCCGCCGCCAAAAAGGCCGGCGCTCGCCGCATTGTGATGCTCGACCCGGGCCACGGCGGCATCGACACCGGGGCTATCGGCCATAATGGCTCGAAAGAGAAGCATGTGGTGCTGGCGATCGCTAAGAACGTGCGCAGCATCTTGCGCAGCAACGGCATTGACGCCCGCCTGACCCGCACCGGCGATACCTTTATCCCGCTGTATGACCGCGTGGAGATTGCCCATCAGCACGGCGCCGATCTGTTTATGTCGATCCACGCCGATGGCTTCACCAACCCGAGCGCTGCCGGCGCCTCGGTGTTCGCTCTGTCAAACCGCGGCGCCAGTAGCGCCATGGCGAAATACCTCTCCGATCGCGAAAACCGCGCCGACGAGGTCGCCGGTAAGAAAGCGACGGATAAAGACCATCTGCTGCAGCAGGTGCTGTTCGATCTGGTACAGACCGACACCATTAAAAACAGCCTGACGCTGGGCTCGCATATCCTGAAAAAGATCAAGCCGGTGCATAAGCTGCACAGCCGCAATACCGAACAGGCGGCGTTCGTGGTGCTGAAGTCGCCGTCTATACCGTCCGTGCTGGTGGAAACCTCGTTCATTACGAACCCGAACGAGGAAAAACTGCTCGGCACCACCGCCTTCCGGCAGAAAATCGCCACCGCGATTGCCAACGGCATTATCAGCTATTTCCACTGGTTCGATAACCAGAAAGCCCATTCGAAGAGACGTTAATGAAACCCGATGCCGCGCAGGTTAAAACTTTTCTGCTCCAGCTGCAGGACAGCCTCTGTCAGCAGCTAAGCGCCGTGGATGGCGCGCCGTTTATTGAAGACGCCTGGCAGCGGGAAGGCGGCGGCGGCGGACGCAGCCGGGTGCTGCGCGACGGCAATGTGTTCGAGCAGGCGGGGGTCAACTTTTCCCATGTCCATGGCGACGCCATGCCAGCCTCCGCCACCGCCCACCGCCCGGAGCTGGCCGGACGCAGCTTTGAAGCCATGGGCGTCTCGCTGGTGGTCCATCCGCTGAACCCCTATGTGCCCACCAGCCACGCCAACGTGCGGTTCTTTATTGCCGAAAAGCCTGGCGCCGAGCCGGTGTGGTGGTTCGGCGGCGGCTTTGATTTAACCCCTTACTACGGCTTTGAAGAGGATGCCGTCCACTGGCATCGTACCGCCAGCGATCTGTGTCTGCCGTTCGGCGAAGCCGTCTATCCGCGCTATAAAAAATGGTGCGATGAGTATTTCTATCTGAAGCACCGCCAGGAACAGCGCGGGATTGGCGGTCTGTTCTTTGACGACCTGAACACCCCGGATTTTGACCACTGCTTCGCCTTTATGCAGGCAGTGGGTAACGGTTACGCTGACGCCTATTTACCCATCGTCGAACGCCGAAAAGCCACGCCGTACGGCGAGCGTGAGCGCCATTTTCAGCTCTATCGCCGCGGCCGCTACGTCGAATTCAATCTGGTCTGGGACCGTGGCACCCTGTTCGGTCTGCAGACCGGCGGTAGGACGGAATCTATTCTGATGTCGATGCCGCCGCTGGTGCGCTGGGAATATGATTACCAGCCGGAGGCCGGCAGCCCTGAGGCGGCGCTGAACGAGTTTATTAAAGTGAAAGCCTGGATCTGAGCGACGCCAAATCAGACCAAAAAGCCCCGGAGTACCGGGGCTTTTTTATGACGTTTACAGCGGTTCGGTTTGCGCTTCGACAACCGCCAGCGCCACCATATTCACGATGCGACGCACAGAGGCGATCGGCGTCAGGATATGCACCGGCTTCGCTACCCCCATCAGCACCGGCCCGACGGTGACCCCTTCCGAACTGGAGACGCGCAGCAGGTTATAGCTGATCCGGGCGGCTTCCATATTCGGCATCACCAGAATATTGGCCGACCCCTTCAGCGGGCTGTCCGGCATGCGATCGTTGCGAATGCTTTCCACCAGCGCGGCGTCGCCATGCATTTCGCCATCGATCATCAGCTCCGGCGCGCGCGCCTTCACCAGCTCAAGGGTTCTGCGCATCTTGCTGGCGGACGGGCAGTCGGCAGAGCCAAAGTTGGAATGCGACAGCAACGCCACCCGCGGTTCGATACCAAAGCGACGCACGCTTTCCGCCGCCATCAGGGTGATCTCCGCCAGCTCTTCCGGCGATGGATCGTGATTGACATAGGTGTCGGCGATAAAGGTGTTGCCGCTCGGCAGCAGCAGCGCGTTCATCGCCCCGGCGGTGCTGACGCCGTCGCGATAGCCGAACAGCGGCTGCACCACGCGGTAGTGGTCGTGGTACTCGCCAATGGTGCCGCAGATCATCGCATCCGCTTCGCCACGGTGAACCATGATGGCGCCAATCACCGTGGTGTTGCTAATCACCGCCCGCTGCGCCTGCTCCTGGGTAATGCCGCGGCGTTTCATCAGCTGGTAGTACTCGCTCCAGTACTCTTTAAACCGCGGGTCGGATTCATTATTGACGATCTCGAAGTCAACGCCGGCCTTGATCTGCAGGCCCAGCTTCTGGATGCGCATTTCAATCACGCTCGGGCGCCCCACCAGAATCGGTTTGGCCAGCCCCAGCGACACCAGCTCCTGGGTGGCGTGCAGCACCCGGGTCTCCTCCCCTTCCGCCAGCACCACGCGCTTCGGCTCTTTGCGCGCTTGAGAGAAGATAGGCTTCATAAACAGGTTGGTCTTATAGACGAACTCGCTCAGCTTCTCGATATAGGCGTCAAAATCAGCGATCGGGCGCGTCGCCACGCCGGAGTCCATCGCCGCCTTCGCCACCGCGGGGGCGATCTTGACGATCAGCCGCGGATCGAACGGTTTCGGAATAATGTAGTCCGGGCCAAAGCTTAAATCCTGATCGCCGTAGGCGGAGGCCACCACTTCGCTCTGCTCGGCGTGGGCCAGCTCGGCAATGGCATGCACCGCCGCCAGCTTCATCTCTTCGTTGATCGCCGTCGCGCCGACGTCCAGCGCGCCGCGGAAGATGAACGGGAAGCAGAGGACGTTGTTGACCTGGTTAGGGTAGTCGGAGCGGCCGGTGCAGATGATGGCGTCATCGCGGACCTGCTTCGCCAGCGGCGGCAGAATTTCCGGCTCCGGGTTGGCCAGGGCGAGGATCAGCGGCGCGCGCGCCATCTTCTTCACCATCTCCGGGGTCAGCACTTTCGGACCAGAGCAGCCGAGGAAAATGTCCGCGCCGTCGATCACGTCATCGAGGGTGCGTTTGCCGTCGTCTTCCACCGCGTAGGCCGCTTTGGTTTCCGCCATGTTCGGCTCACGACCCTTGTAGATAACGCCTTTCGAATCGCAGACCACGATGTTGTGCTTTTGCATCCCCAGCGCCACCAGCAGGTTCATGCAGGCGATAGCCGCCGCCCCCGCGCCGGAGACCACCATCCGCACGTCGGACAGATTCTTCTCAACGACGCGCAGGCCGTTGAGGATCGCCGCGGTGCTGATGATCGCCGTGCCGTGCTGATCGTCATGGAACACCGGAATATTCATCCGCTCGCGTAGCTGCTGCTCGATGTAGAAACACTCCGGCGCTTTAATATCTTCGAGGTTGATGCCGCCGAAGGTCGGCTCGAGGGCGGCAACGACGTTAATGAATTTGTCCGGGTCCAGCTCATCGACTTCGATATCAAACACATCGATGCCGGCAAATTTCTTAAACAGGACGCCTTTGCCCTCCATTACCGGTTTGCCGGCCAGGGCGCCGATGTTGCCAAGCCCCAGCACCGCGGTGCCGTTGGAGACGACCGCCACCAGGTTGCCGCGGGCGGTATATTTGTAGGCCGCCAGCGGATCTTTTTCGATTTCCAGACAGGGGGCCGCGACGCCCGGCGAGTAGGCCAGCGCCAGATCGCGCTGGGTGGCGAGAGGTTTGGTCGGCGAGACCTGGATTTTTCCGGGAACCGGAAATTCGTGGAAGTCGAGGGCGCTCTGTTTTAACTGCTCATCCATTTTATATTCCTTTCTTTCACGTATCGTTCGTAGGGAAAAAGCGTGATGACCATCCTGTCGTTCACCTTTCAGTGGCAGACAGTATCCCTCCTGGCGGGGCGATAAACTTTGAACACCGCCAAACTCTGGCCATCGCTATGATCTGGTTGTTATCAATTTATAGCGGTTATGTTACCCGGATTCGCCGCCAATAATAGCCCCGTCTGCTATGCTTTTTGGTTATGTACCTCATCAATATTTATACCGCATACCGGCAAGCACTCATGTAACACCTTGTTCCAGGAGGACTTATCCATGAATCAGCTAGACAGTATTAAACAGTTCACCACCGTGGTCGCCGACAGCGGCGACATCGAATCCATCCGCCACTACCATCCGGAAGATGCCACCACCAACCCCTCCCTGCTGCTGAAGGCCGCCGGGCTGGCGTCCTATAGCGGACTCATCGACGACGCGATCGCCTGGGCCAAAAAGCAAGGAGGCAGCCGCGAAGCGCAGGTAACTCATGCCTGCGATAAGCTGGCGGTCAATTTTGGCGCGGAGATCCTCAAAAGCATTCCTGGCCGTGTCTCCACCGAGGTGGACGCCCGGCTCTCCTTCAACCGGGAGAAGAGTATCGAGAAGGCGCGCCATCTGGTGGCGCTGTATCAGGAGATGGGCATTGATAAGTCACGGATCCTGATCAAGCTGGCCTCCACCTGGGAGGGGATCCGCGCCGCCGAAACGCTGGAAAAAGAGGGGATCCACTGCAACCTGACGCTGCTGTTTTCCTTCGCCCAGGCCCGGGCCTGCGCCGAAGCCGGGGTCTATCTGATCTCCCCTTTCGTCGGGCGTATTTATGACTGGTATCAGGCGCGCAAACCGCTGGATCCTTACGTGGTTGAGGAAGATCCAGGGGTGAAATCCGTGCGCAATATCTATGACTACTTCAAACAGCATAAATACAACACCATCGTGATGGGCGCCAGCTTCCGCCGCACCGAGCAGATCCTCGCCCTGGTCGGCTGCGACCGCCTGACCATCGCCCCGCCTTTATTAAAAGAGCTGCAGGCCAGCGACGCCCCGGTGGTGCGCAAACTGATCCCTGCCAGCCAGATCCTGCCGCGCCCGGTGCCGCTCAGCGAGGCGGAGTTCCGCTGGGAACATAATCAGGATCCTATGGCGGTCGAAAAGCTGGCGGAGGGTATCCGCCTGTTCGCCGTCGATCAACGCAAACTGGAAGATCTGCTTGCCGCCAAACTGTCACTTTAGTCTCACGGAGAAAACTATGTCCCGAAGAGAGCTTGCCAACGCCATCCGCGCCCTGAGTATGGACGCGGTGCAGAAAGCCAATTCCGGCCACCCCGGTGCGCCAATGGGGATGGCAGATATTGCCGAAGTGCTGTGGAACGATTTTCTTAAGCACAATCCGCAGAACCCTGGCTGGGTGGACCGCGACCGCTTTATTCTGTCCAACGGCCACGCGTCGATGCTGCTCTACAGTCTGCTGCACCTGACCGGCTACGATCTGCCGCTGTCAGAGCTGAAGCAGTTCCGCCAGCTGCACTCCAAAACGCCGGGTCACCCGGAGCATGGCTATACCCCCGGGGTGGAGACCACCACCGGCCCGCTGGGCCAGGGGCTGGCGAACGCCGTCGGTATGGCCATTGCCGAACGCACCCTGGCGGCGCAGTTTAACCGCCCCGGTCATGAGATTATCGACCATCACACCTGGGTTTTCATGGGCGATGGCTGTCTGATGGAGGGGATCTCCCATGAGGCCTGTTCGCTGGCAGGCACGCTCGGACTGGGCAAGCTGATCGGTTTTTACGATCACAACGGCATCTCCATCGACGGCAAAACCGAAGGCTGGTTTTCCGACGATACAGCGGAACGCTTCCGCGCCTACCACTGGCATGTGATCGGCGATATCGACGGCCACGATCCGCAGGCCATCAAACAGGCCATTACGGAAGCGCAGGCGGTGAAAGATAAGCCGTCGCTGATCATCTGTCGGACCATCATCGGCTTCGGTTCGCCCAACAAAGCCGGCTCAGAGGAGTCGCACGGCGCGGCGCTGGGTGAAAAAGAGGTGGCCCTGGCCCGCCAGCAGCTGGGCTGGAAATATCTGCCCTTTGAGATCCCGAAAGAGATTTATCAGGGTTGGGATGCGCGGCCACGCGGCGAAAAAGCCGAGCACGCCTGGAACGAGAAATTCGCCGCCTACCAGCAGCAGTTCCCGGAACTGGCCGCTGAGCTGACCCGTCGCATGGCAGGCGCCCTGCCGGAGGATTTTGCCGCGACGGCGCGTGACTACGTGGCGAAGCTGCAGGCCGAGCCGGCGAAGATCGCCAGCCGTAAAGCCTCGCAGAATGCGCTGAACGCGTACGGCCCGCACCTCCCGGAGCTGCTGGGCGGTTCGGCGGATCTCGCGCCGAGTAACCTGACCATCTGGTCTGGCTCGACATCGATTAAAGAGGATGCCGCCGGCAACTATATCCACTACGGCGTGCGCGAATTCGGCATGACCGCGGTGGCCAACGGCATCGCCCTGCACGGGGGCTTCATTCCCTATACCTCGACCTTTCTGATGTTTGTGGAATACGCCCGCAACGCCGCGCGCATGGCGGCCCTGATGAAGGCCCGGCAGATCATGGTCTATACCCATGACTCCATTGGTCTTGGGGAAGACGGTCCGACCCACCAGGCGGTGGAACAGCTGGCCAGTCTGCGGCTGACGCCCAACTTCAGCACCTGGCGCCCTTGCGACCAGGTGGAGACCGCCGTCGCCTGGCAGGCGGCCATCGCGCGTCAGGGCGGACCGACGGCACTGATCTTGTCGCGACAAAACCTGGCGCAGATGCCGCGTACCCCGCAACAGGTTCAGGATATCGCCCGGGGCGGCTACGTGCTGAAGGATGCCGGCGGCAAACCCGACCTGATCCTCATCGCCACCGGCTCGGAAGTGGAAATCACCGTCCTGGCGGCGGAAAAACTGTTGGCCAACGGAGTGAATGTGCGGGTGGTTTCGCTCCCCTCCACCGACGTGTTTGACGCTCAGGACGAGTCCTGGCGCGAGTCGGTGCTGCCGTCGGACGTCAGCGCCCGGGTGGCCGTCGAGGCCGGGATAGCGGACTACTGGTATAAATATGTCGGCTTAAAAGGCAAGATCGTCGGCATGACCGGCTACGGTGAATCCGCCCCGGCGGAGCAGCTGTTCCCGTTCTTTGGCTTTACGGTCGACCATATCGTCGCCACCGCCGAACAGGTGCTTAACGGGTGATCCACAGCGTGGGCCAGGCATCTGGCCCCTGCCAGTTGTCGCACGTCGGCTGCTGTGCGTAACGGGAGAGGCTGAACCGCTGGCCGTCAAAACGCCAGCGGGTCTGGATCCCGCAATCGCCAGACGCGCGCCCCTTGTCCAGGGTCACCAGCTCATGACGACGGTCATCATAGCTGGCGTTAATCAGCTCAATCTCCCGCGGCGCCTCGCCGGGCGGCTGAAATGGCAGCGTCAGCCGCACCTGACGGGCGACATACGGGCGCTGGCGGGAGACCAGCCAGGCCAGCCAGACGGTGTTGTACGCCCCGGATTCACAGCTGGTCATCAGCAGCACTTTGTCATCCGTCAGCGCAGTGACGCGAATTTCGCGGCGGAACGGATCGAGGGAGCAGTTGCTGTTGCTCATCCGCTCATTGCCGTAATCCATCAGATCGTTGAGTTCATCACGTCCCAGCGGCGACTGCGCCGTGACCGCGCTCGCCACCGCGCGCAGCGCCGGCGCCGGCGGTACGCTGAGCGGCGGCTCCTCCCCTTTGCCGACCCAGGCCGTTTCGCTGCCCACCCGCTTTTGCCGGGCATCGATAAATAACAGGGCCGCTTTTAGCCCCTGCAGGGAGATGGTCTGCAGGCCGTTGGCCAGCGAGAGGGTTTTTCCCTCCTGGACCCGCTGAAGGAAGGCATCGATCGTCACGCTGTCGTCGGTTTTAATGAGTTTATCTTCAATGCGCCAGCGCTTGTCGGTCAGGGACAGCGGTTTACCATCCAGCAGCAGGCGCGGCGCTATCGGCGCGAGCGTCGCCACCGGATTGCCGGTGCCGCCCAGTTCGATACGCAGGCTGGCGTCAGTAGCGGCCCCGGCGCTGCGGCTGAGGGTCATCACCAGACCATAATGCAGCCCCACGTTGCGGGTGACGCAGAAATTTTGGTTATTACAGGTGACCTGCCAGTCGTTGAAGCGCTGCTGCGCCGGTGCCGACCATGCCTGTGAGCAAGGCAGCACCGCCAGAAAGAGGAAAAAAATGATGCGAAAAAGCATGAACCGCCCGACCCCAGATAAACCCGACCACGGCGCCTATCCTGGACAACGGCAGCCGCTGACTCAATCGGATTTGTCAGAGTTCCCCGACATCAGGCCGGAGGTTTGCAGATACTGCAGCAGAATGACCGCTTTCCCGTCGCGGATCTCCCCATCAGCGACCATCTGTAGCGCCTGGCTAAAGGGCAGCTCCAGCACCTCGATGGCTTCGTCATCCACCCCGCCGCCGCTGGTGGTTCGCTGGGCGTCGCTGTACTCGGCGATAAAGAAATGCACCACTTCGGTGACGCCGCCTGGCGACATAAACAGCTCAAACAGCTTTCGCACCTCGCCCACTTCATAGCCGGTCTCTTCCACCGCCTCTTTCCGAATGCAGGCCTCCGGCTCGTCGTTGTCCAGCAGCCCGGCGCAGGTTTCAATCAGCATGCCGTCATGATTACCATTGACCCAAGTGGCGACCCGGAACTGACGCACCAGGACCACCGTCTGCTTATGGCGGTTATACAGCAGCACGGTGGCGCCATTGCCGCGATCGTAGACCTCGCGTTTGTGGCGCACGACGCTGCCGTCCGCCCGCGTCAGCTCATAGGTCATGTTGCGTAGTACGAACCAGTTCTCAGAGAGGATTTTATCTTTAATGACGTGAATATTGAGTGACATACCGACCCCACAGCGTAAAAGGACGCCCTCATACTACGCTGCGGAGCCGGGTTTGTCGTCAGTGAAGCGGCGTCGTTTTCAGCCCCAGATAGTCAAGGATCCCCTGCGCCGCATGACGGCCTTCCGCCATCGCCGTTACCACCAGGTCGGCGCCGCGCACGGCATCGCCGCCGGCGAAGATCTTCTCCTGACTGGTCTGATAACGGTAACGGCTCTCCACTCCGGCTTTAATCCGCCCCTGGCTGTCCAGCGCCACCCCGGCCGCTTCCAGCCAGGGCATGCGGTGCGGGTGGAAGCCAAAGGCCATGATCACCGCCTCTGCCGGCTTAACAAACTCGCTGCCGGGGATCGGCGTCGGGCGGCGTCTTCCGCCGGCGTCCGGAGCGCCAAGCTCGGTGCGCAAAAAGCGAACCCCGTTCACCCGTCCGTTCTCGTCCAGCTCAAGCGTCACCGGCTGGACATTAAACTCAAAGAGCGCCCCCTCTTCGCGGGCGTTTTTGACCTCTTTTTTCGAGCCCGGCATGTTGGCTTCATCCCGCCGATAGGCGCAAGTCACCTGGCGGGCGCCATGGCGCAGCGCGGTGCGCACGCAGTCCATCGCCGTATCGCCGCCCCCCAGCACCACCACGTTCAGCCCGGCGGTGTTGACATAAGGCTCCTGCGCCGATTCCGCCAGCCCCATCACCTGTTTGGTGTTGGCGATAAGAAACGGCAGCGCATCGTAGACCCCGGGCGCCTCTTCATTCGGCAGGCCGGCCTTCATGGAGCGATAGGTTCCGGCGCCGACGAACACCGCGTCATACTCAGCCAGCAGCGTCGCCAGGGGGATATCTTTCCCCACCTCGCAGTTGAGCTCAAAGTGGACGCCCATCTCGCAGAAAATCGCCCGCCGCCGGGCCAACAGTGACTTATCCAGCTTGAACGCCGGAATGCCGAAGGTCAGCAGGCCGCCGATCTCCGGATGACGGTCAAAGACCACCGGCTGTACGCCGTGGCGCACCAGCACATCGGCGCAGGCCAGCCCGGCCGGTCCGGCGCCGATAATCGCCACCCGTTTGCCGCTCGGCTTAACCTGCGAGAGGTCCGGACGCCAGCCGCTGGCCAGCGCCTGGTCGGATATAAATCGCTCAATATTGCCGATGGTGACCGCGCCGCTTTCATCGCGCAGGGTGCAGGCGCCCTCACACAGCCGGTCCTGAGGGCAGACGCGGCCGGTGATCTCCGGCAGACAGTTGGTCTGATGGGACAGGGCGACCGCGGCGGCGATATCCCCTGCCTTCACCAGCTCGACCCACTGCGGAATGTGGTTATGCAGTGGACAGGTCCATTCACAGATGCTGTGTTCTCCACATTTCAGGCAGCGGGCGGCCTGCTGCCGGGCCTGCGTCGGGGTGAACGGCTGATAGATCTCCTCAAAGTGGCTCTTACGCGCCTCCGCCGCCAGCTTATCCGGCTCTCCGCGCGGCGGCGTCATCGCCATTTGCATGGCCTTCTCGCCAGCGTCGGGCTGCCTGGCGGGGGCCGCGCCGCGCTGCCACGGCTGCGCCTCCTGGCAGGCCGACCGCAGACGCCGCTGCCTGGCCAGCGTGGTCAATGTCTCATCGTCGGCGAGGCTCAGCGCCTGCGCCGGACAGTTTTCCACACAGGCCGGTCCCGCCTCGCGGCCCGCGCACAGATCGCATTTTTGCGCGCTGGCTTTCACCTGGCCTGCGGCCTGCGGCGTGACCACGACCTGCATCACCCCGAACGGGCAGGCCACCATGCAGGATTTACAGCCAATGCATTTCTCCTGACAGACCTGAACGCTGTCGCCAGTCTGGGCGATGGCGCCGTTGGGGCAGCTGCGGAGGCAGGGGGCGTCTTCGCAGTGGCGGCAGGTGATGGCGTTACGCTGCCCTTCTGCTTTAATCACGGTGATACGGGGCAAAAAGCGCTGCGGGGTCAGCGCATGTTGCTCCTCGTTATGCGCCATTACGCAGGCCACTTCGCAGGCCTGGCAACCGATACATTTTCGGCTATCGCTCAATATAAAGTGGTTCATGGCTTCCTTTTGTCTTATTGGTGAATAACCCCTTAATGCGCATGCCTATTTATTACCCGACAAGACGAGGCCGGAACAATGTTCATTTGCCCAGGATACCCTTTTTCTGGAAAGAATCCGTTTTGGATCAATTTTTTTGACTTAAATGAAATCAGGTTTCACACCGGCAAGGAATAATGCGTCCCCAGGTGCTGCGGGCGAAGCGGAGTGGCCGACCCGGCGGCAGGAAAGTTCGATGTTTCTTTACGATACGGCAAAAGCAACATGATAAATTACACTATCTCCTTAATTTCTCCACGATTGCCGGAGGCGCTGGGGCTAAAGTGGCACAGGCTGTGCAATAACAAGAACATGTGCATATGAGGTTTTTATTCTGATGGCGAATTTCTTTATCGATCGCCCCATTTTTGCGTGGGTGCTGGCAATCCTGTTATGCCTGACGGGCACCCTTGCCATTTTGTCGCTACCGGTTGAACAGTATCCCGATCTGGCCCCGCCGAATGTGCGGGTCACGGCCAACTATCCCGGCGCTTCCGCGCAAACCCTGGAGAATACCGTCACCCAGGTTATCGAACAGAATATGACCGGCCTCGATAACCTGATGTATATGTCATCCCAGAGCAGCGCCACCGGCCAGGCGACCATCACCCTCAGTTTTACCGCCGGTACCGACCCGGACGAAGCCGTGCAGCAGGTGCAAAACCAGCTGCAGTCGGCGATGCGTAAACTGCCGCAGGCGGTGCAAAACCAGGGGGTAACGGTGCGCAAGACTGGCGATACCAATATCCTGACCCTCGCCTTCGTCTCCACCGACGGCAGTATGGATAAACAGGATATCGCCGACTACGTCGCCAGTAACATTCAGGACCCGCTCAGCCGCGTCAACGGCGTAGGGGATATCGACGCCTACGGCTCGCAATACTCAATGCGCATCTGGCTCGATCCGGCAAAGCTCAATAGCTTCCAGCTGACCACCAAGGATGTTACCGACGCCATCAGTTCGCAGAACGCCCAGATTGCCGTCGGCCAGCTCGGCGGCACGCCTTCCGTCGATAAGCAGGCGCTGAACGCCACCATCAACTCGCAATCTCTGCTGCAAACCCCGGAGCAGTTTCGCAATATCACCCTGCGCGTCAATCAGGATGGTTCAGAGGTGACCCTCGGCGATGTCGCTACCGTGGAGATGGGGGCGGAGAAGTACGACTATCTTAGCCGCTATAACCGCCAGGCCGCCTCTGGCCTGGGAATTAAGCTCGCCTCCGGCGCCAACGAAATGGCCACCGCGGAGCGCGTGATCGCTCGCCTCAATGAGCTGTCGCAGTATTTCCCGCACGGGCTGGAATATAAAGTCGCCTACGAGACCACCTCCTTCGTGAAGGCTTCCATTACCGACGTGGTGAAAACCCTGCTGGAGGCGATCCTGCTGGTTTTCCTCGTGATGTATCTGTTCCTGCAGAACTTCCGCGCCACCCTGATCCCGACCATCGCCGTGCCGGTGGTGCTGATGGGCACCTTCGCGGTGCTTTATGCCTGTGGCTACAGCATCAACACCCTGACGATGTTCGCGATGGTGCTGGCTATCGGCCTGCTGGTGGATGACGCCATCGTGGTGGTGGAAAACGTTGAGCGCATCATGAGCGAGGAAGGCCTGTCGCCGCGGGAAGCCACCCGCAAATCGATGGGACAAATTCAGGGCGCGCTGGTGGGGATCGCGATGGTGCTGTCGGCGGTGTTTGTGCCGATGGCCTTCTTCGGCGGCACCACCGGCGCTATCTATCGCCAGTTCTCAATTACTATCGTCGCGGCGATGGTCCTCTCGGTGCTGGTGGCCATGATCCTCACCCCGGCCCTTTGCGCCACCCTGCTCAAACCGGTTAAGCCAGGTGAATCTCATGAGAGAAAAGGCTTCTTCGGCTGGTTCAACCGCACCTTTAACCGCAGCGCCAGCCGCTATGAAACCTTCGTCGGCAAAATTCTTCATCGCTCGCTGCGCTGGATGCTGATCTACGTCGTTCTGCTCGGCGGGATGGTGTTCCTGTTCCTGCATCTGCCCACCTCATTCCTGCCGCTGGAGGATCGGGGAATGTTCACCACCTCGGTACAGTTGCCGAGCGGCAGCACCCAACAGCAGACGCTGAAAGTGGTGCAGAAAGCGGAAGATTACTTCCTCAATAACGAGAGGCAAAATGTGGAGTCGGTGTTCGCTACCGTTGGCTCCGGCCCCGGCGGCAACGGGCAGAACGTAGCCCGTATGTTCGTGCGCCTCAAAGACTGGGACCAGCGCGATCCGCAAACCGGCTCCTCCTTTGCCATTATTGAACGCGCCACCAAAGCGTTTAATCAGATCAACGAAGCCCGGGTCATCGCCAGCAGCCCGCCGGCGATCAGCGGCCTCGGCAGTTCGGCAGGCTTCGATATGGAGCTGGAAGATCACGCCGGTAAGGGGCACGATGCGCTGATGGCGGCGCGCGATACGCTGCTTGAGCTGGCGGGTAAAAACCCGCTGTTGACCCGGGTCCGGCATAACGGGCTCGACGACAGCCCGCAGCTGCAGGTCGATATCGATCAGCGTAAAGCTCAGGCGCTGGGCGTCTCCATTGACGACATCAACGATACGCTGCAAACCGCGTGGGGGTCGAGCTACGTCAACGACTTTATGGATCGCGGGAGGGTGAAGAAAGTCTACGTCCAGGCGGCGGCGAAATATCGGATGCTGCCTGACGATATCAATCTCTGGTACGTCCGCAACAGCAGCGGCACGATGGTGCCGTTCTCGGCCTTCGCCACCTCACGCTGGGAGACCGGCTCCCCGCGTCTGGAGCGCTACAATGGCTATTCGGCGGTGGAGATCGTCGGTGAGGCGGCGCCGGGCATCAGTACCGGTACCGCGATGGACATGATGGAGAAACTGGCCGCGCAGCTGCCAACCGGCTTTGGCCTCGAATGGACCGCCATGTCCTATCAGGAACGCCTCTCCGGCGCTCAGGCGCCGGCCCTGTACGCGATTTCTCTGCTGGTGGTGTTCCTGTGCCTGGCGGCGCTGTACGAGAGCTGGTCGGTGCCGTTCTCGGTGATGCTGGTGGTCCCGCTCGGGGTGATTGGCGCCCTGCTGGCGACCTGGATGCGCGGCCTGGAGAATGACGTTTACTTCCAGGTGGGCCTGTTGACGGTGATCGGCCTGTCGGCGAAAAACGCCATTCTGATCGTCGAGTTCGCCAATGAGCTCAACGAGAAAGGCCAGGATCTGCTCAGCGCCACGCTGTCGGCCTGCCGTCAGCGCCTGCGCCCCATTCTGATGACCTCGCTGGCGTTTATCTTCGGCGTCCTGCCGATGGCCACCAGCACCGGAGCCGGCTCCGGCAGCCAGCATGCGGTCGGTACCGGGGTGATGGGCGGGATGATCTCCGCCACCGTGCTGGCCATCTTTTTCGTACCGCTGTTCTTTGTGCTGGTGCGCCGCCGCTTTCCGCTGAAGGAGCGTCCGCAATAAACCGTCGGGCGTCGGCGGCGAGCCGGAATAACAGAAAAGGCGACCTGATGGTCGCCTTCTTTATGTGTTCAGAACCATGACGCGCTTATTTACGTCGCGTTATTCCCCTGCTCACATTGCGGAAATTTATTTACGAAGCATGCCTTCAATAAAATCTTTCCAGTTCCCCAGTTCATGTTCAATCATAATAGCCTCTCTTATTATTATGGTCGATTCTATATAACTTCATTGCTGATGGGAAGTTGAGCTCCCCTATTGCTCTGATTGTCTTGTGGACCGCTGACAGAGATAAAACCTCTGGTTGCCGCCACTATGCCGTCTCGTTTGTAAAAATTATGTGACGCAGAGCACCATCAGGCAACATTTTCGTAATATTGTTAGTGCCCTCACATCATGCCCGCGACTGGGCGAATTTTAATCACCCGAAAACATGGCATAAGATACCCGGTAAAAAGTTATATTTATTCATCTGAATCACGTATTATTTCAATAAGGCTTATATATTCGGAAATATCTGAGTTAACCGCTTAATTGAATGTTAAAGGTTTATCTATGCTCACCATGTACGGAATTAAAAACTGCGATACCATTAAAAAAGCCCGCCGCTGGCTGGAAGCGCATCAGATTGACTATCGCTTCCATGACTACCGCGCCGATGGCCTCGACCGCGCGCAACTGGATACCTTTATTGCCGAACTGGGCTGGCAGGCGCTGCTGAACACCCGCGGCACCACCTGGCGCAAGCTGGACGAATCGCTGCGCAACAGCATCGATAATGCCGATGCCGCCGCCGCGTTGATGCTGGAAATGCCAGCGATTATCAAACGGCCATTGCTCTGCGCGCCCGGTCGTCCTATGCTGCTGGGTTTTAGTGAAGCAAGTTATCAGCAGTTTAACGAGGTATAGTCTATGTCTTGCCCGGTCATTGAGCTGGCTCAGCAGCTTATTCGCCGCCCTTCCCTTAGCCCCGATGATGCGGGATGCCAGGCGTTAATGATTGAACGCCTGCGTGCGATCGGCTTTACCGTTGAACCGATGGATTTCGGCGATACGCAGAACTTCTGGGCCTGGCGCGGCCACGGCGAGACGCTGGCCTTCGCCGGCCACACCGACGTGGTCCCGGCAGGCGACGCCGACCGCTGGATCAATCCGCCGTTCGAACCCACCATCCGCGACGGGATGCTGTTTGGCCGCGGGGCGGCGGATATGAAAGGCTCGCTGGCGGCGATGGTGGTTGCCGCTGAGCGTTTTGTCGCGCAGTACCCGAACCACCGGGGCCGGCTGGCGTTTTTGATTACCTCTGATGAAGAGGCCAGCGCCAAAAACGGCACCGTCAAAGTGGTGGAGACGCTGATGGCGCGTAACGAGCGTCTGGACTACTGTCTGGTCGGCGAACCCTCCAGTACCGAAGTGGTCGGCGATGTGGTGAAAAACGGCCGTCGCGGCTCGCTGACCTGCAATCTGACCATTCACGGCGTACAGGGCCATGTCGCCTATCCGCACCTTGCCGATAACCCCGTCCATCGCGCGGCGCCGATGCTGGCGGAGCTGGTCAATATCGAGTGGGATAAAGGCAATGAATACTTCCCGCCGACCAGCATGCAGATTGCCAACGTGCAGTCCGGCACCGGCAGCAACAACGTGATCCCTGGCGATATGTTCGTCCAGTTCAACTTCCGCTTCAGTACGGAACTGACGGATGAGATGATCAAAGCCCGGGTGGTCGCCCTGCTGGAAAAATACCAGCTGCGTTACAGCGTGGAGTGGTGGCTCTCCGGCCAGCCGTTCCTCACCGGACGGGGCAAGCTGGTGGATGCGGTCGTCAACGCGATTGAGCACTATAATGAGATCAAACCGCAGCTGTTAACCAACGGCGGCACCTCAGACGGACGGTTTATCGCGCGCATGGGGGCGCAGGTGGTAGAGCTGGGCCCGGTGAACGCCACGATTCACAAAATTAATGAATGTGTGAACGCCGCCGACCTGCAGCTGCTGGCGCGGATGTATCAACGCGTAATGGAACAGCTGGTCGCCTGACGTACTGACGTAAAGAGGAAGCGCGCATGGAATGGCTTATTAAACACTGGTGGATTCTGGTGCTGGTCTTTTTGGTGGGGGTAATTATCAACGTGATTAAAGATCTGAACCGCGTTGACCACAAAAAATTCCTCAACAACAAACCCGATCTGCCGCCGCACCGTGATTTTAACGATAAATGGGATGACGACGACGACTGGCCGAAGCACGACCAGTCGAAGAAACCGTAAGTTTGCCTTTATCGCGGTACCGCCCGCCTGTAACCCCGCCCGCCGGGGTTACAGCATTTCGATGATATCGTCCCCTTTCGGCGTACTGCCGCTCAGCGCCTCATCAAAATAGTGCTTCGGCACGGTATAGCGCAGTCGCTCAATCGCAAACTGCATGCTGCGATCGTCGATGGCATGCCCCAGATCGTCAACAATATCTAAAGTCACGTCGCCCCCCGCCTGCAACAACGCCTCCTGAGCCGACACCGCCCACGCCAGATCGATAACCCGATCGTCACCACCGTGGATCAGGTGAATAGTGGTGGCCGTCGTTGCAGTGACCGGCAGCGTCGCGTAGCGGCCATTAAAGGCGATCACCCGCGAAGCCAGATCCGGCGCTGCTTTGATGCTCTCCAGCGACATGATCGCCCCCTGAGAGAAGCCGATCAGCGCGGTGGCCAGCGGGCTGACGCCGCTCTTTTCCTGCCAGTAGCGCACAATGTCAATAAAGGTCGGCATAATGGCGTCGATACGCTGCTGACGATTCTCTTCCGTCACTCCCTGCACCGAAAACCACTGCCGGCCGTTGGGACCGCAAGGCTCCACCCCGCCAATGCTAACGATCAGCGCATCAGGAAACTGCGGCGCGAACCAGCTGCCAATTTGCCCCATGGAGACCGGGTTATCCCCCACGCCATGAAACAGCAGCAACAGCTGTTGCGCAGGCGTTGCAGGGCTTTGAACAATAAAATGATCGTGTTTCATGGCTGTCTCCTTTGTGTATGCGGGCAGTGTACGCCGCTCGCCAGATATGACCATGCCATTTAACTGAATGAGTTAGTTAAAAAAATTGCAGGTGCGCTACCTGCAGACGCAGCGCCTCAGCGCGCGCTGCATCGAGGAAGCGCAAAGCGTCAGCGGCCTCCTGACGCCATCTCGCCAGCAGCGCTTTACGCCCTGTTAGCTGCAGCGCGGCGCAGAGTTCGGCCTCTTCTTCCCCCTGCAGGCGCCCGCGCAGCGCCGGCAACGGCATGTCGACCTGCATCAGCAGACGATTGAGGCAACCCAGCGCCGCGGCCAGCGGGCGATGGGCGAAGGCAAAGCTGGCCGCTTCCAGCCAGTCCTCATCACTAAGCATAGCCCCTGAAACGGCCGGCAGCGGCGCGGGCGCGTCCCGCCACGGGCGCAGCCAGTATTCATCGCGTTGTAGCCGCTGCGCCTCCCGCTGCGCGAGCTGATGCCCCGCTGCACTCAGCGGGAACAGAGCCATCGCGGTATAGCATCCGCTGCTGGCCTCGCGATGAGTGCCCAGCCGCACGAGGATAAACCCGCAGCGTTGCCAGAAGCGCCACAGCTCAGGGGTATAGCCAAAGCTGACGGAGAGATAGTCATAACCTGCGGCATCGGCGGCGATATCCGCGATCATCTGCTGCCCCAGCCCTTCGCGCTGGCGGGCGGGGTGGACGGCGATCCGACTGACCCGCAGCCCGCGCAGCGTCGCCGCGAGGGGACTGCCGCCATGCGCCGCCAGCGACTGGGCGACCAGGTTCCCTCGCGGCCGGCGAAAACCCGCCCACACCGCCCGGCTGAGTTCAGGAGAAAGTCCCCCCTCGGCCACCAGCCACAGCGCGCCCGCCACCGCGCCGCCGGCGCGTGCGCAGCGGAAAGCCTGGCCCGGCGCGTCCATCATGCGCCGCAGATCGAGAGGAGAAGTGCGGTAATGCGCCCCGGACAACAGCTGGTACATCGCCTCCGGCAGCGCCGGCCGCGTTTGCCAGCTGGACTGATCGACCTCTTCCACGGCAACCTCCCCCGTCGGCGCATCGCGAAATGCCTCATCGCTGAAGATCAGCAGCTGACTGATGGCTGACTCCAGCGGGCAGCCCACTGCCCAGCGGATCGGCGCGCTCAGGCTGAACGACTGCAGATGGGGCAGGCTGGCGCAAAATTTCAGCAGGAACCCGCGCCCGGTGCCCTCATAACCCTGCACCGTCGTGGTGAGTAGCGTGCGGGGAAAACGGCTTACCAGCTGCCGGAGAAGCGGAGCCGGAATGGCCGCGGCCTCATCGACAATCAGCCAGGACGCCGTTTCTTTCGACGACAGCAGCGCATCAGGCGCCATAAAGCGAAACGCCTCGCCGGCAAAGCTCGCCAGCACATCGACGGCGCTGCGGGTCGGGGCGGTAACGATGGCCTCGCCCGCGAGCTGGCGCAGCAACATGCCCGCGAGGGCGGATTTGCCTCGCCCTCGTTCAGCCGTCACCGCCGCGATACCGGGCGGTAGACGCAACAATTGCGCAAGGATCACCGCCTGTTCGGCCAGCGGGTGACCCTCGGCGGGATGCCAGTCAGGGCGCGGGACGGCCAGCGGGAGCCGCGGTGAGTCCGACTGCCGCCAGAGCAGCACATCGGGGTCGGCGATAAACTGCCGACAGCAGCGGAGAACAAAGTGGGGAGTAGAGATCGGGTCGGGCGTATCGCTCCAGCGCAGGGAGTCCTCATCCACCCGGGACGGCCAGTCGGCGAAGGGGGGCGTCAGCAGCACCAGCCAGCTTCCCGCCCGCAGGGTACCGCTCAGGGCCGCCAGGGCGGCTACATCAAATCCGCGCCGGGCATCGAAAAAGGCGTGCATGACTTCCCGCCCCAGCAGCGTCTTCAGGGCGCCAGGCGCCACCCCGGGCGCGAAAACCGGCTCGGGGCCCACCCACAGGCCATCGCCAGCGAGCCTCTCCCGCAGCGCCTGCGCCTGCTGCAGCGTCCAGGCCTCGTCGCCGCTGAGTACCAGCAGGCGGCGAATACCCTCCCGCTCCATCTGCGCGGTGAGGTCAAGCAGCGCGTCCATCATCGGTGGCGATTACAGGGCGCTGCCGAAGGTGTTGCACTGCGCCGGGTCGCCGCTGTCGAAACCGCGTTTGAACCAGGTGTAGCGCTGTTTTGACGTGCCGTGGGTAAAGCTGTCCGGTACCACCCGACCCTGGCTCTGCTGCTGCAGACGGTCGTCGCCGATGGCCTCGGCGGCGTTCAGCGCCTCCTGCAGATCGCCGGTTTCCAGAATATCCTGCTGCTGCATATTATGGCCCCAGACGCCGGCGAAGCAGTCTGCCTGCAGCTCCATCTTAACCGACAGCCGGTTGGCTTCGGCCTCGGTGGCATGCTGCTGTTGCTGGCGGACCTTCGGCTCAATGCCCAGCAGTTTTTGTACGTGATGACCCACTTCATGGGCAATGACGTACCCCTGGGCAAAGTCGCCGTCGGCGCCCAGTTTATTTTTCATCTCATCGTAGAATGACAGGTCGATATAGACCGTGCTGTCGGCAGGACAGTAGAACGGCCCCATCACCGACTGGCCGGTACCGCAGCCGGTACGGGTCGCGCCGCGGTAGAGCACCAGCTTTGGCTGGGGGTACTGGCGGCCCATCTTTTCAAAGATCGGTCCCCAGGTATCTTCGGTGGTGGCTAGGATCACCGAAGTAAACTTCGCCGCTTCATCGTCTTTTGGACTGATTGAGCGCTGCGTGGAGGTCTGCTGCTGCGGCATCGGTTCGCCGGTCAGCATGCCGGTCAAATCCACGCCGTAATAGCCTGCCACCAGCACAATAATCAGCAGCACAATGCCGCCCTTCCCGCTCGGCAGCCGGAAGCCGCCGCCCCCGCCGCCAAACGGCGAGCCCGATTGACCGCGTCGATCTTCAACATTGTCGCTTTCGCGACGCCCTTGCCAGCGCATAAGCACCTCATTCCCTGTTATGTATCAATAGCAGAGATCGTAGGCGGTTCAGCGCAGGATTACCACAGGAAACAGCAAGAGACGCCAGAAGATGAGACCATCTTCTGGCGGCGGGCGAGTTAGTCGAGCTTAACGCCCAGGCGGTGAGCCACTTCTTCGTAGGCTTCGATCAGGCCGCCAAGGCTCTGGCGGAAGCGGTCTTTGTCCATTTTATCAAGGGTGTTTTTGTCCCACAGGCGGCTGCCGTCCGGCGAAAACTCATCGCCCAGCACCACTTCGCCTTTGAACAGACCAAACTCCAGCTTAAAGTCCACCAGAATCAGACCGGCGTCATCGAACAATTTTTTCAGCACGTCGTTGGCTTTGTAGGTCAGCTCGCGCATACGCGCCAGATTCTCTTTGCTCACCCAGCCGAAGGTTTCGCAGTAGGAGTCGTTGACCATCGGATCGTGCATGGCATCGTTTTTCAGGAACAGATCGAACAGCGGCGGATTCAGCTCGATACCTTCTTCAATGCCTAAACGTTTTACCAGCGAGCCTGCCGCACGGTTACGCACCACGCACTCCACCGGCACCATATCCAGTTTTTTCACCAGGCATTCGGTATCGGAGAGCAGCGCTTCCATCTGGGTAGGGATGCCCGCTTCTGCCAGTTTGCTCATAATGAAGTGGTTGAACTTGTTATTCACCATGCCTTTACGATCGAACTGCTCGATGCGCGCGCCATCACCTGCTGACGTATCGTTACGGAATTCCAGTACCAGCAGGTCCGGATTATCGGTGCTGTATACTGTCTTCGCCTTACCACGATACAACTCAGCTTGCTTTTTCATCTTTCACTACTCCAGTGATATTGAGCCTAAAAATACGTTTCCACCTATACACAAAATCATTCAAAGTGCATCGAGGCGGCAACTGAGCGAATCCCCAGGAGCTTACAAAAGTAAGTGACTGGGTTGAACGAAGGCGGCCAACAAAGAGGCAATTTGAAGGATGATGTGTATACGCACACGTTTGCGTCACTATATATTAAAAGGGCCGGATTGCTCCAGCCCTTTTGATTACTTGTTAAATGCGGCCTGGAATACGGCTACCAGAGCGTCATTTTGCGACTGCGTCAGGGTGTGGCCTTTCGGGTCGATGAACTGCAGGCTACTGCGGTTATCGAGGTCGCCGACCTGAAGTTTGTAGTCACCGGAGACCAGCTGCGGGTCGCGTGCGCCCAGCTCCTGCCAACTGCTGTCAGACAGCGGCTTGTAGGTCAGCGCCATGCTGCCCTGAGAGCGCGTGCTGTCGGTCACTTTCATCCCCACTTTCTCGAGGGCGCCCGGCAGACGCTGCCACACCATGTTAAACGGCGCGCGAACGACGAGCATTGGCAGGCCAGTATCGTCGGCAGCGCTCTGCACGTCGAAGGTGGCGCCCGCGCTGCGCTGAGCGGCGTTCTGGGCGCTGGTGGCGTTCATGTCCAGGCCTTCCGAAATGACGTTCAGCATGGCGGTGCTGTAGCGCTGCAGTGACGCCGGATCGGCAACCGGTTTACCCGCCTGCTCCAGATTCACCAGCTTGACCACAACCGCTTGCTGATAGCCCTGCGGTTTGACGGAGATTTGATAACGACCGCGATACTGCTGATCTTCATCAAGACGGTTCCACTCAACCCAGTCGGTGTTCAGCGTCTGGCTCGCATCATCGCGCTTGGCGATAACGTAGTTCTTCGACTGAAGAATGCTGGTAACCTGCGCCCACAGCGAACCGCTGCGGCCGTTTTCGACCATCAGCGTCGCGGTATCGCCGTTGAACTGGGTGCGGGCGCCGCTAACCAATGCCAGCGGCTGCGCCGGCGGGCGAATGTCCAGCGCCTTGCCGACCGCGCCGGTGCTGTTGGCCACCGGAATGTTGTAATCACCCACCTGAATCGGCAGGATCATCCCCGCCGGCGCGTGAAGTTCGCTCAACGGTGACGCCTGTAAATAGGCCTCATCACCGCTCACCTGACGCTTATAGCGCGAGTCGGAACTACAGGCCGCGAGGAGTAGAACCAGCGAAACACCCGCAACCTTCGCCAGGCGCGACTTCTGTACTGAGTAAGCCATCAAATCTCCCTAAACTTTACAGCAAACCGGCATGCTTCAGCGCGGCGGTAACGGCTTCACGACCCTGGTCGGTGATAGGCGTCATCGGCAAGCGCAGCGTATCGGTCGCCACAAGACCCAACGCCTTGCATCCCCATTTCACCGGGATAGGATTGGGTTCGACAAATAATTTTGTATGCAATGGCATCAGACGCTGGTTAATCGCCCGGGCTTCGGCAAATTGACCCGCCAGCGCCAGACGGCACATGTCGGCCATTTCGCGCGCCGCCACGTTGGCGGTAACGGAAATCACGCCCACGCCGCCGAGCTGCATAAAGTCCATACCGGTCGCATCGTCACCGCTCAGCAGAATAAAGTCGTCTGAAACCAGCTCTTTGATCTGGTGAACACGACTTAAGTTCCCTGTTGCTTCCTTAATACCGACAATATTTTTAATTTGCGCCAGACGGCCAACGGTTTCCGGCAGCATATCGCAACCGGTACGGGACGGCACATTATACAGAATTTGCGGCAGGTCAGTATGTTCGGCGATAGCTTTAAAGTGCTGGAACAGGCCTTCCTGGGTCGGACGGTTATAATAAGGAGTGACCGTCAGGCAGCCGACTACGCCGCTATCGTTAAAACGTTTGGTCAGGCTAATCGCCTCTGCGGTTGCATTGGCTCCCGTTCCCGCGATAACCGGGATACGCCCGTCAGCCAGTTCCAGCGTCATCATCACCACGTCGCCATGCTCTTCATGGCTCAGCGTTGCGGATTCACCGGTAGTCCCTACCGAAACGATCGCCGAGGTTCCGTTGGCGACATGGTAATCAATCAGTTTTTTCAGGCTTGTCCGGCAGACATTACCGTTTTCATCCATCGGCGTGACAAGCGCTACAATACTTCCCGTGAACATGGGCCATCCTCAGAGCAGAAGTGCGACAAGATTCTCAATGTTACGTTTGGAGCTGCAATAAAAGCAAGAGACCCGACGCCATCAGGGATGTTGTATGGCGGTTTTTTTTATGCTTTCCTAATGTTACCTCACCTTTTTAAAGGAAGAACAGGTTTGACAGCCTCATTACAACACTATCTGGTTATTACCGCCCTGGGGGCTGACCGTCCCGGCATCGTGAATACGATCACTCGCCACGTCAGCAGCTGCGGTTGTAATATCGAAGACAGCCGGCTGGCCATGCTCGGTGATGAGTTTACGTTTATCATGCTGCTTTCCGGTTCGTGGAATGCGATTAACCTGATCGAATCAACCCTGCCGCTGAAAGGCGCGGAGCTGGAGCTGTTGATCGTGATGAAACGCACCACCGCGCGCCCGCCGCAGGCCATGCCAAACACCGTCTGGGTCCAGGTTGAGGTGCCGGACTCACCGCATATCATCGAGCGCTTCACTGCCCTGTGCGATACATGGAATATGAATATCGCGGAACTGGTGTCCCGCACGCAGCCGGGAGACGGCGATTCCGCGCAGCTTTTTATCCAGATAACGGCTCACAGCCCTGCGACGCAAAATGCAGCAAATATCGAACAAGCGTTCAAAGCCCTATGTACAGAACTCAACGCACAAGGCAGTATTAACATCGTTAATTATTCACAGCATGATGAACAGGATGGAGTTTAACCCATGACCCCACTGAAAGCCGGTGATCTTGCACCGAAATTTAGCTTACCGGACCAGGACGGCGAGGAAGTAAATTTAACCGACTTCCAGGGACAGCGTGTCCTGGTTTATTTTTACCCGAAAGCCATGACCCCGGGCTGCACCGTCCAGGCGTGCGGCTTGCGCGATAATATGGACGACCTGAAAAAAGCCGGTGTGGAAGTGCTGGGCATCAGCACCGATAAACCGGAAAAGCTCTCCCGTTTCGCCGAAAAAGAGCTGCTGAACTTTACGCTGCTGTCTGATGAAAACCATCAGGTTTGCGAGCAGTTTGGCGTCTGGGGCGAAAAATCCTTTATGGGGAAAACCTACGACGGGATCCACCGTATCAGCTTCCTCGTTGATGCCGATGGCAAAATCGAACACGTCTTTGATGACTTCAAAACCAGCAATCACCACGACGTGGTGTTGAACTGGCTGAAAGAAAACGCCTGATGCAAAGCAAGACGCCGGGGGAGAAAACCTCGCCCGGCGTCTTTTTTTATCCTCAATGCCTTAGTCGTCGTCGACGACCAGACCATCCGGCCAGGCATGCACCACCGCTTTAATTAACGTGGCCAGCGGAATGGCGAAGAAGACGCCCCAGAATCCCCACAAACCGCCAAAGATCACCACCGACAGGATAATCACCAGCGGGTGCAGATTCACCGCTTCCGAGAACAGCACCGGTACCAGCAGGTTACCGTCCAGTCCCTGAATAATCAGATAGACCGCGAACAGACTCCAGAACTCGGTGCCAGCGCCAAACTGAAACAGCGCCACCCCTACCACCGGAATGGTCACCACAAACGCGCCGATATAGGGGATCAGCACCGAGAAGCCCACCAGCACCGCCAACAGCAGCGAGTAGTTGAGGCCGAAAAGGATAAAGCCTATCCAGGTGGCGACGCTGACGACAATCATCTCCAGCACCTTACCGCGAATGTAGTTGGTGATTTGCTGGTTCATCTCCTTCCATACCTGCCCGGCCAGACCGCGGTTTCGCGGCAGCACGCGGCGTACCGCGTTGAGCATCTGCTCTTTATCCTTCAGCAGGAAGAAGACCATCAGCGGCACCAGCACCAGATAGACCGCCAGCGTGAGCAGCCCCACCAGCGAGGCGAGAGAATACTTGACCACCGAGTCGCCCACCGTCAGCATCCGGGTGCGCATATTTTCCGCCATCGCATCGATGATGCCGGCATCCATCAACGCCGGATAGCGCCGCGGCAGCGTGGCGGCGAAATCAGAGAGCTTGTTAAGCATGCCCGGCATATCGCGGATAAGGTAGATCCCCTGCTGCCAGGCCACCGGCAGCACCACAAAGGCCAGCAAGAGCAGAATACCCACAAAGAGGATTAGCACCAGCGAGGTCGCCCAGGTGCGCGACAGGCCGATGCGCTCCAGGCGAACGGTCGGCCACTCCAGCAGATAGGCCAGCACGATAGCCACCAGTAACGGGGCCAGCAGGCCGCTGAAAAAGAACATGATGCCGAAACCGGCAAGCAAAATAACCAGCAGCGCTATCGCCTCAGGGTCGCTGAATCGACGGCGGTACCACTGCATTAACATCTCGAGCATAAAACCTTCCCTGAAGCGCAACGCGGCGACAAACGGGGGAATTGTATCGAAATGTCACAAAAAAGACTTCGCTTTTTGATGCGCAGCAGACAAACCCGTCTCCGCCGTGAAGAACCTATTTTCAATGCGTCTAACGCCAGCTAAACTCGCTGGGATGCGGCCAGGGAACATTGCGTCGCACAATCGGTCAAACTGGCACACCCACATTACAGGACAGAGGTTATGTTCAGGCAGTTGAAGAAAACGCTGGTGGCGACCGTGATCGCGTCGCTGACGCTGGGTTCGTTAGGCCCTGCTTTTGCTGACTCCGCAGATACCCTGCCGGACATGGGGACCTCCGCAGGAAGCACGTTGTCGATTGGTCAGGAAATGCAGATGGGGGATTACTACGTCCGCCAGCTGCGCGGCAGCGCGCCGCTGATCAACGACCCTCTGCTGGTGCAATATATCAACGGGCTGGGCATGCGTCTGGTCTCGCATGCGAATTCGGTGCGCACCCCGTTCCACTTCTATTTGATTAATAACGACCAAATTAACGCCTTCGCCTTCTTCGGCGGCAATGTGGTCCTCCACTCCGCCCTGTTCCGCTACTCCGATAACGAGAGCGAACTGGCCTCTGTCATGGCGCACGAAATTTCCCACGTTACGCAGCGGCATCTCGCCCGCGCAATGGAAGATCAGAAACGCAATGCGCCGCTGACCTGGGTCGGCGCGCTGGGTTCAATTCTGCTGGCGATGGCCAGCCCGCAGGCCGGGATGGCGGCGCTGACCGGGACGCTGGCTGGCACCCAACAGGGCATGATCAGCTTCACCCGTCAGAACGAAGAAGAGGCCGACCGGATCGGTATTCAGGTTCTGCAACGCTCGGGATTCGACCCGCAGGCCATGCCGATGTTTATGGGTAAACTGCTTGATGAGTCGCGCTACTCAACGCGGCCGCCGGAAATGCTGCTCACCCACCCCCTGCCGGAAAGCCGGCTTGCCGATGCCCGTAACCGCGCCAACCAGATGCGCCCGGTTGTCGTGCAGTCCTCAGCGGACTTCTATCTGGCGAAGGCGCGTACCCTCGGAATGTACACCAACGGCGACAATAAGCTAGGCACCGATCTGCTCAACGCCTGGGATAAAGGCAATATCCGCCAGCAGCATGCCGCGCAGTATGGCCGCGCCCTGCTGGCGATGGAAAGCAACAACTTTGACCAGGCGCGCAAAACGCTGCAGCCGCTGCTCAGCGCCGATCCGCAAAATCCCTGGTATCTCGATCTGGCCACCGATATCGACCTCGGACAGAAGAAAACCGGCGACGCCATCAACCGCCTTAAAAACGCTCGTGAACTGCGCACCAATCCGGTGCTGCAGTTGAACCTGGCCAACGCCCTCCTGCAGGGCGGACAGCCCGGGGAAGCGGCGACCATCCTGAATCGTTATACCTTTACCTATAAAGAGGATGGCAACGGCTGGGACCTGCTGGCGCAGGCGGAAGGCGCCCTGGGTAATCGCGACCAGGAGCTGGCGGCGCGGGCAGAAAGCATGGCGCTGGTCGGCCAGCTGGAACAGGCGATTTCCCTGCTCAGCAGCGCCAGCTCGCAAGTGAAACTCGGTAGTCTGCAGCAGGCCCGCTACGATGCCCGCATCGACCAGCTACGTGAGCTACAGGCCCGCTTCCGCCCCTACCAAAAAATGTAAGGAGACCCCATGACCGACGCGGTAAAAATTTACCATAACCCACGCTGCTCGAAGAGTCGCGAAACGCTGAGCCTGTTGAAGAGCCACGGCATCGATCCTGAGGTGGTGCTTTATCTTGAGACGCCACCGGATGCCGGGACGCTGCGTCAACTGCTGCAGCTGCTGGGTATGGAGAGCCCCCGCGAGCTCATGCGCCAGAAAGAGGATCTGTATAAATCGCTCAATCTTGCCGACCCGGCGCTCAGCGACGCCGCGCTGATACAGGCGATGGTCGACAACCCTAAGCTCATCGAACGCCCAATTGTCGTCAGCCGCGGCCAGGCGCGTATTGGCCGACCGCCGGAGCAGGTCCTTGAGATCGTGAGCTAAGCCACCCGCGCCGCGCTTACGCGGCGCTTTTTTTACGTAGCTGATTCCAGATCTTCCACGCCAATCCCTCCCGCCCGTTTTGCAGTGCTACTGTTCATCTAACGCTCAATCCACTGGACGGATGAACATGAAAAAACCAACCTCAACGCCTCACGATGCCGTATTTAAGACCTATCTCTCCCACCCTGATACCGCCCGCGATTTTCTGCGGCTGTACCTGCCCGAGACGCTGCTTAAAGTGTGCGATCTGCGTACGCTGCATCTCGAGTCCGGGCATTTTGTCGAAGACGATCTGCGTCTCTTTTACGCCGACATTCTGTATTCCCTGAAAACCACGGCGGGAGACGGCTATATTTATGCGCTTATCGAACACCAGAGCACGCCCGACCGGCATATGGCCTTTCGTCTGATGCGCTACGCCATCGCCGCCATGCAGCGCCACCTTGATGCCGGCCACGATCGGCTGCCGCTGGTGATCCCTGTTCTCTTCTACCACGGTCTGGTAAGCCCCTACCCGTTCTCACTGCGCTGGCTCGATGAATTCGTCGCTCCGGAGCTGGCCGGCCACCTTTATCACAGGGCGTTTCCGCTGGCGGACATTACCGTCATTCCGGATGACGACATTGCCACCCACCAGCGCATGGCGACGCTGGAGTTACTGCAAAAACATATTCGACAACGCGATCTGGCGCAGCTCCTCGACAAACTGAGCGAATTATTATTGACTGGTCTGGCGACGGAATCGCAGGTACAAGCCCTGATGCACTATCTGGTGCAGGCAGGCAACGCGCGAGAGCCGATCAAGTTCATTCGCGAGCTGGCGTTACGTACGCCGCAGCACAAGGAGACGTTGATGACAATTGCGGAATATCTGGAACAGCAGGGTCTGGAGCGGGGCCTGGCGCAGGGACTGGCGCAGGGCCGTCAGGAAGGCCGGAAAGAAGAGGCGCAGCGTATCGCCGCCGCTATGCTACACAGTGGCCTGGCGCGCGACCTGGTCGCCCGGTTGACCGGGCTGACGGAGGAGGAACTGACTCCGCAGGCGGACTAGAGTTTAAGGATCTCTTTCACGAAGGGGATCGTCAGCTTGCGCTGAGCGGTAATCGAGGCATGATCCAGCTGATCGAGGGTCATAAATAGCGAGCGCATCTCGCGATCCAGCCGCTTCAGCAGGAAGCGGCACACGTCCTCCGGCATCTCAAAGCCGCGCAGTCTGGCGCGCAGCTGCAGGGCCTGCAGTTTGTCTTCATCCGACAGCGGCTGCAGCTTATAGATCTGCCCCCAGTCAAGCCGCGAGGCAAGATCCGGCAGACCAAGATTCAGTTGCCGCGGCGGCCGGTCGCCGGTGATCAGCAGCCGGGTTTTACCTGATTCCAGGATCCGGTTGTAGAGATTAAAGATGGCCATTTCCCAGGGCTCATCCCCGGCGACGCACTCGATGTTATCGATGCAGACCAGGGCCAGCTGTTCCATCCCCTCCAGCACCTCCGGCACAAACCAGGTGCGTTTATCCAGCGGCACGTAGCCCACGGCATCCCCGCGCTGGGAAAGCTCGGCGCAGGCGGCGTGTAACAGGTGGCTGCGACCCGCCCCTTCACGTGACCAGATATAAATATACCCGCTGTGTTCCTGGCGCAGTACGTTCTGGAGGGCAGCAAGTAGGGAAGGATTATCACCCGGCCAGAAACTCGCGAAGGTTTCGTCGTCAGGAAGATACAGTGGCAAAGAGAGCTGTGCCGGTGCGTTCAGATGGACCTCAACATAGGCTTACAGAAAAACGCGAAGAGTTTATCACAGATTTAGGTCCGGAGAGAACCGGGCGGGATCGCCGCCCGGTCAGACGATCGTTATTTAACCTCTTCGCTATCCGCGGCGTCGAGAACCACCTCTTCCGGACGCAGGACGCTGATAAGCTTGAAAATCAGGCTGAGTGCGATACCGACGATGGTGGCCAGCGCCATCCCTTTCAGCTCAGCGGCACCGATGTGCACTTTGGCACCGCTGACGCCGATGATCAGGATCACGGAGGTGAGGATCAGATTCTGCGCTTTGCTGTAATCCACCTTCGATTCAATCAGTACGCGGATCCCCGAGGCGCCGATCACCCCGTACAGCAGCAGCGACACGCCGCCCATCACCGGCACCGGGATGATCTGGATCGCCGCCGCCAGTTTGCCGACGCAGGAGAGCAGAATCGCAATGATCGCCGCGCCGCCGATAACCCAGGTGCTGTAGACGCGGGTAATCGCCATCACGCCGATATTTTCCCCGTAGGTGGTGTTAGGCGTCGAGCCGAAAAAGCCGGAAATGATCGTCGACAGGCCATTGGCAAACATCGAACGATGCAGGCCCGGGTCGCGGATCAGATCGCGTTTGACGATATTGGCCGTCACCACCAGGTGACCGACGTGCTCGGCAATCACCACCAGCGCAGCGGGCAGAATGGTGAAGATGGCGAACCATTCAAAACGCGGCGTGTAGAAGGTTGGCAGCGCGAACCAGTGCGCTTCGGCGATCGGGGTGGTATCAACCACTCCCATCACAAACGACAGCGCATAGCCCACCAGAACGCCAATCAGGATCGGGATAATCGCCAGGAAGCCGCGGAACAGGACCGAACCAAACACCGTCACCGCCAGGGTTACCATCGAGATAATAATGGTTTTGCTGTCCGGTGACTGGCCGTCGGCTGGCAGCAGCCCGGCCATATTGGCCGCCACGCCTGCCAGCTCCAGACCGATAACCGCCACGATGGCCCCCATCGCCGCCGGGGGGAACATCACATCCAGCCAGCCGGTACCGGCTTTTTTGACAATAAAGGAGACGAGGCAGAACAGCACGCCGCACATAATGAAACCGCCCAGCGCCACTTCATAGCCCAGCGGCAGCAGGAGCAGCACCGGAGAGATAAAGGCGAAACTCGATCCCAGATACGCCGGGATTTTGCCTTTACAGATAAAGAGGTACAGCAGCGTACCAATACCGTTGAACAGCAGCACGGTGGCCGGGTTGATGTGGAACAGGATTGGCACCAGCACCGTTGCGCCGAACATGGCAAACAGGTGCTGCAAACTAAGCGGGATAGTCTGTAAAAGCGGCGGTCTTTCACTCACCCCGATAGCACGGCGCGTCATAGTGTTTTCCTCTGAGATGGTTAGTTATGTGTGTTTTATTCAAAAAAAAGCCGACTCTCAAAGTCGGCTTATTTATCATTATTCGATTATTTCGTACCAAAGATCTTGTCGCCGGCATCGCCGAGACCGGGAATGATGTACCCGTGCTCGTTCAGTCCCTTATCGACAGAGGCGGTATACAGCTCAACGTCCGGGTGCGCTTTCTCCAGCGCGGCAATCCCTTCCGGCGCCGCCACCAGCACCAGCACCTTGATGCTGGTGCAGCCGGCGTTTTTCAGCAGATCGATAGTGGCGATCATCGACCCACCGGTGGCCAGCATCGGGTCAACCACCAGCGCCATCCGCTCATCGATGTTGGACACCAGCTTCTGGAAGTAAGGTACCGGCTCAAGGGTTTCTTCATTGCGATAAATACCCACCACGCTGATACGCGCGCTTGGCACGTGCTCAAGCACCCCTTCCATCATGCCGAGGCCTGCACGCAGGATAGGCACGACGGTAATTTTCTTGCCCTTGATCTGCTCAACTTCCACCGGGCCGTTCCAGCCTTCGATGGTCACTTTCTCGGTTGCCAGATCGGCGGTGGCTTCATAAGTCAGTAAGCTGCCCACTTCTGAGGCGAGTTCACGGAAGCGTTTGGTGCTGATGTCGTGCTCGCGCATCAGGCCCAGCTTGTGTTTGACGAGTGGGTGTTTGACTTCCACAATCTTCATTCTCTTTCTCCTCTGAGGGGCAGCCACAAAAAAAATCGCGGGATTATACCGCTTTTTTCGGATTAGGCCATACCCATCTTGCTTGACGTATATCAAGCAAAGTGATTTAGAGACAAAAAAACCGGAGACGAGGCTCCGGTTTTAGCGCGGGGTTCTGCCGGGCGGCGCTAACGCTTACCCGGACTGGAAACCACGCAGGCCCGATAAGCGCAGCGCCATCGGGAAATTATAGCTGCTCCCCGTTGCTGGCAATCACCTTCTTATACCAGTCGAACGACTTCTTCTTACTGCGGTCCAGCGTGCCGTTGCCTTCATTATCTTTATCCACGTAGATAAAGCCGTAGCGTTTTTTCATCTCCCCCGTGCCGGCGGAAACCAGATCGATACAGCCCCACGGGGTATAGCCCATCAGGTCAACACCATCTTCGACCACCGCCTTTTTCATCTCCGCGATATGGGCGGAGAGATAATCGATACGGTACTGGTCATCCACGCTGCCGTCCGCTTCACGAACATCGATCGCGCCAAAACCGTTTTCGACAATAAACAGCGGTAGCTGATAGTGATCCCAGAACCAGTTCAGCGAATAGCGCATGCCGACCGGATCTATCTGCCAGCCCCAGTCCGACTTTTTCACGTACGGGTTGGAGACCAGGCTGGTGGTTTCATCATAATCGAGCAATGGGTTGTCTTCGGTGGCTTTGGTGGCGAAGGACATATAGTAGCTAAAGCCGATGTAGTCGACACAGCCTTCGGTTAACGCCTGACGATCGGCTTCGGTCATGTCCAGGCTAAAGCCGCGGCGGGCAAAATAGTTGAGCAGATGCTGCGGATAGCGGCCGCGCACGTGGACGTCGGTGAACCAGTACCGGCGGTGCATGGCGTTCATCGCCATCATCATATCGTCCGGCGCGCAGGTCAGCGGATAGATGGGACACATGGCGATCATGCAGCCTATCTGCAGAGCAGGGTTGATCTCGCGCGCCGCTTTCACCGCCAGGGCGCTGGCCACCAGCTCATAATGTGCGGCCTGGTACATCACCGGTTCCCGATCTTCACCCGGCACATACTTCAGACCGGAGTTGGTGAAGGGGGCAAAGTCCTCATGGTAGTTGGCCTGGTTGTTGATCTCGTTGAAGGTCATCCAGTACTTCACTTTATGCTGGTAGCGGGTGAAGACGACCCTGGCGAAGCGCACGAAAAAGTCGATCAGCTTGCGGTTACGCCAGCCGCCGTACTCGGTGACCAGGTGATAGGGCATTTCAAAATGCGACAGCGTAATGACCGGTTCAATACCGTGTTTCAGACATTCGTCGAACAGATCGTCATAAAACTGCAGGCCAGCCTCGTTCGGCTCCTGTTCATCGCCCTGCGGGAAAATACGCGTCCAGGCAATCGAGGTGCGGAAACATTTAAAGCCCATTTCGGCAAACAGCGCCAGGTCCTGCGGGTAGCGATGATAAAAATCGATCGCCTCATGGTTCGGGTAGTTTTTCCCCGCTACCACGCCATCGGTGATTTCCCGCGGCACCCCGTGGGCGCCGGCGGTCATGACATCCGCCACGCTGACCCCCTTGCCCCCCTCCTGCCAGCCGCCCTCTAACTGATGCGCCGCCACCGCGCCGCCCCACAGAAAACCTTCTTTAAATCCGGACATAATCTCTCCCTAAGGTCGATCGTCGCCAGGCGAACGATAGTGCTGATTGAAATGGTAAACCGCGCCAATCAGGCCGGCATCATTGCCGTGACTGACGGTATCGAGATAGTCGGCAATGCCGAACCAGGCCAGATGCTGGCGCAGCAGCGTCAGAAATCCTGGGCGTTCCACAATGCCGCCGCCGATAAAAATAGTCTGCGGATCGAAGATATTGACGAGGTTATAAAGGCCATGGCCCAGGCCATTGAAGAACTCGGCGACCAGACGCTGGCAAACCGGGTCGCCGGCGTCGTAGCGGTCAAAAATCATTTCGCCAGTGACGCTATCCAGCGGCGCGCCAATATGTTCCGCATAGCGATGGCGAAGCACCCGCAGGGTGCAGTTTTCATTCATCGAGTAGCGACGGGGATCGCGTCCGCCAGGACGATCGGTAAGCATATAGCCGAACTCACCGGCGCGAAAACGCGCCCCGTGGATCAACTGATGTTGGCAAAAAATCGCTCCACCGATGCCAGTGCCGATAGTGAGCACCAGAAAATTGGCCATTTCCGCCGCTTTGCCCTGCCAGCGCTCAGCCAGCAGCACACAGTTGGCGTCGTTTTCCACCGAGACCGGCAGCCCGGTTCGCGTCTCGAGCCACGATTTCATGGCGAAGTTGTCAAATCGACGGATAGCGCCGCCCATGGTGATAAAGCCGCTGTGCGGATCGACATAGCCCGGCGCGCTGATGGCTATACCTTCGCACGACGGGTGGGCCGCCAGCCACGACAGGATGGTCTGTAAGATATGATCGCCATCGCTGTCATTGATTGACTGCTTCGCGGTTTCCAGCAGCCTGCCGTCGCGGGTCATGACGCCCATCTTTAGCGCAGTGCCGCCGATATCAAATGCCGCAATCTTCATTCATCCCTCCCCTGTCGAGCATAATGCACCGGTGATCCACACGGCGGCCAACCACAGAAACCGGTTTCATTCGTATGATGAGGATTCCCTGGCACTGAGGCAAGCACAAGGCTGTACCCGGTTTCATTTTCGTGAGCAGTATCAAATTTGACCATCCGCCAACGGTTTTACGCCGACTGTAAAGCAGGCTCGCAAACGTTTGCTTTCCCTGTTAGAATTGCGCCGATTTTTCTTGCTTACCGCAAACGCGTGGAGACTTCGCAGTGACCGACAAAACCTCTCTCAGCTATAAAGATGCCGGCGTGGATATTGATGCAGGCAACGCTCTCGTCGACCGTATTAAGGGCGTGGTGAAGAAAACCCGTCGCCCGGAAGTGATGGGTGGACTGGGCGGATTCGGCGCGCTGTGCGCACTGCCGCAGAAATACCGCGAGCCGGTACTGGTCTCCGGCACCGACGGCGTCGGTACCAAGCTGCGTCTGGCAATGGATCTGAAGCGTCACGACACCATCGGCATCGACCTTGTCGCCATGTGCGTGAACGACCTGGTGGTTCAGGGCGCTGAGCCGCTGTTTTTCCTTGATTATTACGCCACCGGTAAACTGGACGTCGATACCGCAGCCAGCGTCATCAACGGCATCGCCGAAGGCTGCCTGCAGTCCGGTTGCGCGCTGGTGGGCGGTGAGACCGCAGAGATGCCGGGGATGTACCACGGCGAAGATTACGACGTGGCGGGTTTTTGCGTCGGGGTGGTGGAAAAATCAGAAATCATCGACGGCAGCAAAGTCGCTGACGGCGACGTGCTGGTGGCGCTGGCCTCCAGTGGCCCGCACTCTAACGGCTATTCGCTGGTGCGTAAGATTATTGAAGTTAGCGGCGTTGACCCGCAGACCACCGACCTTGACGGCAAACCGCTGGCCGACCATCTGCTGGCGCCGACCCGCATCTATGTGAAATCGGTTCTCGACCTGATTGCCAGCGTTGACGTCCACGCCATCGCCCATCTGACCGGCGGCGGCTTCTGGGAAAATATTCCGCGCGTGCTGCCGGACAACACCCAGGCGGTGATTGATGAGTCTTCCTGGCAGTGGCCGTCCGTCTTCAACTGGCTGCAAACCGCCGGTAACGTCAGCCAGCATGAGATGTACCGTACCTTTAACTGCGGCGTGGGGATGGTTATCGCCCTGCCGGCTGCAGAAGCAGACAAGGCCATTGCCCTGCTGAACGAGAAAGGTGAAAACGCGTGGAAAATCGGGTATATCAAAGCCTCCGATTCCGAACAGCGTGTGGTCATTGCATGAAAAACATTGTGGTGCTGATTTCCGGTAGCGGCAGTAATTTGCAGGCGATCATCGACGCCTGCGGCCGGAAACAGATCAACGGCACCCTGCGTGCGGTATTCAGTAACAAGGCCGATGCGTTCGGCCTTGAGCGCGCGCGCGCGGCCGGGATCCCGGCCCACGCGCTGGCGCAAAGTCAGTTTGCCGACCGGGAAGCGTTCGATCGTCAGCTGATGCATGAAATTGACGCCTACGCCCCGGATCTGGTGGTGCTGGCGGGCTATATGCGTATCCTTAGCCCCGCCTTCGTCAGCCACTATCAGGGACGTCTGCTGAACATCCACCCTTCGTTACTGCCGAAGTATCCTGGCCTGCATACCCATCGCCAGGTGCTGGAAAACGGTGACGAGGAGCATGGGACCTCGGTGCACTTCGTCACCGACGAGCTGGACGGCGGTCCGGTTATCCTGCAGGCCAAAGTGCCGGTCTTTGCTGGCGACAGCGAGGAAGAGGTCACGGCGCGGGTTCAGACCCAGGAACATGCCATTTATCCGCTGGTGATAAGCTGGTTCGTTGAGGGACGTCTGCGCATGGAGGGCAACCACGCCTGGCTGGATGAACGACAGCTTCCCCCCCAGGGCTATGCCGCTGAAGAATGAACAACAGCCCCGCCTTTCGCCATCGCGGGGCTTTTTTTTAATTAAAATTGTTTATTAATCAAACATCTCACAGAAATAATTCTTCTTACTGTCATATAGTTGTGACACAGTAAATCGCTATGCAGAAAAATTCGTCATAATAGTCTACGTCCTGTGAGTAAAACGGAGTGTGAGCGGTAATGGGCCAGGAAAAGCTATACATCGAAAAAGAACTCAGCTGGTTGTCTTTTAACGAGCGCGTGCTGCAGGAAGCGGCGGACAAGAGTAACCCGCTGATTGAGCGCATGCGCTTCTTAGGGATCTACTCCAACAACCTTGATGAGTTTTACAAAGTGCGCTTCGCTGAGCTTAAGCGCCGGATTATTATCAGTGAAGAACAAGGCAGTACCGCCCATTCTCGCCACCTGTTAGGCAAAATCCAGGCCCGCGTGCTGAAGGCCGATCAGGAATTCGATAGTCTGTATAACGAACTGCTGCTGGAGATGGCGCGCAACCAGATCTTCCTGATCAATGAGCGCCAGCTGTCCGTCAATCAGCAGGCCTGGCTGCGCAACTACTTTAAACAGTATTTGCGCCAGCATATCTCGCCGATCCTGATTAACCGCGAAACGGACCTCGTGCAGTTTCTGAAAGATGATTACACCTATCTGGCGGTGGAGATTATCCGCGGGGAAAACATCAACTATGCCCTGCTGGAAATTCCGTCGGATAAGGTCCCGCGCTTCGTAAACCTGCCGCCGGAAGCGCCTCGTCGCCGTAAGCCAATGATCCTGCTGGATAACATTCTGCGATATTGCCTGGACGACATCTTTAAAGGCTTCTTTGATTACGATGCGCTGAACGCCTACTCGATGAAAATGACCCGTGACGCCGAGTACGATCTGGTGCATGAGATGGAGTCGAGCCTGATGGAGCTGATGTCCTCCAGCCTGAAACAGCGCCTGACCGCCGAGCCGGTTCGCTTCGTCTACCAGCGCGATATGCCGGACGCGATGGTCGAAATGCTGCGCGATAAGCTCTCCATCTCCAACTATGACTCAATGCTGCCGGGCGGCCGCTATCACAACTTTAAAGACTTTATCGGCTTCCCGAACGTGGGTAAGGCCAATCTGGTCAATAAACCTATGCCGCGCCTGCGTCATCTGTGGTTTGATAAATTCCGCAACGGCTTCGACGCCATTCGCGAACGCGATGTGCTGCTCTACTACCCCTATCATACTTTTGAGCATGTGCTGGAGCTGCTTCGCCAGGCCTCGTTCGACCCCAGCGTACTGGCGATCAAAATCAACATCTACCGCGTGGCCAAGGATTCGCGCATCATCGACGCGATGATCCACGCCGCCCACAACGGTAAAAAAGTCACCGTGGTGGTGGAGCTGCAGGCGCGTTTTGACGAAGAGGCCAACATTCACTGGGCGAAGCGCCTGACGGAAGCGGGCGTTCACGTGATCTTCTCCGCGCCGGGCCTGAAGATCCACGCCAAGCTGTTCCTTATCTCGCGTAAAGAAGGCGATGAGGTGGTGCGCTACGCCCACATCGGCACCGGTAACTTCAACGAGAAGACCGCGCGGATCTATACCGACTATTCGCTGTTAACCGCCGATGCGCGCATTACCAATGAAGTCCGCCGGGTGTTTAACTTTATTGAAAACCCCTACCGCCCGGTCAGCTTCGATTACCTGCTGGTGTCGCCGCAGAACTCGCGTCGTCTGCTGTATGAGATGATCGACCGCGAGATCGCTAATGCGCAGAACGGGCAGCCGTCCGGTATTACCCTGAAGCTGAACAACCTGGTAGACAAAGGGCTGGTGGACAGACTGTATGCCGCCTCCAGCTCCGGCGTGCCGGTCAACCTGTTGATCCGCGGCATGTGCTCGCTGATCCCCGGTCTGGAAGGCATCAGCGAAAATATTCGCGTCATCAGCATTGTGGACCGTTTCCTCGAGCACGACCGGGTCTACTGTTTTGAAAACGGTGGCGATAAGCAGGTCTGGCTCTCCTCTGCCGACTGGATGACGCGTAATATCGATTATCGTATCGAAGTTGCCGCCCCGCTGCTCGACCCGCGCCTGAAACAGCGGGTGCTGGATATTTTTGATATCCTGTTCAACGATACGGTAAAAGCGCGCTATCTTGATAAAGAACTGAGTAATCGCTATGTGCCGCGCGGCAATCGCCGTAAAGTGCGCGCTCAGATGGCGATTTACGATTATCTCAAATCACTCGAACAACCCGACTAACCTATGCCAATAAACGAAAAAACCCCTCGACCGCAGGAATTCGCTGCGGTTGACCTTGGTTCGAACAGTTTTCATATGGTGATCGCCCGTGTCGTCGACGGCGCCATGCAGATCATCGGACGCCTGAAACAGCGCGTACATCTGGCCGATGGCCTCGATGAAAACTCGGTGTTGAGCGAAGAAGCCATGACCCGCGGGCTGAACTGCCTGTCGCTGTTTGCCGAACGCCTGCAGGGATTTTCTCCCTCCAGCGTCTGCATCGTCGGGACGCATACGCTGCGTCAGGCGACCAATGCGGCGGAGTTTCTTAAACGCGCGGAAAAAGTGATCCCCTACCCGATCGAGATCATCTCTGGTAATGAAGAAGCGCGCCTGATATTTATGGGCGTGGAGCACACGCAGCCGGAGCGCGGCCGTAAGCTGGTGATTGATATCGGCGGCGGTTCGACCGAGCTGGTCATCGGTGAAGATTTTGAGCCCCGCCTGGTGGAAAGCCGTCGCATGGGGTGCGTGAGTTTCTCCCAGGCCTACTTCCCGGGCGGGACGATCAATAAGGAAAATTTCCAGCGCGCTCGCCTGGCGGCGGTGCAAAAGCTGGAAACCCTGGCCTGGCAGTTCCGTATTCAGGGCTGGACCGTGGCGCTGGGCGCCTCCGGCACCATTAAAGCCGCCCAGGAAGTGCTGGTGGCTATGGGCGAGAAGGACGGGTTTATTACGCCGGAACGCCTCGAAATGCTGGTCAGTGAGCTGCTGAAACATAAAAACTTCGACGCGCTCAGCCTGCCCGGCCTCTCGGAAGACCGTAAAGCGGTCTTTGCCCCGGGGCTGGCGATCCTGTGCGGCGTGTTTGACGCGTTAGCCATTAAAGAGCTTCGTCTGTCTGATGGCGCGCTGCGTGAAGGCGTGCTGTACGAAATGGAAGGCCGTTTCCGCCACCAGGATATTCGTAGCCGCACGGCGCAGAGTCTGGCGAATCAGTACAACATCGATCGCGAACAGGCGCGCCGGGTGCTGGAAACCACCACCCTTATGCTGGAGCAGTGGCAGGAGCAGAATCCGAAGCTGGCCAATCCACACCTCGCGGCGCTGTTGAAGTGGGCGGTGATGCTCCATGAGGTGGGCCTGAATATTAACCACAGCGGTATGCACCGCCACTCGGCCTACATTCTGCAGAACAGCGACCTGCCGGGCTTCAACCAGGAGCAGCAGATGCTGATGGCCACGCTGGTGCGCTATCATCGCAAAGCGATAAAACTCGACGACCTGCCGCGCTTTACGCTATTCAGGAAAAAGCAGTTTCTGCCGCTGATCCAGCTGCTGCGCCTCGGCGTGCTGCTGAATAACCAGCGTCAGGCCACCACCACGCCGCCGACGCTACGGCTGCAGACGGAAGCTCACCACTGGACGCTGACCTTCCCGCACAACTGGTTTAGCCAGAATGCGCTGGTGCTGCTGGATCTGGAAAAAGAGCAGCAGTACTGGGAAGGTGTGCCGGAGTGGCTGCTGAAGATTGCGGAAGAAGAGCCAGACGCCTGATCGCCTCTGTGGATAGCATACGAGCCGGGCCATCGCGCCCGGCTTTTTACCGCTTCAGGCGCTCATCCCCTCCGCCAGCTGCGCCAGAGGTACCGGAACGCCAATATCATAGCCCTGCATATAATCTATCCCCAGCGCGATGACCGCCTGGCGTATCTCCGGCGACTCGACATATTCGGCCACCACTTGCATGTTCTTCATCCGCGCCAGACGACAGATAGAGTCCACCACCTGGTAATCAAGACTGCTGGCGAGCAGATTGCGAATAAAGCTGCCGTCGATTTTAAGAATATCGACGTTCATCGTTTTTAACCGCGCATAGCTGGCGTAGCCGGTACCAAAATCATCGATCGCCACCCGGCAGCCCAGCGCCCGCAGACGCTCTAATGTCTGGCAAACCAGCTCGGGGTTGCTGAGCGCATAGTTTTCGGTCAGCTCGAAGATAATCTGCCATGGCTCAATGTTATAGGCCTGCAGCAGGTTTTCCACCTTCTCGGGAAACTGACTGCGGCTCAGCGAGACCGGAGAGAGGTTGATCGCCAGCCGCAGACCGGGCAGCGCCCGCCGGTTGGCATCCATAAAGGCCAGGGTGTGCTCAATGACCCACTGATCCACGCGCGTGGACAACCCAAACTCGTGCGCCACCGGCAGGAACTCGTTTGGCCCCGTCAGTTCCCCCGACTCCCCTTTCATCCTCAACAACACTTCATGGTAGTTGTCGCCGCGAATGCCCTGGATAGGTTGCGCCATCAGGACAAAATGGTCTTGCTCCAGCGCCTTGAGGATGCGGTTCATCATCACCACTTTGTCTTTCAGATCCTGCTGGACATGCCCGGCGCCGCGGCGCTGCAAATTCTCCGGATGGCCGCTGGCCAGCGACATGTCGGCAATCGTGTTCAGCTCGCCAAGCAGTAAATACAGATGCTTCACCGGCGAGCGGACGTTGCAATAGCTCATGCCGATCCGCGGCTGCAGGGGGACCCCGTCCCAGTGAAAACGGAACTGTCGCAGGGAGCGCTCAATTAAGTGAATGCGCGCCTGGTGCCCTTCGCTGTTGAGACGAAACACTAAATCGTGACCGGCAAGATGATATACCGCTTCGTTCGGCTGCAGCAGCGCACGCAGGTGATTCGCCAGCATTTGCTTATATTGAATGCGCAACAGCACCCCATAGTGGCGGCCCAGCAGCTCAAGCTCAGGAATACGCAAAAAACAGAGCGTCGACCAGCTCGCGCCGTTCAGCGCCCGGCTCAGCGCCCGCAGATTCGGCATATGTACCACCGGGTCGAGGAAGGCCATCTGTCGGACGCGGGCGTAGATCAGCCGCTGCTGTGTCGCCAGCATCGCCGTATAGGCGACAATAAACGAGAACACCAGATAGCTTGACGAGGTGATCGCCAGCTGAGTGTTATAACTTGGATAAATGGGTAAATAACGGTAATGAAAATGGATCACGGCGATCAGTACCGGCGTCCAGATCAGCGAGATAAAGCGATAGCCAAAACGCATCGCCCCCCACAGCATCACCGGCATCAGTAAGGATAATGTATAATTTGTACTAAATATAGTGCTGCTATCATTAAGCGGCATCAATAATAGCCCCAGCAGCAGGATTAATATCGCCACCCAGCTGATGATTTCAATTTTTTTTATTTTTGGATCAATTTGTAAGCGAACCTGAGAAATAAATCCGCGCAAATAAAAAGGGTTACGAATTACCCGCAGCAGTAAATAACATAAGGGCACGCCGGTCAGGCACCCTACCATCAGCGCCTGAAAGGTGATTAACGACCGTAAACTAAACGGCGAGATGCCGGTCATCTCCGTTGTGCGCGGATGCAGCCCCAGAAACTCGGCGATCTGCGACAGAATCAGAAAAATGACCGAAGGGAGCAGCATTTGCCAGAACAAACGATGCGGCATCAGTCTGACGTTACCATGCGATACCTGCTGCCGTTGGGGAACAAAGATGCGGTATCCGCCCCAGCAGAGTACGCAGGGGATCAGAAAATGGAACAGTACGCCAAAGGCCTGTTCCGGCGTCATGCCCCGGGCCAGCGTAAGCAGCAGGCCAACGATAATACCGGGGATCGCCGCCCAGCCGAAAAACATCATCAGGCTGAGCACCAGCGCCAGGGGAAGATAATAAAGATAAACCATGTGACCATTCAGCACGGTATATGTATTCATCCCTCTGGCAAGGGGTAATAACAGCACAGGCAGGAGAAGCGGTAAGGCCCACCATTTGTCGCGATATTGTTGATAGTATTTTAATAAATTCATAGGTGCTCTACAGAGAGCCTCTGCTCCTGCGAGGCATATTCAGGCAGGCATCCAACCACCCCATGCTGACCGCATAAGTAATTACGATACGGTAACGTCCGCTGATTTTAGTGGCCAAGAGAATGAGGCTGTTGATATAAATCAACAAATGCTGACACCAACATTAATAAAACTTATTTTTTCACCTTTCCCTGGCTAATAAAGTGAGCATGTAAATACGCCGATTATCTTATATAACATTAATTAATGTTTTCACTGCCGCACTTTTACATCTGCATCAATTGACCCCACCTCGTTCCTGTGCCTTAATACCCCCATCGCCCATCTTCGGGTATACTTCAAGGAACCTTTTGTGAGTCAGGCACCCAGTATGCGTAAACGACATCGATTTAACCGTCGCATGACCCGTATCGTACTGCTTATCAGCTTTCTCTTCTTCTTTGGACGCTTTGTCTACTCCTCCATTGGCGCCTGGTACCATCACCAGGATAAAAAAGCGTCGCAGGAGTCAACGCTCACCGTCGAGCCTACCGCCCGCGAGTAACCCGTTGAGCCCGATGCCGGGTACGCCCCCAACCGCTGTCAGAGACGCCCGTTTTCGAGACTCTATCCCTGACGAGGCATATGTTGCCGCTGGCGATTTATAAGCGCACGGCCTGTAGCAGACGCAGCATTTCCGCCATTCCTTTGGTAATCACTTTATCCTGACGCATGACAACCGCCAGCTGACGGTACAGCGACGGGGCCAGAGAATGTACCGTTAAGCCACAGCGATCCTCCGCCTGCTCCACCGCCATGCGGGGCACAATACTGTAGCCCAGCCCGGCCCGCACCATGCGTTTGATCGCCTCGATGCTTCCCAGCTGCATCACCGGCGTGACCGCCAGGCCCGCCGAACGGAACCAGCGGTCAATCAGATCCCGCGTGCCGCTGCCCGCCTCGAAGGCAATGAGCGGCAGCGCCTGCAGCGCTTCAGGGGTGCACACCGCCGGGATCCCCGCCTCGTGGCTGGGATGAATGACCACGAACTCCTCGTCAACCACTGCGGTCACTGCCAGACTGCGCCCCTGCACGGGCAGGGTAACCAGTCCAAGATCGAGCCGGTTTTCCTCCACCGCCCGGACGATATCCAGCGTGTTGCCGGTGGTCACCCCCACCGTCAGCAGCGGGTGCTGCTGACGAAGATGCTGCAGCAGCGGCGGAAGAAGATGAATGCAGGCCGTCGCGCCGGTCCCCAGCGTCAACGAGCCATTAACTTCCTGGCTAAATGCGCTGACCGACTGCACCGCGCTATTCACCGCCCGATCGATCTGCTCGCTGTGGGCCAGCAGCGCCATACCCGCCGCCGTCGCCTTGATCCCACGCCCGGTGCGCTCCAGCAGCCGAGTCTGTAAAAATTGCTCCAGCTGACGCACCTGCAGGCTGACGGCAGGCTGGGAGATCCCCAGCGCGTCGGCGGCGGCGGAGAAGCTGCCGCGCTGTACGACCAGCCGGAAGGTCGCCAGGTTTCCCAGGTTCAGTGTTGTCATGCAAAGTTTCTCTTATACCGCGCATAAGGTGGCCGCTCTGCCAGAACAATAGCCTGCCGGGTATGCTCAGGACAACTGTCTTAACGGAATGAAAAACCATGGAAACACCGGCTATTCCCCGACGCCTCGCCTTCACGGCGGGCGCTCAGCAACTGATCAACTGGGGTATCTCTTTTTATATGCCCGGCACCTTTGCCGGGGCGATGTCGGCAGATACCGGCTGGTCATCCCCACAAATCTACTCAGGCCTGACGCTCGCCATGCTGGTGATGGCCACCCTCTCGCCGTTTGTCGCCCGGCTGCTGTCGCGTGCTGGCGGGCAACGCGTGGTGATGGCAGGCTCCCTGCTGCTCGCCGTCGGTTGTCTGCTTATGGCTGACGCACACTCGCTTGTCGCCTGGTACAGCGCCTGGCTGTTGACCGGCATCGGCATGCGTTTGTCGCTGTATGACGCGCTGTTTGCCGCGCTGGTTAATCTCTACGGCAAGCAGGCGCGACGGACGATCTCCCGCATAACCCTGACGGGTGGGCTGGCCTCGGTGGTGTTCTGGCCGCTGGGGGAGGCTCTGCTCGCGGCCATGAGCTGGCGGGAAGCACTGCTGATCTATGCCCTGTTCGGCTTGCTAAGCGCCGCGTTAACCCTGTCGCTACCCAATAAAACAGGCTTTATCGTCAATAAACCCGCCGCCCCTGCCGCGGTACGGGATCGGCGAAACGGCTGGCTGTACGCCGCGTTTATCGCGCTGATCACCTTTGTCTCTAATGGCACTTCCACCCATCTGCCGGAATTTATCATAAGCGTCGGTCTGCCGGTTGCCGTCGGCATGTTATGGGGCGTTGGACAGACTGGTGCACGGTTTCTGGAGGTGGTGGCCGGGGCGGGGCTCACCCCGCTTCGCCTGACGCTGCTTACCGCGCTGGCTATGCCGGTGTGCTTTATGCTCGGCCTGAGTAGCTCGCTTTTTCTCTGGTCAGCCGCCGGTTTTGTGCTGGGCTACGGGGCGATTAACGGGCTGGTGACCATCGTCAAAGCCACGCTGCCGCTGCAGTTGTTTGCCCCTGAAGCGTACGCCAGACGCACCGGGGTGCTGCTGATCCCGGCCCAGCTGATGGCGGCGGCCTCCCCGCTGGCCTATGCGTGGCTGAACCGGGCTTTAGGGACGATCGGGGCGATGTGGCTGTCGTGGGGGTTAACGCTGCTGATTGCCGTACTGGCGGTGGCTATCGTCAAGGGGCAGGCATCGCACCAGGCTGAGGGTATCCCTGCCCTTAGCGACTAGAGCACAAAGCCGCCGTCGATGGTCAGGCTTGTACCCGTCATGTAGCCGGACGATTCACCGGCAAGCCAGGCCGCCAGCGAGGCGATTTCGTCCGGTTCGCCCATACGCTGCAAGGGAATGCGCCCGACGATCTGCTCCGCCATTCCGGCAGTCATATCGGTGGCGATGGGCCCCGGCTGGATGTTGTTAATCGTGATGCGCCGTGGCGCCAGATCCAGCGCAAGGTTCTGCACCATTGAGGCGACAGCCGCTTTACTCATGGCATACACGCTACTGCCCACATGGCCGGTACGCACCGCGGTATTACTGCCGATGGAGATCACACGCCCCCCTTCCGCCATCGGCTTAACCGCCGCCTGAATGGCAAGGAAGACACCACGCACGTTGACGGCCAGGGTGGTATCCAGATCGTCCAGCGAATAGGCCTCAAGGGTACCGAGACGCAGCACGCCCGCATTTACCACCGCGACATCCAGCCTGCCGTAGTGCCGTAATGTCTTATCCACCGCGGCCTGGATAGCACTGGGGTCTGCGCTGTCGGCTTCAATGGCTATCGCCTGACCGCCCCGTTGCTCAATCGTTGAGACCAGAGCCTGCGCCCGATCCGGGCGTGATACCCAGGTGATGGCAACCCGATAGCCCTCGTGCGCCAGTCGCGCCGCAATGGCCGCCCCGATACCGCGCGCGCCGCCGAAAATCAACGCTACCTTTTCGTGATTCATGATGGTCATTCTCCTGTTTGCTGTAGCACCCACCCGGGTGCCTCTGCAGACACCATGCCAGCAGATACAGCCCTTCGCATGCGCAGAATGTATCGCACTGTATCCACGCCGCCCTGCTTACGCAGCCATACAAAAAAGCCGCCCACAGCAAACAGACCCGATACATAAAAATGGTTTTATGAGGCTGTCGCCATTGATGACCCGATGAGGAGATACCCCGATGATACGTCCACATTTACTCTTCACGCTGTTCGCGCTGACATCAGGCTGCGCCTGGGCTGCACCGCTTAGCGGACTCAGCGCCGCGGATGTTAACGGCCCCGCCGCCGTTGCACCGCCCGAACAGCCCCAGCCACCGGCAACACTGATTGTGGATCCGCCGCTGGCGGGCCCGCTGAGTAAAGGTGCGGTCTTTATTCAATACCGCGCCGAGAACATGCGTATTGAACCGGTGTTCGGGCCCGAGGCGCTGAAAGTGGCGCCGCGCATCGGCCATATCCACGTCATCGTGGATGACAACCCCTGGCACTGGGCCGACGCCAGCGGCGAGCCGGTTATTCTGGTGGGCCTGCCTGCCGGTCATCACAAGGTGACCCTTATTCTCGCCGATCCAACCCATAAACCTGTTGATCGCAAGACCGTCGAATTCATCGTACCGCCGCATGCTGCGGTTATGCACTGAACGCCACCAGTCACTTATTTTTGAGGATCTTAACCATGAAAGCATTACTGATTGCTGTTCTGACCTTCTCCGCCGCAATGGCGTCTTCCGCTTTCGCTGCCCGGGAAATTAACCAGCCTCAGGGGCTGCAAAAAATTGGCACCGTTTCCGACAGCAGCGGCGCAACGTCGCTGGCGGATCTGGAGGCGAAACTGCAGGCCAAAGCCGTTAAAGCGGGCGCCGGTGCGTTTCGCATTACCTCCGCCGGGGGGAACAACACCCTGTCGGGCACCGCAGATATTTACCGTTGAGGCGTCACCATGAAAAAACAGTCTCTTCATACCTTCGCGGTGGGCCTGCTGCTGGCCGCCGCCAGCGGTACCGCACTGGCGAGTAGCAATAAAACCGTGGTGCTGGTGCACGGCGCTTTTGCCGACGGCAGCAGCTGGAACCAGGTGATCGACAGACTGCAACGCCAGCATACCGAGGTCATTGCCGTTCAGCTGCCGCTCAACTCGCTGAAAGAGGATGTCGCCGCAACCCAGCGCGCCATCGCCCGGGCCCACGGGGATGTGGTGCTGGTAGGCCACTCCTGGGGCGGGACGGTGATCAGCGAGGCGGGTAACGCTGCGCGGGTCAAATCGCTGGTTTACGTGGCGGCGTTTGCCCCGGACTCGGGCCAGTCGACTGCGGATCTGGCGGGGAGCTACCCTGCCCCACCGGGCAGCGCAGGTATTGCTAAAACCGCAGAGGGTTTTCTCTGGTTACCTGAAAAATCGGTACGCCAGGACTTTGCGCCAGATATTAAGGCTGCTGAGCAAAACAGGCTGATCGCCACCCAGGGCCCGATCCGCGCGGAGGCCTTTACCGAAAAGGTCACGCATGCGGCCTGGCATGATAAGCCGAGCTGGTATGTGGTCAGCAAGAATGACCGGATGATCAATCCGGATCTGGAGCGTTCGATGGCGAAGGCGATTGATGCGAAAACCACTGAGGTGGCGGCAAGCCATGTGTCGATGGTGAGCCAACCGGAGGAGATTGCCCGGGTGATTGAGCAAGCGGTGAAATGAGACAGGCAATAAAAAGCCCGCAGGATGCGGGCTTAAATCAAAAACGATTAACGGGCGGGCGTTATTCCCACTCGATCGTTGCTGGCGGCTTACCGCTGATGTCATACACCACGCGGGAGATACCGTTCACTTCATTGATAATGCGGTTAGAGACGCGGCCGAGGAAATCATACGGCAGGTGCGCCCAGTGCGCGGTCATGAAGTCGATGGTTTCCACCGCACGCAGGGAAACCACCCAGTCGTATTTACGGCCATCGCCCATCACGCCGACGGAGCGAACCGGCAGGAACACGGTGAACGCCTGGCTCACTTTGTTGTACAGGTCAGCTTTGTGCAGCTCTTCGATGAAGATAGCGTCGGCGCGACGCAGCAGGTCACAGTACTCTTTCTTCACTTCGCCCAGCACGCGCACGCCGAGGCCCGGCCCCGGGAACGGATGACGGTAGAGCATATCGTACGGCAGACCCAGCTCCAGACCGATCTTACGCACTTCGTCTTTGAACAGCTCGCGCAGCGGCTCAACCAGCCCCATCTTCATCTCTTTCGGCAGGCCGCCCACGTTGTGGTGAGATTTGATGACGTGCGCTTTACCGGTAGCGGAAGCGGCAGATTCGATAACGTCAGGGTAGATGGTGCCCTGCGCCAGCCATTTGACGTCGTCCAGCTTCAGCGCTTCTTCGTCGAACACTTCCACGAAGACGCGGCCGATAATCTTACGTTTCGCTTCCGGATCGTTCTCGCCTTTCAGCGCGTCGAGGAAGCGCTGCTCGCCTTCAACGTGAACAATGTTCAGGCCAAAGTGGTCGCCGAACATGTCCATCACCTGCTGGGCTTCGTTCAGACGCAGGAGACCGTTATCCACGAATACGCAGGTCAGGTTTTTGCCGATGGCGCGGTGCAGCAGCATCGCGGTCACCGAAGAGTCCACGCCGCCGGAGAGGCCGAGGATCACTTTGTCATCGCCAACCTGCTGGCGGATACGCTCAACGGCGTCGTCGATGATTTTCGCCGGGGTCCACAGGGCTTCGCACTGGCAGATGTCGCGCACAAAGCGCTCCAGCATACGCATCCCCTGACGGGTATGGGTCACTTCCGGGTGGAACTGCACGCCGTAGAAGCGTTTTTCTTCGTTGGCCATAATGGCGAACGGGCAGTTGTCGGTGCTGGCGACGGTGACGAAGTCAGACGGGATGGCGGTGACTTTGTCGCCGTGGCTCATCCACACGTCCAGCAACGGTTTGCCGTCCGCGGTCAGAGAGTCTTCGATACCGCGCACCAGCGCGCTGTCGTTAACCACTTCAACCTGCGCGTAGCCAAACTCACGCTCGTTAGAGCCTTCTACATGGCCGCCCAACTGCATCGCCATGGTCTGCATACCGTAGCAGACGCCAAATACCGGCACGCCAGCTTCGAACACATACTGCGGCGCGCGCGGGCTGTTCTCTTCGGTGGTGCTTTCCGGGCCGCCGGAAAGAATGATGCCGCTTGGATTAAATTCGCGGATCTGTGCTTCCGTGACATCCCATGCCCACAGCTCACAGTAGACGCCCAGCTCACGCACGCGACGCGCCACCAGCTGAGTATACTGTGACCCGAAGTCGAGAATGAGAATGCGATGTTTATGAATGTTTTCCGTCATTGACGCTAATTCCGAGGCAAGTGAAACAGAGTAAATAAATCGCCCGACGCAAGGTCGGGCGAAGAAATCAGGAGCCCAGACGGTAGTTCGGGGACTCTTTGGTGATGGTCACGTCGTGAACGTGGCTTTCCTGAATGCCCGCACCGCTGATGCGTACGAATTCAGCTTTGGTACGCAGCAGGTCAATGGTACCACAGCCGGTCAGACCCATACAGGAGCGCAGGCCGCCCATCTGCTGGTGAATGATCTCTTTCAGGCGGCCTTTATAGGCCACGCGGCCTTCGATACCTTCCGGCACCAGTTTGTCAGCGGCGTTATCGCTCTGGAAGTAGCGGTCAGAGGAGCCTTTCGACATCGCGCCGAGGGAGCCCATCCCGCGATAGGATTTGTAAGAGCGGCCCTGGTAGAGTTCGATTTCGCCCGGGGATTCTTCGGTACCGGCCAGCATGGAACCGACCATCACTGCCGCCGCACCGGCCGCGATCGCTTTAGCGATGTCGCCGGAGAAACGGATACCGCCGTCGGCGATAACCGGAATACCGGTGCCTTCCAGCGCTTCCACCGCGTCGGAAACGGCGGTGATCTGCGGCACGCCTACGCCGGTCACGATACGGGTAGTACAGATGGAGCCCGGGCCGATGCCCACTTTCACCGCGCTGCAGCCGGCTTCCGCCAGCGCACGCGCGCCTGCGCCAGTGGCGACGTTGCCGCCGATGATCTGCAGGTCCGGGTATTTCGCGCGCGTTTCACGAATACGTTGCAGAACGCCTTCGGAGTGGCCATGAGAGGAGTCGATCAGCAGGACGTCAACGCCCGCAGCCACCAGCGCATCAACACGCTCTTCGTTGCCCGCGCCGGCGCCGACCGCAGCGCCTACGCGCAGACGGCCCTGCTCATCTTTACAGGCATTCGGTTTACGTTCCGCTTTCTGGAAGTCTTTTACGGTGATCATCCCGCGCAGGTGGAAGCTCTCATCCACAACCAGCGCCTTCTCAACGCGTTTTTCGTGCATCTTCGCAAAGACCACTTCACGGCTTTCGCCTTCACGAACGGTAACCAGACGCTCTTTCGGGGTCATGTAGACGCTGACCGGCTGGTTCAGATCGGTGACGAAACGCACGTCGCGGCCAGTGATGATGCCGACCAGCTCGTTCTCTTCGGTAACCACCGGGTAGCCGGCGAAGCCGTTACGCTCGGTCAGCTCTTTCACTTCACGCAGGGTGGTGGTCGGCAGAACGGTCTGCGGGTCGGTGACCACGCCGGACTCATGTTTCTTCACGCGGCGAACTTCTTCCGCCTGGCGCTCGATGGACATGTTTTTGTGAATAAAGCCGATGCCGCCTTCCTGTGCCAGGGCAATAGCCAGACGCGCTTCCGTTACGGTATCCATGGCTGCGGAGAGCATAGGAATATTCAGACGAATGGTTTTCGTCAGCTGAGTGCTGAGATCGGCTGTATTCGGCAGAACGGTAGAATGAGCGGGAACGAGGAGGACGTCGTCAAACGTCAGGGCTTCTTTAGCGATACGTAGCATGGGCAATATCTCGACCAGGGTGGATAAATATTGCCGTGGCATTATACAGAGCGTAACCGATTGCATCTACCCTTTTTTGCAAATAATACTTGCCATCCCCTCTGAGCGCGTTACTATCGACTGAATAACCTGCTGATTTAAAGTTTGATCTTGCTCACATGTTACCCTCTCAATCCCCCGCAATTTTTACCGTTAGCCGCCTCAATCAGACGGTGCGTCTGCTGCTTGAGCGCGAAATGGGCCAGGTCTGGATCAGCGGCGAGATCTCTAACTTCAGCCAGCCTTCTTCCGGCCACTGGTACTTCACCTTAAAAGACGATAACGCCCAGGTGCGCTGCGCGATGTTCCGCAACAGCAACCGCCGGGTCACGTTTCGCCCACAGCATGGGCAGCAGGTGCTGGTTCGCGCCAACATCACCCTGTATGAGCCGCGCGGCGACTACCAGATTATCGTCGAAAGCATGCAGCCCGCCGGCGAAGGGTTGCTGCAGCAGAAGTATGAGCAGCTGAAAGCGCAGTTAACCGCGGAAGGGCTGTTCGATCAAAAACATAAGCAGGCGCTCCCCTCCCCCGCCCGCTGCGTCGGGGTCATCACCTCGAAAACCGGCGCCGCGCTGCACGATATTCTTCATGTCCTCAGACGCCGCGACCCCGGGCTGCCGGTGATCGTCTACCCGACCGCGGTCCAGGGTGACGATGCCCCCGGGCAGATTGTGCGCGCCATCGCGCTGGCGAACGCGCGTCAGGAGTGTGACGTGCTGATTGTCGGACGCGGCGGTGGTTCGCTGGAGGATCTGTGGAGTTTTAACGATGAGCGGGTGGCGCGCGCTATCTTCGCCAGCCAGATCCCTATCGTCAGCGCCGTCGGCCATGAAACCGACGTCACTATCGCTGATTTTGTTGCCGACCTGCGAGCGCCGACCCCTTCTGCCGCCGCGGAGATCGTCAGCCGTAATCAGCAGGAGCTGCTGCGCCAGCTACAGGCCGGGCAGCAGCGGCTGGAGATGGCGATGGACTATTTCCTCGCCAGTCGCCAGCGCCGTTTTACCCAGTTGTTCCATCGTCTGCAGCAGCAGCACCCGCAGCTGCGGCTGGCCCGCCAGCAGACCGCACTGGAACGCCTGCGCCAGCGGATGCGCATCGCCGTGGAATCGCAGCTTAAACGCGCCGAGCAGCGGCAAAAGCGCACTGTTCAGCGCCTGAATCACTATAACCCGCAGCCGCGTATCCACCGGGCGCAATCGCGCGTCCAGCAGCTGGAATACCGGCTGGCGGAAACGATGCGTAGCCGCCTCAGCGAGCGGCGTGAACGGTTTGGGCACGCGGTGACCCATCTGGAGGCGGTGAGTCCCTTAGCCACCCTGGCGCGCGGCTATAGCGTCACTTCGGTGAGCGACGGCACGGTGTTGAAGCAGACAAAACAGGTCAAAACCGGCGATCTGCTCACCACCCGCCTGAAAGACGGCTGGGTCGAAAGTGAAGTGAGGCAGATTGCGCCGGTGAAAAAAACGCGGGCCAGAAAGCCATCGCCGCCTAAACCAGCGGAATAAACTCCACCCGTTTTTTCGAGATCAGGCCGTGCCCGTGCTGGCAAAAGTAATCCACCGCGCCGCACGCCTTCAGCACCTCCAGCGGCTGGTGGCATTCCGGGCAGCGCGCCTCAAGGGCAAATACCCTTTCGCACTGAGCGCAATGCGCGCTGCTGCCTTTGACATCTAACGGCGCGTGGCACAGAGGGCAATCAAGTTCCATAACCATTCCTTTCAACGTTTATCTGCACCTATTTTATCATGTTCCGGGTTTAATGAGGGCCGCGTAATTGCTGCTGCAACCTGAGCAGCCATTCCACTTCCTCAAGCCGACGCCGCGTCAGCCCGGCCACGCTTTCGGGCGCCCGGGTAAACACATTCTCCGCGCCAAGGATCTGCTCATCGAGACAGTGCGCATAGATCGCTCCGGGCCGGGTCCAGCGCTGGATCCGCTCGCCGTCCTGTAGCGTCGCCACCTCGCCATCAGGGGCGCGATCGAGGGCAAGCAGTCGCCCGTCCCGCAGCCCTATCCGCATTCCCTTTTGCCCGCCCGCGGGACCGGCATATTTGTTAAGCCAGATATTCAGCGGAATATCGCCCAGGCGTCCCTGCAGATGCGCCTCTCCCTCGGCAGTGACCGTATCCCCATGAGCAATATCTCGGCCGAGACGGTCTTTCGCCGCTCGAACGGCGAGGTCCAGCGTCACATCGCCACCGCAGCCGAGCAGCGTTTCCCGCAGCATCGCCAGGACATGGGTACCGATATCGAGGATCACGCCGTCAGGATGACGCAGCCGCCGGGTATCCAGCTCGCCGGTGGCAAAGTTAAGCGCGACCGGTTCTCCGGCAGCGTTAAAGCCGCTTGGCTCCTGCAAATAGCCTTCTATCCAGGCGATATCCTGCGCTGAAAGGTGCGGCGGCGGCAGGCCGCTGCCCTCCTCTTCCGCCTGCCACGGCGGAGCAAGAGCGTTCAGGGCTAACCCACGCGCCATCCAGTGGTCGAGGGCCAGCACCCGACCGGCCTCCCCCGCCGGCTCCAGCAGCGCCCGCAGCCGCGCGGCCTGCTCAAGGTTGGCCACTATCGGTTTCTCCACCACGATGCGGGGAATGGCGCTGGCTAACGCCCTCTCCAGCACGGGCAGGTGCTGGAGGGATGACGTGGTGATGAAGAGCGTATCCAGGGGTTTGGCCAGCAACGCCGACAGCGAACTGCAGCGCTGGATCCCCGGCAGCGCTCTGCTGCTGTCCAGGTCATAGCCCTGGCAGCTGTCAATACGGTATCCGAGGCGACGCAGCGCGGGTAAATAGGCGGTTTCCACCACCGCGCCGAGGCCGATAAATCCAATTTGCATGTTTAGTCCACCCCTGAGCCGATCTGTTCCCGGCGAAGTATCGCGGGATTATGGCGGATGGTTTTGACATTTACCGGCATGGCGGCCACAAAAAAACCCGCCGAAGCGGGTTTAATGATTATTTGCTTTTCTTGATGTGCTTGATCAGGCGCTTACGTTTCCGCATCTGGTTCGGCGTCAGGGTGTTGCGCTTGTTGGCGAACGGGTTTTCTCCTTCCTTGAACTGGATACGGATTGGCGTACCCATCACGTCCAGGGATTTACGGAAATAGTTCATCAGATAGCGCTTGTAGGAATCCGGCAGATCCTTCACCTGGTTACCGTGGATCACCACGATAGGCGGGTTGTAGCCCCCGGCGTGGGCATATTTCAGCTTCACGCGACGGCCGCGAACCAGCGGTGGCTGATGATCTTCCGCCGCCATGTTCATGATCCGGGTGAGCATCGCGGTGCTTACGCGGCGGGTTGCGCTATCGTAGGCTTCACGTACCGATTCAAACAGGTTGCCGACGCCGCTGCCGTGCAGGGCGGAGATGAAGTGCACCCGGGCAAAGTCGATAAAGCCCAGACGATAGTCGAGGGTCTCTTTCACCTGCTCCTTCACTTCCTGGCTCAGGCCGTCCCATTTGTTGACGACGATCACCAGGGAGCGGCCGCTGTTGAGGATAAAGCCCAGCAGCGACAGATCCTGATCGGAGATGCCTTCGCGGGCATCAATCACCAGCAGCACGACGTTGGCGTCTTCAATCGCCTGCAGCGTCTTGATGACCGAGAATTTCTCCACCACGTCAGTAATTTTGCCGCGCTTGCGCACCCCGGCGGTATCGATGAGCACGTATTCGCGCTCGTCACGCTGCATCGGGATGTAAATGCTGTCGCGGGTGGTGCCCGGCATATCGTAGACCACCACACGATCTTCGCCGAGGATGCGGTTGGTGAGCGTCGATTTACCGACGTTAGGACGTCCGACAATCGCCAGCTTGATCGGCAGATCCTGCGGATTGAAATCGTCTTCCGGCTCTTCTTCCGCTTCACCATTCTGCTCAGCTTCGAATTTTGCCCAGTATTCGGCGTCTTCATCCACTTCTTCCTGAGGATTAACCTCATCGACCCATGGCAGCAGGGCCTGCTCAAGCAGGCTGGTCACGCCGCGGCCGTGCGAAGCGGCAATAGGATAGATATCGCCCAGGCCGAGCGACCAGAAGTCCGCCATCGCCTGGTCGACGTCGATGCCGTCGGTTTTGTTAGCCACCAGGAAGGTGGGCTTTTCACGAGAGCGCAGGTGTTTAGCGATCGCGATGTCCGCCGGCATCAGGCCCGCGCGCGCATCGACCATAAACAGCACCACATCGGCCTCTTCGATTGCCAGCAGCGACTGCTCCGCCATCCGGGTTTCCACGCCCTCTTCCGTACCATCAATACCACCGGTATCGATACAGATGAATTCGCGGCCTTCGACTTCGGCCCGACCGTACTTACGGTCACGAGTCAGCCCCGGGAAATCCGCAACCAGCGCATCACGAGTGCGCGTCAGGCGGTTAAAGAGCGTGGATTTTCCAACGTTAGGGCGCCCGACAAGCGCGACCACAGGTATCATGTTAAATGCCTCATACAATCACTAAGCAACATCGTCATAACGACGTTTTTAAAAAAGTCAAAACGGCCCCTGTCTGCCAGGGGCCGTTTCTTAATCACTCACGACAGCGGTAATTAACGCGTAATCGCGTACAGCGTACCGTCTTTCGCCTGGATCAGCAGTCGACCATCGGCCACAACCGGGTCGGTCAGGAAACCGGAGCTGTCCACTTTCTGCTGCGCCACAAAATGGCCATCTTCCGGGTTCACCCAGTGCATATAGCCTTCGCTATCGCCGACCACCAGATTGCCATTATACAACACCGGCGCGGTCAGCAAACGGTGCAGCAGATCGCTTTGTGTCCACAGGGTCACGCCGCCATCAGTAGTCAGCGCCAGCAGGCGGTCATTCTGGTCAACCAGATAGATACGGTTGCCATCGACGATGAAATCATTCACCGAACCCAGCTCGCGCTTCCACATAATCTGGCCGCTGCGCAGATCCAGCGCGGTCAGGTTACCGTTGTAAGCCAGCGCATAGACAACGCCGTTGACGATAATCGGCGTGGTGTCGACATCGCTCAGACGGTCGATTTCCGTCGGCCCGGTGGCCGTGGAAATACGCTGCTGCCAAATCATCTGCCCCTGCTGCATCAATACCGCGCTGACGCGGCCATTGTCGCCGCCCACGATCGCCGCGCCGTAGGCGGTGGCCGGAGCGGATTCGCCGCGCAGGGAGAGCGCAGGCATATCCAGGTTAACCGTCCACTTCACGGCGCCATCGGTCTCATTCAGCGCCTGCAGCTGGCCGTTACTGGTGTGGACCAGCACCATGCCATCGCTCACCACCGGGCGCGACAGCGCTTCGCCGGCGACGCGGGTTTGCCAGGCAACGGTACCATCGCTGGTATTCAGCGCATACAGCTGCGCTTTCTCACTGCCGATATAAACATGGCCGCCCGAGACGGTCACACCGCCGGAAAGCAGCGCCGGGGTACGCGAGAACCAGCCATCTTTCTCCGCCAGATTCACCGACCACACCTCTTTGCCGTCGTCAGCGCTCAGCGCTTTGACTGTGCCTTTACGGTCAGCGGCATAAACCACGCCGTCGGCGAAGGCCGGATGAAGGTTAGAGTAAAATTCGCCGATACCATCGCCAACCGAGGTGCTCCAGGACGTGGACGGCGTAAACTGGTTTTCTACCGTCGGCAGCGGTGACATTTTCACCACATCTTCTTCGCTATTAAACAGCGAACACCCGCTCAGCAAGGTAACGGAAAGCAGCCCTGGCAAAAGTAATTTACGCAATTGCATCGAGTCCCTCTCAGATGGACAAATTATTCATTTTCATACGCATCATTTCGCTGAGCGCAGGAGAAGCATCGCTTTTCACGCCAGCTTCCCACGCCGCACGGGCCCCTTGCTTATCGCCTTTGCTCAACAGAATTTCGCCGCGCAAATCAGCCACAATCGCGGTCCAACCTTCGCCTTTAATGCTGTCGAGGGTTTTCAGCGCCGCATCAGCCTGCTTCATCTGCAGCTGAACGCGGGCAAGACGCATACTGATAACCGATTTCAGGTTATCATCAGACGCGGCCGCCAGCCCCTGCTGAAGCTGCTTTTCGGCGTTCGGCAGATCGTTCTGTTCAACAAAATGCTGTGCCAGCTCGAGAGAGGCGAAGGCGCCGTAGGTATTTTTATTGTCAGCCGCGAACTTCTCCGCCCCTGACAGCACGTCTGGCGTATTTGATTTCAGCGCGGAAGTCGCCTTTTCGTAAGCCAGCGACGCGTCTCTGGCGGTATCCTGCTGATGGGAGGTCCAGTAGCGCCAGCCAACCAGCGCGCCAATCCCTAAAATCACCCCGACCGCCAGCGCTTTGCCGTTTTCGGCAAAGAAGCGCTTCAGCGCATCGACCTGATCGTTCTCGTTGTTAAAAGTTTCCACGCAGTCCTTCTCCTGACTAATAATTCCCGGGAGATTAACCCAGAAGTGTGCGCAAATGCGCGGCAACGCTCTCCTGCGTTACGGTAGTTTGCTCACCTGAGCGTAAATCCTTCACTACCACGTTTCCGTCAGCGATCTCTGACTCACCCACCACCAGGGCGATACGTGCGCCCCATTTATCGGCACGGGCGAACTGCTTCTTAAAGTTGCCGCCGCCGTGGTTGGTCATCAGTTTCACGCCGGGCAGCGCATCGCGAACCTGCTCAGCCAGACGCATGGCGGCGGACTGAGTATCGGTCCCGGAGGCTACCAGGTATATATCGACAACAGGATCGGCTTTAAATTCCGGATTCACTGCCTGGACCAGTAAAACAAGACGTTCCAGACCCATGGCGAAGCCCACGCCCGGGGTGGCACGACCGCCAAGCTGCTCAACCAGACCGTCGTAACGGCCGCCGGCGCAGACGGTGCCCTGAGAACCGAGACTGGTGGTCACCCACTCAAACACGGTGCGGTTATAGTAGTCGAGGCCGCGCACCAGGCGCTGGTTGACGGTATAGCGGATCCCGGCATCGTCAAGCAACGCGCACAGGCCGGCAAAGTGGGCTTTCGACTCTTCGTCGAGATAATCGCCGAGCGCCGGCGCGTCGTTCAGCAGCGCCTGCACGTCCGGGTTTTTGGAGTCCAGCACCCGCAGCGGATTGGTATACATCCGGCGTTTGCTGTCTTCATCAAGCTTATCGGTAAACTGCTCGAGATAAGCCACCAGCGCGTCGCGGTAGTTGGCGCGGGCTTCCAGAGAACCGATGGAGTTCAGCTCAAGGCTAACATGATCGGAGATGCCCAGCTCACGCCACCAGCGCGCGGTCAGCATGATCAGCTCCGCATCGATGTCCGGCCCCTGCAGGCCAAAAACTTCGGCGCCGATCTGATGGAACTGGCGGTAACGGCCTTTCTGCGGACGCTCGTGGCGGAACATCGGCCCGACGTACCACAGGCGCTGTTCTTGATTGTACAGCAGACCATGTTCGATGCCGGCTCGTACGCAGCCCGCCGTCCCTTCCGGACGCAGCGTCAGGCTGTCGCCGTTGCGGTCCTCAAAGGTGTACATCTCTTTTTCAACCACGTCGGTCACTTCGCCGATCGCGCGTTTGAATAACGGGGTCTGCTCTACAATCGGCAAACGGATTTCGCTGTAACCGTAGCTACCGAGCACCTGCTTCAGTGAGCCTTCAATGCGCTGCCAGAGAGCGGTTTCGCCCGGCAGATAATCGTTCATGCCACGGATGGCTTGAATGTTCTTTGCCACGTTTATTCTCTTTATATATACAAAAATGAACCCCGGCGCCTCGCGCCCGCAGGTTCAATCATACACGGGAAGCGTATCGCTTCCCAACACGTTATTTTGCTTCAAGCTGTTGAACGTCAATCCGACGGGCTTCATCGAGCATCGAGGCTTTGGCGCGGATCCGCGCTTCCAGCTGGTCGATCATGTCGTTGTTGTCCAGGCGATCTTTACGCACGCCGTCTTCATACAGGCCGCTTTTCTTGTTGCCGCCGGTCACGCCGAGGGTGGAAACCAGCGCTTCGCCCGGGCCGTTCACCACGCAGCCGATGATCGAAACATCCATCGGAGTGATGATATCTTCCAGACGTTGCTCCAGAGCGTTCACCGTCCCGATAACGTCAAACTCCTGACGCGAACAGGTCGGGCAGGCGATGAAATTAATACCGCGGGAACGAATACGCAGCGATTTGAGGATATCGAAGCCGACCTTGATCTCCTCCACCGGATCCGCCGCCAGCGAGACGCGCAGCGTATCGCCGATCCCTTCGGACAACAGCAGCCCAAGACCGATCGCCGATTTCACCGCGCCGCTGCGCGCGCCGCCCGCTTCGGTGATCCCGAGGTGCAGCGGTTGATCGATCTGTTTCGCCAGCAGGCGATAAGACTCTACCGCCAGGAAGACGTCGGAGGCTTTAACGCTGACTTTAAACTGATCGAAATTGAGGCGATCGAGATGATCGACATGGCGCATGGCGGATTCGAGCAGCGCCTGCGGCGTCGGCTCGCCATATTTTTCCTGCAGATCTTTTTCCAGCGAGCCGGCGTTAACGCCGATGCGGATCGGGATATTTTTATCGCGCGCGCAATCTACGACCATGCGGATGCGCTCTTCGTTGCCGATGTTGCCCGGGTTGATACGCAGGCAGTCGACGCCGTATTCCGCGACTTTCAGCGCAATACGGTAGTCAAAGTGGATATCGGCGACCAGCGGGACGTTGACCTGCTGTTTGATTATTTTGAACGCCTCGGCGGCGTCCATCGTCGGAACAGAAACGCGGACAATATCCGCGCCCACGCGCTCTAACGCTTTGATTTGATTTACGGTTGCCGCCACATCAGTGGTGCGCGTATTAGTCATTGACTGAACGGCGATGGGAGCCCCATCGCCAATTGGCACATTACCAACGTAAATACGTTTAGATTTTCTACGTTGAATCGGAGCCTGGTTATGCATGAAAAATCTCCCGCGTTACCCGTCTGTTACTGCGCCGGTGATGATTCGGCATTAAGGGTCAGACGCGCAACCTGGTTAGTTCTGATAAAACGACTTAAATCGACAGGCTTGCCCAGATACTGGATCTCTACCGCAGCCGGGGCGCCAATTTTCAGCTTATACGGCGCCTGACCGCTCAGGTTCAGGTTGCCGCCTTTACGCTGCAGGCCGCTGAACAGTTTTTTGCCGGTGGCATCGCTCACTTCCAGCCAGCAATCGGCGGAAAAGTTCATCACCAGATCCTGCGCCGCCGCCGCCGGGTTCGTCACGTTCGCCTGATCGGTCGGCAATGGCGAGGCCGGTGTAGCCGGCGCCGTCGGCGCCGCGCCTGCGGTATCGACATTGGCCTGGGAAGGCGCGACAACGGCGTTATTGTCCGCCGGCGTCTGGGCCGGGGCGCTGGTGGTCGGGGCGCTGGCGGTATCGGTTGGCGCGCTGTTCGCAGCGCTATCGGCGGTCGGGGCTGCCGGGGCGCTGGTATCCAGCGGCACGCTCTGGCTGCTGGTGTCGCCGCTGTTCAGCTCAGCGGAAGACTGATCGGCCATGGTGGAGATCTCTTCCTGCTGCGCCTTATGGTCTTGCCACCACCAGGCGCCGCTCAGGCCGATAACCACAAACAGCACCAGCCAGGTGAAGCTCATCAGCCAGCCGTCGCGTTTTTTGCGACGTTTACCTAAAGAGAAGCTCTGCATTGGCGCGACTTTCGCCGCGCGGATGGGCGCTTGCTTGGCCATCATCGGCAGCAGCTCGTCTTCCGGGATATGTACGAGGCGAGCATAGGAACGGATGTACCCGCGCAGGAAGGTGGAAGCGAGGTCGGCAGGCGCCTTATCGTCTTCAATATCACGAACCGTGGACACCTTCAGGCATAAGCGTTCTGCCACCGCTTGCTGGCTAAGTCCGAGTTGTTCGCGGGCGTGACGCAGACGCGCGCCCGTGGTGTTTGCTTCTTGATGATCTTGAGTGGCTTCAGTATTCATTCGCTACAACTACTGGTACGTGAAATTTAAAGTTCAGCGCGGGAAAAAGCCGGCGCCGCGAGACATCTGTGGTACGTCAGCCTCACAGTATAGGACTGTCAGCCGCGCGATCACAGAGACGAATCAAAATTGAATGCTAAGCGGTTGTTGTGCCGCTACATACTGCCTCAAAGTCGACAAAAACGCACCGTAATTATTAACCGAATCAGCGTATTTCGCCTGGCTATTGGTCATAAATATGACCCGTGCCGCCTGCGCTGCACGGGCCATCATTTGTCAGACCGCTTTTACGTCAATCGCTTCGCCCTGCATCCGCTTACGCAGCGTGCGCTTGGTACGGTCGATGACGTCGCCCGCCAGCTGACCGCAGGCGGCATCGATATCGTCGCCGCGCGTTTTACGCACGATGGTCGTAAAGCCGTACTCCATCAGGACTTTGGAGAAACGGTCGATGCGGCTGTTGGAGCTGCGGCCATACGGCGCGCCCGGGAACGGGTTCCATGGGATCAGGTTGATCTTGCACGGCGTATCTTTCAGCAGCGCCGCCAGTTCGTGGGCGTGCTCGGTGCCGTCGTTGACATGATCCAGCATCACGTACTCGATGGTCACCCTGCCCTGGTTGGCGTTGGACTTCGAAATATAGCCGCGCACCGAGTTGAGGAAGGTCTCGATGTTGTACTTTTTGTTGATCGGGACGATTTCGTCACGAATGGTGTCGTTCGGCGCGTGCAGGGAGATGGCCAGCGCGACGTCGATCATATCGCCGAGTTTATCCAGCGCCGGCACCACGCCGGACGTCGACAGGGTGACGCGACGTTTGGAGAGGCCAAAGCCGAAATCGTCGAGCATGATTTCCATTGCCGGAACGACATTGTTGAGGTTCAGCAGCGGCTCGCCCATGCCCATCATCACCACGTTGGTGATCGGACGTACGCCGGTGGTCTTCACCGCGCCGACGATTTTCGCCGCGCGCCAGACCTGGCCGATAATTTCGGAAACCCGCAGGTTGCGGTTAAAGCCCTGCTGGGCGGTGGAGCAGAATTTACACTCCAGCGCGCAGCCTACCTGGGAGGAGACGCACAGGGTGGCGCGGTCTTCTTCCGGGATATAGACGGTCTCGACGCGCTGATCGCCAACGGCAATCGCCCATTTAATGGTCCCGTCGGTTGAGCGTTGCTCTTCAACCACTTCCGGGGCGCGGATCTCCGCCACTTCTTTCAGTTTACTGCGCAGGACTTTGTTGATGTCAGTCATCTCATCAAAGTTGTCGCAGCAGTAGTGATACATCCATTTCATCACCTGATCGGCGCGGAAAGGCTTCTCGCCCATGTTTTTGAAAAACTCGCGCATCTGCTGACGGTTTAAATCCAGCAGGTTGATTTTGGCATCTTTGTTCGGCACCGTCAGAGCGGCGGTATCAGGCGTGACAATTTGTTCAGACATAATGTTTTCCGGCCTCGTTATTACACGTTATGGCCCCAGGTGGGTTGAAAAAGAAACGCCCCGGAGAGCGACAGCTCGTCCAGGGGCGCTATATTCTACAAATTCTGGCGGATCATTGCCACGTTTGCACAAAGCAATGATAAAAAATCTGTTACTGCGTACATAATCCTCTATGGCTTTTCGATTGTCGCAAGGCGGCAAGCAAGTGAATCCCCGGGAGCATAGATAACTATGTGACCGGGGTGAACGCGCGTAGCCAACGCCGCGACGGTCGAAAAGACGACGAGGATTAGCGAGTGCGCGGGCAAACCTCGCCTTCAGCAAAGAAGAACGCGATTTCGCGTGCAGCGGATTCTACAGAGTCGGAACCGTGGGTGCCGTTCTCGGTGAAGCTGTCAGCGTAGTCAGCGCGCAGGGTACCCGCCAGGGCGTTTGCCGGGTTGGTGGCGCCCAGCAGGTCACGGTGACGCTGAACGGCGTTTTCGCCTTCCAGGACTGAAACCACGATCGGGCCGGAGGTCATGAACTCAACCAGACCGTCGAAGAACGGGCGACCTTCGTGCTCAGCATAGAAACCACGAGCCTGCTCTACGGTCAGGTGCAGCATTTTGGTGCCGACGATTTTGAACCCTGCAGCTTCAAAGCGGGAAAAGATGCTGCCAATAACGTTTTTTGCCACCGCGTTTGGTTTGATGATGGAAAAAGTACGTTCAATAGCCATGATTACCTCTAATTAAATGTTCTGTTGTTGCGCATACGATCGTATGGCCTGGCGCGCATTATAATGAGCATCCCCGCCCCTGCCTACGGCTGAAGGTAACATTTTGTTAAAATAAAATGAGTATTGAAAACACAAACCGCCAACAACAAATTTACCCTGGTTATTGCAGGGTAAAACGCGCGGCCGCCGTTTGTCCTGCCTCATCCATCACCACCAGCTGCCACTCGCCGGGCTTATCCAGAGTTAGCGTGGTTCTCGCGCCGGCGGCATCTATCGGCTGGCCGTTGATAAACCACCAGCGCCGCCCTTCACCACCGCTGGTTTGCAGGGGCAACATCACCCGCGCCTCCCCCGGCAGACGTTTAATCACCGCCCCCTCGCGGACCCCGGAGAGCACCAGCGGCGCGGCATCCTGAGTTTGCAACGGCGGGCATGCCTTCGATGCCGGCCCCAGACGCGCGGAGCGACGTTCCCCCGGCGGTAGCCAGGGATCCAGCGGCAGCGGCCAGACCTCCACCACACTTTCGCGCGCCCCGGGACAATCCGCCGCCACCCGTTCGCCGTGTTCATTGCGCCACACCGGGAAGCGGATCCCGCGCACGCCCTCCTGCCCCGGCAGCAGCAGGGTCGGCGGCTGGCTATCTTCCAGCAGCCAGCTGGCCAGGCGACGACGGCAGTTGCTGTCGCCCGCCGGCAGCGCCTGGCCGCCGGGCCAGCAGAGCGTCCCGCGGCTAACCGTTGCCGGTCGCGGATCGACCGGCAGGCCGCCACGGCTCATCGCCGGGCGGGCGAGCAGCAGATTATTGACCTGATTGAGCAACGGCACCGCGCTGGCGAAGCCAAACTGCCCCACCACCGGCGTACCGTCCGGACGCCCGGTCCAGATGCCAATCAGATAACGCGCATTGAGGCCCACCGCCCACGCATCGCGATACCCGTAGCTGGTGCCGGTCTTCCAGGCCAGCGGCACCGCTTGCGGGAGTGAGGCATCGGGAACCGGCTGCGCTTCGCCGGCCAGGATGCGCCGGACGATCCACGCCGCCCCCGGGGATATCAGCGCCCTTTCCACCAGCGGGTCTCCGGGCGTCATGCGCAGCCGCGCCGCCTTCCCGTGGCGGGCAAAGGCGCTGTACGCCGCGACGATATCTTCCAGCCTCGCCCCGGCGCCGCCGAGGATCAACGACAGATTCGGCTCGGCGCCGGCGGGCAGCATCAGGGGCAACCCGGCATTACGCAAATTCGCCGCGAAACGTTTGGGCCCGTAGGCTTCGAGCACCTGGACCGCCGGCAGATTCAGGGAGCGCACCAGCGCGTCGCTGGCGCTCACCGGGCCGTGAAAGCCGCTGTCAAAGTTACCGGGGCGATAATCGCTAAAGCGCCGCGGCACATCCTGCAATAACGACGCCGGATGGATCAGTCCTTCATCCATCGCCAGCGCATAAATAAAGGGTTTCAGCACCGACCCAGGCGAACGGACCGCCGACGCCATATCAATGTGGCCAAAGCGACTGTCGTCCGTAATATCCGCCGACCCCACCCAGCCGCGGACTTTCATATCCGTGTGGTCGACGACAACCATCGCCAGCGAACTGCGCGGCGGCAGGCGCGACTTCCAGTTCAGCGCCAGATCCTCGAGCTGCCGCTGCAGTCCGGCATCGAGGGTCGTCACCACTTTTTCCTCACGACTGGTCGCCAGCGTCCGGCGGGCGAAGAGCGGCGCCAGCTGCGGCATCTGCCGCGGAAACAGCCACACCGGCTCCTCCATCGCCTCCTTTACCGCCAGCCTCGGCCAGACGCCCTGGCTGACCATGCGCGCAAGGACTTTATCCCGCGCCGCCTGGGCCCGCTGCGGCCAGCGGTCCGGACGTAAACGGCTGGGCGCCTGGGGCAGCACCGCCAGCAGCGCCGCCTCGCCGTAGCTGAGCTGCGCGGGCGGCTTGCCGAGATAAGCCCAACTGGCCGCGCCGATCCCCTGCAGGGTGCCGCCAAAGGGCGCACGATTCAGATACAGGGTCAGGATTTCGCTCTTTGACAGATGCCACTCCAGCTGCAGCGCCCGCCACAGCTGGCGCAGCTTGCCGCCGAAAGTGCGGGGGTGGGGATCGAGCAGGCGCGCCACCTGCATGGTGAGGGTACTGCCGCCGGAAATGACCCGCCCGGAGGTGAGATCCTGCCAGGCGGCGCGCACTACAGCGAAGGGATTGACCCCCGGATGGCGCCAGAACCAGCGGTCCTCATACTGAATAAGCGCCTGCAGATAGCGCGGCGACACGTCGGCGAGAGTCACCGGATAACGCCAGACGCCCTGCGCGTCGGCAAACCGCCATAGGGGGGTCCCATCCTCCGCCACGACCACCCGGGCAGGCGTGACGTCATGCAGCGGCAGCGGCCACAGGCGATCGGCGGTCAGAACCGCCAGCCACAGCAGAAAAATAAACGCCGCCAGCCAGCGCCAGCGGCGTTTTACCCGATGCACTACGCGCATTTACGGCGTCACGGTGAGCGGACCGCTGGCGGTCCCGGTCGCCCGCCACTGCGGCACATACATCGATTCCACCTGCGGCTGCGGGACCTGGTAGGTGCCCGGCGTGACCGCCCGCGCCAGGTAGACCAGCGTCACCGGCTGACCTTCATTGACCGCGACAGCGGCGACGAAGCGGTCGTCGCGGAACTCGATATGCTGAATATCGGCCTGCTGCATCTGGTTAAGGAGGTTTTGCACCGCTTCGCCATTCTCCTGCAGGCTGGCGCTGCTGTTGGCCAGATTCTGGTTTTCCAGCTCGAGTCCCGCCGGCAGCAGGTCAACCACCAGCGCGTCAGGCACGTTGCGTCTGGCGGTCACCTCCAGCTTGACCAGCACCAGTTCGCCGCTGCGCAGCGACGACAGCGACTTCTGCCGCCCCTGGGTATTGAAAACGACGCGTTCAATCCCCAGGACGTTGCCGCCCGGCTGCGGCGCGCTTTGCGGATAGCCGCTGCTGTCCAGACGCAGCCACAGCGGTTGACTGCCGGTGTTGCTCACCTGCAACGTCGCCAGCCGATCGCCGTCGAGGTTACGGGTTTGCGCTTTATCGCCGGCCAGCGGCTCAGCCTGCAGCGAGGTTTGCGCCTGCCAGTTGCCCGGCAGGTCGGCAAGCGTACGTCCGGCGAGGAACAGGGCGTTGGTTTCCTGGGTCGACAGCCAGCGCTGGCCGTAGGCCTCTTCCGACAGCGTGCTCAACAGCGTGTTTTGCACCTCCGGCAGCAGCTTGTTCTCTTCCAGCAGCGCCAGCTTCAGCGCGTCATCGCGAAGCGAGCTGCCGTAATCGCCCAGCCAGCGATTCTCATCATGGCGCGGCGTGGCAACCGCCAGCTTCATGGCCTCATCGCCGCGCGGCGCATCGCCCATGGTTTTCAGCGCAATGCCGAGCTGCAGCAGCGGCAGGCCGGATCGCGCCTGGTCGTGACGGCTCCAGATTTCACGCAATGCGCCGAGCGGGGCTTTTTGCTGACGCGCCAGCACCAGTGCGGCATAGGCCTGAGCGGCAAAGCGGCTTGCCTGGGCGTCGTCGCTGTAGCGCACGGTCATCAGCCCCGGCTCCTGAAGATAGCGCAGCAGGCGTTCATTACCTTTATTAATGGCGTTGACCGGTACGCTATAGCCCTGCTCGCCCGCGCGAACAAGGAAATCCATGGCGTAAGCGGTCAGCCAGTACTCTTCCGGCCCCTCTTTATCCCATAGCGCAAAGCCGCCGTTTTCCAGTTGCATCTGCAGCAGACGCGAGATCCCGACATCGATTGCCGCGCGACGTTTTTCGTCGCTGTCCCCGCTGATGCCCAGCGCTTTTAGCTGCGCCGCGCTGGTATACAGGGAGGGGAACAGGCCGCTGGCGGTCTGCTCAAGGCAGCCGTAAGGATAGGCTTTCAGGTCGCGGATATAGCGCGCAAGATTCAACGGCGGCTTGCCGCTGAGCAGCAGCTGGCCCTGCAGCGTCTGCGGGGCGAAACCTGCCGATTGCGCCGCCGGCGCCTGCCAGCTTTCGCCGGGCTGCAGCACGGCGCCGCTGTTGACGGTCTGCGCCGGGAACGCCGGACGAACGCCGATTTTCCACTGCTTCTGCAGCGGGGCGAAGGTTTCCCCCGGCAGGCTCAGGCCGCTGATAGTGGCGCTCACCTGGCCATCGCCAAAGCCCGGCAGCGCGCTCACCGGCACAAACAGCGTGCTGCGCGCCCCCGGCGCCAGCTGCACCGACGTTAGTTGACCCTCGGTCAAGGTCACCAGTCCGCTGGCGGCAAGATGTACCTGCAGAGTTTGCGGTTTATCGGTCAGGTTGCTGAGATCCAGCGCCAGACGGGTGGTGTCGCCGCTGGCGAGGAAGCGCGGGGTATTCAGCTCGGCGATGACCGGGGCGGCCACCACCACTTTATCTTCGCTGCTGCCGAAGTCATCCGCCGTCCAGGCCTGAGCCATCACCCGCAGCTCGCCGTTAAAATCACCGATCGGCAGCGTCACCGTCCCTTCGCCCTGATCGTTCAGCACCACCGGCTGCGCCTGCTGGGCGATGATGGTCACATGGTTAACCGGCGGTTTACCGCCACGTTTTAACTCGTCGCCATCGCCGCCGAAGCGCAGACTGGCCACACGCCCCTGCCCTTCAATCACCTGGCCGTAAATATCATAAATATCCGCCCCATAACGTTTCTGGCCGAAGAAGGCGTTCCACGGATCCGGGGTGGCGTAATCGGTAATATTCAGCACCCCGCTATCGACAGCAGAGAGCAGAACGTTAACCTGCTTCGGCGCCTCTCCCTCTTTGACGCTGGCTTTCACTTTCACCGTCAGCGGCTGGTTGGGGCGCATTTTATCCGGGGCCTCCAGCGCCAGCGTCAGGCGACGGTTTTCATCGCCCAGCGGCAGATGCAGCAGGCCCACCGCGCGTTTCGGCGTCGCCGAGCGGGATTTATCGCCGGGGCGAACCACCAGCGTGCTGAGGTAGAGGTCGTGGCGATTCCAGGCGTTATCCACCGGGATCGACAGGTCCATCCCCTCGGCGGGTACGTCAATCTCCTGCCACCACAGCGGCCCTTCGCTGGATTCCACCATCGCGTAGCCTTTACCCGCCGCCGGGGCGGCGATGTGCAGCCTGATGGTGTCGCCCGGCTTATAGCTCGGTTTATCCAGCTTCATGGTGACCCGGTCCGGGCGCGCTGCGCCGGTGCCTTCGCTGTTATCCTGCCAGCTGTAGCCCGCCCAGAAGCGCACGCTGCTGACGACATCGTCCGGTCCTTTCACCTCCAGGCGATAGGAGCCCCACTCTACCGGAAAGCTCACTTTACCGATCTGGCCGGCCTGCAGATCCAGCGACTCCTCGCCCTCCTGCAGATCTTTTTGATCGAACTGCGACTGCCAGCCTTCGCTATCGGACCAGTTCCAGTAATAATCCCGGCGCTCGCGGATCAGCCGTACCTGCAGGCCGGAAACGGCTTTTTTCTCGCCTTTGGCGTCGGCATAGACGATATCGAACGCGGCGTTGCTGTTTTCATCCACCACCGGCTGCTTCACCGTGGTGTCGGTGCGGTAGTCGTAAACGTCCTTCAGGGTAAATTGCGGGCGGATCCCCGGCAGCGCCTCGGCAGGCCAGATCGGCTGCTTAACCGTACGGGTGACCGGACGCCCACCGGACTCCAGCAGGCTCGCCTGCAACACCACCTGCAGCGGCGAATGGCTATCCTGCCACTGGCTGGAGGTGGTCACTTCGCCATGGCCTTTTTCATCCAGCGTCAGCTGGACTTCATCAAGGCTGCGGGAGAGATTTTCTTCTGCGATATCGCCGAACTCAAAGCCCGGCAGCGCGGCGACGGCGTCGCGAAGCGGGCGCAGGAACAGTTTGCCCTGCAGCGTGTTGCCGCTGGCCGGCGCGCCGTAGAGATAAGCGCCGCTGACATCAAAGGCGACATCGGCATTCGGCGCGACAGGCGCCGTCTGCGGCGTCAGCTTCAGCGCCATGCGTTCCGGCATAAAGTCTTCGACGTGGAAATCCCACTCGCGGGGCTGGTTGTCGCCGGTGCTGGCGCGAATGTGCCACATGCCGGTGGCCGCGCCGCTGTCGAGCGGATAAGTAAACTGGTACAGGCCGTTAACCGGTTTGCTCATCACCGAGCGGATCACCTGGCCATCCGGCTGGACCACCTCCAGCTTCACCGGCTGTTCCGCCAGCGGCTTGCCATCGCTATCGCGCAGCAGCGCATTGAGGATCACCGTTTCGCCCGGACGATAGAGATCCCGTGGGCCAAACATAAAGAACTGTTTGCTGAAGCCTGGCGCGCCGGCAATGGAGAACTCCGCCAGATCCAGCGCCGGCAGTTTGAGGTCGAGCAGCGTGGTCTGTCCCTCTTTGCACGCCAGCAGCAGCGCGGCTTCTTTATCGGTTTGCAGGGTGACGTGGCCCTGGCTATCGCTTTTCGCCTGCGCCAGGGTCTGCCCTTTGGCGTTGAGCAGCTGGACATCGATACCAGACTGGGCGGCGCCGTTTTCCAGGCTCTGGGTAAAGACGTCCAGCCGGTTGTGGTAGCGATGCGCCGACACGCCGATGTCGCTAAGGGTAAACAGCGTCGCCGCGTTGCTGTAGCTATAATGACCCGCCGGGTTCATGACCGCCACGTAGACGCCAGGCTGCTGGAGCGGCTTGATGTCGCTCAGCGGCAGCAGCAGCTTTTCGCGGGTATTGCGCGCCGGATTGAGGTCAAAGCGGCCGCTGTATACCAGATCGGCCATCTTCAGCAGCTCGTCGGATTCCCAGTTGCTTAATGAATTGCGGTATTCCCACTGGCTGACGAAGGCCGAGAGCGATTCCGGCTTAATGCGGAAGAAGTTCACGTCGACGTTATCGACGTTCAGCGCCATCACCGGCAGCCCGGCGATCACGTTGCCCGGCAGCAGCGAGCCGCGGCTGGCAAATCCGACGCTTGGCGCGATATCGCGGGTAGTCAGGGTCTTCTCGAACGGTTTATCGAGCGTCGCCTTGTTCAGGGCGGTCAGCGTCGGGTCGACCGAGACAATCAGCTCGCGCTTTGGCTCAAGGTGACGCAGACGCAGCTCTTTCAGGTTTGGCGCCAGCTCCCACGCGCCATCTACCTTACCGCTCTTCTTATCCACCAGGTGCACGCTGCGGGAGAAATCCTGGTCCGGCTGCAGCGGTACGGAAAAGGTCAGCACCAGGGTCGCGGCGCCATCCAGCTGCACCTCCGAGGCGTCGAGCAGCGTCAGCGCTTTGCCCTGGCTTTTTTCCGCCAGCGCCGCCAGCTGGGCGCTGTCCGGTTTTGCCGCCGCGCCAGGGCCGCTATCGGCGGCCGGCGTCGGGGCCGTAGCCTGCGGTGTACCGCTGTCATCACACCCGGTTAATGAAAATGCGGTAAGGAGCGCCAGTGACAGCGCCGCTAAACGAAATGGTTTCATCCTTCTAACCCCTCGGCCGGTGGGCCTGATGCAAATTATCACTTTTTATTATGCGTTAAGGCGGCGCTTCTCAACAGTGATGACGCGGGTTTCTGCCGATTAATCAGAAAAGTGCCGTGACGTCGTCCCCACTCTGGCGTCCTTAACTTGTCAGCACCCGATAAAACGCCGACAATTCAGTCATGAATAGTAAAACGGAGGCACCTATGTCCACCTCGTTTTTTGTCGCCGCCGACTGGCTGGCGGAACATATTGATGACCCGGAGATCCAGATTATCGACGCCCGCATGGCGCCCGCCGGGCAGGAGGCCCTGCGCGATATGGCCGCGGAGTACCGCGCCGGCCACGTGCCGAACGCGCTGTTTTTCGATATCGAGGCGCTGTCCGATCACACCAGCCCGCTGCCGCATATGATGCCGCGCGCCGAGGCGTTTGCCGTGGCCATGCGCGAACTGGGCGTCTGCAGCGATAAGCACCTGGTCGTCTATGACGAAGGCAATCTGTTTTCCGCCCCGCGCGCCTGGTGGATGCTGCGCGCCTTTGGCGTGGAGAAAGTGTCGATTCTGGCCGGTGGGCTGGAGGGCTGGCGTCGCGACGAGCTGCCGCTGGAACAAGGGGTGCCGGAGGTGGCCGAAGGAGAATTCGACGTGCGGTTCGATCCTCAGCAAATTAAGCGCCTGACCGACGTGCTGCTGGTCAGCCATGAAGGATCAGCGCAGATTGTCGATGCGCGTCCGGCGGCCCGGTTTAACGGCCAGGCTGACGAACCGCGCCCCGGCCTGCGGCGCGGGCATATCCCCGGCGCGCTGAACGTCCCGTGGACGGAGCTGGTGATTAACGGCGAGCTGAAGACCGTCGACGAGCTGAACGACATCTTTTTGCGTCAGGCCGTCGATTTTGATCGGCCCATTATCGCCAGCTGTGGGTCCGGCGTGACGGCGGCGGTGGTCGTGCTGGCGCTCACCACGCTTGGCGTGAACGGCGTCTGCCTGTACGACGGCTCATGGAGCGAATGGGGGGCGCGCAGCGATCTGCCGATTGAACCGGCTCCTGCCGCTCAGTAAACGCCGCATGGCCGCGGACGTCCCGTCCCGCGGCCACTAAATAATTTCTGATTTTCTCCGCCTCATTCTCCTGCCAGTCGCTAAACCAGCTACTCTGTGCTGCCGCAGGGCTTGCGCCTGCCCTGTTGGCTTTACTGCCGCCCACTATATAAGGAAATTGAATGATGGCTTTTTCATTAGCGGATCTCATGGATGTCGTACACAAGCACAACCGCAATCCCACCCCGAAACCGATGCCCGTAGACGAAGTGGATCGCCTGCGCGTCCGGAAATACCGTGATCCGCAAAATAGCGAAACCGTGGCGCTTCCGGAGAGTCTGAAAGCGCTGCTGGCCTACGATTGCCAGCTGACAAGCCCCTACGGTCAACGGGTGCTGGAATCAGTTCTGAACGCCATTGATGAACATGGCGTACTGCTTTCCGACTCACTGGATGAAGAGGCTTATTATATGAATGGCCTTGATATGATCGGGCTGGATTTTGAAGAGCTAATGCCCGTCTGGAACGACGATCCGCGTCTTCCTGCCCTGATTCGCCTCTGCCATCCCGGGGATCAGCAGGTATTTATCTATGTCACCGAGCGTGATGAACAGGGTGAATATCCTGTCGTCCGCTTCGAGGGTAAAGAGAATGAGCTTTGGCTGGCAGAATCGTCGCTGATTGAATATTTGCAGGGGATTTTTACCGGTGGAAAGGAGAGCCACGACGAATGGCAGCATCAACAAGCCCTCAACGAGTCACGCGATGGCGCCTTGCTGGAGCTGGAATATATTCATGAGGATCTTTACGCCAGGCTCGAAGGTTGTCCTGACTAATTCACCATCTCCCACCGATAGCGCGATTAACGCGCGCCGTCGGGGCCAGCGCCAGGATTGAGCGTTTAATCTATAACCTGATGGCACCACAAGGAGTGAAAATGGCATTAGTCTCCAACCCACATTCTGCTTATTCCCCGCGCCTTCCCTGGCTGGGAGGCATAGCTGGCCTGCTGGTCGGCGGCGCAATCCTCTACTTTTGGCCGCAATGGAACCGGACATGGTTAAGCCTGGTTCCTGCGCCCGTTTCCGTTTATACCCGCTTTCTCGGCGTCACTTTGGAAGACGTCCCGCTGATCACCTATGGTCATCAGGCGCTGCTGGGTTTTCTGATGGTGCTGCTCGCGCCCGGTTACGGTAAATCGACGCTTGCCGCATGGATGATGCACAACCCGGCGTCAAGCCGCCGCTGGCCCGGCGAGGTACTCCGTGCCTGGGCGATGAAATTTGGCCTGCTGGTCATGGTATTTTGCAATCTGTTCTTTTTGTCCCGGGTCGGATCCGGGACCCTGGCGTTTTATATTTTTATTCTCCAGCACGTCAGCGTTGCCGCGGCGGTGGCATCAGGGGTGCTGCTGCTGCGTGACGCCCGACGTCTGGCCCGCACGTTCGACGCTCAGCTGGCGGATCTGCGCCTTCTGATGCTCCTCACCCTCGGGTTCCAGACGATTTTGCCGGCGCAGATCGCGCTGATGAGCGCCCGGGGCGTGAATACGCCGCTGGGCTGGTATATCGTCATTGCGCAGATGGTAGGGGTGTTACTGGCGTTTATGCTGGTCGCCGGGCTGGTAGCAGCGCTACGCTATCTGCTGGGAGAGGAAAGGTGCCGTGCCTGGCGCGGGGATATGGCGCTCTTCAACGGCGTCGTCACGCTGTGCGTGACGGGATTTCTGCTCTATAACATGGTGTCAGCCTATCCACGGATCGTTGCCGCCCTGCATTAACCTTTGCAATTCCGCTTTTGCATCGAACTGAAAGCATACCGAAACCGGGGGCAGCCGCCCCCGCTGTCAGATAATGCGGTTTTGTTTGAAATCGCGCAGGAAGCTGCCCCAGCGCTTTTCATAGAACGGCGTGATATGGGCAATCATAAAGTGGCTGATGCCCTTCTCGCCTTCCACCACCTGGCAAATATCGATCGGCTCATCGCCGGGCAGGGTATCGGTGGCCACGCTGCCGGTGGTCTGAATGATGGACTCGATATCCCCTTCCGCTTCAATGCCGATCAGCAGATTAGCGGGCGCGTCGGCGTGCTCTTTGATCGAGCACAGGAACGCCCGCTTGACGGTTTTCAGCGTTTTGAACAGCGTGGTCAGCGAATCCACCATCTGCGCCGGCGGCTCGGCGACTTCAGACAGCAGCAGCGCTTCCCCCCCTTCCAGCACCGTCTGGGTGCTGAGCGGGCTGCCCTCTTCCCCGAGCAGATGGCTGATTTCGCGCGGGGTAAACGCTTTACCGTTCGGCAGCTTCGGGTTGAGGAACAGCGATTCACCGAGAGTCATCGCCATCAGCGTGCGGGCCGGCATCATCACGAAAGCCTGTTCATCTTCCACCGCCTGCTGCAGGGCCTCAAGCGAAGTGAAGAACGGAATGACCGACGTGCCGTCATCTTTTTCCCAGTGCTGTAGATCCAGCGCGCTATCCTCGACAATCTGCTCGCCATCGGCTGCGCGGCCTGGTACCCAGACGGTGGCCTCAAGCAGCGCGCTGAAAAATGCCGGACGATGAGCGGGCTCGGTAGCCGCTTTTTCCAGCAGGGTTTCTAATTCGTTTTTGGTTTCGGACATAGTTTGGCTACTTCAAAAATCGCCCGGCGGCGCTACGTCCGCACGGGCCTGCGGATTTTCCAGGCCGGGTAAGCATAGCGCCACCCGGCAAGGCCATTACTCAGCCGTCAGCAGATTGGCGATAGTACGTACGCCAAGCCCCGTCGCGCCCGCCGACCACTGCTCAACGGCTGATTTGCGATAGGTTGCCGAACAGTCGATGTGCAGCCAGCCCTGGTGGTAGTTTTCCACGAAGTGGGACAGGAAGCCCGCCGCTGTGCTGGCGCCGGCCGGATAGGCGGCGCTGCCGGTATTGTTCAGTTCCGCGAAATTAGACGGCAGCTGATGACGGTGGAATTCGGCCAGCGGCAGACGCCAGAACGCTTCATTTTCCGCCTGGGCGCTCGCCAGCAGGCGATTCGCCAGCGCATCGTCAAAGCTGAACAGCGCGTGGTAGTCGTTGCCAAGCGCGGTTTTCGCCGCGCCGGTCAGGGTGGCGGCATCGATGATCAGCTCCGGCTTCTGCGCCGAAGCGTCAATCAGGCCATCCGCCAGCACCAGACGACCTTCGGCGTCGGTGTTCATGACTTCGACGGTTTTGCCGTTGCGATAATGAATAATATCGCCCAGTTTGAAAGCGTTACCGCTGATCAGGTTGTCGGCGCAGCACAGATAGAGCTTCACGCGCTTGTTCAGCCCGCGGGTAATAGCGAAGGCCAGGGCGCCGGTGATAGTCGCCGCGCCGCCCATATCGGATTTCATTGAATCCATAAAGGCGCTCTGTTTGATACTGTAGCCGCCGGAATCAAAGGTGATGCCTTTACCTACCAGACAGGCGTATACCGGGGCTTCTTTATCGCCGGTCGGGTTATAGTCCAGCGCTAGCAAAACCGGCGGACGCTCGGAGCCGCGGCCCACCGTGTGCAGGCCGAGATAGCCCTGCTCACGCAGATCTTCGCCTTTGGTGATACGATAGCTCATCTTCTCGCCCGCCACGCTGCACAGCAGGTCGACGGCGCGCTGCGCCAGCTGTTCCGGGCCCAGCTCTTCCGCCGGCGCATTGATGGTGTCGCGCACCCAGTCAATAATGGTCAGACGGTTATCCAGCTCGCTTTTCTGCGCATCGTCCAGCGTCGGCCATTCAACTTTACGGGTGCCTTTCGGGCCTTTATAACCCGCCCAGAACGCCCACGCGCGGTCGGTGTTCCAGCCTTCGCCGCTTAACGCGACATGCTTGATCCCCATGCCGTCAATTTTACGCGCCGCGCGCTGAATCAAGCCCAGGTCGTCTTTGCCGTTGAGATGCAGGGCGATGCCGTCATGATTAATGCTGTAAGACGCCTTTTCTCCCCAGCGCGCATCGGCTGGCTGAGTGGAAAGCGTAATCTTCATGGCTTCGGTCATTATCATTATCCTTCTTAGCAAACGGGCCACCGTATGGCAGCCCGTAACGTTCTCTCGCTCAATGATTCATCCGACTTTATACCGCCGCATAAATCATGATGCGAAAATTATTCGGCTTCGTCTAACCAGACTAACAGAATCGCCTCGAGAATTTTTTCATTGGATGCGTTCGGGTCATCATCAAACTCTTCCAGATCGCAAATCCACTGATGCATGTCGGTAAAGCGAACGGTTTTTGGGTCGAGGTCAGGGTAAGCGTCATACAGCGCTTCGCCGATTTCACGACTGTCGGTCCATTTCAGTGCCATATTAGTGCTCGCGTGCGTGGTTGATGGTGTAACGCGGGATCTCAACGACCAGATCTTCGTCGGTGACGCGCGCCTGGCAGCTCAGGCGGCTGTCAGGCTCCAGTCCCCAGGCTTTATCCAGCATATCGTCTTCATCTTCGGTACTTTCCGCCAGCGAGTCAAAGCCTTCACGCACGATGCAGTGGCAGGTGGTGCAGGCACAGGATTTTTCGCAGGCGTGTTCAATCTCGATGCCGCTACGCAGCGCCGCATCCAGAATAGTTTCACCGGTCTCAGCTTCCACAACGATGCCATCCGGACACAGGTCCTGGTGGGGCAGAAATACAATTTTTGGCATTTTAAACCTCGTCCACGGATTGGCCTTTCAGCGCGATACGGACCGACTGATCCATACGGCGGGCGGCGAATTCCTGGGTTTGTGTGTCGATATTTTTAATCGCTTCTTTAATGGCGTCGGCGTCGTCGCCTGCCGCGGCGGCGCGTACCTGCTCCGCAGCGGCATCGATAGCCTGACGCTCCGCGGCGCTTAACAGCGCGGCGTCGGCGGCCAGCGCGCTTGTCAGGCTCTCCAGGACGCGTGCGGCTTCCACTTTCTGTTCAGCCAGCATGCGCGCCTGAATATCCTGTTCGGCGTAGCTCATCGAATCTTTAATCATGGTGGCGATTTCGCCATCGGTCAGACCGTAAGACGGTTTCACCTGAATAGAGGCTTCCACGCCGGTCGACTTTTCCATCGCCGTGACGCTCAGCAGGCCATCGGCGTCCACCTGGAAGGTGACGCGAATATGCGCCCCGCCCGCCGGCAGCGCCGGGATACCGCGCAGCGCAAAGCGCGCCAGGGAGCGGCAATCCTGCACCAGCTCACGCTCGCCCTGCATCACATGAATGGACATCGCCGTTTGGCCATCTTTGAAGGTGGTGAACTCCTGGGCGCGGGCCACCGGAATGGTGGTATTACGCGGGATCACTTTCTCCACCAGGCCGCCCATGGTTTCCAGCCCTAACGACAGCGGGATAACGTCGAGCAGCAACAGTTCGCTGTCAGGCTTGTTGCCGACCAGAATATCGGCCTGGATCGCCGCGCCAATGGCGACGACTTTGTCAGGGTCGATGGAGGTCAGCGGGGTGCGACCGAAGAATTCGCCGACGCGCTCGCGCACCAGCGGCACGCGGGTGGAACCGCCGACCATCACCACTTCCAGCACCTCTTGCGCCTCAACGCCAGCGTCTTTCAGCGCCCGGCGGCAGGCCATTAACGTGCGTTTTACCAGCGGGGCGATCAGATCGTTAAACTGGCTGCGAGTGATATCGCCCTGCCAGCCGCCGACCTCAACGTGCGCCACCTCGGCATCGCTAAGGGCGATTTTCGCCGCGATGGCGGCATCCAGCAGCTCACGCTGCAGGCGGTTGTCGCTACGGTCGCTGAAGCCCGCCTGCTCGCGCAGGTAGTCCGCCAGCAGATGATCGAAATCATCGCCGCCGAGGGCCGAGTCGCCGCCGGTGGCCAGCACTTCAAACACCCCGCGGCTTAAGCGCAGAATAGAAATATCAAAGGTGCCGCCGCCGAGATCGTAGACCGCAATCACCCCTTCCTGGCCGGAATCAAGGCCATAGGCGATAGCCGCCGCGGTCGGTTCATTAAGCAGTCGCAGCACGTGCAGACCCGCCAGACGCGCCGCGTCTTTGGTCCCCTGACGCTGGGCGTCATCAAAGTAAGCGGGGACGGTGATGACCACGCCGTCGAGCTCGCCGGCCAGCGCTTCAGTGGCCCGGGCGGCCAGCGCTTTCAGGATATCGGCGGAGACGCGAATCGGGTTCAGCAGGCCGCCGGCGGTCTGGATCATCGGCAGGCCGTTTTCACTGGCCTGCAGCTGATACGGCAGATGCGGATAGCGGTGTTGGATATCGGCGAGGGAGCGCCCCATCATCCGTTTCACGGAGCTGATGGTATTGGCGGGATCCTGGGCGGCGTTCACCCGGGCGTCATAGCCGACGGTCAGCCCCGATGCGTGGTAATTCACCACCGACGGCAGCAGATAGCGGCCTTGATGATCGGGCAGAGTCTCGGCCTGGCCGCTACGCACGGTAGCCACCAGAGAATTGGTGGTGCCCAGGTCGATACCGGCCGCCAGACGACGCTGGTGCGGCGCGGCGCTCAGGCCGGGCTCACTAATTTGTAATAAGGCCATAATTGCTTCCGAAAATTAAAAATCGAGCAGTTTTTCTTCGAGTTCTTCAGCACTGCTGCGCAGTTTATCGAGGAAACGGAGCTTACGAACCGTGTCCGCCGCCGCTTCCCAGCTCTCATTATGCAATTGGTCAACCATCAGCTGATGGCGGGTATCAAACAGCGCTTTCACTCGTTTGATAAAGCCTTCCAGCCGCGCTTCGTCTTTCGCCTGGCCGATCTCATCCAGCTCTTCGCGCAGTTCCAGCTGTTCCATCAGGAACGCGGTATCGCGAACGGTATGCTGCTCGCTGGCCAGATCGAAGCCATGCAGCGAGAGGAGGTATTCTGCGCGGGTCAGGGGATGGCGCAGCGTCTGCCAGGCCTGGTTAATGGTGGCGGAATACTGAACCGCCGCAAGCTGTTCCGCAGCGGGCGCGCTGGCAAATTTATCCGGATGGTACTGGCGCTGCAGATCCTGATACCGGACAGCCAGTTGTTCAAGCGAGAGGGTATAGCTGGCTGGTAACCCGAAGAGGGTGAAATAGTCCATAGTAACCTCAGGGTCATGCATCTAAACGAAAACCCCACGCGCGGCGTGACCGCGGTGGGGTTGGGGAGTACCGATTATACGTTAAAGCTTTCGCCGCAGCCGCACTCATCTTTGACGTTAGGGTTAGTGAACTTGAACCCTTCGTTAAGGCCTTCTTTGACGAAGTCCAGCTGCGTGCCGTCGAGGAATTGCAGACTTTTGCCGTCGATCACGACCTTCACGCCTTTGTCTTCAAACACGGTGTCTTCAGCCGCCGGCTCGTCAACAAACTCCAGTACATAGGCCATACCTGAGCAGCCGGAGGTTCTCACGCCCAGGCGCAGGCCAAACCCTTTTCCGCGGTTTGCCAGGAAGGCATTGACTCGCGCTGCTGCACTGTCGCTAAGAGTAATCGACATAACAAAACCTCAACTAATTATTTTGCTTCACGTTTGCTTTTGTAATCCGCAATCGCGGCTTTAATCGCGTCTTCCGCCAGAATAGAGCAGTGAATTTTCACCGGCGGCAGCTCCAGTTCATCGGCGATATCGGTGTTCTTGATCGCCTGCGCTTCGTCCAGGGATTTACCCTTCACCCACTCGGTGACCAGAGAGCTGGAAGCGATAGCGGAACCGCAGCCGTAGGTCTTGAAGCGCGCGTCTTCAATGATACCTTCATTGTTGACTTTAATCTGCAACTTCATCACGTCGCCGCAGGCCGGCGCGCCGACCATGCCGCTGCCGACGTTCTCGTCGCTGTTGTCAAAAGAGCCGACGTTGCGCGGGTTCTCGTAATGATCGATAACTTTTTCGCTGTAAGCCATGATGAATTCTCCTTATTGGTGCCGAATTAGTGATGTGACCATTCAATACTGTTCAGATCCACGCCCTGTTTGAACATTTCCCACAGTGGAGAAAGCTCGCGCAGACGGCCAATGGATTTACGAATCAGGTTGATGGCGTAGTCAATCTCTTCTTCGGTAGTGAAACGACCTAAAGAGAAACGAATAGAACTGTGCGCCAGTTCATCAGTCATGCCTAACGCGCGCAGCACGTAGGATGGCTCAAGGCTCGCGGAAGTACAGGCTGAACCGGAGGAAACCGCCAGGTCTTTCAGCGCCATAATCAGCGACTCGCCTTCAACATAGTTGAAGCTGACGTTTAGAATGTTCGGCGCGCCCTGCTCGAGGTCGCCGTTGAGGTACACTTCTTCCATATCCTTCACGCCGTTCCACAGACGGTTGCGCAGCGTGCGCAGACGCGCCATCTCGCTTTCCATCTCTTCTTTGGCGATACGGTAAGCTTCACCCATGCCGACGATCTGGTGAACAGGCAGAGTACCGGAACGCATACCGCGCTCGTGGCCGCCGCCGTGGATTTGCGCTTCGATACGAATACGCGGCTTACGACGCACGTACAGCGCGCCGATGCCTTTCGGACCGTAGATTTTGTGACCGGAGAAGGACATCAGGTCAACTTTCAGCTGGCTCAGATCGATAGGCAGCTTGCCCACGCTCTGGGTGGCGTCTACGTGGTAAATGATACCGCGGGCGCGACACATCTCGCCGATGGTAGCGATATCCTGCACCACGCCGATTTCGTTATTCACATGCATGATGGATACCAGGATGGTGTCGTCACGCATCGCCGCTTCCAGCTCTTTCAGATCGATAATCCCGTTGCTCTGCGGCGCCAGGTAGGTCACTTCGAAGCCTTCGCGCTCCAGCTGACGGCAGGTATCCAGAACCGCTTTATGCTCGGTTTTGCTGGTGATGATGTGCTTGCCTTTTTTCTGATAAAAGTTGGCTGCACCCTTGATCGCCAGGTTGTCGGATTCAGTCGCACCAGAGGTAAAGACGATTTCGCGCGGGTCGGCACCGACCAACTCGGCAATCTGATTGCGGGCGATATCAACCGCCTCTTCAGCCTGCCAGCCAAAACGGTGGGAACGGGAGGCCGGGTTACCAAAGGTCCCGTCCATGGTCAGGAACTGCATCATTTTCTCGGCAACACGCGGGTCCACCGGCGTGGTTGCGGAGTAATCGAGGTAAATCGGTAATTTCATTGCTCTTAAACTCCGTACATCACTCAATGCAAGGAATCAGGCAACCGGCTTGATGTACGACCGAGTACACGGAATGTCGGAGCATCCCGGCCTGATTCTGAAAGCTCTTTATAATCGTTGTCCCGCCGTTTCGCGCTGCCTCGCCCTGTCAGCCGCAGCCCGAAACGGGACGGGTCACTCAGGCGCGCAGTTTAACGTCGATCGCGTCCTGGGTGCGCGCATTGCGCTGGGTTTCGTGCTGATGCTGACGACCGGAAACATCGAGGATCTCCTGGTTATTCACCAGTTCCCCGAGGGTAATATTGTTCAGGAAGCCAGTCAGGCGTTCGCTCAGATCGCGCCACAGCGCGTGAGTCAGGCATTTATCGCCGCCCTGACAGCCGCCCTTGCCCTGGCAACGGGTGGCGTCAACGGATTCGTCCACGGCGCTAATGACTTCGCCGACGGCGATACTGCCGGCATCTTTACCTAACAGATAACCGCCGCCTGGGCCACGAACGCTGGAAACCAGGCCATTTTTACGCAGGCGAGAGAACAGCTGTTCCAGATAGGAAAGCGAAATTCCCTGACGCTCTGAAATATCTGCCAACGGCACCGGGCCCGTTTCAGAGTTGAGCGCAACGTCAAGCATCGCGGTCACGGCATAACGCCCTTTAGATGTCAGTCTCATGTCTTACTTAACCTCAAACTCGCCCCTGGCCGGGCTTTTTATTAATATGGGTATTGCATAGCAGGGCCAAGTCTGACATTCCCGAGTAATTTGGTCAACTATTTACTTGACTGTTTTAGTCAGGTATTTGGCTTTCCGTGCCGTTTTCCTTCCGCGTTGCCGGGCGCCCTCACCCCGCCCTCTCCCACCAGGAGATAGCAAGGCCCGCGTGATTTGCATGCCGGATAAGCGCAGCGCCATCCGGCATCAACGCGGTTACTTGCCTTTATTCTGCTGGTCAATCGAGGCCAGCATGCCGCGCAGGATGTTCAGCTCCTGGCTTTCCGGGCGCGCACGAGTGAACAGACGACGCAGTTTGTTCATCACCTGCCCCGGATGATTCGGGCGAATAAAGCCCGTCGCCAGCAGCGTCTGCTCAAGATGACCGTAGAAACGCTCCAGGTCATCCACCAGCGGGTACGGCGCTTCTTCGTGCTCAACCGCCGACTGCGCTTGCTCCTGCGCTGCCAGCCAGGCCATCCGCACTTCGTAGGCGATAACCTGCACCGCCATCGCCAGGTTCAGCGAGCTGTACTCCGGGTTGGCGGCGATGGCCACATGGTAGTGACACTTCTGCAGTTCGTCGTTGGTCAGGCCAACTCGCTCGCGGCCAAACACCAGCGCCACCGGCGCATGCTGGCCTTCGGCGATGCTTTTCAGGCCGCATTCGCGGGGATCGAGCATCGGCCACGGCAGCGTGCGGGAGCGCGCGCTGGTGCCAACCACCAGACTACAGCCCGCCAGCGCTTCATCAAGGGTATCGACGATCTGCGCGTTGCCAATGACGTCGCTGGCGCCCGCGGCCAGCGCAATGGCCTGGGAATCAGGTTTCACCAGCGGATTGACCAGCCACAGGTTGGTTAAGCCCATGGTTTTCATCGCGCGGGCAACGGAGCCCATATTGCCGGTGTGGGAGGTTTCTACCAGTACGATTCGAATATTTTGCAGCATTATGGTTCTTCGGCTAAAGATTATTCGGGCATGCTACCATAAAACGGAGACATAAGCAGAATTCGCTGTTATTATATGCGCCGTTTTTTCCCGTTCTTTAACATCCAGTGAGAGAGACCGATGCATCCGATGCTGAACATCGCCGTGCGCGCCGCGCGCAAGGCGGGTAATTTAATTGCCAAACACTACGAAACGCCAGACACCGTAGAAACCAGCCAGAAAGGCAGCAATGATTTTGTGACCAACGTCGATAAAGCCGCCGAAGCGATTATTATCGAAACCATTCGCAAATCTTACCCGCAGCACACCATTATCACCGAAGAAAGCGGTGAACACGCTGGTGAAGAGCAGGATGTTCAATGGGTTATCGATCCACTGGATGGCACCACCAACTTCGTTAAACGTCTGCCGCACTTTTCTGTTTCCATCGCCGTACGCATCAAAGGCCGTACTGAAGTCGCGGTGGTTTACGATCCGATGCGTAACGAACTGTTCACCGCGACCCGCGGCCAGGGCGCGCAGCTGAACGGCTACCGTCTGCGCGGCAGCAACGCTCGCGACCTCGACGGCACCATCATCGCGACCGGTTTCCCGTTCAAGGCGAAGCAGCACGCCACCACTTACATGAATATTCTCGGCAACATGTTCACCGAATGCGCCGATTTCCGCCGCACCGGTTCCGCCGCGCTGGATCTGGCCTACGTTGCCGCCGGCCGCGTTGACGGTTACTTTGAAATTGCCCTGAAACCATGGGATTTCGCCGCAGGCGAGCTGATCGCCCGTGAAGCAGGCGCTATCGTTTGCGACTTCACCGGCGGTCATAACTATATGCTGACGGGCAACATCGTTGCCGGTAACCCGCGTGTGGTGAAAGCGATGCTGGCGAATATGCGCGAGCAGCTGAGCGACGCGCTGAAGCGTTAATCTCTTGCAGATGTAAAAAGGAAGCCGCGGCTTCCTTTTTTTATGTTCTAAAACGGCCGCAAACCGCCGCCTGGCGCGATCGCGCTACTCCACATCACGACAGCGGCCACCAGCAGCGCCACGCCGCCGGCCAGCGCCAGCGTCAGCCAGCCCACCTGGCGCCACAGCGGCGGCGCCTGATGCCGACCCAGCTTCACCGCCAGCTGGCGAAAACTGTGCACCAGCAGCGCCAGCGCCGTGATAGTCAATGAGGTCCCTGCCGCCATCGCCAGCGCCGCCGCCATCCCCCAGTTGAACACCCCGATCACCTTGCTGAACAGCAGGACCATGATCGCCCCCGAGCAGGGACGCATGCCCATCGACAGGACAATCACGGTGCGAGCCCGCCAGTCGTCGCCGGCCTGCAGCTGCTCCGGGGCCGGGAGATGCTGATGCCCGCAGCCGCAATGTTCGTTATGAACATGATGCGGGGTAAACGCGGTAAACGTTGGCCGGCTCAGCAGCAGACGCAGCTTTTTCAGCGCCCGCCAGCAGAGCAGCAGACCTAACGCGCCCACCAGCAAATAGCTCCCCTTCTCCAGCCAGAAACTACTGAGATGCAGCTGGCGCGCCGGCAGCTGCAGCAGCGCCAGCACCACGACCACCAGCGCGATAGCCACCAGCCCCTGCAATAAAGAGGCGGCCAGCGTCAGGTTAATACTCGATTTCAACTTCGAAGGATGGGTGGCAAGCCAGGTGGTAATGACAATTTTGCCGTGGCCGGGCCCTAAGGCATGGAGCACCCCGTAAACGAAGCTGAACCCAAGCAGCGACAGCCCCGCCGCCGCCGGGTTCTCCGCCACCGCCTGCAGCAGGCGGCTGAGTTCCAGATTGAGCGCGCGCTGCCAGACCGCGCTCTGCATCAGCACCTGCGGCCAGGCCTGCCACAGCCAGAAGCCGCCCGTGACGCTCACGGCCAGCAGTAGCGCCAACGGCCACAGCGCTTTCCAGCGCGACGCGCGCGTGCGCGGGGTAAAAATTACTGACATGTCAGGGTCACCTTCTGGGCAAAATAGCTGCCCAGCGCCATATCCTCCGGCGGCGCATCCGCTTTATCCAGCGACTGGGCGTATGAGAGCATTTTGTCATTCGGTTTTGGCGTCATTACCGTTGCCTTACAGTCGGCCTGCAGCGCTGCGGGCAGGGAAAAATCGCTATCTTTGTCATAAAACATGTCGACATAGTAGGTCGGGTCGAAAGTGGAAAAGGTAAATGACTGTCCGGCAACGGGCTGCGGCGTCGCCAGCGGCAGGGTGAAGGTCAGTACCGCCTGCAGGCCGTCGCGCTCAAGACCGTAGCTGTCGGGGCGATTTTCAAATTTCACCCGCTGGCCGTTGTGCCACAGCTCGCTGAAATAGTGCTGGCCGAGCACGTTGGCCATCACCTCCGCCGCCAGTTTTTTCCATACTTCGCTGCCTGGTTTAGCGTTTCCGGCGTCGTAGAGCAGATCCGATGAGGTAATTTCATCCATCGTCCAGCGCATTTTAAACCCGCTAAGCAGGCCGTCTTTGACCACCGGCTCGCTCTGCAAACTGATGAAGCTATGCGGATGCGCGGCGGCTGTCCATGATAAAACCATGAAAAACGCCGCGCTGGTGCATTGTTTCACTCTGTTCATCTGTTCCTCACGTGAAAAATTCTGTGAACTTCGCCAGCAATCCTGAGCTAAAGCGGGCGCACTTCCCTGCCCCCGCCGCTGTCATTGTCTATTCTTAGCGGAAACCCTAACTGGAACTTACCAGATGATGACCGTCATTGAACCACCATCTGCGCTTTCCAGTCCACAGCGCCGTAGCCAGGTGCTCCTGATGTTTTATCTGCCCGGACAGTCGGTAACGACTGAACGGCTTGGCAGAATCAACCTCGTTGATGAGACCACGGCCCGGCAGGATATTGAGGAGACCGGACGCGAAATTCAGCGTTACCACCGCCTGACCCTTCGGTCACAGGTGGACGGCAGCTATCGGATTGAAGGCGCCGCGCTCGACCAACGTTTATGCCTGCTGCATGCGCTGCGGCGGGGCCTGCGCCTGTGCCCGCAATTCGTTAACCATCATTTTACCCCGGCGCTGAAAACGCAGCTTAAACAGGAAGGCATCGCCCGTACCCTGTACGACGATACTAACCTGCAGGCGCTGGTGAACCGCTGCGCGCGAGCGCTCAATCGCCAGTTCGACTGCCGGGACGTTCAGTTTCTGCGCCTGTACCTGCAGTACTGTCTGCTTGAGCATCACCGGGGATATTCACCCGACTTCAATGATGAACAGCAACGCTGGGCGCAGACCGCCGCCGAGTTCACCCTGGCGCAGGAGATTGTCCGCCACTGGCAGCGTCGGGTCGGCGCGACGCCGCATGTCGGAGAGCCTTTTTTCCTCTCGCTGCTGTTTATGATGCTCAAAACCCCCGATCCGCTTCGCGATGGTCACCCGCAGGATCGACGCCTGCGGCTGGCTATTTCCGGCCTGATCCACCGCTTCCAGATGCTCGCCGGCAGGTCGTTCAGTGACGAGCAGGGGCTGAGCGATCAGCTTTATATTCACTTGTCGCAGGCGTTGATCCGCAGCGTGTTTGCTATCGGCATCGATAACACGCTCACAGAGGAAGTGAGCCGGCTCTATCCTCGCTTACTGCGCACCACCCAGGCGGCATTGAGCGAATTCGAGGAGGCCTGGCATGTCCGTTTTAATGAGGAAGAGACCGGCTTAATCGCAGTGATCTTTGGCGCCTGGCTGATGCAGAAAAGCGACCTGCATGAGAAGCAGGTTCTGCTGCTGACCGATGATAATCCGGATATGGAGGCGGCCCTGGAGCAGCAGTTGCGCGAACTGACGCTGCTGCCGCTGAACATTAAATACCAGAGCGTAGAGCGCTTTCAGAAAGAGGGGGCGCCCAAAGGGGTGACGCTTATCGTCACCCCCTATGCGACGGCGCTGCCGCTGTTTTCACCGCCGCTGATCCACGCGGAGAACTGCTTCACTGAACGCCAGCAGCAGCATATCTGCGCGATGCTCGAAGACTAGGCCGCCACCGTTTTTGGCCGGATAGCCAGCGCCGGGATGGTCAGCAGCGCCATCACCCAGAACACGCCCTGGTGCAGGTGCTGGTAGAGGAAGCCGGCGAAGACGGTCATGATGGCAATACTGCCGCCCATCGCCACCGCGGAGTAGACGGCCTGCAGGCGGATCACTTCGCTGCCCTGGCGGGCGGCGATATAGCGCATCGCCGCCAGATGACACACCGTAAAGGTACCGCAGTGAAGGATCTGCGCGAGGATAAGCCCCGGCAGCGCCGTGGTCCAGCCCATCAGCGTCCAGCGGACCAGCCCGCACAGGGCAGAGAGCAGCAGCAGATCCCGCGCGCTGAAGCGGCGGAACACCTTTTTACTCAGCGCGAAGATCACCACTTCCGCCACCACGCCTAGCGACCACAAATAGCCCACCGCCGAGGCCGAATAGCCTGCCTGCTGCCAGTAAATGGCGCTAAAGCCGTAGTAGGCGGCGTGCGCCCCCTGCAGCAGGCAAACGCAGGCGAGAAAGCGCCAGCTCTGGCGCACCAGCGTCAGCCAGGCCGTCAGCCCGGCCCCCTGCTGCTGGCGCGACGCCCCCTCGGGCATCACCGACGGTTTCAGCAGCATGCCGAGCAGCATCGAGGCGACGCCCAGGCTGAGCATCAGCAGGATCGCCCGGTAATCAAACAGGCTCACCAGCTTGCCGGTCAGCGCCGAACCAATCACAAAGGCGATGGAGCCCCATAGCCGCACCCGGCCATAGTCCATGGTGATTTGCTTTTGCCAGGTATTGGCCAGGGCATCCGTCAGCGGCACCAGCGGCGAAAAGAACAGGTTGAAGCCCACAATGATCGCCAGCAGCCATGCGACGTGGCTGCCGGCCCAGAAGGCCAGCGCGAAGAGCAAGGTTAACAGCGCCAGCACGCGCAGCGCGGCGATCAGCCGGGAGGGGTCGCTCACCCGCGGGGCGATCAGCAGGCTGCCGAGAAAACGGGCTACCAGACCGGCGCCGAGCAAGATGCCGATGGTTTCCGGGGTCAGTCCGTTACCGGCCAGCCAGACGCTCCAGAAGGGCAGAAAAATACCGTAGCTAAAAAAGTAGGTGAAGTAACTGAGCGCCAGCCAGCGCGTGGAGTGCAAGACCATGATTCCCTCCCGAATGGAGGCGACAGTCTGGCGATAAACCCCGGCGGACGCAAGTCAGGCAGAAAGCGGAAAAAGGCGGTTTATTCACCCTGGTGCCTCGTTCTCCGGGCGACGCCCCTGGCGGAAAAAATGGCATTCCGGCGGATACCGCGGCTGAAACGCAGTGCCCGAGGCATTGGAGGTAGCCATGGCGTAGGATGACAGACCAGACAGTCTGACAGACATAACCCTGAAAGTTTGCGTTAAAATCGTGAAGTTCATCACAGCTCACGACCGACGTTCAGGCGCCGCCGCCCGTCAGCGGTCCGCTACAGGCAGGAGATTATCCCGCAGCCGCATGCTCTCTGGCCGTGGCGATAAAATCGGCCAGCGCCGGCTTGATGGTGCCTTTTTTCCATGCCATCAGCAGCGCAATGGTCGGGGCATTGCCGGCGATAGGACGAAAAACCACCCGGCCAGTATTAAAATGATTCATATAACCGGGTATCAAAGTCACCCCGAGCCCCATCCCCACCAGATTCATGGTCACCAGAATATTGGTCGCCACCTGGACAATACGCGGCTGGCTTTTTTGCTGTTCGAACCACGCCTGGACGATCGGCGCCAGCGCCCCAGAGTACGCCGGGTCAGTGCTGACAAAATCAACGCCGTCCAGCTGGCTGGCGCTCACCTTCTCTGCTTTCGCCAGCGGATGATCTACCGGCAGCACCACCACCAGCGGTTCATGGAGCAACTCAAGATAGTCAATTTCCGGACTGTAGATCGGGTGGCGCATCAGTCCGATATCCAGTTCACCGCTGCGAATTTTATCTTCCTGCTCGGTGGTGATAAGACTGACCAGCTCAACCCGGGTATTCGGTTGTTTGCGGCGAAACAAGGGCAGAACGCCGGGCAGCAAATTGACTTCGGCCGACGGCACAAAACCAATCGCCAGGTGGTTATCGTGCTGGACGATTTTTCGCGCGCGCATTTTGGCACTCTCTGCCTGGTCGAGTATCGCCTTCGCATCCTGCAGAAAACACTCCCCCGCCGCCGTCAGCGTCACCTTGCGTTTGTCGCGCTCAAGCAACGACACGCCGACGCACTGTTCCAGATCGCGAATTTGACTGCTCAGCGAAGGCTGCGAGGTATGCAGTTTTTCTGCCGCGCGGGTGAAGTTTAGTTCCTGCGCCACCGCGACGAAATAGCGCAGGTGCCTCAATTCCATCAACCCCTCCTTGTTATCGATAAAACATCTCAGCTGGTAGAAATTAACTATTTCACACATTGATAACCCACAAGCAACATAAGGATGACACAAAAAAGAGAAGGTCAATACCTCTTACCCCACAGGATGAAAAAAATGACCATCAAAATGAAAACCGATGTCTACCAACTGGTCGACCCGCAAAACGGTCGCGTCACCCCACGGATCTATACCGACCCTGAGATCTATCAGCTTGAGCTGGAGCGGATCTTTGGCCGCTGCTGGCTGTTTCTGGCCCATGAAAGCCAGATCCCGCGGGCAGGGGATTTCTTTAACACGTACATGGGTGAAGATGCCGTGGTGGTGGTCCGCCAAAAGGACGGCAGCATTAAAGCTTTTTTAAATCAATGTCGTCACCGCGCGATGCGCGTGAGCTACGCCGACTGCGGCAATACCCGGGCCTTCACCTGCCCCTATCACGGCTGGTCTTATGGCATCGACGGCGAGCTGATCGACGTCCCGCTCGAGCCGCGCGCCTACCCGCAGGGGCTGTGCAAGTCCCACTGGGGGCTTAATGAAGTCCCGTGTGTGGAAAGTTACAAAGGCCTTATTTTCGCCAACTGGGATCCTACAGCCCCCACGCTGCGTGACTATCTGGGCGATATGGCCTGGTATCTTGACGGCGTCCTCGACCGTCGTGAAGGCGGGACCGAGATCGTTGGCGGCGTACAGAAGTGGACCATCGACTGCAACTGGAAATTCCCCGCCGAGCAGTTCGCCAGCGACCAGTATCACGCGCTGTTCAGCCACGCCTCGGCGGTGCAGGTGCTGGGCGCGAAAGATGATGGCAGTGAAAAGCGCCTGGGCGAAGGACAGACCGCCCGCCCGGTGTGGGAGACTGCCAAAGACGCGCTGCAGTTTGGTCAGGAGGGGCACGGCAGCGGCTTTTTCTTCACCGAACAGCCGGACGCTAACGTCTGGGTCGACGGCGAGGTCTCCCGCTATTACCGCGATACCTTTGCCGAAGCCGAGCAGCGGCTGGGCACCGTCCGCGCCCTGCGCCTCGCAGGTCACAATAACATCTTCCCGACCCTCTCGTGGCTAAACGGTACCGCCACGCTGCGCGTCTGGCACCCGCGAGGACCGGATCGGGTCGAGGTCTGGGCATTCTGTCTCACCGATAAAGCCGCCTCCGATGAGGTCAAAGCGGCGTTCGAAAACAGCGCCACGCGCGCCTTTGGTCCGGCTGGTTTCCTCGAGCAGGATGACTCGGAAAACTGGTGTGAAATTCAAAAACTGCTGAAAGGACACCGGGCGCGTCACACCAGCCTGTGCCTGGAGATGGGATTAGGCGAGGAAAAACGCCGCACAGACGGCATTCCGGGGATAACCAACTATATCTTTTCCGAAACTGCCGCCCGCGGTATGTACCAGCGCTGGGCCGATCTGTTAAGCAGCGAAACGTGGCAGGAAGTGCAGGAAAAAACCGCCGCTTACCAGCAGGAGGTGATGAAATGAGCGCCTTAGTCTCTGCTGAACTGCACTACCGCATCAGCCAGTTCCTCTACGAAGAGGCGCGTCTGCTGGACGACTGGCAGTTTCGCGACTGGCTGACGCAGCTGGACGACGAGATCCGCTACACCATGCGCACGACCGTCAACGCCCAGACCCGCGACCGTCGCAAAGGGGTCCAGCCGCCGACCACCTGGATCTTTAATGACAACAAAGACCAGCTTGAGCGCCGGATTGCTCGCCTGGAGACCGGCATGGCATGGGCAGAGGAGCCGCCATCCCGCACCCGCCATCTGATTAACAACCTGCAGATCAGCGAAACCGGACAACCGGATCGCTTCGCCGTGCGCCTTAACTATCTGCTATATCGCGCGCAAAAGGAGCGTGACGAGACCTGCTACGTCGGCACGCGGAGGGACACCGTCCGCCGTCTGCCTGGCGGCGAGTGGCGCCTGACGGCTCGAGAGATCGTGCTCGATCAGGCAGTGATCGCGTCCCACAACCTGAGCGTACTCTTCTGATGAATCGAATATTCGCCTGCTCCACCGTGGAGCTGCCGGAGGGGGAAGCCCTCCGCCTGGAGACCTCTCCCGTTATTGCCCTGTTCCATATTGGCGGAGCGTTTTATGCCGTTAACGATCGCTGCAGCCATGGCAACGCGTCGATGTCCGAAGGCTACCTGGAAGACGACGCGACGGTGGAATGTCCACTACACGCCGCCAGTTTCTGCCTGAAAACCGGCAAAGCGCTGTGTCTGCCCGCCACCGAGCCGCTGACCACCTATACCGTGCACGTGGAAGGCGGTGAGGTGTTTATTGATATTCCTGAGGAGGCCTGATGAGCGATTTACGCGATAACGTGGTGTTGATTACCGGCGGCGGTTCCGGCCTGGGTCTGGCGCTGATTGAGCGCTTTATTGACGAGGGGGCGAAGGTCGCGACCCTCGAACTGTCCGGCGCGAAAGTCGCCAGCCTGCGCCAGCGCTTTGGCGATCGGGTGCTGGCGGTGGAAGGCAGCGTAACCCGCTACGGTGATTATCAGCGCGCAGTGGATCAGATCCTCACCACCTATGGCCGTCTGGACTGTTTTATCGGCAACGCCGGCATCTGGGATCATAACGCCTCCCTGATGGACACCCCGGCGGAGGCGCTGGAGAATGGCTTCCATGAACTGTTCAACGTCAACGTGCTGGGCTATCTGCTCGGCGCTAAGGCCTGCGCCCCGGCATTAATCGCCAGCGAAGGCAGCATTATTCTGACCCTCTCCAACGCGGCCTGGTATCCGGGCGGCGGCGGCCCGCTCTACACCGCCACCAAACATGCGGCGACCGGCTTAATTCGCCAGCTGGCCTACGAGCTGGCGCCAAAGGTGCGGGTCAACGGCGTTGGTCCCTGCGGGATGGCGACCGATCTGCGCGGCCCGCAGGCGCTGGGGCAAAGCGACACCACGATAATGCACTCCCTGACGGCGGAGAAGATCGCCGCCATCCTGCCACTGCAGTTTTTCCCCGAACCGGTCGATTTCACCGGCCCGTACGTCATGCTGGCTTCCCGACGTAATAATCGGACGCTGAGCGGGGTGATGATCAATGCCGATGGCGGGCTGGGGATCCGCGGGATCCGCCATGTCGCCGCCGGACTAAACCTTTAAGGAGTGATGATGAGCGAACCGATGATTGCCATTATCGGCGGTGGACAGGCCGGGGCGATGGCCGCCGCGGCCCTCCGCCAGCAGGGTTACCAGGGTCCCCTGCACCTGTTTTCTGATGAACCCCATTTACCGTATGAGCGCCCGCCGCTGTCGAAAGCGATGCTGCTGGATGCAGATCCGCAGCGACAGCCGGTGCTCCCCGCCAGCTGGTGGCAGGACAACAACGTCCAGCTGCATCTCGGTGTGACGCTGCGCGATATCGATCGTCAGGCGCAGAGCCTGACGCTGGCAGACAATCGCGTCTTTCATTGGCGACAACTGCTGCTGGCGACCGGAGCCGCCGCCAGGCCGCTGCCGCTGCTCGACGCGCTGGGGGAACGTTGCCTGACCCTGCGACACGCCGGCGATGCTGCGCGTCTGCGCGCGGCGCTGCAGCCAGGGAGCGAGGTGGTTATCGTCGGCGCAGGCACCATCGGCCTAGAGTTGGCCGCCAGCGCTATTCAGCGCGGCTGTCGCGTCACGGTGGTGGAGCAGGCGTCGACGGTGATGGGTCGCAACGCCCCGCCGCCGGTCCGCGATTACCTGCTGGCCCGCCATCGCCAGGCCGGGGTACGGGTGCTGTTGAACCGCGCCATCGAACAGGCGGAACAGGGAACCCACCTCACCCTCACTTTACAGAGTGGCGAAACCCTGCGCGCCGGGACGGTCGTATATGGCATTGGCATCGTGGCTAACGATGCTCTCGCGCGCCGCGCCGGGCTGGAGACCGACAATGGCATCGTCGTGGATGCCGACGGCAGGACCTCGGACCCGGCTATTTTTGCCGCCGGCGACGTCACGCTGACGCGGCAATCAGATGGTTCGCTGTCGCGCGTCGAGAGCTGGGAAAATGCCAATATCCAGGCGCAGATTGCCGCTGCGGCCATGCTTGGCAAACCACGCCCCGCCAGGGCGCCAGGCTGGTTCTGGACCGATCAGTACGAAGATAACCTGCAGTTTATTGGCGATATGCAGGGCGAAAAGTGGTGGTGTCGGGGAGCGCCCGCCGATCGCAAAGCGATCTGGTTCCAGCTGCGTGACGGCGTGTTAACCGGCGCGGTCACCCTCAATCACGGTCGCGAGATCCGCACGCTGCGCAAGCTCATCCAGAGTGGTCAAGCGTTGAACGCCGAAACGCTATGCGATGAAAGCGTCCCGTTAAAAACGCGGTAATTTCGTTGTTCTGCGGACCGGGGATGTTGCCAGAACTAACGTGGCGGGAAGCAAAAACGTGTATTACGTTTAAAGGACACTTCTCTCATAACGAGCTGATTATGAACACACTCCGCTATTTTGATTTTGGCGCGTCCCGCTCTCTGCTACTGCTTATCGCCCGCATCGCCGTGGTAGTTCTGTTTATTCTTTTTGGCTATCCCAAACTGCTGGGCTTTGACGGTACGGTGCAGTACATGGCCGCCTCCGGCGCGCCGATGCCGACCCTGGCGGCGATTATCGCCGTCATTATGGAAGTGCCTGCCGCCATTTTAATTGTGCTGGGCTTTTTCACCCGCCCGCTGGCGGTCATCTTTATCTTCTACACCCTGGGCACCGCGGTGATTGGCCATCACTACTGGGATATGACTGGCGATGCGGTATTGCCGAACATGATTAACTTCTGGAAAAACGTCAGCATCGCCGGCGCTTTCCTGCTGCTGGCGGTAACCGGCCCCGGAGCGATTTCGCTCGACCGCCGCTAATCCCCAGACGCAAAAAAGGCCGCAAACGCGGCCTTTTTGATGTCAACGCTATCGCTTACGCATAAACCGGGAAGCGGGCGCAGATATCCAGGACTTTGCCTTTCACGCGCTCAATGACCGCGTCGTCATTGATATTGTCCAGCACGTCACACATCCAGCCAGCCAGCTCTTTGACTTCCGCTTCTTTAAAGCCGCGGCGAGTCACCGCCGGAGAACCGATACGGATACCGGAGGTTACGAACGGGCTCTTCGGATCGTTCGGCACGCTGTTTTTGTTGACGGTGATGTTGGCGCGCCCCAGGGCAGCGTCAGCTTCTTTACCGGTCAGGTTTTTATCCACCAGGTCCAGCAGGAACAGATGGTTCTCAGTACCGCCAGACACCACTTTGTAGCCGCGGTTCAGGAACACTTCCACCATTGCTTTGGCGTTTTTCGCAACCTGCTGCTGGTAAACTTTAAACTCTGGCTCCATCGCTTCTTTCAGCGCCACCGCTTTCGCCGCGATAACGTGCATCAGCGGGCCGCCCTGCGCGCTTGGGAATACCGCAGAGTTCAGTTTCTTGTACAGCTCTTCACTACCGCCTTTCGCCAGGATCAGGCCGCCGCGCGGACCCGCCAGGGTTTTGTGGGTGGTGGTGGTCACGACGTGAGCATGCGGAACCGGGTTCGGATACACGCCAGCGGCAATCAGGCCTGCCACGTGCGCCATATCGACAAACAGGTATGCGCCGATGCTGTCAGCGATTTCACGCATTTTTGCCCAGTCAACGATACCGGAGTAAGCGGAGAAACCACCGATGATCATCTTCGGTTTATGTTCCTGAGCCTGCTTCGCCATGTCGTCATAGTCAATTTTGCCGGACTCATCAATACCGTAAGGGATGATGTTGTACAGTTTGCCGGAGAAGTTAACCGGGGAGCCGTGAGTCAGGTGGCCGCCCTGCGCCAGGTTCATCCCCAGCACGGTATCGCCCGGCTGCAGCAGCGCGGTGTAGACGGCAAAGTTAGCCTGGGAGCCGGAGTGCGGCTGGACGTTAGCATAGTCAGCGCCGAACAGCTCTTTCGCGCGGTCGATAGCCAGCTGCTCAACCACGTCGACATATTCGCAGCCGCCGTAGTAACGCTTGCCCGGATATCCTTCAGCATATTTGTTGGTCAGCTGAGAGCCCTGCGCCTGCATCACGCGCGGACTGGTGTAGTTTTCGGAGGCGATCAGTTCGATGTGCTCTTCCTGACGTACTTTTTCCTGCTCCATAGCCTGCCACAGTTCGGCATCATAATCGGCAATGTTCATTTCACGCTTTAACATCCGCATCTCCTGACTCAGCTAACAATAAAATTTCGGCCTAAAAAGGCGGTCCGATTGGACAACGGCCCACAGTATAACCGAATCATTCTGTGATAACAGGTCTTGACAAAGGATTTTACGCAAACGTTTGGCTCCGCATGACACAAGGCTTTGAGCAATAACGCCTCTCTCAGTATCAACGGATTTCTTTTCAGGATTGTGATGCAAATTCTTCATGTTGTAACTGCAACGGCGGAAAGTGTTAAAGAACCATTTACAACGCAGGGTTATTTCCTTAAGATGCATTTAAAATACATCATTAAGGTAACACACAAGGAAGCACGCTATGCTCGACGCTCAAACCATCGCTACGGTCAAAGCCACCATCCCCCTGCTGGTAGAGACTGGACCAAAATTAACCGCCCATTTCTACGATCGTATGTTTGCGCATAACCCGGAGCTCAAAGAGATCTTCAATATGAGCAACCAGCGCAACGGCGACCAGCGAGAAGCGTTGTTCAACGCCATTGCCGCCTACGCCAGCAATATCGATAACCTGCCCGCCCTGCTGCCGGCGGTGGAAAAAATCGCCCAGAAACACACCAGTTTCCAGATCAAACCGGAGCAGTACAACATCGTGGGCAGCCATCTGCTGGCGACCCTCGATGAAATGTTCAGCCCGGGTCAGGAAGTCCTTGATGCCTGGGGGAAAGCTTACGGCGTGCTGGCGAACGTCTTTATCGGCCGCGAAGCCGAGATCTATCAGCAAAACGCCAGTAAAACCGGCGGCTGGGAAGGGACCCGCGCGTTCCGCATCGTGAAGAAAACCCCGCGCAGCCAGCTTATCACCAGCTTTGAGCTCGAGCCGGTCGACGGCCAGCCGGTCGCCGATTACCAGCCTGGCCAGTATCTGGCCATCTGGCTGAAGCCGGAAGATTTCGAATATCAGGAAATTCGCCAGTACTCCCTGACCCGCAAAGCGGACGGCAAGGGCTACCGCATCGCGGTTAAACGCGAAGAAGGCGGCCAGGTTTCCAGCTGGCTGCATAACCATGCCAACGAAGGCGATGTGGTCTATCTCGCGGCGCCGGCCGGGGACTTCTTCCTTAACGTTGAGCCGCAGACGCCGGTCACTCTGCTCTCCGGCGGCGTCGGGCAAACGCCGATGCTGGCGATGCTGGATGCGCTGGCGAAGAGCCGCCATCAGGGTCAGGTGAACTGGTTCCATGCGGCAGAGAACGGCGACGTGCACGCCTTCGCGGACGAAGTTAAAACGCTGGGTGAAACCCTGCCGAAGTTTACATCTCACGTCTGGTACCGCAGCCCGAGCGAAGCGGACCGTGAATCCGGCGCGTTTGATAGCGAAGGTTTGATGGATTTAACGGCCCTGGCCGGCAAGATCGGCGACCCGCAAATGCAGTTCTATCTCTGCGGCCCGGTGGCGTTTATGCAGTTTGCCGCGAAGCAGTTGGTAGATCTGGGCGTGAGCAGCGGCAACATTCATTACGAATGCTTCGGGCCGCATAAGGTGCTGTAAGCCCCGACGACGCGGGGATTTGTAGGCCGGGTAAGCGCAGCGCCACCCGGCAATACTGCAGCGAGCGGCGAGCGTTAAATCGCCGCGTCGTCTTCTTCGCCGGTACGGATACGAATCACGCGCGCGACATCAAAGACAAAGATTTTACCGTCACCGATTTTGCCGGTCTGCGCGGTACGGATGATGGTATCCACACAGGTATCGACGATATCGTCGGTCACCACGATTTCAATTTTCACTTTCGGCAGAAAATCCACCATATACTCCGCGCCGCGGTAGAGTTCGGTGTGCCCTTTCTGGCGGCCAAAGCCTTTCACTTCCGTTACCGTCATCCCGGTGATGCCGACTTCGGCCAGCGCTTCACGCACGTCATCCAGTTTGAAAGGTTTAATAATCGCATCAATCTTTTTCATGGTGTTCCTGTCTTAGTCGCGTAACCGGTTGCTTACCGTATCATAACTTGCGCTATGTTGCGGAGCTACTCTTTAAAGTCGTTGGCGTCGAGCTCATGGCGCGACAGCAGCTTATAGAATTCAGTGCGGTTGCGTCCAGCCATCCGCGCGGCATGGGTGACGTTGCCCCTGGTAATCTGCAGCAGCTTGCGCAGGTAGTTCAGCTCAAACTGATTGCGCGCCTCCACGAAGGTCGGCAGGGCGGTGTTCTCGCCCTCCAGCGCCTGCTCCACCAGCGCATCGCCGATCACCGGCGACGAGGTCAGGGCCACGCACTGCTCTATCACGTTCACCAGCTGGCGCACATTGCCCGGCCAGTTGGCGGCCATCAGCCGCTTCATCGCATCGCTGGAAAACGCCCGCACGAACGGCTTATGGCGATCGGCGGACTGACGCAGCAGATGGTTGGCCAACAGCGGAATATCTTCCGTGCGTTCGGAGAGCGGCGGGATCTTCAGGTTAACCACATTGAGGCGATAGAACAGATCTTCGCGAAACTCGCCGCGAGCCATCGCCTTCGGCAGGTCGCGGTGGGTGGCGGAGATGATCCGCACGTTGATCTCGATATCGCGGTTGCTGCCGAGCGGGCGTACCTTACGCTCCTGCAGGACGCGCAGCAGCTTCACCTGCAGGGCGACCGGCATATCGCCAATCTCATCGAGAAACAGCGTACCGCCTTCGGCGGCCTGGAATAACCCTTCGCGGTTGCTGACCGCGCCGGTAAAGGCGCCCCGCGCATGGCCGAACAGTTCGGACTCGAGCAGCTGTTCCGGCAGCGCGCCGCAGTTAATCGCCACGAACGGCTTGTCATGACGCGGGCTGGCGTTGTGAATCGCCTGGGCGACTATCTCCTTCCCGGTCCCGCTCTGGCCGTTAATCAGCACGCTAACGTCGGACTGCGCCACCATCCCGGCCTGCTCGAGCAGGCGCAGCATCAGCGGGCTGCGGGTGACAATGGCCTGACGCCAGGCTTCGTCGGTGGCTGGCGAGCGCTGCTCCAGCGCCTCATCAATGGCTTGATACAAGGCGTCTTTATCAACCGGCTTAGTCAGGAAGCTGAAGACGCCCTGCTGGGTGGCCGCCACCGCGTCGGGGATCGAGCCATGGGCGGTGAGAATGATCACCGGCATGCCGGGCTGCCCCTTCTGGATCTCACTGAACAGCTGCAGACCGTCCATTTCATCCATCCGCAGATCGCTAATCACCAGATCCACCTTCTCACGCCCCAGCACGCGCAGCGCTTCCGGGCCGCTCTCGGCGGTGACCACGCTATAGCCTTCGCTGATCAGGCGCATGCCCAGCAGCTTCAGCAGCCCCGGATCGTCATCCACCAGCAGCAAACGCGCCGGTTTACGGATCGTCATGGATCACCTCCGGCACTTTTTCGCTGCCGAAATTGCCGCCCGGCTTGCGGCTGGAGAGCTGGCGTTCAATATCGGTCAGATTCTCCAGCTTACGGGTGGTCAGCTCCAGCTGTTCGCGCAGCGACTGCTCCTGCTGGCGCAACGTCTCCAGCTCGCTATCGCTGGACTGCTGAAGCTTCGCGTAGCGGGCTCGCTCCTCCACCAGCTGCAGCTGACGGGTCTGCCCGTCGCGCCAGAGCTGATACAGCGGGCGGACCTGAACGGCGATTTGCGGGCTGAAGGTGTCGAGACGCGCCACCAGCTCGCGGCGCTCGTCAGGGGTAATTTTGGCATCGGCAAGCAGAATGCCGCGGCGGAACGCGTCCTGCCAGCTGTCGTCGGTATGGCGTTTCGCCTCCGCTCGCGCCTGCGCCGGCGCGAGACGATCGGCGCAGTCAATGCCCCGCAGCCAGTAGAGGGGGTTTTTGTCGCTGGCATCGCTGCTGTGCGCCCAGATATCGGCGCAGTCCACCGCGACAAAATCGGCCACCTGATGCTGCGCCTGCCCGGGGGCGGCGGCACCTTCCGCACTATGCGGCGAGAAGCCGGCGGAACACCCCGCCAGCGTCAGACAAGCAATGCCTGAGAGCAGCCATCCGCTAAGGGAACGGCGCCAGGCCAGGAATTGGGACATAGTTCCCCGATATCGATTCATTAGTTGGATTATTCCGGCGCTGAGGGAAGCGTAATGCGAAAACAGACCTGCCCGGCGGGGGCGTCAACCAGACTGAGCTCCCCTTGCATCTGACGGACGCAGTCGCGGGCGATGCTTAACCCCAGCCCACTGCCTTTCACGGCCCCTTTACGCTGGTGACTCCCCTGGTAAAAAGGCTCAAAAATCATATTCTTTTCCGCGGCCGGGATCGGTTCGCCGCTGTTGGCGACATCAATACGCACCTGCTCTCCGTGCCGGTAGCTATGGATACGAATGTTACCGGATTCAGCGCCATAGTGCACCGCATTGGAGTAGAGATTATCCATTACGCTTATCAATAGCGCAGGCTCTGCCAGACAATGCCGCGCCCGCAGCGCCAGCTCGGTATGCATCAGTTTAGCCCGCGCGGGCAAACTGTGCGCCGCCACGACGTTTTCCACCAGCTCCACCAGGTCCACTTCTTCCCGGGCTACCGGGCCGTCGGCCTGTTTGCGGTTGTAGTCCAGCAGCTGTTCAATCAGCTTTTGCAGGTTGCGGCTGCTGCTGTCGAGGATCTCGACGATCTCCTGCTGCTCCGGCGTCAGCGGCCCGGCGACACGGTCGGCCAACAGCTCGGTGCCTTCACGCATACTGGCCAGCGGGGTTTTCAGCTCATGCGACAGATGGCGAAGAAACTGATGCCGCTGCGACTCCAGCCATGCCAGGCGCTCGCTGAGCCAGATAATGCGCTTGCCCACCGAGCGCAGCTCGCGCGGGCCGGTAAACAATGCCGCGTCGTCCAGCGACTTCCCAGCCCCCAGCTGGTTGATCATTCTTTCGATGCCTTTCACCGGGCCGATGATCATGCGGGTAAAAAGCAGCACCAGCGCCAGGCTCAGCAGAAACAGCACCAGCGCCTGCCAGCCGAAAAACTGGCCGCGCTCGGCAATCTCCTGCTGCAGCTGCTGGCCGCGGGAATAGACCACCGCCCGGGTCGCCTGGACCATGTCGCTGTTATTACTGGCGAACACTTCCAGTCTGGCGGCTGCCTGGGCGTCGGGGCCGCTGTTGTTACACTGCAGCTGCGCCAGATCGCTGACATCCTGGCGCAGCGCCTGCCAGAGCTTCTCGTCCGGCAGCACGCCGGCGTGCGCGTCCAGCATCTGGCTGTAGCGCTGCCGCTGGTTTTGATAGACGCGCGCCAGCGTCGGATCGTCCAGCACGCAGTACTGGCGATAGCTGCGCTCCATCTCCAGCGCGGCATTGATCATCGCCTCGCTGCGGCGGGCATCGACCAGCGTAGTGCGGTTGATATGCGCCGCCTGGGCGCTGAGGGCATTGAGGCTCTGCCAGGCCTGCCAGGCCAGCACCAGCAACGGCAGCAGGATCAGCACAAAGGAGAGCGTCACCAGTTGACGCAGCGAACGGGGAAAAAGAGAGAGTCGCTTCAAGGGTGTGGTCTCAATCATTAGCTCTGGTCGATGCTAACTGAGGAGCGCGGCGGAGAAAAGCGATACCCGTCGCCACGGCGCCGCAGAAACAACAAAGCCAGGCGCAAGGCCTGGCTTTGTTGAGAAATGAGGCGGTGCCTTACTCGACGTTTCGCCCGATGTCTGATAAAGCCAGGCTGTTATCAGGAGTTGGACGGCAGGCACCTGTTTGTGCGTCATTCGAAGTTTATGTAGCGCGTCCCGAAGGGGCTGACATAAGAAGGTGAATGAGCCACTGGTTAATATTATGCATGAACTATGCCATCTTTCAAAACATTTTATTAACACGTTGATATATATGACTTTCAGCATAAAATCCAACCATTCCAGCGCTGTATACTTTTCATCCATGATGTCGCCGATTAGCGACACTAAATATGCCCCAGGTTACTCATCATTTAAATCAATAACTTAAGTGTCGCCTTTTGACGACACCGCAATATGCCAGTTGTCGGTGATTCCCGACACCCTGGCGTGCCGACCGTCACAGATAAAAAAAGCCCCCTGCCTGAGCAGGGGGCTGATACGTTCGCGTGGCACGCTTCGGGAAGATTAACCCAGCTGTTTACGCGCGTTGCGGAAGATACGCATCCACGGGCTGTCTTCGCCCCAGTTTTCCGGGTGCCAGGAGTTGCTTACGGTGCGGAAGACGCGTTCCGGGTGCGGCATCATGATGGTCGCGCGCCCGCTTTCGCTGGTCACCGCGGTGATACCGTTCGGGGAACCGTTCGGGTTCGCCGGATAGGTTTCGGTCACTTTGCCGAAGTTGTCCACGAAGCGCAGCGCCACCAGACCTTTGCTCTCCAGCTGGGCCAGATGCGCGCTGTCGCGCACTTCCACCTGCCCTTCGCCGTGGGAGACCGCAATCGGCATCTGTGAGCCAACCATGCCTTCCAGCAGCAGAGACGGGCTTTGCGTCACTTCCACCAGGCTGAAGCGCGCTTCAAAGCGGTCAGACTGGTTGCGCACAAAGCGCGGCCACAGGTCGCTGCCCGGGATCAGCTCGCGCAGGTTGGACATCATCTGACAGCCGTTGCACACGCCGAGCGCCAGGGTCTGCGGACGATGGAAGAAGGTCGCGAACTCATCGCGCACGCGCTCGTTGAACAGAATCGACTTCGCCCAGCCTTCGCCTGCCCCCAGCACGTCGCCGTAGGAGAAGCCGCCGCAGGCCACCAGGGCATGGAAATCGCCCAGACCGGTGCGGCCCGCCAGCAGGTCGCTCATATGCACGTCGATGGCGTCAAAGCCGGCGCGATGGAAGGCTGCCGCCATTTCAACGTGAGAGTTCACCCCCTGCTCGCGCAGGACGGCCACTTTCGGACGCGCGCCGGTGGCAATGTACGGCGCGGCGACGTCGTCATTAATATCAAACGAGAGCTTCACATTGAGGCCCGGATCGGCGTCGTTGGCTTTCGCCTCGTGCTCCTGATCGGCGCAGGCCGGGTTGTCGCGCAGACGCTGCATCTGCCAGGTGGTTTCCGCCCACCACATGCGCAGGGTGGTGCGGCTTTCGCTAAACACCGTCTGACCGCTGGCGGTCAGCACGAAGCGATCGCCCTCGACCGCTTTACCGAGGTAATGCACGCAGTCCGCCAGGCCGTTAACCGCCAGAATGGCTTCCACTGCCTCACGGTCTGCGGCGCGGACCTGAATCACCGCCCCCAGCTCTTCGTTGAACAGCGCCGCCAGACGGTCGTCGCCCAGCGCGGCGATATCCGCTTCCAGTCCACAGTGGCCGGTAAAGGCCATTTCCGCCAGGGTGACCAGCAGGCCGCCGTCGGAGCGGTCGTGGTAGGCCAGCAGTTTACGCTGCGCCACCAGGGCCTGCATCGCATCCCAGAAGCCTTTCAGCTGCGCGACATCGCGCACGTCAGCCGGCTTGTCGCCGAGCTGGCGATAGACCTGCGCCAGCGCCGTCGCGCCCAGCGCGTTGTGCCCTTTACCGAGGTCGATCAGCAGCAGGGCGTTATCTTCCGTCGAGAGCTGCGGCGTGACGGTATGACGAACATCTTCGACACGGGCGAAGGCGGAGATCACCAGCGACAGCGGAGAGGTCATCTCACGCTGCTCGCTGCCTTCCTGCCAGCGGGTTTTCATCGACATTGAGTCTTTGCCGACCGGAATGGTCAGGCCCAGTGCCGGGCACAGCTCTTCGCCCACCGCTTTCACCGCCTCATACAGACCCGCGTCTTCGCCCGGGTGGCCGGCGGCGGCCATCCAGTTAGCCGACAGCTTCACCCGATTCAGCTCGCCAATCTGCGTGGCGGCGATATTGGTCAGCGCTTCGCCAACCGCCAGACGGCCGGAGGCGGCGAAGTCCAGCAGAGCAACCGGGGCGCGCTCGCCCATCGCCATCGCTTCGCCGTAGTAGCTGTCGAGGCTGGCGGTGGTGACCGCGCAGTTGGCCACCGGGATCTGCCACGGGCCGACCATCTGGTCGCGGGCGACCATGCCGGTCACGGTGCGGTCGCCGATGGTCACGAGGAAGGTTTTCTCGGCCACCGTCGGCAGGTGCAGAACGCGATTAACCGCATCGGCGATGGTAATCGGTTGGCGATCCAGCGCGCTGCCCTGGGCTTTCAGGGTCTGCACGTCGCGGGTCATTTTCGGCGTTTTGCCAAGCAGGACGTCCAGCGGCAGATCGATCGGCTGATCGTTAAAGTGGCTGTCGCTCAGGCTCAGGTGCTGCTCGGCGGCGGCTTCGCCGATAACCGCATAAGGCGCGCGCTCGCGGCGGCACAGCTCGTCGAACAGCGGCAGTTGCTCCGGGGCGACCGCCAGGACATAACGTTCCTGCGATTCGTTACACCAGATCTCCAGCGGGCTCATGCCTGGCTCATCGCTCAGGATATCGCGCAGCTGGAATTTACCGCCGCGGCCGCCGTCGCTGACCAGCTCCGGCATGGCGTTGGAGAGACCGCCGGCGCCGACGTCGTGGATAAACAGGATCGGGTTGGCGTCGCCCAGCTGCCAGCAGCGGTCGATCACTTCCTGACAGCGACGCTCCATTTCCGGGTTGTCACGCTGGACGGAGGCGAAATCGAGGTCGGCATCGGACTGGCCGGAGGCCATGGAAGACGCCGCGCCGCCGCCGAGGCCGATGTTCATCGCCGGACCGCCGAGAACGATCAGCTTCGCGCCGACGGTAATCTCGCCCTTCTGCACGTGCTCGCCGCGGATGTTGCCGATACCGCCGGCCAGCATGATTGGTTTGTGGTAGCCGCGCAGCTCTTCACCGTTATGGCTGGTGACTTTCTCTTCATAGGTGCGGAAGTAGCCGTTCAGCGCCGGGCGACCAAATTCGTTGTTAAACGCCGCGCCGCCCAGCGGGCCTTCGGTCATGATGTCCAGGGCGGTGACGATGCGATCCGGCTTGCCGAAATCTTCCTCCCACGGCTGTTCGAAGCCCGGGATGCGCAGGTTGGAAACCGAGAAGCCCACCAGGCCCGCTTTCGGCTTCGCGCCGCGGCCGGTGGCGCCTTCATCGCGGATTTCGCCGCCGGAGCCGGTTGCCGCGCCCGGCCATGGGGAGATGGCCGTCGGGTGGTTATGGGTTTCCACCTTCATCAGAATGTGCGCCGGCTCCTGATGGAAGTCATAGCGTCCGGTCTGGTGGTCGGCAAAATAGCGCCCCACTTCAGACCCTTCCATCACCGCGGCGTTGTCTTTATAGGCCGACAGGACGTAGTCCGGCGTTTTTTCGAAGGTGTTTTTGATCATTTTGAACAGCGACTTCGGCTGCTGTTCGCCGTCGATGATCCAGTCGGCGTTGAAAATTTTGTGACGACAGTGCTCTGAGTTCGCCTGGGCGAACATATACAGCTCGATATCGTTCGGATTGCGTCCCAGACGGGTAAAGGCGTCCTGCAGGTAGTCAATTTCGTCATCTGCCAGCGCCAGCCCCAAACGGAGGTTGGCGTCAATCAGCGCCTGACGCCCTTCGCCCAACAGGTCAACGCTGGTCACCGGCGTCGGCTGATGGTGTGCGAACAGCTTTTCGCCCGCTTCCAGCGCGTCGAAGACGCTCTCCATCATGCGGTCGTGCAGTTCCGCCGCCACCGCGGCCCACTGCGCTTCGGTCAGGGTCGAGGCTTCAACATAATACGCCACGCCGCGCTCCAGACGCACAACCTGAGCCAGGCCGCAGTTATGGGCGATATCGGTAGCTTTAGAAGACCAGGGAGAGATGGTGCCAGGGCGAGGGGTCACGAGCAGTAATTTACCGGTCGGGGTATGGCTGTTTAAGCTCGGGCCATACTTAAGCAGTCGCGCCAGGCGCTCGCGATCGTCAGCGCTCAGCGGGGCGTTCAGATCGGCAAAATGAATATACTCGGCATATATGGCGCTTACCGGAAGGTTGGCCGCCTGAAATCGTGCCAGCAGTTTATTAATACGGAATGCCGACAGTGCAGGTGAACCACGCAAAATTTCCATCATAAGTCTCTCGTCTTCGAAGCTTTCAGGGTGAGCCAGGGGGGGAAACGGGCGTCATTATAGTGAATCCTGCGCCACGACGAAACCGTTTGCGTAGAAATAAAATCATTGATGCTGTTTATCAATAAATGTGACGTCCATCGCGAATAAGTTGCCAACTGGCGCATTCTTAAGCAGAATGCCGCTCATTCGACGACAACCTTGCGTTTTTTCCGGACATCGCCTGCTGAGGAACCTGAAGCTGCAGAAGATTAACGCGCTGAAAAAATTAAAGATTAATTATCTGCTCATCGGCATTGTCACCCTTTTGCTGGCGGCTGCCCTGTGGCCGTCGATCCCCTGGTCCGGTAAACCGGAGAACCGGGTGGCGGGCATTATCGCTCGCGGCGAGCTACGCATCAGCACCATCAACTCGCCGATGACCTTCGCCACCATGAACAATAAAACCTTCGGCCTGGACTACGAACTGGCGAAGCAGTTTGCCGACTACCTCGGCGTGACGCTTAAGATAACCGTCCGCCAGAACATCAGCCAGCTGTTTGACGACCTCGACGACGGTCAGGCCGATATGCTGGCCGCCGGGCTGGTCTATAACCAGGAGCGGGTGAAAAACTACCAGGCCGGCCCTGGCTACTACTCCGTTTCCCAACAGCTGGTCTATCGCGTCGGCAATACCCGGCCGCGCAGCCTCGCGGCGCTGACCGCCGAGCAGCTCGCCATCGCCCCGGGTCACGTGGCGATCAACGATCTCCAGGTACTGAAAGCGGAGAAATACCCGGATCTTGCCTGGCGCGTTGACGAAAAGCGCGGCACTACGGCGCTGATGCAGGCGGTGATTGACGGCAAACTCGATTACACCATCGCCGACTCGGTGGCCGTCAGCCTGTTCCAGCGCGTCCATCCGGAGCTGGCGGTAGCCCTCGATATCACCGACGAACAGCCGGTCACCTGGTTCAGCGCCCGGGACGACGATAATTCGCTGTCGGCGGCGATGCTTGATTTCTTCAACAATATTAATGAAGACGGCACCCTGGCGCGCCTGGAAGAGAAGTACCTCGGCCACGGCAACGATTTCGATTATGTCGATACCCGCACCTTCCTGCGCGCGGTGGAAAACATTCTTCCGGAGGTGCAGCCGCTGTTTGAAAAGTACGCCCGCGAGATCGACTGGCGCCTGCTGGCCGCCATCGCCTGGCAGGAATCCCACTGGGATCCGCAGGCCACCTCGCCTACCGGCGTGCGCGGCATGATGATGCTTACGCGTAATACGGCGCAGAGTCTGGGGCTGACTGACCGGACCGATGCGGCGCAGAGTATCGAGGGCGGTATGCGCTATCTACAGGATATGATGGATAAAGTGCCGGATTCGATCCCGAAAGATGAACGCATCTGGTTTGCGCTGGCCGCTTACAATATGGGCTATGCCCATATGCTGGACGCCATGGCGCTCACCCGCAAACAGAAAGGCGATCCCAACAGCTGGGCAGACGTTAAGCTGCGTTTACCCCTGCTGAGCCAGAAACCCTATTACAGCAAACTTAAATACGGCTATGCCCGCGGCCATGAGGCCTACGCCTATGTGGAAAACATCCGCAAATATCAGATAAGCCTTGTCGGCTATTTGTCAGAAAAGGAGCGCCAGCAGCAGCAAACGCTGGCCCTGGCGGAGGATTACCCGGCGGTGCTCCCCAATGAGCTCGAACAGCCGCAGGAGACCACCCTGCCCTTTTTCAAGTTTCGCGCCGATAAACAGATGGATAATGCCCGGATGAAACTCCCCGGCCACCTGTATTAACTTTCCCCGTTCTGCTCCCGGGCTTTCTTCAGCGCTTTTTTCTCTTCCCGCCGCCAGCGGAAGAAGTCGCTCAGCATGGCAGAGCAGGATCCCGCCAGCACGCCTTCGCTAATCTCAACCCGATGGTTCATTCCCGGGTGGTGCAGAACATCCATCAGCGAGCCGGCGGCGCCGGTCTTGGCATCCCTGGCGCCAAACACCAGGCGGGCGATACGGCTGTGCACCATCGCGCCCGCGCACATCACGCAGGGCTCGAGGGTCACGTACAGCGTGGCGTCGATCAGGCGATAGTTTTGCAGCACCAGCCCGCCCTGGCGTAAGGCCATAATTTCCGCATGGGCGGTGGGGTCGTGACGGCCTATCGGCCGGTTCCAGCCCTCGCCAATGACCTGATTGTTATGCACCAGCACCGCGCCCACCGGCACCTCGCCCTCTTCCCAGGCGCGCTTCGCCAGCGTCAGGGCATGACGCATCCAGTATTCATCATTGAGTTCGAGGTCAGACACAGCGGCCACTCCAGCAGAAAAAGCGGGGCGCATTATACATGGGAGCTATCAATTACACACTATTACTCCAGTTGCTGCAGCTCTCCCTGCGGGGTGACCCGCCAGCGATGCTGGCAAAAGCCGAGCAATGGGTTATCCTGCTCGCTATCGCTATAGCCGCTATACAGCTGCAGCGGAGCGCCAATCTTTTTCTCCAGCTGCACCACCTTTTCATGGCCCAGGCAGCGCAGGGTCAATACCCAGCCGCCCCAGCGGCGCGCGGTGCGGCTGGCTATCAGATTCACCCTCGGCAGCCAGAGGGTATCGCGATAGACCTGTTCCACCAGCGACTGCGGCGAGCCGGTGATCAACCAGACGTCGGCATCGGTACTGGTCAGGTAGGCCGTCAGCCGCGCATGAACCACCGGAAACGCCGTCACATGATGACGAAACCAGCCGACAAACTCCGCTTCCAGCCGCTTCAGTACCGCCTCGCGACGGCCAAAGGTTGACGCCCACAGCAGCAGGCTCATCGGCCAGCGCGCCGCCCGCCCGCACACCGCCAGCCCGGCAAGGATCGCCGGCCCCATCGCCACCACCAGCAGCAGGTTCAGCGGCAGATGGCGCAGCAGGTAGCGCAGAAAACTGCCGAACATATCCTGTTGATGCAAGGTTCCGTCCAGATCGAAAAACACCACTCTCCGTTCACTGTGCTGCAAACTGCCTCCTTCTCTCAGGATTCGCTTCTCGTTAGGGTAAGCTTAACAGTCTTATGCCAAGAAGAGGGAAAACATCCCTGCCGTTAAGGAAGAATTAAATTAGCAGGCGAAGGAAAAATTGTGGCTTATGAATTTTTAATTCGTGGTATACCCCTTATAATCGAATAAAAATTCTGTCAGACACGAGCCGGACGGCTCCAGCGGAGCTCCAATGAACTGTTTAACGCGTATTCGTCAGCGCTATCCCACCCTGGCGGCGAGCGACAAAAAGTTGGCCGATTTTATTCTGAGCCAACCCGATGACACCCGGCACCTCAGCTCGCAACAGCTGGCGGTGGAAGCCGGTGTGAGTCAGTCCAGCGTGGTTAAATTTGCCCAGAAACTGGGGTTCAAAGGCTTTCCGGCGCTGAAGCTGGCGCTGAGTGAAGCGCTGGCCAGCAGCCCGGATCCGCACTCCGTTCCGGTACATAACCACATTCGCGGTGACGACCCGCTGCGTCTGGTGGGCGAGAAACTCATTAAAGACAATGTCGCCGCCATGCATGCCTCGCTGGACGTCAACACTGAAGAGACGCTGCGGGAAGCCGTCACGCTGCTGCGCAACGCCCGGCGGGTGATCGTCACCGGGATTGGCGCGTCCGGCCTGGTAGCGCGTAACTTTAGCTGGAAGCTGATGAAGATCGGCGTTAATGCTGTTTCGGAGCAGGATATGCACGCCCTGCTGGCGACGGTGCAGGCCATGTCCAGCGACGATCTGCTGCTGGCGATCTCTTACTCCGGCGAGCGTCGGGAGATCAATATGGCGGCCGGTGAAGCGCTGCGCGTGGGCTCCAGGATCCTGGCGATCACCGGCTTTAGCCCTAACGCTCTGCAGCAGCAGGCGACCCACTGCCTGTACACCATCGCCGAAGAGCAGGCGACGCGCAGCGCGGCCATCTCTTCCACCAGCGCGCAAATGATGCTCACCGACCTGCTGTTTATGGGGCTGGTGCAGCAGGATCTGGAGCGGGCGCCGGAGCGCATTCGCCATAGCGAAGCGCTGGTGAAAAAGCTGGTCTGAGCAGAAAATGGGCGTATAATGCCCGCCCTGTTTGTGTTGTTTCTGAGATTTTCCTGATGGCGCTGTTAATTACCAAAAAATGCATCAACTGCGATATGTGCGAGCCGGAGTGCCCTAATGAGGCCATTTCGATGGGTGACAGCATTTATGAAATTAACAGCGACCGCTGCACCGAATGCGTGGGCCATTACGACACGCCCACCTGCCAGAAGGTGTGCCCGATCCCAAATACCATTCTGAAAGATCCGGCACACGTCGAGAATGAAGAACAGCTGTGGGATAAATTCGTCCTGATGCACCACGCGGATAAAATTTAACCGCTTCCCGGCTTAGCTTTCGACAATCACCGTGGCGCAGGCGTAATGGCGCTCATCGGCGAGCGTGACATGAATATGGCTCACCCCCAGTCGTTCCGCCAGCCGTTGCGCCTCACCCCATAGCCGCAGCTTCGGCTTGCCCAGCTCATCGTTGTAAACTTCGAACTGATTAAAGGCCAACCCGTTGCGGATCCCGGTCCCCAGCGCTTTCGCCGCCGCTTCCTTGACCGCAAAGCGTTTCGCCAGGAAACGCACCGGCTGCTGGTGCTGCTCCCAGATGCTCCATTCATGGTCGCTCAGCACCCGGCGGGCAAGGCGATCGCCGCTGCGGGCGATCACCGCCTCGATGCGGGCGATCTCGACGATGTCGGTACCCAGCCCGAGGATGGCCATTAGCCGCGCGCTTCCAGCATCAGACGTTTCATTTCCGCCACCGCCTCTTTCAGGCCGCTCATTACCGCCCGGCCAATAATCGCGTGGCCGATATTCAGCTCATGCATTTCCGGCAGCGCAGCAATCGCTTTCACGTTGTGATAGGTCAGACCGTGACCCGCATTGACCTTCAGGCCGAGGCTGGCGGCGTAAGTGGCCGCTTTGGCAATACGTTCCAGCTCCTTCGCCTGCTCGGCGTCGGTTTTAGCATCGGCATAGCAGCCGGTGTGGATTTCGATATAGGGCGCGCCAACGTCAGCTGCCGCTTTGATCTGCGCTTCATCCGCATCGATAAACAGGGAGACCTGGATGCCAGCATCCGCCAGGCGTTGACAGGCATCACGCATCTTGTCGCGCTGGCCGGCCACGTCCAGTCCGCCTTCGGTGGTCACTTCCTGACGCTTCTCCGGCACCAGGCAGCAGAAATGCGGTTTGGTTTCGCAGGCGATCGTCAGCATCTCTTCGGTGACCGCCATTTCAAGGTTCATGCGGGTGTGCAGCGTCTGGCGCAGGATACGCACATCGCGATCGGTGATATGGCGGCGGTCTTCGCGCAGATGCACGGTTATGCCGTCGGCGCCGGCCTGTTCGGCAATGAAAGCCGCCTGAACCGGATCCGGGTAAGCGGTGCCGCGGGCGTTACGCAAGGTCGCGATATGGTCAATATTGACCCCTAACAGTAATTCAGCCATGACAATCCTCGTTAATCATTATTCGTATTATCCGCTCGCGCCTTTCGCGCGGGCATAAACTGGCGAAACAATTCCCGGCTCTTGAGCGGTTTGCCGCCGAGATAGGGCTTCAGGGCGATACGGGTAAAGCGCTTTGCGGCGCGCAACGTATCAACATCAGGAAACTCGCGACTCGCCAACGCTTTCAAATGGTGCCCGGTAAACGTGTTGTTATCAATCACCAGGCTGGCAATAAAGCCTTTTTCTTCGCGATAGCGGTAGGTCATGGTGTCGTCCACCGGCTCGCCGCTCCCGGCACAGTGGAGAAAATCCACGCCATAGCCCAGGTGTCCGAGCAGCGCCAGCTCAAAGCGCCGCAGCGCAGGCTCCGGCGAGCCGCTGGCCCCGGCGAGCGCCTGAATGCAGTGCAGATAGTCAAAAAAGAGTTCGGAGAAGCGCGTTTCGTGCTCAAGCACACGGGAGATAAGCTCGTTAACGTAAAGACCGCTGTAGAGGGTGATGCCGCTGAGCGGCAGCGCCAGCGAGACAGCTTCCGCGCTGCGCAGGGTTTTGACTTCGCCGCGGCCGCCGAAGCGAACCAGCAAGGGGGTAAAGGGCTGTAAAGCGCCTTTAAGATTCGAGCGTTTGGAGCGTGCGCCTTTGGCAACCAGGCGCACGCGACCGGATTCTTCCGTGAAGACGTCCAGCATCAGGCTGGTTTCGCTCCACGGTCGGCTATGCAGGACAAAGGCGCGCTGCCATCCATCCACGTTGCGTTAACTCAGAGGTCGTCAACATAACCGAGACTGCGCAGGGCGCGCTCGTCATCGGCCCAGCCGGATTTCACTTTGACCCACAGCTCGAGGTGGACCGGCGCTTCAAACATCTCCTGCATGTCCTTACGCGCTTCGATGCCGATGGTTTTGATTTTGGCGCCTTTGTTGCCAATCACCATCTTCTTCTGCCCTTCACGCTCGACAAGGATCAGGCCGTTGATGTCGTAACCGCCGCGCTCGTTGGTCACGAAACGTTCGATTTCCACGGTGACGGAGTACGGTAGCTCAGCGCCGAGGAAACGCATCAGTTTTTCACGGATGATTTCGGAAGCCATAAAGCGCTGAGAACGATCGGTAATATAATCTTCCGGGAAGTGGTGGATCGCTTCCGGCAGATGCTTACGCACGATCGACGCGATGGTGTCGACGTTGGTCCCCGTTTCCGCCGACATCGGCACGATATCGAGGAAGTTCATCTGGCTGGCGAGGAACTGCAGATGCGGTAACAGATCCGCTTTTTCCTGCACGTTATCCACTTTGTTGACCGCGAGGATCACCGGCGCTTTCGCGTCGCGCAGCTTGTTGAGCACCATCTCGTCGTCCTGCGTCCAGCGAGTGCCTTCCACCACGAAGATGACCAGCTCAACATCGCCAATAGAGCTGCTGGCCGCTTTGTTCATTAAGCGGTTAATGGCGCGCTTTTCTTCCATATGCAGGCCCGGAGTATCGACGTAAATCGCCTGATACGGCCCTTCGGTATGGATGCCGACGATGCGGTGACGGGTAGTCTGCGCTTTACGGGAGGTGATCGAGATCTTCTGCCCAAGCAGCTTATTCAACAGCGTGGATTTGCCAACGTTTGGACGACCCACGATGGCGACAAACCCACAATAACTTTTTTCTTCGCTCATTCCAGCTCCAGCTTTTTCAGCGCCTGTTCGGCGGCAGCCTGCTCCGCCTTACGACGGCTGGAACCTGTGCCAACCACCGGTTCACTCAGGCCACTGACCTGGCAGTGGATAGTAAATTCCTGATCGTGCGCTTCGCCGCGCACCTGGACTACCAGGTAGGACGGCAGCGGCAGATGACGACCCTGCAGATACTCCTGCAGACGCGTCTTCGGATCCTTTTGCTTATCGCCCGGGCTGATTTCGTCCAGACGAGTCTGGTACCAGGAGAGGATTAAGCGTTCAACGTTCTGAATATCGCTGTCGAGGAAAACCCCGCCAATTAACGCTTCAACGGTGTCCGCGAGAATCGATTCACGACGGAAACCGCCGCTTTTCAGTTCGCCCGGCCCGAGGCGCAAGCATTCGCCCAGTTCAAACTCGCGGGCGATTTCCGCCAGCGTGTTGCCGCGCACCAGCGTCGCGCGCATACGGCTCATGTCGCCTTCATCCACGCGAGGAAAGCGATGATACAGCGCATTAGCGATCACGAAACTTAAAATGGAGTCGCCTAAAAATTCCAGGCGCTCATTATGTTTGCTGCTGGCACTGCGGTGAGTTAATGCCTGTTGCAACAGCTCCTGATGATGAAAAGTGTAGCCCAGCTTTCGTTGAAGCCGATTAATTACGATGGGGTTCATGCGTTACCAATAAATGAATGCGTCAAACATGCAGCACACGAAACCGACCTGAGCATACGCTTCAAACAGTAAGTTGAAACAGACCAATACGCTTTCGTGTGCAGTGTCACCCGGCAGAGCGACAACCAAAAACTTCGGGGGGATATTCTATACGCAACGACACGGGATGTCGTTAGTTTGAATGGATTTAAATACTAAATAATTCGCGCCGCTGCGATAACAGCAGCGGCGTGAATTCAGCAGATGAAATTAATGAATTCCACCAATGCGCGATAACCGCACGCCGGTCGGCCATTCACCTTCCTGCTTTTCAAAACTCATCCAGATAGCGGTGGCCTTCCCGACCAGGTTTGCTTCCGGCACAAAGCCCCAGTAACGGCTGTCGGCGCTGTTATCCCGGTTGTCGCCCATCATGAAGTACTGACCCGGCGGCACAATCCAGGTGGCCAGCGGCAGACCGCTCTGATGGTAATACATGCCAGCCTGATCCTGAGCAATCGGCACCATCAGAATACGATGCGTGACGTCGCCCAGCGTCTCCTGACGCTCGGTGAGGCGAATGCCGTCGGCTTTGGTTTCGCCCTTCGGCAGCTGCCAGAAACCGCTGCTCGCTTCGCCGCCGTTGCTGCGGGAGAAGGTCTGAACGAAATCGCTCGGCTCCACGTTGGAGTAAGTCACCGGCAGCGCGTTGCCGCAGGCCTGTCCGGAGCTGCAGCCCGGCTGAATAGTGACCTGCTTGGCAATCGGATCGTAGGTGACTTTATCCCCCGGGAGCCCCACCGCGCGCTTGATGTAGTCCAGGCGCGGGTCTTCCGGATATTTAAACACCACGATGTCGCCGCGCTTCGGATGACCCGTCTCGATCAGCGTTTTCTGGTAGATAGGATCTTTAATGCCGTAGGCAAATTTCTCCACCAGGATGAAATCGCCAATCAGCAGAGTCGGCATCATCGAACCTGACGGGATCTGGAACGGCTCATAAATGAATGAACGTACCACCAGAACGATCGCCAGCACCGGGAAAACCGATGCGCCGGTTTCCAGCCAGCCCGGTTTCGGGCCGACTTTCTTCAACGTCTTTTTGTCCAGCTGCTCGCCGGTCGCTGCCTGAGCAGCGGCCTGACGCTCACGACGTTTCGGTGCAAAAATGAACTTGTCCAGGCACCATAAAACGCCCGTCACCAGGGTTGCAATCACCAGGATCAGGGCAAACATGTTCGCCATGCCAACTCCTTAGGGTTATTTGCCGTCTTTACCAACGTGCAGAATGGCGAGGAACGCTTCCTGCGGCAGTTCAACGTTACCGACCTGCTTCATACGCTTCTTACCTTCTTTCTGCTTCTGCAGCAGCTTTTTCTTACGGCTGACGTCACCGCCGTAGCATTTCGCCAGCACGTTTTTACGCAGCTGTTTCACGGTAGAGCGCGCGATGATGTGGTTGCCGATGGCCGCCTGAATCGCGATGTCGAACTGTTGACGCGGAATAAGATCTTTCATCTTTTCCACCAGCTCGCGGCCGCGATACGGCGCGTTATCATTGTGGGTGATCAGCGCCAGCGCATCGACGCGCTCGCCGTTGATCAGCACATCGACGCGTACCATGTTCGACGCCTGGAAGCGTTTGAAGTTGTAGTCCAGCGACGCATAGCCGCGGGAGGTAGACTTCAGACGGTCGAAGAAGTCGAGCACCACTTCCGCCATCGGGATTTCGTAGGTCAGCGCCACCTGTTTACCGTGGTAAACCATGTTGGTCTGCACGCCGCGCTTCTCCACGCACAGGGTGATCACGTTGCCGAGGAACTCCTGCGGCAGCAGCATGTGACACTCGGCGATCGGCTCACGCAGCTCCTGAATATTATTCAGCGGCGGCAGCTTGGACGGGCTGTCGACGTAGATAACTTCTTTGGAGGTGGTCTCCACTTCGTAAACTACCGTCGGCGCGGTGGTGATCAGGTCAAGATCGTATTCACGCTCCAGACGCTCCTGAATGATCTCCATGTGCAGCAGGCCGAGGAAGCCGCAGCGGAAGCCGAAGCCCAGCGCGGTAGAACTTTCCGGCTCGTAGAATAGAGAGGCGTCGTTGAGGCTCAGTTTGCCCAGCGCGTCGCGGAAAGCTTCATAATCATCGGAGCTCACCGGGAACAGGCCGGCATACACCTGCGGTTTCACCTTCTTAAAGCCAGGCAGCGCTTTGTCTGCCGGGTTGCGGGCGGCGGTCAGGGTATCGCCCACCGGCGCGCCAAGGATGTCTTTGATCGCGCAGACCAGCCAGCCTACCTCGCCGCATTTCAGCTCGGTACGGTCAACCTGTTTCGGGGTGAAGATGCCCAGACGGTCGGCGTTATAGACCTGGCCGGTGCTCATGACCTTGATCTTGTCGCCCTTGCGCATGGTGCCGTTTTTAATTCGTACCAGCGACACCACGCCGAGGTAGTTATCGAACCAGGAGTCGATAATCAGCGCCTGCAGCGGCGCGTCCGGATCGCCTTCCGGCGGCGGAATATCGCGCACCAGACGCTCCAGCACCTCGGTCACGCCGACGCCGGTTTTCGCCGAGCAGCGCACCGCGTCGTGGGCGTCGATCCCGACGATATCTTCAATTTCGTCCGCTACGCGCTCAGGGTCGGCCGCAGGCAGGTCGATCTTGTTGAGTACCGGAACGACCTCCAGGTCCATCTCCATCGCGGTGTAGCAGTTGGCCAGGGTCTGGGCTTCTACGCCCTGCCCGGCGTCAACCACCAGCAGCGCGCCTTCGCACGCGGCGAGGGAACGGGAAACTTCATAAGAGAAGTCCACGTGGCCCGGGGTGTCGATAAAGTTCAGCTGATAGGTCTCACCGTCGTTGGCCTTATAGTCCAGGGTGACGCTCTGCGCCTTGATGGTGATCCCGCGTTCGCGCTCAAGATCCATGGAGTCCAGAACCTGGGCTTCCATTTCACGATCAGAAAGGCCACCGCAAATCTGGATGATACGGTCAGACAGCGTCGACTTACCGTGGTCGATGTGAGCGATGATCGAAAAGTTACGTATATTCTTCATATTTAGAGTTAATTATGCCTTACGAGTATCATGAGGCCGCTGTACTGTGCCTGACGTTTTTTAATCCGAAAACGCCGCATTCTACACTACATCCTTGAAACCAGGAAATGCTGTTAGATCCAGCATAACCGCAGAAATTGTGGCGTTGTAACAGGAAGGGTAAATAAAGATAAGGGCCAGTGAAATCACTGACCCATGTCGGAGGAAGGCGTTTCGATACGCACCAGATCCGGCGGCAACGCGACGCTCAGAATCACCGGCTGCCACGACTGGCGCGCTGCCAGCTGCGGCGACAGACCGCGCGCCACCAGAAACCCGCCGACGCCGCCCAGCAGCGCGCCGCACAGCGAAGCGATATCGCTGGCAAACAGCACCTGGAAGATCGACGCCATCACAAACAGACCCACCAGCGGCGCCATGTAGACCAACAGCGCCGAACCCAGCAGACTGCTCTCGGCGATCCCCAGCTCCACTTTTTGCCCCGCCGTCAACGGCTGCTCGCAGGGCACGCTGATGGTATGGCTGGTCTGCGGCCCCAGCTTGTTTAATACCCGGCTGCCGCAGCCGGCGCGGGAGGCGCAACTGCTGCAGGAGGCTTTAACGTCGCAGTGCACCTGCGCCACGCCGTTATGCCAGGAAACCACGGTGGCCCACTCTTTGATCATTGTACTGCCTTGAATTTAATGCTGTCTGAGATACGCTTCGCCGTCTGCGGCGGCAGTTCGCCCACCACGGTGATCTCCGCGTTATCGCGTACCGTCGTGCTGACGGTGCGTCGGCCGGTGCGCAACAGCTGGTCGCTGCTGGCCGCGGTGGCGCGGTTGATATTGATCGAGAAGCTGAACAAGCCGTCGGAATAGAGACGTGATTCTACCGGACCATCAAAGGTGGGCAGACGACGCTGGCTGCTGGAGACCTCAGTCATGCCCTGAGGGAGCCACGTTGGCGCCCAGTTGAAGTTGGCTTTGTCGCCCCCTTCAGGCACCGACAGCTGCGGCGGCAAATTCGCTTTCGCCAGCGTCTCCATGCTGGCGCTGACGTTATCGCCAACGTTGAAAGAGACGACCCGGAACTGCTCCAGCGTTTCACCGTCGCGGTCGAGCAAATCGACGCGCAGCGGCAGCTTGGTCTCAGCGTCCAGCCAGGCGATAAAGCTATAGCGCGTGCCGTCGCGAGCCACGACGCGGATCACGTCGCAGAGGCGGTCGGCGATACGGGTACGGCCCACGGAGATAAAATCATAGGCTGCGCTGAGACGTTTGAAATCGCTGTAAACCAACGACGGCAGTGAATCGACGATATAGTCGCCGTTCAGGGTGAACGGATCGAGGCCGGGTTCAAAATAGCTGATTTCCGTACCGCGCAGGACCACTTCCCGGCGCGGACCGTCCAGCTGCAGAAGCTGCGCCAGCGGTTGATTGTTCAGTCGCGCGTGACGATAGCGCAGCGACTCAACGCCTTGTTTGCTGATGCTGACGAAAGACAGCTCATAATTGAGGGACTGGCTGGCCAGGTTCATCTGCTGCAACAACGCCCCGGACGATGTATCAGCCGAGGCGTTGACAGAGAACAACAGACTGCCTGCCATGAGCGACATGGCACACCAAAGTTGCTTCATTACTGCGATTGCGTTCCTAAAGTTTGATAACCCGGCACCTGGACTGCGGCCTGCTGAGTCTGGGCCTGGCCAAACTGAAGCTGCTCAGCGTGCAGGCGGCGCTGCAGTTCGTAGTCCTGCAGCATGGCGTTAATCCGCCGACGCTGTTCCTGGACCTGAGCCTGCTGGCCGCTACCTGCTGATACGTCAGCCGGTACGCCAAGGCTTACCGGGCTCGCTTTACCCATCATCGGCAGCGTATTGAACACCGGCGCCTCTGGCTGCTGAGCGGCATCAGACTGCCCATTATAGTGCTGGACGCCGACGATAACCGCAAGCGATACGCAGGCGGCAACGCCCATCTGGGTCAGTGAGCTGGCCCACGGACGCACTTTGTTCCAGAACGGCATCTGCCGCCACTGGTGCGGTGCGGGCTGAGATTCAGGAATAAGCGGCGCCGTCTGACGAACGGGCTCATTTTCAATGGCGGCCATCACCCGGGCGGAGATATCAAATTGCAGCACCTCTGCGGTATCGCCACGCAGCGTATCGCGGATAAGGTGATAACTCTCCCAGGTTTTTTGCATCTCAGAAGAACGACTCAGCTCGTTGAGCAGTTCGTTATCCAGCGTTTCACCATCCATTAAAGCCGAAAGTTTTTCTTTCTGCATGCCTGATACCCTTTTCCAGTATTCCGCTATCGTCAACGCCTGATAAGCGGTTGAACTTTATTATCAATAGCTTCTCGCGCCCGGAAGATACGCGAACGCACCGTCCCAACCGGACAATCCATGATAGCGGCTATCTCTTCATAGCTTAGGCCATCCAGCTCCCGTAACGTAATTGCCATGCGTAAATCTTCCGGAAGCGATTCAATGGTACGAAAAACTATTTGTCTCAGTTCTTCTGACAACATTAAGTTCTCAGGGTTCGAAATTTCTTTCAACGCCCCGCCGCTTTCGAAGTTTTCCGCCTCGTTAGCGTCAACATCGCTGGACGGCGGACGGCGTCCCTGAGCAACCAGATAATTCTTCGCCGTATTGACGGCGATACGGTATAACCAGGTGTAAAAAGCGCTATCTCCCCGGAAAGAGTCCAGCGCACGCCATGCCTTAACGAACGATTCCTGAACGACGTCAGCGATATCGCCCGGCGGTACATAGCGGGAAACCAGGCTCGCGACCTTATGCTGATAGCGCACTACCAGCAAATTAAACGCTTTCTGATCTCCTTTCTGGACCCGTTCAACAAGGACCTGATCCGTTAACTGCTCGCTCATCCGAGGTAATGTCTCCCCAAACCCAATTCCCATGCGTCTTCAAAACACCACCCAAAATCTGCATTATGAGCAAGCTGACTCTTGGAGTGTATGAAAACAATAAAGTTCCGTTACGCTTTTGTTTTTTGTCTGGCAACGGCGGCAGATCGTTATCAATCATTATATGCCCAGGTTGCTAAACGATAGGTTAGTCAATAAGAAAAAGCGCAGGCCCGTCTGAAGGGTATCGTAACACGGCGTTTATTTCACTATAAAATCCAATGCTATCAACCTGCCACGCGTCTCATTTTCGCCGTGCTCCAGACCGTTTCTGCTCGTCTGCTGTTTAGCCGTCACAACGCCAGTTAAAAAAAATTGTACGATTCCTCACGAGCTGGTGCTATTGTGAGCTAAATGTGTTTAGTAAATTAAACAAAGACGATGAATACCACTCCTGACTTCTCTTGTGATGTGTTGATTATCGGCAGCGGCGCTGCCGGCCTCTCTCTTGCGCTGCGCCTTGCAGAGCACAGTTCGGTGACGGTGTTGAGCAAAGGGCCGATCAGCGAAGGTTCGACGTTCTATGCGCAGGGCGGGATTGCCGCCGTCTTCGACGAGACCGACAGTATTGAATCCCATGTCGAAGATACCCTGATCGCCGGCGCAGGGTTATGCGATCGCCATGCGGTCACCTTCGTCGCCAGCAACGCCAGGCCATGCGTCCAGTGGCTTATCGATCAGGGCGTATTGTTTGATACCCAGGTCCAGGCCAATGGCGAAGAGAGCTATCATCTCACGCGCGAAGGGGGCCACAGCCATCGGCGCATTCTTCACGCCGCCGACGCTACCGGCAAAGCGGTGGAGACGACGCTGGTCGATAAAGCCCTCGCCCATCCCAATATCCGCATCCTTGAGCGCAGCAATGCCGTCGACTTGATCGTATCGGATAAGATTGGCCTGCCGGGCACGCGCCGGGTGGTCGGGGCATGGATCTGGAACCGCAATAAAGAGCGCGTGGAAACCTGCAGCGCGAAGGCGGTGGTGCTCGCCACCGGCGGAGCCGCCAAGGTTTATCAATACACCACTAACCCCGACGTCTCTTCCGGAGACGGTATCGCGATGGCCTGGCGGGCGGGCTGCCGGGTGGCGAATCTGGAATTCAACCAATTTCACCCCACCGCGCTGTATCATCCGCAGGCGCGCAATTTCCTGCTGACCGAAGCGCTGCGCGGCGAAGGCGCCCACCTTAAACGCCCGGACGGCACCCGCTTTATGCCGGACTTTGACGAACGCGGCGAGCTGGCCCCACGCGATATCGTCGCCCGCGCCATCGATCATGAGATGAAGCGCCTTGGCGTTGACTGTATGTTCCTTGATATCAGCCATAAACCCGAGGCGTTTGTTCGCCAGCACTTCCCGATGATTTACGAAAAGCTGCTCGGTCTGGGAATTGATTTAACCAAAGATCCGGTACCGGTCGTCCCTGCCGCGCATTACACCTGCGGCGGCGTGATGGTGGATGATAATGGCCGCACCGACGTCGATGGGTTATACGCCATCGGCGAAGTCAGCTATACCGGGCTGCACGGCGCGAACCGTATGGCCTCGAACTCGCTGCTGGAGTGTCTGGTTTACGGCTGGTCCGCCGCAGAAGATATTGCCCGTCGCCTGCCGCTGGCCCAGAAGGTCAGCACCCTGCCGGCGTGGGATGAAAGTCAGGTGGAGATCCCGGATGAACTGGTGGTTATCCAACATAACTGGCACGAGCTGCGCCTGCTGATGTGGGATTACGTGGGGATTGTGCGCACCACCCGCAGGCTGGAGCGCGCCCTGCGGCGCATTACCATGCTGCAGCAGGAGCTGGATGAGTATTACGCCCGCTTCCGCGTCTCGAATAATCTGCTGGAGCTGCGCAATCTGGTGCAGGTGGCGGAACTTATCGTACGCTGCGCGATGTTGCGCAAAGAGAGCCGGGGACTGCATTACACCCTTGACTATCCGCAGCCGCTGCCGAACAGCGGTCCGTCGATATTGTCGCCCCTGGCTCACATAAAGAGATAAAAATCCTCGGTCAGAGCGGTAAAGCCTTCTGAATACTGCTGCTCTGGCCCGCGGATCGCCAGCCTGTCGCTGAAACACTCCCCCGCCGTCGGGGAGAAAGCCAGCAGCACCCGATGCGGCGGCCGCAGCTCGGTCTCCGCCACGTCAGTGCGCAGTCGCAGGTGCCAGCCCATCGCGGTTGCCCGTTCGATAAACGCATTACCGATATCGACCGGCAGCACCACGCAAAAAAAGCCTTCTTCGGTGATATGCTCAGCGGCACAGGTCAGCAGAGAAGCGTGATCGAGCGTCGTGGTATACCGCGCCTGCTCCCGCTGCGAGGTGGCGCAAGGCACCCCTTCCGCAAAAAAGGGCGGGTTACTGATTATCAGTTGATAGCGTCGGGTCTGCGGCGGCTGCCACTGATGGATATCGGCCTGACAGACCTCAACCCGCGAAGCCCATGGCGACGCAAGGGCATTTTCCTGCGCCTGGGCGGCGGCCTCCTCATCCAGTTCGACCGCATCGACACGCACATCATCGCCGGTACGCTGCGCGAGCATTAGCGCCAGCAGGCCGCTGCCGGCGCCAATATCCAGCACATGTTTCACCCCGGCAATCGGCGCCCAGGCGCCGAGCAAAATGCCGTCGGTACCCACCTTCATCGCGCAACGATCGTGGGCGACAAAAAACTGTTTGAAGGTAAAACCATTGCGCGGCAGCGCAAACTTCGACTGAGACATCCTCAATAACCTTGCCGACAAAAAACTCCTGAACGTAAGGCTATGCACAATACCGGAGAACAGATAGCCTTACAAACAGATGAACATTACGTCAGTAACGTCTATAATCGGCGGCCCACTCAGAGGTAGAACATGACTGTAACGACTTTTTCCGAACTTGAACTCGACGAAAACCTGCTGGAAGCCCTCCAGGATAAAGGTTTCACTCGCCCGACAGCCATTCAGGCCGCCGCTATTCCGCCTGCGCTCGATGGCCGTGACATTCTCGGTTCAGCGCCGACCGGCACCGGTAAAACGGCGGCGTATCTGCTGCCAGCGTTGCAGCACCTGCTCGATTTCCCGCGTAAGAAATCCGGCCCGCCGCGTATTCTTATCCTGACGCCGACCCGTGAGCTGGCGATGCAGGTGGCTGACCACGCCCGCGAGCTGGCGAAGCATACCCATCTGGATATCGCCACCATTACCGGCGGCGTAGCCTACATGAACCACGCGGAAGTGTTCAGCGAAAACCAGGACATCGTGGTCGCCACCACTGGTCGCCTGCTGCAGTATATAAAAGAAGAGAACTTCGACTGCCGCGCCGTCGAGACCCTGATCCTCGATGAAGCCGACCGCATGCTGGACATGGGCTTTGCGCAGGATATCGAAACCATCGCTGGTGAAACCCGCTGGCGCAAGCAGACCATGCTGTTCTCCGCGACGCTGGAAGGCGATGCGATCAAAGACTTCGCTGAGCGCCTGCTGGAAGAGCCGGTTGAAGTTTCCGCTACCCCGTCGACTCGCGAGCGTAAGAAAATCCATCAATGGTACTATCGCGCGGACGATATCGAACATAAGACCAGGCTGCTGGTGAATCTGCTGCAACAGCCGGAAGCTACCCGCGCTATCGTCTTTGTGCGCAAGCGCGAGCGCGTGCATGAGTTGGCCAACTGGCTGCGTGAAGCGGGGATTAACACCTGCTGGCTGGAAGGCGAGATGGTGCAGGCCAAGCGTAACGAAGCCATTAAGCGTCTGACCGACGGCCGCGTAAACGTGCTGATCGCCACCGACGTCGCCGCCCGCGGTATCGATATTCCGGACGTCAGCCACGTCTTTAACTTCGATATGCCGCGCACCGCCGACATCTATCTGCACCGTATCGGTCGTACCGGCCGTGCAGGTAAGAAAGGCACCGCGATTTCGCTGGTTGAAGCGCACGATCACCTGCTGCTGGGCAAGATCGGCCGCTACGTTGAAGAACCGCTGAAAGCTCGCGTGATTGATGAATTGCGACCCAAAACCCGCGCGCCAAGCGAGAAGTTGACCGGTAAGCCATCGAAGAAAGTGCTGGCGAAACGCGCCGAGAAAAAAGAGAAAGAAAAAGAGAAGCCGCGGGTGAAGAAGCGCCACCGCGATACGAAAAATATCGGTAAGCGCCGGAAGCCAAGCGCGACCGGGACGCCATCAGCGTCCAGCGAAGAGTAAAAAAAACGCCGGGATATCCCGGCGTTTTCACATCTGGCGTTAGCCTTACAGGCTTTCGGTAAAGGTACGAGCGATAACGTCGCGCTGCTGTTCCGGAGTCAGGGAGTTGAAGCGTACCGCGTAGCCGGAAACACGAATGGTCAGCTGCGGGTATTTTTCCGGATGCTCAACCGCGTCCAGCAGGGTTTCGCGACGCAGCACGTTAACGTTCAGGTGCTGACCGCCTTCCACGCGAACTTCTGGTTTCACGTCTACCGGGATTTCACGGTATTCGATTTCACCCAGTTTGCTGACCGCCACCACGTCATCTTCCGCAAAACCACCTTTGGCGCACAGGCAACGCGCTTCGCCTTTTTCGCTATCCAGCAGCCAGAAAGAGTTCAGCAGGTCGTCGTTTGCCGCTTTAGTAATTTGGATACCAGTAATCATTTGATGCCTCCCAGGCAGTGTTTATTCGATTTTGGCCTCTTCGCGGCCAATTGGTAAAACCATTGTTGTATGAGTGTATATATATCAGCCGCACCCTCGGCATTCTTTGATGTAAATCAATAAAAACCACTCACTCTAAGTGGGTATGCAAGGATTTTATTGTTTTACATCAAGTTACGCCATAAGCCGCTATAAATAATTTTGTAAATTTTCAATTTTTTTTGCATAAAGGCCCGCGTCAAGCCGTGCCGATTTTGTTCTGTAGAAAGAAGCCGTTAAGCTATAGCGATGACCCTTTGCAGGAGAGCAAGATGACCACCCCTTTAACCTGGCATGACGTGCTGGCGGATGAAAAGCAACAACCCTATTTTCTCAATACTCTGAAGACCGTCGCCGAAGAGCGCCAGTCCGGGATCACCATCTATCCACCGCAAAAAGATGTCTTTAATGCGTTTCGCTTTACCGAACTGGGCGATGTCAAAGTCGTCATTCTCGGTCAGGACCCCTATCACGGCCCGGGGCAAGCCCACGGTCTGGCGTTCTCGGTTCGCCCGGGCGTCGCAATCCCGCCCTCGCTGCTGAATATGTACAAAGAGCTGGAGGCCACTATCCCTGGCTTTACCCGCCCTACCCATGGTTACCTGGAAAGCTGGGCGCGCCAGGGGGTGCTCCTGCTTAATACGGTCCTGACCGTCCGCGCCGGGCAGGCGCACTCGCACGCCAGCCTCGGCTGGGAGACGTTTACCGATAAGGTAATCGCCTTAATCAATGAGCACTGCGAGGGGGTGGTCTTTCTGCTGTGGGGCTCCCATGCGCAGAAGAAAGGCGCGATTATCGATCGCCAGCGCCACTGCGTACTGAAGGCGCCGCACCCTTCACCGCTCTCCGCGCATCGCGGCTTCTTTGGCAGCAACCATTTCGTGCAAACCAATCAGTGGCTGGCCGATCGCGGCGAAGCGCCGATTGACTGGATGCCGGTCCTTCCCGCCGAAAGCGAGTGATCGACAGCCATAAAAAAAGCCAGCATCAGCTGGCTTTTGTATTCAGGGACAGGTATTACGCCTTGTTCTGACGCCACCATTCCGCCAGCAGGACGCCGGTCGCCACAGAGACGTTCAGGCTTTCGACATTGCCGGTACCATCGATGGCGACGCTGAGGTCCGCGCTGGAGATGGCTGCATCCGACAGGCCATCGCGCTCCTGGCCTAACACCAGCACCATTTTCTTCGGCAGCTCGGCTTTAAACAGCGGGGTACCATTATGGCTGGAGGTCGAGACAATCGCGTAGCCCGCCTGACGGAACTGATCCAGAGTATCGATGAAGCTGTCGCCGGTGATCGGTTCAACATGTTCCGCACCGCCTTCCGCCGTACGGATCGCCGCGCCGGACTCCAGCACGCCGGCATCCTGAACCACAACACCCTTCACGCCGAAGTGCGCGCAGCTGCGCATGATCGCCCCGAGGTTGTGCGGGTTACCCACGTCCTCCAGCGCCAGAACGCAATCTTCTTCTGCGGCCTTCGCGACCCACTGGGCAACAGAGGTACCGTGGCGTTTTTTGATCAGGAAGCAGACGCCGCCGTGGTGATCGGTCCCGGAGGCTTTCGCCAGCTCGGCTTCATCAACCACATGATAGGCTTTACGGTTAGCCGCCATCCAGCGCAGCGCCTCTTTAAAGCGCGGCGTCACGCTCTGGATAAACCAGGCGCGGACAATGGCTTCCGGGCGGCTCAGGAACAGGGCCTGACAGGCGTTTTCACCATACACGCGGGTCTCTTCCGCACGCTGGCGACGCAGTACTTCCGGATCGATAAAGCTCTTCCCGCTGATCCCGCCATGATCCTCTTTTACCGGCGTCTCATCGCCAGGAGCGCGAGAAACGGTACGCCACGGGGACGCATCGTCACGATTAAAATCATCGCGCTTGCGCTCATCACGCTTGCGGTCATCGCGTTTACGATCGTCACCGCGGCTGTTTCGTTCGTCACGCGCAGGGCGGCTGCGGCCGTCAACACGAGATTTTCCTGGACGACCTCCCCCTTTCCCGGTACGTGGGTTATGGGTGCGTTTGTCAGAATCATCATCACTGCGGACATACATCACTTTGACCTTGCCGCTTTTATTTTTCAGTTCGTCGCTCATCAATTTTCTCCACCTGCGCTGCGCGAAGCGCGCAGATTACCCGATGTGTCATCGCTTCGCCATGATTTCGTTTAAAAGACGGCCTCTATTGCACTCATCGAACAAAACGCATTGTCCTTAAATAACACTTAATCGATAATATGTAACATCACAGAAACATATCGGCCACGTGCCACGTTGCAACCCATAACCAGAGGTTAGTTATGAATACCGTTTGTGCCAGTTGTCAGGCTCTGAACCGCCTCCCGGACGATCGTAGCGCGGATGGCGCAAAGTGCGGACGCTGCGGTCACGATCTTTTTGATGGCGACGTCATCAACGCGACCGGGGCAACGCTGGATAAACTCTTAAAGGACGATCTGCCGGTCGTTGTCGATTTCTGGGCGCCATGGTGCGGTCCCTGCCGCAGCTTCGCGCCGATCTTTGAAGACGTCGCGGAAGAGCGTAGCGGGAAGATGCGTTTTGTAAAAGTTAACACCGAAGCGGAACGTGAGCTTAGCGCACGGTTTCGTATCCGCAGCATCCCGACCATTATGATGTTCAAAAATGGCGAAGTGATCGACATGCTCAATGGCGCGGTGCCAAAAGCGCCATTTGATAGCTGGCTAAACGAAGCCGGACAGCAGTAATCCTTCCGGGGCACCGCTTGTGCCCCGTTTTCGCCTCTGCGACAATAGCGTTTTTCACTAACGACTCCCATGACTGATAACGCTGTCCTTCGCCTGCGCGCCGAACGTCTCGCGCGAGCCACCCGCCCTTTCCTTGCTCGCGGCAACCGCATCCGCCGCTGCCAGCGCTGTCTGCTGCCGCTCAAGCAGTGCCTGTGCGCCACGTTAACGCCGGCGCAGGCTACCAGCCGTTTCTGCCTGGTGATGTTTGATACGGAGCCGATGAAGCCCAGCAACACCGGCCGGCTCATCGCCGATATTCTGCCGAATACCGAGGCTTATCAATGGTCGAGAACCGAGCCGCCGCAGGGGCTGCTCGATCTGGTCGCCCATCCCGATTACCAGCCGGTGGTGGTGTTCCCCGCCTCCTACGCCGCACCGGAGCGCCAGGTCCTGAGCGCGCCACCGTCCGGCAAACCGCCGCTGTTTATCATGCTCGATGGCACCTGGACCGAAGCGCGTAAAATGTTCCGTAAGAGCCCTTATCTGGACGCGCTGCCGATCATCTCCGTCGATCTGTCGCGCATCTCAGCCTACCATCTGCGCGAGGCGCACGCCGACGGACAATATTGTACCGCGGAAGTGGCCATCGCCCTGCTGGATCTGGCGGGCGATGCGCCGGCCGCCGCAGCGCTTGGCGAACACTTCACCCGCTTCCGGACCCGCTACCTGGCGGGAAAAACCCAGCATAAGGGCAGTATCACAGCGGGCCAGGCGGAAAACGTTTAAAATCATTCGGTCACTGGGATGAAAGGAGACCGGTATGAGCCAACGAGGCCTGGAAGCGCTGCTGCGACCAAAATCCATCGCCGTTATTGGCGCATCAATGAAGCCGCAGCGCGCTGGCTATCTCATGATGCGCAACCTGCTAGCCGGCGGCTTCAATGGCCCGGTACTGCCGGTGACCCCCGCCTGGAAGGCGGTGCTTGGGGTGCTGGCGTGGCCCACCATTGAGAAGCTGCCGTTTACGCCGGATCTGGCGGTGCTTTGTACCAACGCGCGACGTAATCTCGAGTTGCTCGAAGCCCTGGGGCAGAAAGGCTGCAAGACCTGCATCATCCTCTCTTCGCAGCCGGAACAGTATCCGGCGCTGCTCGAATGCGCTGCGCGCTATCAGATGCGCCTGCTCGGCCCAAACAGCCTGGGGCTGCTGGCGCCGTGGCAAGGCCTGAACGCCAGCTTTTCGCCGGTCGCGATCCACCGCGGTAAACTGGCCTTTATCTCGCAGTCGGCCGCCGTCTCCAACACCATCCTTGACTGGGCGCAACAGCGCGAGATGGGGTTTTCCTACTTCATCGCGCTGGGCGATAGCCTGGATATAGATGTCGATGACCTGTTGGACTTTCTGGCCCGCGACAGCAAAACCAGCGCCATTTTGCTTTACCTTGAGCATCTCAGCGACGCGCGCCGGTTTGTCTCCGCCGCGCGCAGCGCCTCGCGAAACAAGCCAATCCTGGTGATCAAAAGCGGCCGTAGTCCCGCGGCGCAGAAACTGTTGCACGTCAATTCAGGGATGGATCCGGCATGGGATGCGGCCATCCAGCGTGCTGGTCTGCTGCGGGTCCAGGATACCCATGAGCTGTTCTCCGCCGTAGAAACCCTGAGCCATATGCGCCCGCTGCGCGGTGAAAAACTGATGATCGTCAGCAACGGCGCGGCGCCGGCGGCGCTGGCGCTGGATGAGCTTTGGTTGCGTAACGGTAAGCTGGCGACCCTCAGCGAGGAGACGCGCGGCGCCCTGCGCCAGGCGCTGCCGGGCGGCGTTGAGATCGCCAACCCACTGGATCTACGCGATGACGCCAGCAGCGAACACTATCAGCGGGCGGTGAACATTCTGCTTAACAGTCAGGACTACGACGCGCTGCTGGTGATCCACTCGCCCAGCGCCGCCGCGCCGGGCACCGAGAGCGCCCTGGCGCTGATAGACGCCCTGAAGCACCATCCGCGTGGCAAATATGTCACCGTGCTGACCAACTGGTGCGGCGAATTCTCTTCCCAGGAGGCGCGACGGCTGTTCAGCGATGCCGGCCTTCCCACCTACCGTACGCCGGAGGGCACCATCACCGCCTTTATGCATATGGTCGAGTACCGCCGTAACCAGAAACAGCTGCGCGAGACTCCAGTGCTGCCGGACTCGTTAACCGCCAATACCAGCGAAGCGCATGCTCTGCTCCAGCAAGCGATAGATGACGGCGCCACCACGCTGGATACCCACGAGGTCAGCCCGGTGCTCCGGGCCTACGGTATCCACACACTGCCAACCTGGATCGCCGCTGACAGCGCGGAAGCGGTGCATATCGCTGAGCAGATAGGCTATCCGGTTGCGTTGAAGCTGCGTTCCCCGGATATTCCGCACAAATCAGAAGTACAGGGGGTCATGTTGTATCTGCGTACCGCGGCAGAAGTACAGCAGGCAGCGGATGCGATGATCGATCGCGTCAGGCTGGCCTGGCCCCAGGCGCGCATTCATGGCCTGCTGGTGCAGAGTATGGCCAATCGCGCCGGCGCCCAGGAACTGAGAGTGGTGGTTGAGCACGATCCCCTCTTCGGCCCGTTGATTATGTTGGGCGAAGGCGGCGTGGAGTGGCGGGCCGAGGACCAGGCCGCTGTGGCGCTGCCGCCGCTGAATATGAACCTGGCGCGTTATCTGGTGATCCAGGCGATCAAAAATAAGAAGATCCGCGGCCGCAGCGCATTGCGACCGCTGGATATCGCAGGCTTAAGCCAGCTGCTGGTTCAAGTCTCGAACCTGATCGTCGACTGCCCGGAGATCCAGCGGCTGGATATTCATCCCTTGCTCGCCTCCGGCAACGAGTTTACGGCGCTGGACGTTACCCTGGGGCTTGCTCCCTTTAGCGGCGACAGTGAAAGCCGTCTCGCTATTCGTCCCTATCCGCACCAGCTGGAGGAGTGGGTGGTGATGAAAAATGGCGATCGCTGTCTGTTCCGGCCGATCCTTCCGGAAGATGAACCGCAGTTGCTCGCGTTTATCGCTCAGGTCACCAAAGAAGATCTCTATTATCGCTATTTTAGTGAGATCAACGAATTTACCCATGACGACTTAGCCAATATGACCCAGATCGACTACGATCGTGAAATGGCGTTCGTCGCCGTCAGGACCACCGCGGAACAGAGCGAGATCCTCGGCGTGACGCGGGCGATCTCCGACCCTGACAATATTGATGCCGAGTTTGCTGTGCTGGTCCGTTCAGATTTGAAAGGGTTAGGCCTGGGGCGAAGGCTGCTGGAAAAGCTGATCGCCTATACGCAAAGCCATGGCCTGCAACGGCTGAATGGGATTACGATGCCGAATAACCGAGGCATGATCGGCCTCGCCAGAAAGCTGGGATTCACCGTTGATATTCAGCTGGAAGATGGGATTGTCAGTCTGTCGCTGCCCCTGAATCAGGGATAATCGCGCGACGCTGACCGCAATTGTTGACCACATTAGCGGGTAGTAATGGTATTATTGCCCGCTTACGTCGTCTGCATGGTACAGAAGACCCTTCAATAAACAGAGAAGAAACGCACTGTGATGTTGTCAAAATTTAAGCGTAATAAACATCAACAACACCTTGCCCAACTCCCTAAGCTTTCTCAGTCAGTTGATGATGTAGAGTTCTTTTACGCCCCTGCGGATTTCAGGGAAGCGTTACTGACCCGGATTGCCAACGCCACTCAGCGTATATGCATTATTGCGCTCTACCTGGAGCAAGATGATGGCGGAAAAGGAATTTTGCAGGCCCTTTATGACGCCAAACGTCAGCGTCCGCAACTGGATGTTCGCGTCCTCGTTGACTGGCACCGCGCTCAACGTGGCCGTATCGGCGCCGCCGCCTCCAACACCAATGCTGACTGGTATTGTCGGATGGCCAATGAAAATCCGGGCGTAGAGATCCCCGTTTACGGCGTGCCGATTAACACCCGGGAGGCGCTCGGCGTTCTCCATTTCAAAGGCTTTATTATCGATGACTGCGTCCTCTACAGCGGCGCCAGCCTGAACGATGTTTATCTGCATCAGCATGATAAGTACCGCTATGACCGCTATCAGTGCATCCGTAACGGCAAAATGGCGGACGTCATGTTCGACTGGGTCGACAATAATCTGGTTCAGGGACGCGGCGTGAATCGTCTCGACAGACCGGATCGGCCAAAAAGTCCGGAAATCAAAAACGATATTCGCCAGTACCGTCAGGAGCTGCGCGACCGCAGCTACCATTTTGTCGGCACCGCCGGTGACGAAGAACTCTCCGTCACCCCGCTGGTAGGCCTGGGGAAATCCAGCCTGCTGAACAAAACTATCTTTCACCTGATGCCCTGTGCCGAGCACAAGTTAACGATCTGCACCCCCTACTTCAACCTTCCTGCCGTGCTGGTAAGAAATATCATCCAGCTGCTGCGCGACGGTAAACAGGTGGAGATTATTGTCGGCGATAAAACCGCTAACGATTTCTATATTCCGGAAGATCAGCCGTTTAAAATCATCGGCGCGCTTCCTTATCTGTATGAGATCAACCTGCGGCGTTTCCTCAGCCGGCTGCAGTATTATGTGAATACCGATCAGCTGATCGTCCGCCTGTGGAAGGATGACGATAACAGCTACCACCTGAAGGGCATGTGGGTTGACGACGAGTGGATGCTGCTCACCGGCAACAACCTTAACCCGCGCGCCTGGCGACTCGATCTGGAAAATGCCATTTTGATCCACGATCCAAAGCAGCAGCTGGGAGCCATGCGGGAGAAAGAGCTGAAGCTCATCCGCACCCACACCACGGTGGTGAAACATTATCGGGATCTGCAAAGTATTGCCGACTATCCGGTGAAAGTGCGTAAACTGATCCGCCGACTGCGGCGGATCCGCATTGACCGGCTGATCAGCCGTATTCTCTGACAATCAGCCCCGCCTCGACGGGGCTTTTTTCTGGAAGCGCTATGCGTACGATAATCGTGATTGCTTCGCTGATGTTAACGGGCTGCAGCCACATGGCAAATGATGCATGGTCCGGTCAGGACAAAGCCCAGCATTTTCTGGCCTCGGCGATGCTGTCTGCCGCCGGCAATGAATATGCGCAACATCAGGGTTACAGCTGGGACCGCAGCGCTGCTATCGGCCTGATGTTTTCCGTCAGCCTCGGCGCCTCAAAAGAGCTTTGGGACAGCCGCCCGGCAGGCAGCGGCTGGAGCTGGAAGGATTTCGCCTGGGATGTAGCCGGCGCGACCACCGGCTACGCTGTTTGGCAACTGGCGCACCAGTAACGGCTAAAGACGCAGGCCTTTGCCTTTGCGATGCAGCATCAGGGAGACCAGGAAGGCGATGGCCGCCATCACCGTCACGTACCAGTAGAACGCGTGCTCTATCCCCGCCGATTTCAGCGACAGCGCGACATATTCCGCCGAGCCGCCAAACAGGGCATTCGCGACGGCATAGGACAGCCCTACCCCAAGCGCGCGAACCTGCGCCGGGAACATCTCGGCCTTCAGGATGCCGCTGATCGAGGTATAGAAACTGACAATCAGCAAGGCGCAGATCACCAGGCCGAAGGCAGCATAGGGTGAGCTCACTTTTTGCAAGGCGCTCAGGATAGGCACGGTAAATAATGTCGCCAGCACGCCAAAGCACAGCATGGAGGTACGGCGGCCAACTTTATCCGAAAAGGCGCCGAACAGCGGTTGAACCAGCATATAAACGAACAGCGCCGCGGTCATGATCACGCTGGCGGTGCTGGCCGTCATGCCCGCCGTGTTGACCAGATACTTTTGCATATAGGTAGTAAAGGTATAGAAGGTCAGCGATCCGGCGGCAGTAAAGCCCAACACCATCACGAAAGCCCGGCGATTACGCCACAACCCTTTAAATGAGCCAGCCTCTTTCAGCGCCCGGGTCTCCTGCTTCGAGGTTTCGTCCAGCTGGCGACGCAGCCACAGCGCGACGATAGCCAGTACTGCCCCGAGAGCAAAAGGAATACGCCATCCCCAGGCATGCAAATCTTCGTCGCTCAGCACCTGCTGGAGCGCCACGACCACTAATACCGCCAGCAGTTGACCGCCAATTAACGTGACGTACTGGAAAGAGGCATAGAAGCCTTTCTTTCCTTCAATCGCCACTTCACTCATATAGGTCGCGCTGGTGCCATATTCTCCACCGACCGACAGCCCCTGAAACAGACGGGCCAACAGCAGCAGCGCCGGAGCCCAGGTGCCGATGACCGCGTAGCCCGGCAGGCAGGCAATCACCAGTGAACCAAAGCACATCATACAGACCGAAATAAGCATGGAAGCTTTACGTCCGCGGCGGTCGGCGATCCGACCAAACAGCCACCCACCGATAGGACGCATCAGAAATCCGGCGGCGAATACGCCTGCCGTTTGTAAAAGTTGAGTGGTGGTATTTCCGGAGGGAAAGAAGATATGGGCAAAATAGAGCGAGCAGAATGAGTAGACATAAAAATCAAACCACTCAACCAGATTTCCCGAGGAAGCGCCAACAATTGCCCAAATACGACGACGGGTATCGGCCTGCTCCGGCGCGGCCCGTTCGGTAATGCTACTCTCTGTCATTGTTATATTGCTCCAGCAAAGACTGCAGTCTGTCTTGTCGGGCGTACCACGTCACGCAGACAAATTAGTTAGTAAACTAAATGTTATATAATTGTTATATCTTTATATGTGATTGCATTCACATTTTTTTTCGCAAGCACGGTTTTCGCGATCAACGCCAGCGCAGAGGCAAGGAAAAAGTGGATTATGGCGAAGGGTTTGCCATGACGGGGTTTTATGTTGCTTTGAATGAAGATAATGGTGCGGGTATGGCGGGATTTTCCCCGGAGGCGGTGCTGCGCACCTTGTCCGGGCTACGGATCCGTAGCCCCGGTAAGCGCAGCGCCACCGGGGAGATATACCCCACACAGCAAAAAACCCCGCACCTTTCGGGACGGGGTTCTTTTTAAACGCAAAAACAAAAAGCCCGGTCTTTCGACCGG